>SVSP01000001.1 GCA_015064255.1 Oscillospiraceae bacterium
GTAAAACGGTGTAACACCGTATAGTGGGATGAAATGAGTTGTTTGCGGAAAACCCTTTATTTAAGGCGGTTTTAGAGCATTTTACTACGTGTTATGAATAAGCAATAACATCTCAAAAAATCTTGCTGTTCAAATTCCAATTTATCGAACAGAACAAAATTAACCCCCGACAGATTTTTTTGTAATCTGTCGGGGTTATTCTTTGCTTTCTGCGTATCAAATTTTCGCGCTATCGGACAGTCGAGGACGCCTGTCCCTACAATACGACATGCTAACTTCCTTATGAGAAGCACCCATTGGGCGAGTTTTTTTGCGTATAAACCGACGGGCATAGCCGTCGCTTGCAAGAAATCGCACCCGCAAGGGTGCGATTTTTGCATGAAATCGATGCCGTAGGCATCGATTGGCAAGAAAACCTCGCCCTTGGCGTACCTGAGATAAAGCAGGTGCTCCGTTCTTTTTACGAACTCAACTATGGGTTGTATCTCAATTCAAAAAACAAGTTATTGTCTTGGCGGTCGATGTATGCTATAATAATATCAGAATCCGGATTCAATAAATTTTTAAGAGGTGATTCTAATGACCATAGGTGAAAAAATTAAGGAATTACGAAAAAAGAATGATTTGACGCAAGAAAAACTTGCGGATTATCTTTGCGTTTCTTATCAAGCGGTGTCGAAATGGGAGTGCGGATTATCGAGCCCTGACCTGTCATTGATTGGACCTTTGACAAAATTGCTTCGCGTTTCAGCTGATGAATTACTTGGTTTAAGAAATGACGGTATTGATGCGCGCCGAGAAGAACTTGAAAAAGAAGAGCGTGAAACCTGGATAAGCGGTGATCTTGCCAAAAGATACGAGATTGCCTGTACTGCCGTGGCTGAGTATCCCGGAGAAATGAAATATCTTAATTGGCTTGCGTGGTGCGAGGCAATGCGTTCCTTCGATTTCAAGGATGATAAAGAATATATTGCGGAACAAGAAAAGGCTATCAAGCATTTTGCCACTGTCATAGAAAATACGACTGATGAGAAAATCAAAGCAAGCTCGATACAAGGCATCGTGCAGTATTTATGTATCAGAGGTCGCCGTGATGAAGCAAAGAAATATGCTGAGCTTTATCCCGAAAATTTGTCAGTAAGCAAAGATCTTGTTCTTTTAGATTGTTTACAGGGCAAAGAAAAAATCATACATTCGCAAAAGATGCTCGATAGTATGTTAACACACATCCTTAGCCATATTGGCAATTATGATATGCTGGCGTGTGAAGCACAGGAGCAGATACTAAATGCCTTAATTCCAGATAGAAACTATTTTTATTATAATTGTTTTCTTGCCGATAATTACCGCAGAAGAGCAAGTATCTACACATCGAATGGACAGTATGAAACGGCGATTCAATGCCTGCAAAAATCGCTTGAGTACGCAACTGCTTATGATAAATTCATGGAGGAAAACACTACCTATCATTTCACAAGCCCATTCTTCGATCAAGTTGAATGTAATACCGACAATATATGCAGAACAGGAACAACCACGCAGGTAGAGGATTTTTATGAATATATAAAACGTAGTCCTTTTGACAAGTTACATGGCAGAGAAGATTTTCAAAAACATTTTAACATCTAATTGTCGCCCCGCCTCTGATATGCACCCCAAAAGTTAGACACTTTTGGAGGTGCATATCATCGTGCGGGTCATTTCTTTGTTTTCTGCATATCAAAAAAGCCTTCTCCTGTGGGAGAAGGGGGACCGCTTTAGCGGTGGATGAGGAGTTAGTTTAAGGTAAGAAACACCTCATCCGTCACGCTTCGCGTGCCACCTTCCCCCACTGGGGAAGGCTATTCAAATTTACCGCTAACTTTGCACATCCTCGGGCGAGTTTTTTTGCATTATACGATAAACACAATAAAACCTCCCGACAGACCTTGAAATCTGTCGGGAGGTTTCTTACATAAGCTCAAATTACTCTTTTGTCTGTTCTTCAAGCTTCTTTTCAAGCTCGGATATGCGGTGCTGAAGCTTGCAAAGCTCCTGTGCGACGGGGTCGGAAACGTGGATCTGATCGAGATTTTTAACTCGCTCTCCGCCGATACGGACCACTCTTGCGGGAACACCGACAGCCGTGCTGTCATTGGGAATATCGGACAGAACTACGGCACCTGCGGCAATTCGAGTATTGTCGCCGATATTTATGGGTCCGAGGACCTTTGCGCCCGCGCCTACCATAACTCCGTTACCGAGTGTTGGGTGACGCTTTCCTTTGTCTTTACCCGTACCGCCGAGGGTTACACCCTGATATATCGTGCAGTCGTCGCCGATAATTGTCGTTTCTCCGATAACCACGCCTGTTCCGTGGTCAATAAAGAGTCTGCGGCCTATCTGCGCGGCGGGGTGGATCTCTATATTTGTCTTTCTCACACAGCGCTGGGACTCCCAACGTGCGAGAAATCGCAGTCCGTGATTATGAAGCCAATGCGCGCGGCGGTAAGAACGTACTGCCTTGTATCCCGAATAAAGGAACATTATTTCAAAAGCCGAGCGTGCGGCGGGGTCACGGTTTTTTATTGCAGCTATATCTTCTTTTATGGTTTCGAACATAAATATACTTCCTCTTTGTAGTTTCCTTGTTTTTTTACTTTCATTTTATGCCGCGTGCGGCAAGTTTGTTTTTCCTTTGCTGGCGTATTATGGAATTTATAAAAATGTAAACGGCAACGCAGGAGACAGTAATAATATAAGCTTTTATTGCTTTTTCGGATGAAAGCTTGGTCCAAACCGACTGTATTGCGGCACTCGTGGTATTTTCGGTTATATCACACGCGGTTTTCAGCTTACTCTCGGCGATAAGCTCTCCGTTATAATATATAAATATTTCCCCGACTTCTGTGCCCATCGTGATGGGTGCGGTGAAATTTTCGACGTTAAGCTTTATTTCAGACGTCACTTTACCGCTTGAATAAGCATCCGAGAGCAGATATTTTGAAATATTGTCGGACGGTACTACAGGTACCGAGTCGGATTCGCGTCCGTTTATTACAGGCACAGATGCTACGGGAGTCGAGTTGTCGAGAATTTTAAGGAAAGAATAGTTCTTAGAGCCCCATTTTATAAGCTCCGCCGATATGTCGTAAGAATAAATGAAGTGACTGTCACGCTGTGCGCCGAGAATTACGCATATGTATTCATATCCGTCATACGTTGCAGAACGAACGAGAACGTGTCCTCCCTCGGTGGATGAACCCGATATCATTCCGCTTACAGTTGAATCTATATAAGATTTTCCGGTATTGTAATACGAGCTTATAAGATAATTGCGGTTGTATATAGTGTCATTTATACTCAGCTTTTTTGAGTACGCACCCGAATAGTTCATAAGCGTTTCGTTTGCATAGAATTCGTAAGCGAGAAGAAAAATATCTTTCGCGGTGGTCTTCATTTTGATATCGTGAAGACCTGTGGGATTTGTAAAGGTACTGCTTGTAAGTCCGAGCGAAATTGCTTTTTCGTTCATTTTTTCGGCAAACTCGTCGGTACCGCCGCAAAGCGAATAGGCAAGTATTACGGCAGCATCGTTTGCGTTACGCATAAGAAGGGTGCAGAGAAGGTCTGAATAAGTAACCACGTCTCCTGCGGCAAATCCGTAACGTATTCCCGTGGATCGATATACCATTGTGGAGGTTACGGTGACCTTTTCCGAAAGGTCATCTATCATATCGTACGCGGTGAGTGCAGTGAGAAGCTTTACCGTTTCCGAAGGAATATCGGGCGTTTCGGGAGAAGCGTCAAAGCTTAAAAGCTCGGTTTCGGTGGAAAGACAGTAAAGATAAGCACTTTCTACCGTTTCGATATAAAAAGGGTCTTCCATATCGGCTTTGAGAGCAGCTTTGGCTTCTTCGTACGATTTTTCTTCATCTGCTGAAGCGGAAAAAGGAATAGATATCAGAAATGAGAATATTATAATAAACGTGAGGAGTGAGGTCACGTATCTTTTTTTGAGCATTTTACTCTCCGTGCCGGAATTTTTCGGCGAATAATAGTTGTTTTAAAATAAAATCATTGATAGCGGTAAATGTGAAAATCTCGTGCGGCAGAAATATCCTCACTTACCGTTTTGTACAGCTCGTCGGGAGAAGAAAATTTTATTTCCTTCCTTCTGAATGCAAGGAAAAATACTTCTGCAAATTCTCCGTAAAGCTCACAGCAGACGTCTATAAGGTGATTTTCACAGGTGATCCTGTCGTTTCCGAACGTTGGGCAAACACCGACGTTTGTTATAGCAGGGTAGAAGCTTTCGCCTACCTTGCATACGGTAAAATAAACGCCGTTCATAGGGAGGAGCTTGCCTTCGGGAATATCCACGTTGAGCGTAGGGCATCCGAAGGTATGACCGACACCTCTGCCGTGTATTATATTGCCGCTGACGGTAAACGGACGACCAATTATTTCGTTTGCTTCGGTTATGTTTCCGTTTGAAATAAGCTCGCGTATACACGTAGAGCTTACACCGTGTATTTCATCTACAACCGTGCAACCTATGCCGTATTTTTCGGTAAGTTCTTTGAGAAGAGACGTGTCGCCGAGTGCATTTTTGCCGAATCTGTAATTGTATCCGCATACCGTATGTACACATCTCAGCTTTGATACGAGAATATCACGCACGAATTCCTCGGGTGACAAATTCTTGACCGCTTCAAGAGAACACAAAAATACACAGTCAACACCGAGCTTTTCAAAAACGGCAAGCTTTTCGTTGGTCGTTGTGATATACGGTTTTTTTAAATCTGAAAAAGTAAAAACGGCGGTAAGAATTTTTTTGCCCGCCGTTTTACAGAGCGAGAAAGTGATCTCTTTGGCTTTTCGTATCAACTCGGTGTGAGCAAAGTGCACGCCGTCGAAATTTCCGAGAGCAACAGTACATTCAGAAAGATCGGAAAGCTCTGCATCGCAAATATTTTTAATTATCATAGTGTCTTGACGTGTTTTATTGGCAGAAAACCGTATTACTTTCCTCTGAGATAGAAGCGGACAAGAGCATTGAGAAGCTCGTCCCTGTCAAGCTTGCAGATAAGACTGCGCGCGTTGTTGTGGCTTGTGATATAGGTGGGGTCTTCGGACAGAATGTAACCCACGATCTGATTAATAGGGTCGTATCCCTTTTCTTTAAGTGCGGAATACACCTGTGAGAGCGTGTGTCTTATTTTCAGCTCTTTATCATCCTGTACGGCAAAAGTAATGGTATTTTCCTTTTCGGGTTGCATCATAACGTAATTCTCCCTTCAAATAGATATTTATACAATTTTATTATACACCATAAGAAAAATATTTTCAAGTGGCAATAAAATAAATTTACACTTTTTTGAAGCACTTTATGCAGGGAAAGTGAAAAAATAAAAATCCAAAGGACCGAATGTGACATAATTTACGGAGAACGTGTAATATAATTTGATTAGCAATAAAACAAGCTCGGGGGGGAAAAGTGCGTTGACAATATATGCGGATATATTTTTTATAGTCAATCTCTGTATGGATCTGCTCCTTTTTCTTCTTGTTTCGCTTGTTTTACGCTCAGAGAAAAAGTTTTTCGGATTTTTGATAGCTTCTGCAGTTACGGCATCTTTTCCGATAACACAGCTTATTTTTCCCGGAAATGAACAAATTTCCTTTTTTATCGGACTTTTAGCCGTATTTGCCGCGTGTATGATAGCATTCTATAACAGCGGCTTTATAAAAATTTCACTCGCGTTTGCAATATTTTCACTTCTTTCGTCCGTCACATCCGAGGGGCTTCTATCTCTTTATAAATATTTTGATAGCGTAGCAGAGCTTCCTGAAATAAAAAGTGGCTCGGGCGGGATAATTCCGCTTGCGATATGCATTTTTTCGCTTATTTTGTCGTGGATAATTACAAATACAGTAAAAGTCTTCAAAAAGAAGGTCGTACCTTTAAAGACCACGCTCACGGTGTTTTCCGACGGAAGAGGAGTGGAAATGAGTGCATACTGCGACAGCGGAAATCTGCTCCGCGAGCCTGTCGGCGGACTTCCCGTGATAATAACGGGAAGACAGCAGATGGAAAATATTATTCCGAAATCGCTGTATTCGGTGTTTTTTTCGTCAAAAGGGATAGGCGAGCCTACAATTTCGGATGCAAAGCGAGTGCGGATAATACCGATAATGCCGCTCGGGGCAGGCGGTGCGCACATACTTTTCGGATATGTGCCCGATAAAATTCTGCTCGGCGGCGAAGAGGTAAGTGCCTGTATAGCACTTGACAGTGTAAACAGCAAATTCGGAGGATGCGAGGCACTTCTTCCGAATTCTTTGATAAAATAAAAGCCTGAAAACAAACGGAAAGGATACAAATCGGTATATGAAAAAGAATATTATGGATAGCCTGCTTTATGAGCTTATAAGACGTATCTTCGACTTGAGCAGCGACAGCAGAATATATTACGTAAACGGAACGGACACCCTTCCTCTGCCGCTTACACCTGAGGAAGAAGCGGAAATACTCTCGCGTATGGACAACGGGGACGATATGCGAAGCGTTTTGGTTGAGAGAAATCTGCGGCTTGTAGTTTACATAGCAAAAAAATTTGAGAATACCGGTATAGGTATCGAGGATCTTATATCGATAGGTACGATAGGGCTTATAAAGGCGATAAATACTTTTCGTGCGGATAAGAATATAAAGCTTGCCACGTATGCCTCGCGCTGTATTGAAAACGAAATACTTATGTATCTTCGCAAAACTTCAAAATACGTTGAGGTTTCGATAGATGAGCCGCTGAATGTCGATTGGGACGGAAACGAGCTTCTTCTCTCTGACGTTTTAAGCAGCGAGGAGGATACGGTTGGTATAAGTCTTGAAATGGACGAGGAGAAAAAAACGTTGCACAGCGCACTCACCTGTCTTTCAAAGCGTGAGCGCGAAATAATAGAGCTGCGCTTTGGACTGCGCGACGGAAGGGAATATACGCAAAAGGACGTTGCGAATATGCTCGGTATATCTCAGTCGTACATATCCCGTCTTGAAAAAAGAAGTATTGCGCGTCTGCGGCGCGAGATAGATAATGCTTGAAAAATAATGCGCACCGACTTTTTTGTCGGTGCGCTGTGTGTTTTTTAGTGATAAATTAACCGAGAAGCATTATACCTGCGAAAGCGGTAATGATTGCGGCGTAGTGCTTTATGCTGAGCTTCTCCTTGAGGAAGATTCTGCCCCAAAGAACGGAAAGCGCACAGTAAGCAGAGATGATTACCATACCGACCGTAAAGTCGCTGAACATAACTGCCATATAGAATACCTGACCGAGTGTTTCGCAAAGTCCACCGAGGAAAAGATGCTTGTTTCCTGCGAAAATCGTATCCTTCTTCACAAATTTTACCCAAATAAATGCGAAAATTGCGAGAACGAAGAAGGTAAGCTCAAATGCGGAGTTTGCGGCGTAGTCGGTTATAATGCCGTTTCCTGCAGAGTCTTCGATAGAGAAGATGAATTCATCTCCGTACGTACCGAGAGCGTCGATTATAAGATACGCGATGGGGAGCATAAATGCGAGGAAGCTCTTCGCGTATTTGCGGTTTGCTTTTTCCTGACGTGCCTGACGGATTTCATCATCTTCGCGGCTTTCGACTATACCGAGTCCGAGAATACCGAGAGTTATAAGAACGACACCTACTATTGCAATAGGGGTAATGTCTTCTTTGGACGTAAGACCGAAAACGATACAAAGAAGGAATGCAAGCGCGCCCGAACAGTTACAGATAGGTGAAGAAATGGAAAGCTCAATGTAGCGAAGACCGATATATCCGAATACCATGGCGAGAATATAAAGTCCTGCAACGGGGAGATATCTTACAAAATCCATAAGAACGAAGTCTGTATAGAAAAGACTTGCTACGAATTTTGGAAGAGCATCAACGCCGACTGTGCTGTCGATTATTTTGCCGCCTATTACGGTAATAAAGAAGTGTATTCCCATAATAAAGCCGACTGCAAAAACCACCTTCCAATGGCTATTTTTATCATTCGGACGCGAACCGATCTTGGAGAATATATCAGAGCCACTCCAAAAGAGAAGTGCGAGAAGTGAAAATATAAAAAACATAAATTATTAATTCCTTTCAAATTCCTTTATTTTAAAAATTAAGTTTACTTCAAAGAAATATAATTTATGTCGTGTCGAGTATGGTTGCTACAATGTTTTTAAGAAGCGGGTGGCTGAGATTTTCAAAGGCTTTCAAGTTGATCTCTCCTTTTGCGAGTATATTAAACCATACTGCGGCGGCAGTAAATCTTCCGTAATCGAGCGAAAGATGGAATCCGTCGCGGCAGAGTGATTTTCCACCGTTTTCGTAATCAAATTCGGGCAGGGTTTCGCGAAGCTTCTGTATTACAGTACCTACGGGTATAATTTCCGCACCGATAAGCTTTGACGCCATTTCACTTGAATCTCTGAGTCTTCTGAACATTTCCCTTTGATCGTTATTATACTTAGGAAAGTCTGCGTGTGCAGAGTCAAGCTCGTAAGACCAGGTCTGATGAAAATATATTTTTGCCTGAGGAGCGTTTTTGCGTACGAAATCTGCAAGCTCGGTTACGTACGGAATATAGGATTGCGGCTGACCGCTGAATCCGCTTGCCTGCTGAAGGGTTACTACGTCCCAGCAGTCAAGTGTAATAGCCTCGTTAAGCGATATTTTTCTCTCGCACGGTCCGCCGTTGCGCTCAAGGTCATAGTCTTCAGCACCGGAGAGCATATTGTCGTAATGACGTCTTAAGCTGCATCCGCCGATATAGAGGTTTACCGTTTCCATATCAAATCCGCTTGCTTGTGCTATTTTGTGAAGATACTTATGCGCGTCCTGCGAAAAACTGTTTCCGATAGATAGAATTTTCAAATTATCACCTTCTCATTGATTCTGTTGATCTGTGTAATTTTTATAATGAAAAAGTCATTTCTCAAAAATATGATGAGGTAATTATATCATAATCTTCTTGTTTTTGCAACAAATTTTTTTAAAATCCTATAAAAAAATACTAAGTAATACTTTTTGCTACTCTTTTGTTTGGCTTTTGAAGATAAAATAAGTACGTATCCGCCGCAAAAGTAAGATTTGGAGGAGATGTTGCTTTATATTACGGAAAACATTTTGTTGATCTTAGGCTGAACCGTACATAGTTTTTTTGGCAGATGATTTGCAAGATGTTTTCCGTATAAGACGGAAAAATCAAGGAGGAAATGATTTGAACACAATGAAAAAGTTTTTATCAAGAAAATTTATACTTACGCTGATCTCATCGGCTTTTTCGATAGTTTTTGCACTAAGCGGGGTAGGCGGCGACGTTGGATCGGTCTGCTCGATAATTGCGCTCTTTTCCGCGCCTGTTATTTACGTTATCACAGAAGGTAAAATCGATGCTAAGGCACTTTCTATGTTGTCCGAGTCGGCAGATAAGGCATCGGATATAATGAAAAATACTGACACAGATTAGGACAAAAGGAATATTATGGGTAAGGAGGGGAGGATGTAAAATTGATAAAGAAATATTTTCTTTCGGAAAACAAAGATCTGAAACTTTCGGAAAATTTCAAACTTCGTGAGTTTGCGTGTGCGGATAAAAGCGACGAGGTGCTTGTTTCGGACGAGCTTGTTGATCTTTTGCAGAAGGTGCGTGAGCATTTCGGAAAGCCCGTGATAATCACGTCTGCATACAGAACGCCATCATATAATAAAAAAATCGGAGGTACGTCAAACAGCCGTCATATTACAGGTGAAGCCGCCGACTTCGTTGTAAGCGGAGTATCAAGTGCAAAAGTAGGATATTATCTCGAAGGTCTTGGCGTTTCGGGGGCAGGCATATACGTGTCGAGAGGGTTTGTACACGCAGACGTGCGTGAAAACGGTAAATGGCGTGGGCTTATCTTTGACGGTAAGAACGGCAAAGAGGAAAATCTTTCAAAGTATTTTCCTACTGTGAATAAAGGCAGCAAAGGTAACAGCGTGAAGCTTTTGCAAATGCTTTTAAAAATCGATGACGACGGTATTTTCGGAAATAATACTCGTGATGCGGTAGAAAAATATCAAAAGGATAATGATCTTGACATCGACGGCATAGCAGGACCGCTTACGTGGGAATCGCTGCTTGGTATATGATACAGACAATAGTCAAACAAGACAGAATGTGAAACATTCTGTCTTGTTTTTATTGACTTTATATCAAATATCTGCTATAATATTCATAAAAATAAAGAAAGTGGGTATATGTATGACAGACTCAAGAACACTTGCATATATAAATCTTTTTGCCGTACTCGGAACATTGCCTTATCTTTGCGAGCTTGACAGTGAGGCGTCTGCTCTGATAGAGGGGAAGAATATCACGATTGGTATTTCCGTAAAGGACGGACCCGAAGGAAGAATAGTATTTAAAGACGGAAAGTGTACCGTGCTTGAAGGCGCGGATCCTTGCGACATTAAGCTTTCTTTCTCGGCTCCCGATAAGTTCAACGGTATGATAGACGGTACATACACACCGATACCGAGAAAGGGCTTCCTTAAAATAGGCTTTCTTACGAAGAATTTTATAAAGCTGACAGATATACTCACAAAATATCTGCGCGCAGAGAAAAAGGATCTTGAAAATAAGGAATTTTTCGAAAAGAGTACGCTTCTTATGTTCCATCTCATCCTTTCTGCTATCGCACAGATAGGAAACGAGGACAAGATAGGAAGAGCGAGTGCTTCGTATATCGTTGACGGAACTGTGAGAATGTCGGCAGGCAACGATATCGTGCTTTCGATAAAGTCACAGGACCATAGGCTTACTGCCATTCACAGCGCACCCGAAAATTATACATCCTTTATGTCGTTCGACTCGGTTGAAACGGCAAGAAAGCTGTTTGACGGCGAGATAAATGCTGTTGCGTGTATAGGCACGGGACTTGTACGTGTCGGCGGAATGATCTCACAGGTAGATAATATCAACCGTATTCTCGATAGAGTCGCCCTTTATCTTGCATAAGAGCCTGAAAGTGTGTGAAAAGTGTGTGAAAGGAAGATAACGATATGAAAAAGATATATACGTATGAAAAAAGCCGCGAGGCATTTGCGCGCGCAGAAAAGGTAATTCCTTCGGGAATTTACGGACATCAGGGTCCTGCCGAGGGTTGCTATACTCCGGTAGAAGCCTTTCCGTTTTTCTCGTCAAGGGCATCTGGAAGCTATCTCTGGGATCTTGACGGAAACAGATTTATAGACTATATGTGCGCATACGGGCCGAACGTTCTCGGCTATAACGATCCCGAAATAGACGAAGCGGCAGCCGCACAGCGCGCTATCGGCGACTGTACCACGCTTCCGTCTACGAAGATGATAGAATTTGCAGAGCTTCTCGTTGATACCGTAGCATCTGCGGATTGGGCATTTTTTGCAAAGAACGGTAACGATGTTACAACTATGGCGGTTATGGCGTCGCGTGCATATACACACAGAAAGAAGATCGTTTTCTTTAAGGGATATTATCACGGCGTTGCTCCGTGGACGCAGAAGATAGACTATTCGGGTGTTATCGAAGAAGACGTAATGCACAATATTTACGTAAACTGGAACGATATCGAGGGTCTTCGCAGAGTCTTTGATGAAAATAAAGGTCAGATAGCCGCAGTTATCTCACAGCCCTATATGCACGGGAACTTTATGGATAACGAGCTTCCCGCAGAGGGCTTCTGGCAGGCGGTCAGAAAGCTTTGTACCGATAACGGAACGGTTCTTGTTATTGACGACGTGCGCGCAGGATTCAGACTTGATATTGCGGGCTCGGATCACTATTTCGGATTTGAGGCAGACCTTATCTGCTTCTGTAAGGCACTTGCAAACGGATATAACGTTTCGGCGCTTTGCGGAAAGGATTTTCTTAAAAATACGATTTCGGGAATGTCCTATACGGGAAGCTATTGGCTTTCTGCCGTTCCTTTCGCGGCGGGAATTGCCTGCATAAATAAGATGAAACGCATAAATTCTCCCAAAATACTTATAGAAAAGGGAACAAAGCTTAAAGAAGGTCTTATAGATGCGGGTAAAAAGTACGGATTTGACCTTCACGTTACGGGCGTACCCTCCCTCTTCTATCTCAGAATTGCCGATGACCCGACGCTTATGCTCCATCAGGAATGGATTGCGGAGTGTGTAAAGCGCGGAATTTTCTTCACAAATCACCATAATCACTTTATAAACGCGTCGCTTACTGACGATGATATAAAGGAAACAGTCGAAATAGCAGACGAAGCATTCTCTGTCGTAAGAGACAGGCACGATAAGTGATATTTAAAAACGTATAAATAAACGGAAGTTTTGTGGCTTTCGCATCAAAACTGCGAATTTGCCAAGGCAAAACGCACAAAACTTCATAACCTCAAGAAAGGAATGGTCATAAAAATGGTACGTTTGACAGCGGATTTTACCGAAAAGGTAAGACCTATGGGAAAAATTAACGGAATGAACAACGGTCCTCTGCTCACGTTTTATGATGCTGCAGAAGAGTTTAAGGAAATGGGCGTTGATTTCGTCAGATTTCACGAAACACACTCTCCTTTGGGAAAGTGTATAGAGATTCCCTTTGTTTTTCCTGATTTTGATGCGGATGAATATGATGAAAATAACTATTATTTCGATGAGACCGATGCCGTAATCAAGGCGGCTGTCGATAACTCTATCGAGATTATGTACCGTTTCGGAATGGGTACGGAAGGAACTCTCCCGAAGATATTCTGTATAATTCCGAAGGACTACGCAAAATGGGCGCGTATATGCATACAGATACTGAAGCACTATAACGACGGATGGGCAAACGGATTCCACTACGGAATAAAGCTGTGCGAAATATGGAATGAAGCAGACCTTTACGATTACTGGAGAGGCGAAAGAAGCGAATATATCAAATTCTACTGCATCGTTTCCAAAATGATAAAGGAATATGATCCCACTCTCAGAGTCGGAAGCACAGGATTTGCTTTCGGTATTCCCGACGTACCCGCACCCGATGCACCCGATAACGTAAAGGAAAATTATAAAAGCAGATACGATTTCTTCCATAATTACCTTGAAGCTGTCATAGAAACCAAATCACCGCTTGATTTCTTTGCTTGGCACTGTTACGTTTACCGTTCTTCTGCGTGCGTAAAGAGAATTGAAGGAATTCTCGACCTCCTGCGTGAATACGGACTTGAAAATATCGAAAATATCAATACCGAATGGGGACCGATAACTCTTCACCACGACGCTAAGGGCGTGTGGGATATGTCACAGCACGACACGATAAAGAGTGCGATAACATTCCTTGCCTCTATGATAGTTATGCAGAACTACGGAACGACGAAAGCGGCATACTATGATGCAGACCCGAGAGGTGCATTCTGCGGACTTTACGAGTATGACGGCACAAGAAAGCACAGCTTTTACAGCGCAAAGGCTTTTTCGATGCTCAGAAAGGGCGAAATGGAATGTAAAACCGAAGGACAGACTGACAACGTAAGAATTTGCGCTTCTTATAACGGAGAAAAGGCGTACGTTGCCGTTACCTGCGAGGAGGCTGAGGAAGAAGTATCGCTTAAGCTTCTCGGACTCGAAAAAGCAAAGGTAAATTACTATTTTATCGATGAAACACACAACCTTGAACTTGTCAGAAAAGGAAGCTTCTCGGGACGCGCGATAAACCTTAAAATGCCGCGCGATTCGGCATATATCCTTGAGCTTGAACTTTAACGAAGGGAAGTACTGTAAAAATGAAAAGAATAGTTTGTGATTTTAATAAGAAAACAGGTAAGATAAATCCTCAGCACGGCGCTGTGAACTGGCCTATCGGTTACGTACACGCAGAGGGCTCGCCTGACTCTGCCGATTGCGACAGAGCAAATGAGATACTCCGTGAAATTAATTTCCCTTTTACAAGACTTAAGGAGCCTTATAACAGAGGATACGTTAAGTGTCTTGAAATTCCTTTCATTTTTCGTGATTTTTCAAAAGACGAAAATGATCCGAAAAATTATTATCTCTACAATACCACGAATTTTGTAAAGGACGCTGCAAACGGAAAAAGAAAAGTGATGGTACGTCTTGGCGCGCCGAGAGAATACTGGAAGTCAAGATATAATAATAAGCCTGCCGATTACGATAAATTCGCACGTATCTGCTGTAATCTTATCCGACATATCAACGACGGTTGGGCAAACGGAATCAACGCGGGCGTAAAGTATTTTGAAATATGGAACAGAGCAGACGATATAAAATGCTGGCCTGACGGAAGCTATGAGGACTATTACCGCCTTTACGAAACTGTTGCGCGTGCGATAAAGGATCTTCATCCGCGACTTAAGGTCGGCGGTCCTGCTGCGGCGTTCTGCGGTGGTGATAACGAATTCCTCAAAGGTTTTCTCGATTATATTGCGAAAAATAACGTTCCCTGTGATTTTGTGACCTGGAATTACTATGGCGAAGATGCTTCCGATGCCTTCAGACAGGCAAAGGAAGTAAGAAAAATGGTGCGCGACGCAAAGCTTCCGAAGAAGGTCGAGATATTCAACGACGAGTGGAGCTGTATAACACTTGACGAAACGGGGTTTATACAAGCGAAAAACACGAGAAACGAAAAGGGTGCGGCATTCGACGCGGCATTCCTTATGCAGATGCACAAGGCGAAGATGGATGCCTGCCACTATTATGAGCTGAATCCGGGACTTCCGTGGGGCGGACTCCTCGGTAAAGCCTGGAAAAGACCGCTTAAACCGATATATGCTTTCCTCGGCTTTACACGCCTTTACGCGCTCGGTGAGAGCGTAAAGACCTCTGTTGCCGGAAAGAACACCTATGCTATGGCGGCATCAAACGGAGAAAAGCAGGCTCTTATGATCTCCGTTACCGAGGATAAGAGAAACGACGTGGAAATAAACTTTGCCTCTTCACTCGAAAGAAAGATATATATCGTCGATAAAGACAATGATTTTGCCGAAATAATGACGACCTCGGACGAAAAGGTGACTCTGAAAATAAAAGGTCATACCGTTATCTTTGCACAAACGGTATAACCTGTGAGCATAGGAGATAAAAGTAAAATGGTACGTTTGACGGCGGATTTTACCGAAAAGGTAAGGCCTGTGGGCAAAATGAACGGTATGAATAACGGACCGCTTCACCTCTTTTATGATGCTACGGAAGAATTTAAAGAAATGGGAGTGGATTTCGTAAGATATCACGAAACGCATTTTCCCGCAGGCAAATGTATAGAAGTTCCTTTTGTTTTTCCGGATTTTGATGCAGATGAATACGATGAAAATAACTATTATTTCGATGAGACCGATGCTGTGATCAAGGCGGCTGTCGATAACTCTATCGAGATCATGTACCGCTTCGGAATGGGAACGGAAAACGCACTTCCCAAGATATTCTGCGTAGTTCCAAAGGACTATGCAAAATGGGCGCGTATATGTATTCAGATACTCAGGCACTACAATGACGGTTGGGCAAACGGATTTCACTATGGAATAAAGCTCTGCGAATTATGGAATGAAGCCGATCTGTATAACTATTGGCCGGGCGAATATGATGAATATATCAAATTCTACTGTATTGCCGCAAAGCTGATAAAAGAATACGATCCGACCTTAAAAATAGGTTGCAGCGGATTTGCGGGCGGAATACCGATAAAGCCGTCACCGACGGCACCCGACAATATTAAAGAAAATTACAAGAAAAGATATGACTTTTTCCATAATTATCTTGAAACGGTTATAAAAACACAAGCACCGCTTGATTTCTTTGCCTGGCATTATTATATCTACAACTCGACAGACTGTGTGAGAAGACTTGATGGAATTTTCGATCTTCTGCGCGAATACGGGCTCGAAAATACAGAAAACATAAACACAGAGTGGGGACCGATAACCTTGCACCGCGACTCAAAGGGCGAGTGGGATCTCTCGCAGGGATATACGATAAAAAGTGCGATAACCTGCCTTGCTTCGATGCTCGTTATGCAAAATTACGGAACTACCAAAGCGGCGTATTATAATTCGGAAATACTCAGCTCTTTCTGCGGTCTTTACGATTATGACGGCTCAAAGAAGCACACCTTTTACAGTATGAAAGCTTTTTCTATGCTCAGAAAAGGTGAGTATGAGTATAAAACCAAGGGTCAGACAGATAACGTAAGGCTCTGCGCTTCTTATAACGGTGAAAAAGCATACGTTATAGTCGCCTGCGAAAATGAAGCACAGGAAATATCGCTCAGGCTCATCGGACTTGAAAAATCAAAAATAAATTACTATTTGCTTGACGAAACACACGATCTTGAATGTATACGAAAGGGTGTTTGGTCGGGAAGAGCAGTAAATCTTAAGATGCCGGGTAACTCGGCGTATGTTCTTGAGATCGAAGCTGTCTGATTTAGGGGAATACTATGGAAATATACGTAAATTCAAAAAGAGCAGATATTGTTCATAATCAGATATCTGATTTTGTGATATATTCCGCTTCTGATGAGAATGAAAACAAAGCAGAAGTAAGGATAATACTTGACGAAGAGGTAAGCGGTGTGAGCGTAAAACCGCTGAATTTGGCAATAACTCCCTCGCTTCGTAAAAACGAGATCGTCTTTACCACGGGACTTCCGTGTAAGTTGAGTGTTGAATTTCCAAACGCCGAAAGACTTCCGATATTTTTGTTTCTTTATGAAAAAGAAAACGTGCCCGAAGGTGAAAACGTACGCTATTTCGCGCCCGGTGAATATACCGAGGACGAGATACGCCTGAGTTCAAACGAGATACTCTATCTTGCAGAGGGCGCGGTGGTCCACGCTCATCTGTATGCCGAAAATGCCGAAAACGTTACGGTATGCGGAAGAGGAATGATCGATATTGAGGGTGACTATACAACAAAGCACAGGAGAGTAGCGCGTTTTCATAAGTGCAAAGGACTTACTGTGAGAGATATTACTATTCAGGGCGCAAAGGGCTGGAACTACGCAATATTCGGCTGTGAAAGTGTTGTTATCGATAACGTGAACGTCATGTCGTGGTACGTCTGCGGCGACGGAGTAGATGTTGTGGGAAGTCACGACGTGACTTTGAAAAACAGCTTTATCCGTTCTGCCGACGACTGCGTTTCGATCAAGGCAACCGATTATTGCGGACCCGACGGACTAAATGATGTCTATAACGTAAAAGTAAATAACTGTGTTTTTTGGAATTCACAGCCGGGAAATGCGATCGAGATAGGCTTTGAAACACGTTGTGACGAGATGTATAATATCGAATTTTCGGATATTGACATAATCCACTGCGAGCACGAGGGTTGGCAATCGGGAAGCGCAATATCTATACATAACGGCGACAGAGCAAAGATACACGATATTGTTTACCGGAATATCCGCGTAGAGGACGTTTACGATAAGCTGTTCGATTTCAAGGTTATGTATTCGAGATATTCGCACGACGAAGTGCGCGGAAATATTGAAAACATTCTTGTTGAAAACGTTTCGCTTGTATCGGGAGCATTTCCTCCGTCGATTATAAGCGGATTTGCACCGAATGATTCGCTTGTTAAAAACGTGAGGTTTGTAAATATTACCGCTTACGGCGAAGCTGTCAAGGATGCTTTGCAGTGCAGAATGATAGTCGAGAGAGCTAACAACGTTTCTTTTGAATAATTATAAAAGTACGGATTTCTTATCGTAAAATCCGTACTTTTATTAATTTGCATAACAAAAAAGTATAAAAATATTTAAAAGTTGTAATAATAACTCTTGTATATGGAAACGTAGTGTGCTATAATGTATAAAAATAATTTTATTAAGAGGTGAGAATATGGACGTCGGTAGTAGTCGAGGGTGGAAATTGGCAGTCAGTTTTAAGTTCAGCTTGCGCAGCTATCGGACGCTCGTATTCTGATACTTTTTTACTCTCTGCCATTGTCCTTCAAAACGTACTGCGCCAAGCGGAGTGAAATCAGGGTTTTGAAAAGGTACAATGGTATTTTTATATCTGTTTGTCTTTTTTGAAATTTTGATAAAGCCTTCGCTTAAAACCAAACGATGTGTTTGGTAGAAAAAAGGAGGAAGAGAGAATGAATTCAAAAAAAGAGATCATAGGTTCAAACGCACAGTTTGTTCAGCATCCCGACTATAAAAACGAGATAGTTGATATCGTGCGCAGCAACCTTACACCGACACTTATCCGTGAGCGTATCTCGGCTTATCACGAAAACGATATTGCACTTGCGCTTGAGCTTCTCAAAAAGGAAGAAAGAGCAAAGCTTTACAGTATTCTTGATAACGATATGCTTGCCGAGGTTCTTGAGTATTCGGAAGAGCTTCATATCTACATCAGCGAGCTCAGCGTGCGCAGGCAGGTCGAAATGCTTGAGCGCTTCGAGGTAACGACAGCAGTAGAATATTTGCAGAAAGCAGATAAAAATTGCCGTGCGCTTATAGTCGATCTTCTTGAGGAATCGTCGAAAAAGGAAATTGCCTTTTCCATATCTTTTGACGAAGATGAGATAGGCAGTAAGATGACGACGAATTACATTTCGATAAACAGAGGTCACAGCGTACGCCAGGCGATGAGATCGCTTATCGCGCAGGCTGCCGAAAATGATAATATATCAACAATATACGTTCTTGATGATGACGGAACTCTTTTCGGTGCGATAGATCTTAAGGATCTTATAATAGCAAGAGATACTATCGATCTTGAAACCATAATCAAGACATCTTACCCTTACGTTTATGCCAACGAGCAGATCGAGGAGTGTCTTGACCGCATCAAGGATTATTCGGAAGACTCTATCCCTGTTCTTGATGAAAAGAACAGACTTCGCGGAGTTCTCATTGCGCAGGACATAACCGTGCTTGTAAACGACGTTTTGGGAGATAACTACGCAAAGCTCGGCGGTCTTACCGCAGAGGAAGACTTGAAAGAGCCTGTAATAAAAAGTATAGGTAAAAGACTTCCTTGGCTGACAGTTCTTCTTGCACTCGGTATGATAGTTTCGGGCGTGGTCGGACTTTTTGAAAATATAGTGTCACATCTTGCGCTTATAGTTTGCTTTCAGTCGCTTGTTCTCGGTATGGCGGGTAACGTCGGAACACAGTCGCTTGCGGTTACTATCAGAGTTCTTATGAGCGATGAAGTAAGCTCAAAGCAGAAATGGTATCTCGTTTTCAAGGAATCGCGCGTAGGACTTCTTAACGGACTCATAATGGGTGTGCTTTCCTTTGTGTTCGTCGGCGGATATCTTTCGCTTTTAAAAGGGGAAACCTTCTCCTTTGCGTTTGCGGTATCTATGTGTACGGGACTCGCACTTGTGGTTGCTATGTTCTTCTCAAGTATCGCGGGTACGACGATACCGATCCTCTTCAAAAAGATGAATATCGATCCTGCCGTTGCATCGGGACCGCTTATTACTACGGTAAACGACCTTGTTGCTGTTGTAACCTATTACGGATTTGCGTGGGTACTGCTTATAAATCTGCTTAATTATTGATTATAATAAAGAAAACTCAGAGAAGGTAAGATCTTCTCTGAGTTTTTTTGCTTTAGCCCTCTCACCCGTTTCGAAGGAGCTATCCCGAAGGGCGAGCCCTGCATTGGAGGTGTTTTACCAATTATCCTTTTCCTTGTCTTCGGGAATAACTTCAACCACTGCCTTGATAGCACACTCGATCATAGAGTCTTCGGGCTCTTTGGTCGTGATATGCTGGAGCCATACACCGGGTGCGGAAATTATTTTGGTTACGATGTTGTCGTGGCGTCCCGCGAATTTTATAAGCTCGTATCCGATGCCAACGATAAGGGGAACGAGAATAAGTCTTACGAGTGTGCGGAGAAGCACGTTGTCTATCTGAATGAATCCGCCGAGAATAATTCCGACGATGACGACAAGAACGATAAACGACGTACCGCATCTGGGATGGAATCTTTTCTGCATTCTTACGTTTTCTACCGTAAGCTCAAGTCCCTGCTCATAGCAGAAGATGGTTTTGTGCTCTGCACCGTGGTACATAAACGTGCGGCGGATATCCTTCATAAGGGAAACAGCCCACATATAAAGCACGAGAATAATAAGCTTTATAAGACCCGTGAAAGCGCTTCTTCCAAGATGGTCGAGATATGTTGCGCGTATCGAAAGCTCGCCGAAAATGAGATTGTAGATAAATTCGGGAAGGAATACGAAAAGTCCGATAACAAGAACGAGTGCAAGTGCAACGCTTATTACCATAATTATTCCCATATCGCTGCTTGACGATTTTTTTGCATCCTTTTTGGGTGGCTCAACTTCCTTGACGGGAACTTCTTTAACTTCGGCAGCTTCGGTAATTTCGGTAGCTTTTTCTTCTGTTTCCGCAGTTTCTTCGGGAATTTCGTCGGAAGTGATTTCTTCGTGAGCGACCTCCGATGCTTCGACAACTTCGGATATTTCTTCTGCCGCTTCTGCTTCTTTATCGGCGGCTTCGACTTTCTTTGCATTTTCTTCTGCAAGGAGCTCTTCGAACGGTCTGCCTTCCTTTTTTGCTCTCTTTTTCAGCTCCTTGAGAGCCTTTTCCGCAGCTTCCTGTCTTTCAAGCTCTTCGAAATCCATAGCGATCTCAGCCGATTCGGAAAGACATTTGTAACCTGTAATGAGCGAGGTTGCCATATTGTAAACGCCGCGTATAAGAGGAAGCTTTGCTATTTTGGGTGTGTTTTTCGGGTTGTCCCATTTTTTAAGGACTATCTCGCCCTTGGTGTTGCGGACAGCCATAGCTGTTTTTTCGGGTCCGCGCATCATAATTCCTTCAATAAGCGCCTGACCGCCTATCGAAGTCTTTTTTGTTTTATTTTCAGACATTTTGTTCTCCGTTTTTAATTTGTATTGTCTCTACAAGTTTATATTATATTTATTAACAGGGAGTGAATTTACATATGTTTTTATGTAATTTTTACTCATCGGAGTGATTTTTTGGTTTAATATCGGAAAGCGGATTTGCACTCATTGCGGCTTCCATCTGACTGTCGCTGACGTGAGTGTATATCTGCGTGGTGTTAAGCTGCTCGTGACCGAGAATATCTTTAAGAACACGGATATCGACCTGACCGCTTTGGTACATAAGTGTTGCGGCGGTGTGGCGGAGCTTGTGCACGGAAAAATGACGGTATTCAAGACCCGCAAGCTTCAGATATTTGCCTATCATCCATTGAACTGTTTTGATTGATATACGGGTACCGAGTCTGCTTATAAAAAGCGCGTTTTTGTCGCGTACTTCTCCTTGTGCGCGTACTTTGATATAAGCATTGAGTGCGTTTTTGCACGCTTCGTTAAGATAAACCACTCGGTTTTTGCTTCCTTTACCGGTTACACGAAGTGAGCGAAGATCGGGGTCGATATCCGAAAGACTTATTCCCGCAAGCTCGGAAAGACGCATTCCGCAGTTGAGAAATAGGGTTGCTATTGCAAAATCGCGTTCGCGGTGCTGTGAAAGAGTGTCGCTTTCAATAGCCGACAGAAGTGCGATCGATTCTTCGATGGAAAGATATTTCGGGAGCGCTCTTTTTACGCTCGGTGATTCAATATCCTTTGCCGGATTTACTTCGAGGATTTTTTTGTTTACCGTATAATATTTGAAAAAGCTTCGAATGGCAGAGAGCTTTCGCGCGGTAACGGACGATTTGTTTTCTCTCTGACGCGCGGCGTACATAAGAAAGCTCATTATCATATCGGGCGTTATCTTCGCGAGAAAATCAATATCAACGTCTGAAATGTCTGTTTCGTCAATGGCAGTAATATCGCTTTCGCTGACTCCGTTTTGAGTTGCTTTTATGTATTTAAGAAAAAGGGTAAGGTCTATTTCGTATTGCTCGACAGTTTTTGGTGAACGGTTTTGTATGAGCTGCTTGTATGCCGAAAACTGCGTAATTACGTTTGGAAGCTTGGACATAACTTGTTTTTCCTCGTTTACAGTAAAAATTTGATTTTATTAATTGATTTTTTATTATATAGTTGTTTTTTTGTTCATAATTGTTTATTACAATTAGTATAGTTGATTTGTTTAGGAGAAATTTTATGGATAACTATAAGAAAAACGGATATCAGGTCATAAGACTGTGTCTGTATCAGTTTGGAATGACATTGTTCGGACTTGTTGTTGCTATGGCTACAAGCACGTCCGATACACTTATTCTTTGGACGGGCGTTTTTTCCGCCCTCTTCTACCTCTATCTTGTGTACTCACTTGTGTATGAGCTCGGTCAGAAGGACGGTATCAGAATCGAGGCAGGAAAACGCAAGTATAATCCGCTGAGAGGCTTTGGGCTCGCTCTTGCGGCGAATTCACTTAATATTTTGCTCGGAATACTGAGCTTTATCGGTAAGGTTATTTACGATTCAAATGCCGCATCCTGGGCAGGCGAGATGTACGGAGTTGCAAATACTATCGCAAAATTCATTCAGGGAATGTATGTCGGTATTCTCAAGACCTTCTTTATGGACGTAAGCTTTGCAAATCTTCTTACACCTATCCCCGCAATTATCGTTTGTACGATAGGCTATATTCTCGGCGTAAAGTACTGCCACGGTGTAAAACAGCCGGAAGAGCAGGAAGAAAAGAAGAACAAAACAGACAGATATTATCCGAACATATCTGATATACAAAAGGCAAAAAGAAAAAAATAATTTGAAATTATTTTATCACTCTACTTTTTATCCCCGCCCGGGCATATATATGTAAAAAACATCTATATTTCAGGCGGGTGATTTATATATGAGATTTGTCGGTAAAAAGAGTGAACTTAACCGTTATTTCGGTATAAAAGAAGGGATAAGCCTTGTTTTATGCGCTTGCTTTATACTTTTGTCTGCCGCGCTTGTCAGCGGATTTTCGGGAAGTACCTCACGGGATATTTTAACAGAAAATTCTCTCAATGTCAATAGTTCCGCATACGAAGGTGAGCTTACGATCGTTATAGACCCCGGACACGGAGGCGCTGACGGAGGTGCGGTAGGTATAGGCGGAGTACTTGAAAAGGAGCTTAACCTCGATATTGCGCTTATGCTTCGCGATATGCTTGTTTTCGGAGGATATAACGTAGTTTTGACGCGATCGGATGACAGTATGTATTACGATGAAAACTCGGGGCTTTCAAAAAAAGCGCAGGATACCCGACGTCGGATAGAAATAACCAAGGAATATGAAAACTGTATTTTCGTGAGTATCCATATGAATAAATTCGTTTCCGAAAAATACAGCGGACTTCAGGTTTATTATTCGGATAACGTGGCAGGCGGTAAAGAGCTTGCGCAAAATATTCAGAGCTTTACAAAAACGCTTCTTCAGAAAGATAATAACCGTCAGATAAAGAAAGCAAACTCGACGATATACGTTCTTGATAAAGCTGTTGTGCCTTCGGTGCTTGTCGAGTGCGGCTTTCTTTCAAATGCGGCAGAAACCGAAAAGCTTTGTGATAAAGAATACAGACGGGATATTGCGACCCTGCTTTTTATGGCAATAGACGATTATATTTTATCTTTGTCGGCAGAAAACAAGGTAAATTAAGCAGAAAATAAAAGGAAAAATAAAAATGAAACAGCCGAAATCATATTACGAATGTTCAGAGTGCGGATACAGAAGCGCAAAATGGATGGGAAGATGCCCCTCCTGTAACGAGTGGAATACTCTTGAAGAACATATTACGCAGAGCGCTCCGTCTGCTTCGGTAAGCAGGGGTGCGTCTGTCGTGCTCGGCGAAAACCGCGCGGTAAAATTTTCCGAGCTTGAAATGCCGGAATATATGAGAAGCCTTACCGGAATGGGTGAGCTTGACAGAGTACTCGGCGGAGGTATCGTTGACGGCTCGGCGGTGCTTATCGCGGGTGAGCCGGGAATAGGAAAATCGACTCTGCTTATGCAGATATGCGGCGTTCTCGGTCAAAATAAAAAGGTTCTTTACGTTTCGGGAGAGGAATCCTCGGGACAGCTTAAATACAGGGCAAAGAGAATAGGCGTTTCGGGCGAAATGCTCTATATTATGACAGAAACCTCGCTTGAAAGAATACTTGCCGAGTGCGAAAATATTTCTCCCGATTTTCTCATCGTGGACTCGATACAAACGGTATTTTCGGATTCTGTTTCGGCATCTGCGGGAAGCCTTACACAGGTAAAGGAGTGCGCCGCACGCTTTATTTCGATGGCGAAGACCAAGGGAGTGGTCGTACTTATAGTCGGACACGTAAATAAAGAGGGAAATATAGCAGGACCGAAGGTGCTTGAGCATATGGTCGATGCCGTGCTTTCCTTCGAAGGCGACAGACAACAGCTTTTCCGCGTAATAAGAGCATCAAAAAACAGATACGGCTCGACGAATGAGATCGGCGTTTTTGAAATGACGGGAGAGGGGCTTCGCGAGGTTGAAAATCCTTCGGAAATGCTTCTTGCGGGACGTCCGAAAAATATATCGGGAAACTGCGCGGTCTGCGTTATGGAAGGCAGCCGTCCTATCATAAGTGAAATTCAGGCTCTTACATCAACGAGCTTTCTTTCATCTCCGAGGAGAACGTCAAACGGTATAGACTATAACAGAATGTACCTTATTTTAGCCGTGCTTGAAAAACGTCTCGGACTCAGATTTTCGACGTGCGACGCTTATCTTAACGTAATAGGCGGACTTCGTCTTGATGAACCTGCGGCTGATATGGCGATAGCGCTTGCGCTTCTGTCAAGTATGAAGGATATACCCCTGCCCGATGATCTTATCGCATTTGGCGAGGTCGGACTTGCAGGAGAGTGCAGATCGGTTTCCGCACCCGAAATACGTGTGAACGAGGCGGTAAGGCTTGGCTTTACAAAGATAATCCTGCCGAAAAAGGATGCTTCACGTATAGATGCCTCAAAGCTTCCCGAAGACACGGAAATTATAGGCGTCGGCGGAATATTCGATGCGCTCAAGATATTTTCAAAACAGTAAAATGCAGTAAAAAAGCGGGCAAATGCATCTTGTGTTTGCCCGCTTTTATTAATATAGTGTAAACTTTGGAGTGAAATCTTGTAAAACGACCGATTTTGATGTATAATTAACCTATTGGCGTGCAAAAACGGTAACATAACCGTGTTTTGTGTATAAAATCACCTTTTTCGAAGCGAGGAAACCTTTAATGAAACGTTTTATCAAAAATATCACGTCAGCAGTGCTTGCTATAATTTTTCTGATAGTTCCGATCATAAGCGGAATATCTTCTTTCGCCGACACCGAGGATAATGACAACATTTTAGATATTGATTCAAAACTTCCCGAAGTACATATCAGAACAAACAGCGGAAAAAATCCGGAGCAGGATGATGACAAAGTATATTTCAAGGGTACTTTGCGCGTTGAACTTAACGACTACTATTCCGAATGTGAAAATGCATATACCGGAGAAACGGCTCTCGGTGCGGGAATACGTACGAGAGGAAATTCTACAAGAACCTTCCTCGGTGCAAAACAGACAGGTAAATATTCGTACCGTATAAAGCTTGACGAAAAAGCAGATATGTTCGGTATGGGTAAATCTAAGGACTGGATACTCCTTTCTAACGTATATGACCCTACAAGTATGAGAAATGTTACTGCATACGAGCTTGCACGTGCGCTCGGACTTGCTTACTGCGATTCTACGTGGGTGGTTCTCTACCTTAACGGTGAATACAGAGGTCTTTATCAGTTCTGCGAAAGTATAAGCATATCTTCAAACAGAGTTGATATTACCGACTGGGGCGATATAGTAGAGGACGTTGCATATTCGATAGCAAAAAAAGAAGGTTTCTCATCGTCCAAGGCTGAAATCCTTAAAGATAAAATGAGCGAGAATATGGCTTGGGTAACGTCGGGAAAATTTGAGAATTATACGATTTCCGATTATTATAGCGGAGAATTTGATATAACAAGCGGATATCTTATAGAATATGACTCGTTTGATAACAAAAAGGATAAACGTCCGTATCTTTTTGAGTCGGGAAGAACTCCCGCAGGGGTAATGCTCAAGATAGACTCTCCCGAATATACGTATACAAATCCCGAAATGCTTGAATACGTGAGAAATCTTATCCTTGATTTTGAAGAAGCGGTCCTTTCCGATGATTTCTGTACGTCAGACGGAAGACACTACAGCGAGTTCTGCGATATGAACAGCCTCGTTGATTTTTGGATTCTTCAGAGTGTGGTAATGAACGGAGAATTCGGTATCAGAAGTATGTTCTTCTATATCGAAAACGGGAAGATATACTGGAGTCCCGTTTGGGATTTTGACTGCGGCGCGGGTAACCACCTTACCGTAACTACAAGTGCGTCGGGCTGGAACGGAAATCAGAATAACCGTAACCATTGGTATAAAGCGCTTTATAAGGACTCGTATTTCGTAACTCTGCTTCAGGAAAGATTTGCTGATATCAGACCTACTCTTGATACTATGATCGA
This sequence comes from Oscillospiraceae bacterium, assembly GCA_015064255.1. GTDB lineage: Bacteria > Bacillota > Clostridia > Oscillospirales > CAG-272 > SIG672. The sequence continues at coordinate 26,484 of SVSP01000001.1, forward strand.
GGGAATTGAGATATACAGACAGTATATTGAAGCAGAAGCTGAGCGCGATTACGATAAATACGGAGCACGTCCTTTTAATAATTCAAATAACGTTTCGTATACCTTCGACAGAGAGTTTGATTTCTATTATAAGTGGCAGAAGGACAGAATAAAGTGGCTCGAAGATACGCTCTTTAAGGATGTACCCGGTGTCGGCGACGTAAGCTTCAGTGAAAAAATAAGCCTTACGCTAAAGTACAGCGGAGGCTCTGCTCTTGAAGCTGATAAGCTTACGCAGTACGGTGCCAAATCGACGTATATTTACGATACCGACAAAAATGACGATCTTACATTCAAGGTGACGACCACGCATACAACGTCAACGAGATTTGAAATGTACATAAACGGAGTTTTCTACAAGGAATATAAGTTAACAAATTCAGCGCCTGCAAGCGGTACGATAGAGCTTGATAAGCTGAATCTTACGTCGGGAGTGCGAAACTCGGTACATTTTGTTCTCTATAATAAAGAAAACAATGCATATAACCGATATGGATTTACAATTCTGATGTCAGATATCAAAAACCCGACGGCAAATCAAGTCGTAGTTCAGATAAATACAGATATTAGCGTAGTTGATAAGGACTCGGATTTTACCCTTCCGAATGCTCCGAGAGCGCGCGAAGGACTCGAGTTCAAGGGCTGGACAGACGGAAGTAATATCTACGAGGCGGGAAGTGTCATAAAAGCTTCTGAAAGTGTTGCTCTTTATGAAAAATGGGTGCATACGGACGGAACAGCGGTGCTTTTCACCGATTATATTGATATTCCTTACGGAAATGCTCTTTGGATTGGTGACGTTACCGAAAACAAAAACAATCCTGATAAGGATACGGGAAAACCCGAAAACGATATAGTAGTTGATGAAATTCCGGACGGTAACGAAAACAACACTAACGGTAACGGCGAGAACGAGCCAAACAAAGAAATTCCCCGCGGATTGATAATAGGACTTATACTTGGCGCGGCGGTAATTATTATAGGTACATTTTCATTTGCAATATCCTTTAAGATCACTCGCAAAAGAATGGAAAATAGAAATAAATAATAAAAATACCGAACAACTGAAGTTGTTCGGTATTTTGCAGGCTGAAGACATAATAATAAAAGAGAAGTTTTTAGCCAAGGAAAGAGGATGAGAGTCTGAGAGAAGGGGAAAAACTTCGGCGTTTGAGATGGTTTTTCCCTTCTCTCAGTTAATCTTTATGCCTTTGTCTACACTTTGAAAAATACCGAACAACTTCAGTTGTTCGGTATTTTGTTTGGTTAGTGAAGTATTCCGGATTTTTTAAACGCAACCGCGAGGTTTTCCGCGTACAGCGAAAATCCGCTTTCGTTCGGGTGCAGGGTCTTATCCTGATAAAATTCGGACAGATGAGGCACGAGCGTGAAGCCGTCAACCACGGTAATGCCGAGCGATCTTGCAAGTGCTTCAAATTCCTTTCGCGCGGGAAGAAAGGTGAGATTTTCTTCTTCGGAAAGTCCTCGCCAAAGCGGTGAAATATAGACTATCTTTGCATTCGGGAATATGCTTTTCAGCTTTTTCCAATAAGCATCTGCACGCGATATGCGAAGCTCGGGGTTGTTTCTCGCGCACGACCAGTCGTTTGTACCGAAGGCTATCGTAATGATGTCGGGTTCAAAGGGGAGCTTCGGGTCAAGAATATCGGCGCGGAAGATCTCTCCGCCTATTCCTTGGTTAAGCGTCGTAGCATCAGTCATAGCCGTAAGCCTTGCCGTGTAGCAAAGAGAAGGGTAGAATGACGATGCACCGTAGGTTATTGAATCTCCGAGGAAAAGAATTTTCGGACCCTTGGGAGTGTAAGGTGTAAACACGTTTGCACCTGCAAGATAGAACTTCTTCAGTACGAATATCGCAAGATTAGGGAGATGCACGTTTATAGTGTGCTCACCTTCGGGCAAAGCACATTCAAAAGTGCCTTCACAATGATCTTCGGGAACTCTTACGTCAAGATGCTTTATGATAGCTCCGTCGCAGACTATGTCAAGCTGAAACCAGTTGGCAGATGAACCGCGAAGTATTTCGTAGTCTATTGACAGGGAAGATGCGTCTGTTACAAAAGCGAGACGTATGCCCGAATTTGACTTTGAACGGAGAAAATATCCCTCGTTGTGAGTGCGGTAATATTCAGCCTGCTCGTCAGTGAATCTTTTGAACGTAATACTTCCGTTTTCACCTTGTACAACGTCAAGCGCACCGAGAGTTATCTCTTTTATCTGTGAATAGCTCAGTATCATTTTGATTTGCCTTTCAAAGTATTTCGGCTCAGTTAAGAGGCTTTACTGTGAAGTTTGCAAAGCTTGCAACGCCGTTCAGCTCGGACTTAAGACCTGCCATACCGTTGATATATGCTTCAGGATCGGTGTATTCGAGAACGGTGTTGTTGTTTACGAGAACGCTGATCTTCGAGCCATCGCAAACAACGTCTGCGTGGAAGCGTCTTCCTGGAGCAAGCTTGATCTCTGCCGTTGCAAGAGTTGTTTTTGTGAAGCTGATTTTGTGGAGAGTAATGGCGGAAGCAGAGAACTCAATGTAGTAGCCCTGCATCCAGTTTACACCCTGGAAAGCCGCAATCTGCTTGTCCGTATTGTTGTAGTTAACGTGCGTAAAGAGGGGAAGACCGGGGTTCTGTGTTCTTACGAGAAGTCCGTAACCTTCCTTGGAAAGAGGAGTTATATCCGCAGAAACGGTATAGTCACCGAGCATATAACTGCCGTAGAGTCTCTTGCCGCAGCTCGAAACCGAGATTATATCGTTGTTTTCTTCCCAGAAGATACCGTCGGAATAGCTGAGAGCATCCTTGCCTATTGTTTCGGAAGCTACGTTGTACATACATCTGTAATAGAGAATGTCGGCGTTTCCTTCCTTAACGTAGAGTGTAAGAGTCTGTTCGCCGTCGATAAGAGCGATATCTCTTACAGTTGCCGATGTGAATTCTGCGGATGCGGGGAGAACTATATCCTTGATATACTTTTCGTCTGCATATATTTCAAGAACAGCACCGTTTTCGCTCTTGTATGTCGCGGAAAGACCGTAGTTTCCTGCTTTTTCGGAGTAGATAGCGTAGTTGTAGGTCTCGCCTTCCTTAGCGCATACGTATTCTTCTTCGGTGTCAGCCTTGAAGTCAGTCTTGTAGTCGTATTCCTTGCAGTAGATAGCGGGGAGGTATCCGCACTGTGTTGCAACGGGCTTGGGATACTTCTTGGAGCTTGATCCGCCTGTTGCGGCTGTAGCACCGATAAATCCGAATGCTGCGGGAGCATTTTCTGACTTCATACCGATGCCTGTACCTGAAAGCTCGCTTTCGTACTTGCAGAGAAGTCTGTCATTTACGTAGAATGTGAATTCTTTTCCTGTCTTTTCAACCTGAATGGCCTGAAGAACGGAGAAATTGTAAGGAATATCAAAGCTGCGAACGAGTGCTTTTCTGTGTTCTGTTGTTTCGCCGTTTACTGTGAAGCGGACAACGAGTTCCTCTGTATTTGAATCAAAGAGTGCTTCACCGTAGTTCTTGTCGTCGGCATAACCGAATACAAGACCTGCAAGACCTTCCTTGCCTATTCTTCTTACAGTAAGCTCGATAGTGTATCTGTCGCGCTCAAGCTTTTCCTTAGCAAGAACCGTACCCGGAGTCTTTATAAGGAGCTTGCCGTTTTCAACAGAGAAAGTACCTGTGAACGCTCTTTCATCTGTCTTGCGGGAGAAGTGAGAATAAATATCGGGCATAGGAGGCATAGGAGAATTCTTAACTGTCGGTCCGAAAACTTCCATCTTTCTTCCGTTAAGGATAAATCTGTCGATATTGAGGAATCTCTGTCTTTCTCTTGTGTGGTAAACGATGTAGTATGTGTCAAGGTCGGGAGCCTTTACGGAGGACGAGTGACCGATACCGCTTGTAACCTCTGTTGTGCTTACGAGAAGGGGATTAGGTGTACCCTGAACGAAGTTCATAACATCGTCCTTGCTTGTTCCGTACACGATTCTGTAAGCTGTGTGGCAAACGTGGTTACCCGTATAGGTGAGGAAGTATGTTCCGTCGTGGTATATAATTCCGGGACCTTCTGTCCAAGTGCCGTTACCCTCGTCGATGATAGCGCCTATAGGCTGTTCTGTGGAAACGTCAACACAGGTGGGCGCGGTCATCTTGAAGCCGTGAAGTCCGCCGTCTGCGTGCGCGGAGTAGAAATACCACTTACCGTCATTATCTATAAAAATGTGACCGTCGATCTTGCATCCCCACTGTTCGCCAACCTTTTTGAAGGGACCGATAGGGCTGTCTGCAACGAAGAACTGATGTCCTGTTCCGCCGAGCGATGTTACCATTACGAACTGTCCGTTGAAGTAAGTTACTTCGGGAGCGTAAGCGGGAAGAGCAATAGGGTTATTTCCGCCGTGCTCGTTTATACCCGAAGGAATTTCATCGGTAGGAACGCAGTCTATTCTTTCTGTCCAGTTTACGAGGTCCTCGGAAACCTGTACGTGATAAGCAACGTCCGCACCTGTGCTGGGATAGAGATAATATCTTCCGTCATATCTCATAACAAAGGGGTCGCCTTGATTGTTAGCGGGGTTAAGCGGGTTGTCGTAGGTTTCGGGATTTGTTTTTACCTTTGTGTCAAATGCAACTGCTTTTTTTGTAGAGGAATTTGTTTCGTTTTTCATAATTAATTTACCTTTCCTTTCTTTCGTAGCGTTTGTTGTTGCGTTTGTTGTTTGACTTTTATTTAATTATGTCCGCCTTCGATCTCGACTGCATTTTTTCCGTGGATAATAACAGTTTTGTCTTCGGGAACATATTCGTCCGGGAAGTGGATCATTACGTTATCTTTTTCAAGCGTGTTCTGAAGAGTCTTGATGTTTACGTTTGCAACTCCGACATTTTCGCGGATAGCCTGACAAGCAGCGTGTCCTGCCGCCTGACCTGTAAGTATTGCCGGAGGAATTACTCTGAGAAGATCCCATCCGTAGCCCTTGCCCGATGCGCTTCTGCCCGCTGTTATCATATTGGGATAGTCGCGTCTGCAAAGTGTGCGAAGCGGTACCTCGAAAAGATGATTTCTGTGATCGAAGTCGTTTATTGCACATACAGAATCGTCAAAATGCTTGTAAGCGTCGTTTACGCTGAGCGAATAATCTCCGTCTATACGGCAGGTCGTTCTGAAATTCGGCATAAGAGGAAGCATAGCGACCTCACGAGAATTTCTGTCTGTCTTTTTGAGATTTTCGAGCATAGCGTGCTGATTTCTGACAAGATAGTCTGTAACCTCTTCAACGGTAAGTCCCGACCATTTGGGAACGTCTGCGGGCTGCTTGTCGCCGTAGAGATTGATATTACCGCCGCTGATTCCCGTGAAAGCAAACTTGATGTTACCCTTTTCGTAAGCGTCCTTGCAGCTTGCGAGAGTTATCATTTTGCCGAAATACGAGTAGAAATTTTCGCCCGCAACTGTCGGAATACCGCCTCTGCGGAGAACGTCGCAGTCGCCCGTTACATCGATAAGCATCTTGCAAGCGTAGAATTCTGTTCCGCTTTTGCTTTCGGTGATAACACCCTTGCAGATATTGCCCTCCATCACGGGATCGCAGGCAATACAGTCAAAAAGTATATCTGCGCCCGAAGATGTTATCTCCTCTGTGAGCTGAAGTGCGAAAATATAGGGGGAATATCTCTGTACGTATCTTGCCTGTGTCGGCTCTTTTGGCTCGCCGTCCTTCCATTCTGCGGGAATGGTGTCGTAGCCGTACTGAGCACTCAGACGAACCCATTTTTCGCAAAGACCGAAGATTATCTGCTTTCCCTGTCCGTTACACATAGGAACGAATAGATTTACAAGTCCGAGTGTGGCAAGACCGCCGAGAATATTTGATTTTTCAATAATGAGGACCGAGTTTCCGTTATTTGCCGCGGTGACAGCCGCCGCAACACCGGCAACGCCTCCTCCGCAAACTATAACGTCATAACTTTTCTTTACGTTAAGCTTTTTTGATAAGGTGATGGTTTCCATAAAATCCTCCATAACTGTGCGGAAATTTACTTGCCTTTAGGATAATATATTTTTGTCGTGATGTCAATACTTTAGCGAAATAAAATGCGTTTTTAATAAAAAAAGATTGCCGAGGTGGGCAACCTTTTAGTGTGTCAATTTATCGGAATGTCGGGAAAATCTTCTTTAGTTCCTATCACGAACGCTTTGCCTTTCTCTGAATCGTGAGCAACAAGGACTTCGCGATTTTGCCAGTCTTCGAAACGTGGAGCAAAGAAGGAATATATTGCTGTTGTATCTGCTTTTAGCTCGTTTTCTATTTCACCGTTAAGATCAACGGTAAAATAGAATCTACCAATAGCACAGTGATGTATCTCGGATGTGTATGTATGATAAAAACAATACTTATCACTTTTGTTTATGATCAAGTTCAGTTTAATTATGTCGTACAAAAGCAGAGAAATATTTATAATCAGATATATAACTAAGAAACTTATTATAGCAATAAGTATTTCTTCGTGCATAAGCAGATAGCTGAGTCTGATACAGAAACCGTAAAGAAAGATTTCAAGAATGTTTATTACAATTTTTGATTTGATGCTGTATAAAACAAGCGGAACGTTTATTATCAAATACAGAACGGTAAAAACTATCGAAATCGTAGCTATACTTTCGAGGTTGGCAAAATTATTAAGCCCGATAAGGAAAGTATATATCAGCAGTTCGACAAAATTTATTATTAGTCTTAATTTGATTTTGAGTCTTAAATAATAGGCGTCCAGAGAATGTGTGATAAGTTCTCGTTTATTCATTGATACGATTCTCCTTTCATTCGAAAGTGCCCCCCCGGAAATGTGAAACTTTCGGGGGGACCTTGTTAATAAAAGTCTTAAATGTTAAACTTATCGTTTACTTCTTATCTCCGATAAGCTCGTTTGCCGAAGCGAGAAGACTTGCGACAGACTGAATTTCGGAAGGAATAATGATCTTTGTAGCCTGACCGTCAGCGACTCTTTCCATAGACTCAAGGCTCTTGAGTATGAGAGATTCCTTGGAAGCGCCTGCTTCGTTTATCATCTTGATACCGTCGGCGGTAGCCTGCTGTACCTTGAGAATAGCTTCTGCTTCACCTTCTGCTTCAAGGATCTTTGATTCCTTCTGTGCGGCTGCACGGAGGATCTGAGCCTGCTTTTCAGCTTCTGCAGCAAGAATCTTAGATTCCTTCTGACCTTCTGCTACGAGAATTGCAGATTGCTTTTCTCCTTCTGCACGGAGAATAGCTTCACGGCGTTCACGTTCTGCCTTCATCTGCTTTTCCATAGCTTCCTGAATTTCGCGGGGAGGAATGATGTTCTTAAGCTCTACGCGATTTACCTTGATACCCCAAGGGTCGGTAGCTTCGTCGAGGATAGCGCGCATCTTGGTGTTGATAACGTCACGGGATGTAAGCGTAGCGTCAAGTTCGAGGTCACCGATGATGTTACGGAGTGTTGTTGCTGTGATGTTTTCGATAGCTGCGATGGGGTTTACATGACCGTATGCAAAGAGCTTGCAGTCAGTTATCTGATAGAAGACAACCGTGTCTATCTGCATCTTAACGTTATCGCTTGTGATAACCGGCTGAGGCGGGAAGTCTGCAACCTGTTCCATAAGGACGACGTTCTTTGCGATCTTGTCGATAAAGGGTGCTTTGAATCTTACACCTGTCTGCCATGTCGAATGATACTTACCAAGTCTTTCGATAACAACTGCGTGTCCCTGGGGAACGATCTTCAGACACGAAATAAAGATGATAAGAAGAAGTGCGACTGCTACACAAAAAATTATTGTGATAGGTTCGGGCTCGGTGGATGAAAGAATAATGGGTAAAAAGTTCATAATTTGCCTCCTGTTTTTGTTTTTTTATTTAAATTTTTTTGCAGATAAGTTTTACACCGGCGATACGAAGAACTTCTACGTGATCACCGATTTCAGCGGTTTCGCCGTTTTCAAGTCGTGCAGACCAACGCTTGCCCGCTATCTTGACTTCGCCTGTTTCTGCCAGAGAATCGATGCGCTCTGTTACAACAGCTTCACCGCCGATTATCATATCGGTGACGTTTGTTGCGATGTGCTTGCTCTTTTTGGAGAATTTACGCAAAAATACAAGACACAAGAGAGAAACAACGAGAAATACGACTATCTGTGCGCTCTGCGGTACCTTGAAAAGCTCGAGGATGATACATACCACTGCGGCGGGAATAAACCAAATGGACGTAAGTCCTGCGGTAAGTCCTTCCACAATAAGTGCCGCGATGATTATAGCTATCCAGATATAAAGCATAACTGTCATGGCTGATAAATTCCTTTCTGATGTTTATTTAAAATTTTTAATTAATCTTTGTTTGTGCTTCCGGCTGAACGGTAGAACGAAATATCGTTTATCAGCACTTTTCCGTTTGTTTCGAGAATTTCGAATACGATAGAACGTGACTGATCGCTGAGAATGTCGCGTCTGTAAGTGCCGTTGTTGTCTTTGATCGCATATTCTACGTTGAAATAGTGCACAGTGCTTCCGACGTAGTTGCCGTCCGCGTCACCGTTTTCAAGGAATGTGCTCTGAATAAGCGTAACCCTTATATTATATATCTTCTGCGGAGTATATTTGAGTTCTCTTTTTGTAAACGGGTTTGTGTTTCCGTATTCTTCTTCATATTCGTCGGTGAACAGGGCATAGTAACGTTTATAGTCACCGCGTTTGAGGTTCTCAAAATAGTTGTAGAAAAGCACGCAGCATTTTCCGAAATCCTCGGGATTGTCTATCACCTGGAAGGTTTCGTTACCATTGGTATAATACATCAGGCGGTCAAGGTCCATATAATCTTTGTCCTTCTCGATATCCTCGTCGTAGTCGGGAGTGCGGAAATACTGATCGCCGTAGAAATGGATCCAAGAATCCTTGTCTTCGTCCTGTGATCCGATATTGAAAAGAGCATTCCAATCTACAAACGTGAGTATCGGAAGTACGACGAGAAGCGAAAGAATGACCGATGCGAATATGATGGCGTTCTTTTTTGACCTGTTTGCAGGAGCCTTTGCTTCCTTTTCATTTGAGTTTGACAAGTTCGGCTCTTTCGGTGCGTCAATACTTGCCTCGGGACTTTCCGCGGTGTCGGGGGTGATCGGTTCGGTGTTTTCTGTGTTTTCGCTGTTCATAAATACGACCCTCCGTTAAACTTTTTTTACTATATCATAATATTACCACAGTAAGATAAAATTTTCAATCCTTTTTCTTAAATATTATTAATTTTATGAAGTAAAGCGTTAAAACCTCTCGATGGTTTGATTATAGCACACAATCTCGAGATTGTCAATAGGTATTTTAAAATTTTGTATAAAAATTTTAGAATTTTCAAAAAACAAAAAATATCGGTCCGGAATGAAATTTGTATGAAGAACTTGACAAAACGGATTCTCTTAGGTATAATGGACGTATAATGTAGAAAAATGAATGGAGTTGAGTACTTTGGAATACGTTTTTGAAGAAAAAACCGCAAAAGATATACGACATCTTGTTTATTCGAGTGCAGAAAAATACGGCGAGAAGGATCTTTATATTTACACAAGAAACAAAGAGCGCCTTACTTACAAGTACAATGACCTGAAAAATAATATGAATTACCTCGGTACGGCATTCTCAAAGCTCGGAATTATGGGCGGAACGGTTGCTGTTATCGGTGACAGCCATCCGATGTATTTCACAACTTACTATGCTACCGTAAACGGTAACGGTGTTATAATCCCTCTTGATAAAGAGCTTGCTGACGAAGAAATCGTAAACTTCCTTAATCTTGCTAAGGCGGATGCTGTTGTTTATACGGAAAGCTTTAACAACAGACTCGCTAAAAACGCGGATAAGCTTCCCGGAATAAAGTATTTCATCCCGATATATCTCGATACCGAAAAAGAGGTAACGGACAGAACTCGCGGAATGGATGAGCTTCTCTCGCTCGGTAAAGAAGCACTTGAAGGCGGAGATACTACATACACAGACGTTGAGATCGATATGGAAAAGTGCTGTGCAATAATCTTTACGTCGGGAACAACGGGAACGAGTAAGGGCGTAATGCTCTGCCAGCGAAACCTCGTAACGGCAACAAATTCGTCTTGTACGACGATGTCGTTTATGACCTGCCACGAATCTCTTCTCTCTGTTCTTCCTCCCAACCATACCTACGAAATGACCTGCGGGCACCTTGCCGCTACCAATAAGGGTATGACGTCCTATCTTAATGAAAGCCTTAAGTACGTTACAAGAAACCTTTCCTCGTTCAAGCCGACCGTTATGGCTCTCGTTCCTCTCTTTGTTGAAACCTTCCACAAGAGAATATGGGATAACATAAGATCAAAGGGCCTTGAAAAGAAGGTAAGATTTGCTATGAAGCTCAGTAATTTCTGCGGATTCTTCGGAATCGATATCCGTAAGAAGCTCTTCGGTGAAATACTTGCGGCGTTCGGCGGCAATCTTAAGTATCTCGTATGCGGCGGTGCGCCCATAGATAAGGAAATAATCAAGGATTTCAGAGCTTTCGGTGTAAGAGTGCTTGAAGGCTACGGAATTACAGAATGTTCTCCTCTCGTTGCCGTTAATATCGGCGGACACGAGCGTTTCGGCTCGGTCGGTTGGCCCGTTGACGGCTGTCAGGTAAAGATAGAACCCGAAGAAGGTCAGCGCCGCGGCAAGTATGAGGTCGGTGAGATCCTCGTAAAGGGCGATAACGTAATGCTCGGTTATTATAATAATCCCGAAGCAACTGCAGATGTCTTCACCGAGGACGGTTGGTTCCGTACAGGTGACTACGGTTATATCGACGAAGATAACTACGTATTCATTACCGGACGTAAGAAGAATATAATTATTCTCAGTAACGGAAAAAATATCTATCCCGAAGAAATAGAAAGTTATCTCGCGCATATAGATATAATCAAAGAATGTGTTGTTGTAGGACAGGAAAATAGTGCGGGTGAGGTTGTTATCACCGCTATCGTATATCCCGATCCCGATAAGAACGAAGGCCTTTCAAACGACGAAATACTTACAAAGATCAAGGAAGAGGTAAATATCGTAAACCGTAAGCTTCCCGTATTCAAGCAGGTCCACGAGGTCGTTCTCCGCGATACCGAATTTGAAAAGACTACTTCGAGAAAGATCAAGCGACACACTATAAACAAAGATTCAAAATAAAAATTAACAATAAATTATATTATAAGGAGTAAATGATATGAACGAACTTTTTGAAAAAGTAAAAACGATACTTGTGGAGAATCTTCACGTTGACGAATCTGAAATTACACACGAAGCAGAGCTTATCAATGACCTCGGCATCAGTTCTCTTGAGCTTGCTGACCTTATCTGCCTCTGTGAGGAAGAATTCGACATAACGATTGAAGATGATGATATCCATAAGTTTATTACAGTTGACGACGTAGTGAACTATCTTGCTGACGTTACCGAAGGTAAGTAATATCCGTAAAATGCCGACCGACCGTGATAAAAATGCGGTCGGTCTGTTACATAATGCGACTGTTTATTAATAAGGAGGTTATGAAATGGCAGTACTCAGTAACGGTTTTACACCGCTTATTTGTGTTATTCTCGTTGTGCTTGCTCTCGGAGCAGTGGGAATACTTTTTTATCTTATTCCCGAGATAATTAAGTATTGTAAGGTTGAAAAGCTTAATAAGAGCCGAATAAGAGATAAGCGCTTCGCTTCGGAGTTGATTTCTCTTTATTTTAAGAATAATATAGTAAAAAATCCCTATCTTTTAAGAAGTGATAAGGACTCTAGACCGGACGCAGACCTCGTGGTCGTCTGTGAGGGAGGTATCGTCGTAATATCGGTGGACGACCGCCCCGGTTTTTACGAAACACCCAAGAAGGGAATATGGACACTCAGTAACTACGGCGAGGTAAAACGTATTCCGAACCTCTTTGAGCGCGGAATGTACTACGTAAGCGCCTGCGCGAATATAGCGAGAAGAAACGGAATATCCTGCCCGATATTCAATCTTGTTCTTCTTTCGCACGATAACGCGGATTACGATAAGGCGACAGGTGACGGCGTTATAACGAGTGATATACTTATCGCCTGCATAAAGAGTATAAAGCGTAAAGAAAAAATAACGCCGGAAGAGGTTGCGAAGCTTATTGAGCTCTTCAAACAGAACGATATTTACTGCCGTAAGCTCTTTATCGGAAAATCTTATGACGACGGATTTATTGATAAAAACGAGCCTACTCCCGAAATAGAAGATACCGCAGATATTGAGCTTTCCGATATAGAGGAAGACAATGAGAAAAACAGCAAAAACGGTAATGATTCGAAGGACGAAGAATAAGAGAAATAAATAAAAACCGATTTATATGAAAAGGAGATACAGTTATGCGTACTACATCGAGAAGAAAATTTACGATACTTATTTGCTTAATGCTGACTTTTATGCTTTTACTCGGAAGCTGTACCTTTGCTGAAGATTCGGGCGAAAGTGAAAAACTGTGTAAAGAATTTATAGACTATGCCTTGGCAGATGATAAAGCTTCCGCGTATAATATGATTAAAAATGTTACGTCTGAAGAGGAATTTGAAACCGTTTGGAAATATATGCGTGATTTTTTAAAGGACTCGACATCGTATGAGCTGAAGCAGACGGGTTGGAACAAAAATGTGAATGACGGTGTTTCTACTACTACGGTCGTCTTCGAGATAGTTACGGATGATGAGAAGATATGGCAGGTACGTCTTCTTACAAGACCGGAAATAGAGGGTATCGCGGGCGTTTATTTTACGGACGTTACCGAATTTGTTGCAAAGACTAAATGGACTGAAACCGTTAATATTGTTCTTTCTGTCACTTCGCTTGCTGCATTCGGATTCACGGTATGGATGTTTGTTGACTGTATGAAGCGTACAATAAAACGTAAGGTTCTTTGGGCAATTATAGTTTGCGTGGGATTTGCATTCGGCATCACGATAGGTAAGCAAAATATCGCGTTTGATTGGTGGCTTGGAACACCTATTGCAAGCTCGGGCGTAATGGCAAATCTTTCAAGCCTCAGCGTGACGCTTACACTTGCTATTCCGCTTGGTGCAATTATATACTTCTTCGTGCGTAAAAAGCTCCCTCTTAAAGAGTCTGCGCAGAATATGCAGGATACTGTTTCAGACAATGCGTCCCTTTCCGATGTAAACTCCGAAATCACAGCGGAAACAGAAGCAAATACCGAAGAAAAAACAGAAAAGATCGAAAACAACGAAAATGAATAATATGATCTCTCCGACAGATTTTCAGTATCTGTCGGAGTTTTTATAAATAAGTGTTTTTCTAAAAATTAAGAAATCGTAAAATAAGTATTCTATCTATTGACATAGAACAAAATCGTGATAAAATGATAACGATATTAATTTCGGGAGGTATTTATATGTTTTTTAAAAATCTTACAAAGAAAAATAAGATCCGCCTTGTAATTGCCGCTATCGCTCTTGCTCTTTTGATACTTGCGATTTTGGCACTTGATCTGCGTCTGAAAACGGTATGTTATGAGATCGAGAGCGATAAGGTTGAAAACAGAGTAAGAATTGCACTTGTTACCGATCTTCACTCGTGTAAATACGGAAAAGATCAGAAAAAACTTATAAAAGCACTCGAAAAACAAAACCCCGATATCGTTTTGCTCGGAGGCGACATATTCGACGATGAGCTTGCAGACGATAATACCGAAAAATTCATTTCGGCTATCGCGGGTAAATATCCCTGCTACTACGTAACGGGAAATCACGAATTTATGTGCAGCGACGAGAGTTTTCTTAAGAAAATGAACTTCCTTGAAGAAAAAGGCGTGACGATACTTAAAGGAAGCGCAGAAACTATCGAAATAAACGGCGAAAAGATAAATATATGCGGTATAGACGACCCGACGCTGCGTAACGTGGAAGGATACAACTATACGGCAGACTCACGCACGGTTGACGGAAAAGGCGACTACGATTGGTTTGGTACGCTTGACTCCCTCGATGAAATAGCTCAAAACGGAAATTATACTCTCCTTCTCAGCCACAGACCCGAGCAGTTTGAAAAATATGCTACATATGATTTTGACCTCGTGCTTTGCGGTCACGCACACGGCGGACAATGGCGGATTCCTTTGCTTCTGAACGGACTTTATGCTCCCAATCAGGGACTTTTCCCCGATTATGCGGGCGGAAAATATGACAGCGGCTCGATGTCAATGATAGTCAGCCGCGGACTTGCAATAGAATGTACTTTCCTGCCGAGAATATTTAACCGTCCCGAGCTCGTTATAATTGATATTGAGTAAAAACAAGGAAATAATATGAAACAAAAATTCACTGTTGAGGGTATGAGCTGTGTCAACTGCTCTGCGGCGGTCGAGCGCGCGGTAAAAAAGCTTGACGGTACACAAAGCGTCGAAGTCAGCTTGCTCGCAAAGAGTATGGTGTGCGAGTTCGACGAAAAAAAGCTAAACCCGAAAAAGATAGTAAACGCGGTAAATAAAGCAGGGTACAGATGCTCGCTTTACGGGGAAAAAAGCGAAAATAAATCGAAATTTCTTTCCGAAAAAGCGCGCTTGATCTCTTCTATCATAATACTTTTGCCCCTTATGTATGTTTCTATGGGCGATATGATGGGAATACCCACTCCGCACTTTTTACACGAATATCCGCTGATTTCGGCGATAGTTCAGCTCACTTTCGCACTCGCGGTCGCGATAATAAACGCAAAATTCTTCGTGAACGGCTTTAAATCGCTTGTGAAGCTTTCTCCGAATATGGACAGCCTTGTCGCGATGGGCTCGTCGGCATCATTTTTGTACGGAATCTTCTCGATAATTATGCTTTCGGTCGGAATTTCACAAAATAACAGCGAATTTATAGAAAAATATTCGCACGGACTTTATTTTGAGTCGGCGGCGATGATTCTGACACTTGTTACCGTCGGAAAAATGCTTGAGGAGCGCGCAAAGACCAAAACGGGAAGCGCGATAGCAAAGCTTTCAAAGCTCGCACCCGAAAGATCTACGGTGATACGCAACGGCGAAGAGATAGAGATACCATCGCGCGAAATAGTATGCGGCGATATAGTCGTTATAAAACCAGGTGCATCGATACCTGTTGACGGAGTGATCGTTGAAGGACATTCGGAAATAAACGAAGCATCTCTTACGGGAGAAAGCGAGCCGAGATTCAAGACTGTCGGCGACGAGGTAATGACGGCGACGGTAAACCTTACGGGTGCTTTCAAAATGGAAGCGAAAAAGGTCGGCGGAGAAACGGTACTTGCAAAAATTATTGAGCTTGTTGAAAATACGAGCGCGTCAAAAGCCCCTGTTGCGCGCCTTGCCGACAAGGTTGCGGCGGTGTTTATTCCGATAGTTACGTCAATAGCCGTTGCCACGGCAATAATTTGGCTTGCTATGGATTATCCTTTTGATTTTGCCCTTTCAAATGCGATCTCGGTGCTCGTTATATCCTGTCCGTGCGCGCTCGGACTTGCAACTCCCGTGGCAATAACGGTTGCGGTAGGCAAATGCGCAAGTGAAGGAATACTGATAAAATCGGCGGAAGCACTTGAAACTCTGCATAAAACCGACGTAGCGGTATTTGATAAAACGGGAACTCTTACAAAAGGTCATCCTGCAGTTACAGACACAGCAGCTATCGGATGCGGCGAGAAAGAGCTTCTCGATATTGCACTCTCTCTTGAAAAGAGCAGCGAACATCCGCTTGCAATCGCTGTGTGCGAATATGCAGGATCAAAGGGTGCCGAGCTGACAGAGTGCAGTAACTTTACCGCTGTCGGCGGAAAAGGTGTTAATGCGGATATCGGAAATACTCATTACTGTGCGGGTAACGGCACGTATATGAACGAGCTCGGTATAGATATTTCTCCGTGGTGTGAAGATATCGAAAAGCTCTCACGCGAGGGGAAAACGGTAATGTTCTTTACGGACGGCGAAAAGCTGCTCGGATTTATTGCCGCTTCAGACGAGATAGCCGAGGATGCACAAAAGGCTCTTGAAATGCTCGATACTCTCGGAATTGAAACGGTTATGCTGACGGGCGATAACGGGCAGAGCGCAAATGCTACAGCGAAAAAGCTCGGAATAAAGAGAGTTATATCGGGCGTTCTTCCAAGCGAGAAGAGCAGTACGGTCACGTCTTTGTGTAAAGACGGAAAAACTGTTATAATGACGGGCGACGGAATAAACGATGCTCCTGCTCTTATTGCGGCAGACGTCGGAATAGCTGTCGGCGCGGGAAGGGACATAGCAATAGATTCGGCTGATGTCGTGCTCGTTAAAAACAGCCTGACCGATATAGCAGAAACTATAAAATATTCAAGAAGAGTTATGACAAATATAAAAGAGAATCTCTTCTGGGCGTTTTTCTATAACGCGATATGTATCCCGATAGCGGCGGGAGCACTTTATCCGCTGTGGCAGATAACGCTTTCACCGATGCTTGCTTCGGCGGCGATGAGCTTCAGCTCAATATTCGTCGTTACAAACGCACTCAGACTTTATAAAAAATAATAGTTAAATAAAATTGCCGAAAAAGTATTCGGCACGGAGGATTATGACAATAGTAAATCTTACAAGATTCGGCGTGTTTGCCTATATACGCGGTGAATCCTATTACATTGAAAGCAGAAGCAGCAGAATGCTTACTAACGAAATGGAAATACTCGACCTTGAGCTTGAGTATGAAAAGGGAAGTTTCTGGCGCTTCAGAGGAAGCCACCTCTATTCTCAGGCACGTATAGAGCTCAGCTCTCTGCGAGAAACAAGACTTCGTATAGAAGAAGATGAAGAGGAGATTCGTATTCTGCCGAATAAATTTTACGATCGGTTCAACCCGTTTGACGCCGAATTTTGCGAGCATATGAATTCTTCGTCGATATGCCATCATAAAATGAAGCTTTCGGCTACCGACGGAAAAATACTCAAAGAAGAGCATCACGACAGAACCGATGCAAACGATAAGCGTATGACAAGACAGAAGGTCTATTTCGCGCTGCGCTCGATACTCTATCCGACTACTCTTGTGGCTATGATAGCTCTGATGGTTTCGATGTTTCTTAAGGATACGGGAGAAGCAAATATTATTTGGGCGCTGGTGCTGAGCGTGCTCTGCGGATTTGATATCTACTTTTTGCAGGCTTTCATCAGATTTGTGCCGAAATTTTTGAAATTTTCAAAAAAATATTATTCAAACGAGAAAGAGCAAACGTTGCGCGATAAATTCAAAAACGTACACGTGAATACAGATACCAATACACCGTTTTAAAGAAAGAGGAAAATTAAATGGGACTTTTCGCTAAAAAAACGATTAAAATACTTACAGTAGAAGGAATGCACTGCGGTCACTGCTCCGCAAGGGTTGAAAACGCACTTAAAGAGCTTTCGGGAGTATCCGCAAAGGTAGATCTCGAAGCTAAAACGGCGACCGTAACAATGAAAAAAGAGCATACCGATGATGAGCTCAAAAAGGCTGTCGAGGAACTTGGTTTTACAGTTGTTGAGATAAAATAATGAATACGGACAATATCAAAAAGGCTGAAAAGCTTGTAA
Organism: Oscillospiraceae bacterium; assembly: GCA_015064255.1. Taxonomy (GTDB): domain Bacteria; phylum Bacillota; class Clostridia; order Oscillospirales; family CAG-272; genus SIG672. Next base: position 44,158 of record SVSP01000001.1, read on the forward strand.
AAATCCTTCAAGGTAAAGGACTTAAGGTGACATTTGCCGAATCGTGCACGGGCGGTCTTCTCGGCGCGACACTTACCTCGGTGTCGGGCTCGTCGGAGGTCTTTGACGGTAGCATCGTTTCGTATGCAAATGAAGTGAAGGAAGAAAAGCTCGGCGTGGATAAAAACACTCTCGCAACAGTCGGGGCTGTGTCAGAGGAAACGGCGCGGCAGATGGTGCTGGGCGCTTGCAAAATGTTTTCGGCAGACTGCGGAGCCGCAATCACGGGTATCGCAGGACCGGGCGGCGGTACACTCGAAAAGCCGGTCGGTACGGTCTTCGTTTCGGCGGCGTTTGGCGGAAATGTTAAAGTTGAGCATTGTCTTTTCTCGGGAAATCGCGCAGGGGTGCGCGATCAGAGCGTCGGAAAAGCACTCGATATGCTTACGGAGATCATATCCAAAAGTTAATTTTTTGTGAACTTTAGAAAAACTCTTGAAATTATAATATCTAATATGTTATAATACACCCCGTGCCGTGATAGCACAAAACACACATTCCGCACCTTTGATGACCGAAAATATCGGAAAACTGCGCGGAATGGTGGAAAAATCAAAGGAGGACATAAAAATGTCAGTTATCACAATCAAACAGCTGCTCGAAGCAGGCGTCCATTTCGGACATCACACAAGAAGATGGAACCCTAAGATGGCAGAGTACATCTTCACAGAAAGAAACGGCATCTACATTATCGACCTTCAGAAGACCGTTAAGAAGTTTGAAGAAGCTTACATGTTCGTTCGCGACATGGCAGTTGAAGGCGGAACACTTCTTTTCGTTGGTACAAAGAAGCAGGCTGCAGATGCAATCAGAGAAGAAGCACAGCGTTGCGGAATGTACTATGTAAACGTACGTTGGCCCGGCGGTATGCTCACAAACTTCAAGACAATCAAGAAGTCGATCGCTCGTCTTAACAGCCTCGAAAAGATGGAAGCTGAAGGCACATTCGAGCTTCTCCCCAAGAAGGAAGTTGCTTCTCTTCTTAAGGAAAAGGTAGACCTTGAAAAGTGCTACGGCGGTATCAAGAACATGGAAACACTTCCTTCCGCAGTGTTCATCGTTGACCCCCACAAGGAAAGCAACGCAGTTCTCGAATCCAAGAAGCTCGGTATCCCGGTAGTTGCTATCGTTGATACAAACTGCGATCCCGACGATGCAGATTATATGATCCCCGGTAACGATGACGCTATCCGCGCTATCAAGCTTATCGCTTCCGTAATTGCTGACGCAGTTATCGAAGGAAATCAGGGTGTTGACGCTGCTCCCGCTGAAGAAGCTGCAGAAGAAGCAACTGAAGAAGCTGCAGAAGCAACAGACGCTGAATAATTTTAAAAATAATTACTGAATAATAACTTTAATTTGGAGGAAATAAAAATGGCACAGATCACAGCAAAAGACGTTGCAGCTCTCCGTGCAAAGACAGGTCTCGGAATGATGGACTGCAAAAAGGCACTCGTTGAAGCTGACGGTGACGTTGAAGCGGCTGTAAAGATCCTTCGTGAAAAGGGACTTGCTACCGCAGCAAAGAAGGAAAGCAGAATTGCCGCTGAAGGCGTTGTTGATATTATGGTAGACGGAAAGAACGCTGCAATGATCGAAGTTAACGCAGAAACAGACTTCGTTGCAAAGAACGCTACTTTCCAGGAATTCGTTAAGGGACTTCTCAGAACTCTTCTCGCAGCTAAGCCCGCAGACCTCGAAGCTTTCGGCGCTTGCAAGTTCGACGGAAGCGACATCACAGTATCCGATGCACTTGTTGAAAAGATCGCAATGATCGGTGAAAAGATCAGCATTCGTAGATTCGTTCTTACAGAAGGCGTTATGAGCACATATATCCACGGTGCAGGTAACACAGGTGTTATCGTTGTATTCGATACAGACGATGCAACTGCTGAAAAGGCTGAATTTGTTGAGTGCGCTAAGAACGTAGCACTTCAGATCGCTGCAGGCTCGCCTCCTACCTACGTTGCTAAGGAAAACGTTCCTCAGAACGCTATCGACGAAGAAATTGCAATTCAGGTTGCAGCTGCAAAGAACGATCCCAAGCTTGCAAGCAAGCCCGATGCAGTTCTTGCAAAGATCGTTGAAGGTAAGCTCGGTAAGCTCTTCTTCGAAAAGGTTTGTCTCCTCGAACAGCCCTACGTTAAGGACGACGCTATGAGCGTTGGTAAGTACGTTGCTTCCTGCGCTAAGGCTATGGGTGCAGAAGTTGCTGTTAAGGCATTCTACATCTTCGAAAAGGGCGAAGGCATCGAAAAGAGAGCAGACGATTTCGCAGCAGAAATCGAAAAGATGGTTAAGGGTTAATTTAAACCTATAAACTGAACAAGATCACATCGGCATCTTTGGATGCCGATGTTTTTTTCTTTAGGACTCTGCCCTAAAACCCGGTCAAGAAACTTTTTGAAAAAAGTTTCTTGACAATCTTCAAAAACTTTACTGAAAAAGAAAAGAAAAGGGGTGGATTAGCGTTTGCCGGAGAATAATGCAGATAAAAATGTATATTATTTGTAAAAATCAAAAAAAACTATTTACAAATTGAGATGAATATAGTAAAATAATAAAAAATAATGTATATAATTCTATGGAGGTTTTATGGACTTTAAGCCTAAATATAAAAGAATACTTCTGAAGCTGTCGGGCGAGGCTCTCAGCGATGCACCTCGCGGAATTCTTAACTTCGATAAGATCGAAGAGATCGGAAAAGTTATAAAGCAGTGTCTTGATATCGGCGTTCAGGTCAGCATCGTTGTCGGAGGCGGAAATATCTGGCGCGGCAGACAGGGCGGAAAGATGGACAGAACAAGAGCAGACCATATGGGTATGCTCGCAACCACGATCAACTCTCTTGCGATTCAGGACGTTCTTGAACAGCTTGATATTGAAACAAGAGTTCTTACGGCAATCGAAATGAAGCAGTTTGCGGAGCCGTACATAAGAAATAAGGCTGTTTCACATCTCGAAAAGGGCAGAGTCGTTATTTTCGGATGCGGAATCGGAAGTCCCTTCTTCTCAACCGATACCGCGGCGGCGCTTCGTGCGGCAGAAATCGGAGCAGACATAATGCTCTTTGCGAAGAATATCGACGGCGTATATACGGCAGACCCGAAAAAAGATCCCGATGCAAAGAAGCTTGATTCGATAGAATATATGGATATTTTAAGTAAGCATCTCACCGTTATAGATACGACGGCAACCTCCTTCTCAATGGATAACGATATACCGATCCTTCTCTTCGGACTCGATGATCCTAAAAATATCATAAGAGCTGTTATGGGTGAAGAGATCGGAACTATCGTAAGCGGTCATCATACCGAAGCGTAATATAAAAAAAAAATTAATAAATACAGAAAGGAATTAATAGATTATGAAACTCGATGTTAAAGAATTCGAAGAAAAAATGAAAAAAAGTGTATCTGTATACGAGGAAAACCTCGCACAGGTAAGAGTAGGAAAGGCTTCTGCGGCAGTGCTTCAGAAGGTAAGTGTTGATTACTATGGAACACCTACACCTATTAAGGATATAGCACAGATAAAGGCTGCTGATGCGCATACGCTTACCATTCAGCCTTGGGATATGAGCCTTCTCAAAGCTGTAGAAAAGGCAATACTTGCTGCAAACCTCGGTATGACACCTCAGAATGACGGTAAAATCATCAGACTCGTTTTCCCGCAGCTTACCGAAGACAGACGTAAAGAGCTGTCCAAGCAGGTTAATAAGATGGGCGACGATGCTAAGGTTGCTCTTCGTAATATCAGACGCGAAGCTAACGATAAGTGCAAGGCTCTCAAGAAAGACGGCTCAATGACAGAGGATGAACAGAAGGCGTCCGAAAAATCGGTACAGGACCTTACGGACAAGTATATCAATAATATTGATAATATTACTGCAGATAAGGTTAAAGACATAATGTCCCTCTAATAAAAAGTAAAAATATCAAGGGGAGGAGAGCTTTCAGCCATCCTCCCCATTTAAACAAATATAATAATTTCATAAGGGTTTGAAAAATGGCAGCTTTGAAGCAAAATGAAAAAAGCGTTTCCGAAGAAATAAGAAACAAAATAAAACATATAGCGTTCATAATGGACGGAAACGGAAGATGGGCGCAGAAAAGACTTCTCCCGAGAAGTCAAGGGCACGTTGAGGGGCTGAAAACCTTTACGGAAATTATAAAGCACTGCTTTAATCTCGGAATCGAAAACGTAACGGTATATGCTTTCTCTACAGAGAATTGGAACAGAACAGCGGAGGAAGTAGGCGCGCTTATGGGACTTCTCGAAAAAAATATCGACGAGAATGCGGGCGAGCTTATAGAAAAAGGTGTCAGAATAATTTTTCTCGGAGATAAAACCCCGCTTAGTAAAAAGCTTGCCGAAAAGATGGAAAATCTTGAAAAGATGTCAGAAAATAATAAAGCTGTGCTGAACGTTGCGGTGAATTACGGAGCGCGCGACGAGATAGTACACGCCGTGAACAGTCTTATCAAAGAAAATAAGACCGAAATAAGCGCGGCGGATATAAGCGCGCATCTTTATACCAAAAATTCGCCAGACCCCGATCTGATAGTCAGAACGGCGGGAGAAAAACGCCTTTCCAATTTCCTTTTGTGGCAGGCGGCGTACAGCGAGTTTTATTACAGCGATAAGCTTTGGCCCGATTTTACGCCCGCGGACGTCGATGAGGCACTCGACAATTTTATGTCGCGACACCGTAAATTCGGCGGGTATTAATAAAATAAAAGTAGTATAAGAAAAATAATCAATATAAAATATCTTTTAACAAAATTATTTGGAGTCAGATATGAAAACCAGAATAATTACGGCTGCGGTGCTTCTTTGTATTCTCGCACCAATACTTATTTTTTCACACACATTTGTTTACGTTGTTTTTGCGGCAGTCCTTGCACTTGTTGCAACATATGAGCTGCTCGGCTGTATGCGTCTTGTAAGCAGAATAAAACTGACGCTTACTTCTATGGTATATTCGGTGCTTACCGTTTCTCTCACACGCGCATCATCGGCGTCAAACGGCTTTATGAAGATTTTTGTCTGCGCGACCTTCGTTTACATATTCGTGCTTCTCACGTTTTCTCTTTTTGAAAGTGAAAAACAAAGAGAAAGCCTTCCCGAAATTATGTTTGCGGCATCTGTGGTAATATATATTACCGTAGGATTTTCCTCATTTGTGGTCGTAAGAGATCTTGTAAACGGTACGGTACTTTTCCCGCTTGCATATATCGCGGCTTGGGTTTCGGATACGGGTGCATATTTTGCAGGGGTGAAATTCGGAAATATAAAGCTTATACCCGAAATAAGTCCCAAAAAGACGGTTGAAGGATTTATCGGCGGACTTTGCTCGTGTGTGGCTGTTTTTATGATATACGCAGGATGTGTTCATATTTTCTCGAAAGACCTCAGCCCTAACTATATATGGATATTCGTGTGCGCGGTACTTCTCTCGGTAGCATCTGTAATAGGCGACCTTATCGCTTCTATGATAAAGAGAAGATATCATATCAAGGACTACAGCCATCTTTTCCCCGGACACGGCGGTGTACTTGACCGCTTTGACAGTATAATCGCAACTACCGCGGGACTTTTCGTGCTGTCGAGCATAATGCCTCTTTTCTACACAACGGCAGGATAATATATTATGAAAACAGAAAATAGGAAGATAGCTATACTCGGCTCAACAGGTTCGATAGGCAGGCAGACACTTGATATTGCAAGGAGATATTCGCTTGCGGTAGAGGCTCTTGCCGCAAATTCGGACGTAAAGACCCTTGAAAAACAAATAAGAGAATTTTCTCCGAAATACGTTTCACTTGTCGATGAAAAGGCGGCTTCCGAGCTTTCCGCTATGGTTGCCGATACGCCCACAAAGGTATTCGCAGGCAAAGACGGCTCGTGCGAGATGATAACCTATCTTGAATGTGATACCGTACTTAATTCGATAGTCGGTACGGCGGGACTCTTGCCTACACTTACGGCAGTTGATTGCAAAAAGAATATAGCTCTTGCAAATAAAGAAACTCTCGTTACCGCGGGTGAGCTTGTTATGAGCAAGATACGTGAAAACGGGGTATCGATACTTCCGGTCGATAGCGAGCACTGCGCGGTGCATCAGTGTCTTCGCGCGGGAAAGAAGGACGAGGTTGCAAAGCTGATACTCACGGCATCGGGCGGACCTTTCTTTGGCAGAAGCAGGGAAGAGCTCTCGGAAGTTACCGTGAGCGATGCGCTTAATCACCCGACGTGGAGTATGGGCAAAAAGATAACGATAGACAGCGCGACACTTATGAATAAAGGCTTTGAGGTGATCGAGGCGGCGCATCTTTTCGGTATGTCGGCGTCTGACATAGATGTTGTCGTGCATAGGGAGAGTATCGTTCATTCGATGGTAGCATATAAGGACGGCTCGGTTATTGCGCAGATGGGCGTTCCCGATATGCGTACCTGCATATCTTATGCTCTTTTTGATACAAAGCATATGGAAAACGTGTCGGAAATTCCCGACTTTTCGAAAATCGCAAAGCTGACCTTTGCATCCCCCGATGAAAAGACGTTTACTCTTCTTCCGCTTGCGCGTTATGCTTTTGATGCAGGCGGAACACTTGCCGCGATGCTTAACGCCGCAAACGATATGGCTGTAAGTCTTTTCCTCGAAAATAAAATAAAATTTACCGATATTATGGATTTGGTAAGCGAAACTGTGCATAAATATAGTAAAAGCAAGGATAAACTTTCCTATCACGGAAAACTGCCGACAGTAGAAGATATAACCGAGTCGGCGTGTGAGGCGGAAGAATATCTTTTGACACTTGCACAAGTTAAATAAGAACGGAGAACCTATTTTGAATATACTGTTTGCTATTTTGATTTTTGGATTTTTGATCTTCATTCACGAGCTCGGACATTATTTGTTTGCGCGTAAATTTAACGTGGAGATAGAAGAGTTTTCGATAGGAATGGGTCCGAAAATCTTTTCAAAGGTGTCTAAAAAAACAGGAATACTTTATTCACTTCGTCTTCTTCCGATAGGCGGATATGTGAGTATGAACGGCGAAGATACCGAATCGGAGAGCGAAAATGCATTTGGAAATAAGCCGGTATGGCAGAGAATAATAATCACAGCGGCAGGCGGAGTCATAAATATTATAGTCGGAATTATAGTTATGTGTATATTCGTGGCATCCTCGCCTCAGCTTGGAAGTACGGTGATTGCACAGTTTGATGAAGACGCACTCTCTGTTCAGTACGGACTTGAAGTGAACGACCAAATTATAAAGGTGAACGGAACAAGAGTTTACAGCTCGACCGAGCTTCTTTACGAAATAATGCACGACGGCACAGAGCCTATCGACCTTACCGTTATAAGAAACGGCGAAAAGATAGTTTTGAACGACGTAAAGTTCGGAACAGAGGATTCGGAAGGAATAATAATAGGAACCCCCGACTTTTTTGTGTACGGAGTTGAAAAGAACTTTAAAAACGTCGCACAGCAGTCCTTCGGATATTCGGGACTTGCGATAAGACAGGTTTGGGAATCGCTTTGGGATCTTATTACGGGTAAATACGGAATAAATGAGCTTTCGGGTCCTGTCGGAACAACAGAGGTAATAGGAGAGGCTGCGGAGCAGGGATTTATATACGTTATGTACCTCGGCGCGCTTATTTCCGTAAACCTCGGAATACTAAATCTTCTTCCTGTTCCCGCACTTGACGGCGGACGTATAGTATTTTTGATAGTAGAAGCTGTAAGAGGAAAGAAGCTTCCAAATGATCTGGAAGCAAAGATACACTATGTGGGAATCATTCTTCTTATGATGCTTATGCTTGTCGTTACCTGCAAGGACGTAGTAAATCTTTTTAAATAAACGGAGATATTGTTTTGGAAAATTATCAGTATAACCTTTTCAGAAGAAAGACGGATAAAATAAAAGTCGGAAATTTATATATAGGCGGTGACTCGCCGATAAGCGTTCAGTCTATGACAAATACCCCGACAGAGGATTTTGAGGCAACGCTTGCACAGGTGATGGCACTTGAAAAGGTCGGATGCGATATAGTCCGTATGGCGGTGCCGAGCTTTGAAGCGGTAAAGACGATATATAAACTGAAAGAAGCGGGCGTAAAGAGCGCGCTCGTTGCCGATATTCACTTTGATTACCATCTTGCGCTTGAGTCTGCGGAGGCGGGAATTGATAAAATAAGAATAAATCCGGGAAATATCGGTGAAAACGCCAAAATAAAGGCTGTTGCAAATAAATGTGCATCTCTTGATATTCCGATAAGAATTGGTGTGAACAGCGGTTCGGTCGATAAAAAGATACTTGCAAAATACGGCGGCGCAACGGCAGAAGCACTTGCGGACAGCGCTCTTGAAAATACCAAGCTCCTTGAGCAGTATGATTTTAATAATATAATAGTCGCAGTTAAGTCTTCAGACGTGAGAAAAATGATACAGGCTAACCGAATCGTTGCAGAAAAATGCAGCTATCCTATGCACATAGGCGTAACAGAGGCGGGAAGCGATAAAAGCGGCAGTATAAAGGGCGCCGTCGGAATAGGCGCACTTCTGGCGGACGGTATCGGAGATACTTTGAGAGTTTCGCTGACTGCCGACCCGACGACAGAGATAGTTCGCGGGAGAGAAATCCTTTCTTCGCTCGGACTTGACGTAAAAAATCTCGTAAATATAGTATCTTGCCCTACCTGCGGACGCACCAAGGTAGATATGATGGCTACTGTCGCAGAGCTTGAAAAGCGTATCGGTGAAATAAATGTGTCGCGCCCGATAACTGTCGCAGTTATGGGATGCGCGGTAAACGGACCGGGCGAAGCGCGTGAAGCCGATATGGGAATTGCGGGCGGCGACGGAGAATTTCTCCTTTTCAAAAAGGGTGAAAAGATAAGAAAAGTATCGGTAGAAAATGCGGTAAACGAACTTATAAACGAAATAAACAGCTCACAATTTTAAACAGATACATATTTATCTCGGTGGGCTTTTGTAAAGTATAACGGTATAGTATAACAAAAAGGAAAAAAGATGACTTTCAGAGAAAAATTTGTAAAATACGAGCCAACCGATGAGTCGGGGCAGGTAATAAACAGAATAAAAGAATTTTCTCTCCGCCTTGATAAAGAGCGTAAAATGCTTGAAATTTTTGCACAGATAGATGGCGAGCCTGCAAGTAAGCGTGTCCTTTACAGAATGGAAGAGGATCTTTGCAGAGCGTATGAGCTGAATTCGGTAAGAATATTCCCGAAATATTCTTCGGATATGTTCAGTATCAAGCGAATGGACGGAATAATTGAGGAAGCGGGACGAATAGGCGTTGTCGCAAGAGGATTTTTTGACAGCTATTCGCTCTCCGAAAAAGACGGCAAGATAATCATAACTCTTGGCTTTACCAAGGGCGGAATAGGACTTCTCTGCAAGGCGGAAACTCCCGAGATACTCACTAACATAATAAAAAGCGAATACGGTCTTAATATTCCCGTTGAAATAACGGGAAAGAAATCCCCCGATATTCTTTATGAAGACTTTGCAAAGAGCCAAAAAAGTGAGCTTGACCATATGTATGCCGATTTCAAGGCGGCACACCCGCAGGTGGTTAAGAAAGAAGAAACGATAGCACAGGAGACACCTGCGCTTCCCGATGACGTCGGCAACAGCGTGTATAAGAAAAATCCCGATTATAAAGCTTCGCCTGCCCTGTGTGTTGCGGACGGAATATATACCGCAGGAACTATGAAGTTTGACGTAAACGAGCCCGAAATCATTCTCGGCGAAGAGATGGCGGGCGAGATCACGTCCATCGGTATGCTTGAAAGGTCGTGTAAAAATATCAGAACTGTCGGTAAGGTCATTTCGGTGGAATCATTCACAACGAGAATGGGAAAAACGATAGTTACGGTAGGAATTACAGACGGACTTTCGTCTATAAATGTAAAAGTCAGCTTTGCGGATGAGGGTGAAGCGGCATCATTTCAAAAGAAGCTCGATTCGCACGGACGCAAGATATTCCGCGGAATACAGGTGGTTGTCGTGCTTTACGATATCGCACTCGACGTATGCGGAAACTGCCTTAAGGATAAGAGCGATAACGAGTTCTTTGTAGATGCAAAATCAGCGGCTATCACGAAAATAATAGAGAGAAGCGACGATGCGTCCGAAAAGCGTGTTGAGCTTCACGCACATACCAATATGTCGGCAATGGACGCGCTTACCTTCCCCGAAGTCCTTGCAGAAACAGCAGACCGCTGGGGCTGGGATGCTATTGCAGTTACCGACCACGGAAACGTACAGGCTTTCCCGATAGTTATGGAAACCGTGGCAAAGAAAAATCTCAAAATCATTTACGGAATGGAAGCCTATTTCGTGGATGATACCGCAAGAGCAATTTACGGAAACGCAAGCTTTAAATTCGAAACAGATGAATTTGTAGTTTTCGATATAGAAACGACAGGACTTTCTCCGACAACCTGTAAGATTACCGAAATCGGTGCAGTAAAAGTTAAAAGCGGCGAAATTCTTGAGGTTTTCTCAACCTTTGTTGACCCAGAATGTCATATTCCCGAGCAGATAACCTCTCTTACGGGCATTACCGACGAAATGGTCAAGGGGGCTCCCTCACAGGAGGAAGCGGTAAAAGCCTTCCTCGAATTTTCGGGCGACAGAATGCTTATCGCGCACAACGCGGGATTTGATACGAGCTTTATAAGAACTGTATGTGAGCAGTATTCGATACCGTTTGAAAATACATTTCTCGATACGGTCGCGCTGTCAAGATACGTAAACCCGACGCTGAAAAAGCATAAGCTCGATACCCTTGCGGAGTATTTCGGACTCGGTGACTTTAATCACCACAGAGCCTCGGATGACGCTCATATGCTTGCGCTTATTTTCTTCAGAATGGTTGAAAAGCTCAACGAGGAGGGTATTTATACGGTCGAAGAAATGAACCGCGCTATGAACGATAAGGCAAACCCCTTGAAGCTTCGTCCGTATCATATGATAATACTTGTAAAGGATCTCGTCGGACTTAAAAATCTTTATAAGCTTATCTCGTCGAGCTATCTTGAACATTATCACAGATATCCGAGAATACCTAAAAGCAGGCTGAATGAATTCCGTGAAGGACTCATAATAGGTTCGGCGTGTGAAGCGGGTGAGCTTTTCCAGGCGGTACTTCAAAATAAATCGCAGGCAGAGCTTGACGAGATTGCCGATTACTATGACTATCTCGAAATACAGCCCCTCATAAACAACAGATTTATGATAGCAAACGGTACTGCTTCAAGCGAAGAAGACCTTCGTAATTTTAACCGTAAAATAATTGAAATAGGCGATCGGATCGGAAAACCGGTAGTTGCGACCTGCGACTCACATTTTACAAATAAAGAAGATGACGTTTACAGACAGATTCTGCAGGCGGGAATGAAGTTTTCGGATGCCGATAAGGAAAGCGGACTTTATCTGCGCACGACAGATGAAATGCTTGAGGAATTTTCATATCTCGGAGAAGAGAAGGCGTACGAGGTCGTAGTTACAAATACAAGAAAAATAGCAGAGCAGATAGAAAAAATAAGACCTATCCCCGAGGGAACTTATACACCGAATATTGATGGCGCGGAGCAGGAGCTTCAGGATATGTGCTGGAACAGAGCACACTCTATGTACGGTGATGAGCTTCCCGAAATCGTTGAAAAAAGACTTGCAAAAGAGCTTGAATCTATTATAAAGCACGGTTTTGCCGTTCTTTATATGATCGCGCAGAAGCTCGTAAAATACAGCGAGGATAACGGTTATCTCGTCGGCTCGCGAGGATCGGTAGGCTCGTCATTTGTTGCAACGATGGCGGGAATTTCCGAGGTAAACCCGCTGCCGCCGCATTACAGATGCCCTAAATGCCGATATAACGAGTTTATCACCGACGGAAGCTACGGAAGCGGATTTGATATGCCCGATAAGATATGCCCGGAATGCGGCACGAAAATGCTCAATGACGGACACGATATCCCCTTTGAAACCTTCCTCGGATTCTACGGAGATAAATCCCCCGATATCGACCTTAACTTCTCGGGCGAAGTACAGGGTAAGGTACATAAATATACAGAAACACTTTTCGGTAAGGAAAACGTTTTCCGCGCGGGAACGATATCATCTCTCGCTTCGAAGACCGCTTACGGATATGTTAAAAAGTATCTTGAGGACAGAAATGTCAGCGTAAATAAAGCAGAGGTCAACAGACTTGTGTTCGGATGCGTCGGAACGAAGAAAACTACAGGACAGCATCCGGGCGGAATTATCGTTGTGCCGCGTGAATACAGCGTTTACGATTTCACGCCCGTGCAGCATCCCGCGGACGATGCAAACTCGGATACCGTAACTACGCACTTCGCGTTTACATATCTGCACGATACGATACTCAAGCTTGACGAGCTCGGACACGATGTGCCGACCAAATATAAATGGCTTGAACGCTATACGGGACTCAGCGTAATGGATGTTCCGATGAACGACCCGAACGTTTATAAGCTCTTCACCTCGCTTGAGCCTCTCGGACTCAAGGAAGGCGATATCGACTGTAACGTAGGAACGTACGCGCTCCCCGAAAGCGGAACGAGATTCGTTCAGAAGATGCTCGAAGAAGCGCAGCCGAGAAACTTTGCCGACCTTTTGCAGATACAGGGACTTTCGCACGGTACAGACGTTTGGACGGGTAACGCACAGGACCTCATCAGAGACGGAATATGCACGATTTCCGAGGTTGTCGGAACTCGTGACAGTATAATGCTGACTCTGATAAGATACGGACTTGAAAGCGGACTTGCCTTCAATATTATGGAAAAGGTAAGAAAGGGTAAAGGTCTGACGCCCGAATGGGAAGAAGAAATGCGCGCTCACGACGTTCCCGAATGGTATATTACATCGTGTAAGAAAATAAAATATATGTTCCCGAAGGCACACGCGGCGGCATATCTTATGTCAGCTATAAGACTTGCGTGGTTTAAGATATACCGTCCTCTTGAATTTTACGCAGCATATTTCACGGTTGCACCCAAAGGAATAAATGCGACGGTAATAAGTCAGGGCAGAGGAGAGGTCAGAAAGCGTATGGCAGAGATCGCCGATAAGCAGAAGGACAGAACGGCGTCCGCAAAAGAGGCAGAAGAGCTTTCAACCCTTCAGCTTGTAGATGAAGCTATGGCGCGCTCGGTAAAATTCCTGCCGGTTGACCTTTATAAATCGGGCGCATACGAATTTTTGCCCGAAAACGGAAAGATAAGAATTCCGTTCAATGCTATTCCCGGTCTTGGTGACGAAGCGGCGAAGAAGATAGTTGCGGTTCGTGACGAGGGTGGGCTTCTCTCGCGCGTTGAGCTTCAAGAAAAGGCAGGCGTTTCAAAGGCAATAATGCAGCTTCTTACAGAAAGCGGAGCGCTTGACGGACTTGCCGAAACTAATCAGATATCAATGCTTGATTTCTTTTAAAGAAACTCAAATAAAGAGAAAACAGCTTTACTTTTCGTAAGGCTGTTTTTTTGTATAAAAATCCCCGCGCGGTGGCGCGGGGTGAATGTGAGAATTATTTATTCGGGAATTTCAAATTAAGACTTTCGTAATATTTGCTCCCCCACTCTGGATTAAGAGTATTTACCACAAGTATTTCACCTACGGACAAATCGGATATATCGTCATTTTTCACTTCAATAACAACGATCAAGTCATTAAGATCTGTACTCAAGTCATTTTCCATATTAACTTCTACTGCAAATATCGGATAGAGCTTTGATTCTCTTACAATAACTCCAGCAAACTCTATCAGATTTTCACTGCTGCAATACTCAAAAGAAACAAGCATGAGAGAATTTTCTTTGAAGAAATCATCGCCGTAGTCTTTTTCCAGTTCAAAGTAATGATTTGATTCGGCTTTTTGCACTTCATCGACCAACTTTAAAATAACAATATCATCGTTCAAACAGGCGCCTTCGATCATATCAATATTGTCGAAATTAATATCAATATCCGTATATTTAACAGGCGTGTAAACATATCCGGGATTAGTATTATCTTCGTATTTTTTGTTTTCATCCTCGTTGTTTTCGTTGTTCTCTTCTTTTTCATTGTCGTTGTTCCCTGGCGTATGAATGTCCGTGGGATTTTTATTGACACAGCCAACCATCACCAATACAAGTGAAAAAATCATAAACAGCAAGATAATTAACTTTATTTCCGATCTCATAAATATAGATATTATTTTCTTCATAGTTTGCTTACCTCCTAAACAAATCCTTATATATTAATATTTCAACAGAATTATACACATTTACAAAAGCGCATAAGCCGTCTGTCGATCAGTCTTCGGCTCATGCGCTTTTCTTGGTAATTTTAAGTTTTTGCCTCCAAGAAACACATGGGGGAACATTCCGAAGACCGTTATATTTGATATTTTTCATATCACGATCTCCTTTTTTATGATTTTAGATACTTTTATATCTTTTACACCTATAATATAGCATATTTTACTCATTTTGTCAACACTTTTTTCTCCCCCTCGATTTTTGTATGAGTGCACAAAAAAACTTGGTCTGTTTGGTGTAAATAAACAGCATTTGAGTATCATCTACATTTCAATTTATCACACTAAACCGCAAACTTGACACGTAATTTTTGTAAAAAACGTAAAAATACATCGTTTTCGATAAAAAATTCGCGATTCCTATTGATTTTCGGGAAGAATAGTGTTATAATTTATAACATATTTTATAGATAATGCGTGAGTGTTTTTTCTTACCACGCAATCTTATAAGGAAGGTGCATATTATGTTTAAAAACCAGTACCTCAACGATCTTATGGCAAGAGTTGAGAAAAGAAATCCTAACGAGCCTGAATTCCATCAGACAGTAAAAGAAGTTCTCGAATCTATCGAGCCTGTTCTTGAACAGAGCCCCGAATATATCGAGAGCGGAGTTATCGAGCGTATGGTTGAACCCGAAAGAATCATCAAGTTCCGCGTTCCGTGGGTAGATGATAACGGTAAGGTTCAGGTAAACCGCGGCTTCAGAATTCAGTTCAACAGCGCGATCGGTCCGTACAAGGGCGGTCTCCGTTTCCACCCCACAGTTAATGAAAGCATTATCAAGTTCCTCGGCTTCGAGCAGACGTTCAAGAACTCTCTTACATCTCTCCCTATGGGCGGCGGTAAGGGCGGCTCCGACTTCGATCCTCAGGGCAAGTCTGATGCAGAAGTTATGCGCTTCTGCCAGAGCTTTATGACAGAGCTTCAGAAGTATATCGGCGCAGATACAGACGTTCCCGCAGGTGACATCGGTGTCGGCGCAAGAGAAATCGGTTACCTCTTCGGTCAGTATAAGAGACTTCGTGACGAGTTTACAGGCGTTCTCACAGGTAAGGGCCTCTCTTACGGCGGATCTCTCATCCGTCCCGAAGCAACAGGCTACGGCGCAGTTTACTACACAGTAGAAATGCTCAAGCACTTCGGTGATGATATCAAGGGCAAGACATTTGCTATTTCGGGCTTCGGTAACGTTGCTTGGGGTACCGTTAAGAAGGTTAACGAGCTCGGCGGTAAGGTTGTTACGATCTCCGGTCCCGACGGATATATCTACGACGAAGACGGTATCAACACAGAAGAAAAGATCAACTTTATGCTCGAAATGCGTGCTTCCTGCCGTAACAGAGTTGAAGACTATGCTGATAAGTTCGGCGTACCCTTCTTCAAGGGTCAGAAGCCTTGGGGCGTAAAGGCTGACATTCTTATGCCTTGCGCAACACAGAACGAAGTTGATATGAAGGAAGCTGAGCAGATGGTTGCTAACGGAATCAAGTATTACGTTGAAGTTTCCAATATGCCTACAACAAACGAAGCTGTTGCATATCTTAAGGCTAACGGCGTTATCGTTGCTCCTTCCAAGGCCGTTAACGCAGGCGGTGTTGCAACATCCGGTCTTGAAATGTCTCAGAACTCTATGCGTTACTCCTGGAGCGAAGAAGAAGTTGACGCTAAGCTCAAGACAATTATGAAGAACATTTTCGACGCATCGGTTAAGGCTGCTAACAAGTACGGCCTTGGCGACGACCTCGTAGCAGGCGCTAATATCGCAGGCTTTATCAAGGTTGCAGATGCTATGAAGGCTCAGGGTGTAGTTTAATTAATTACATATAAACAAAAATAAGGCGGTCTGAAATCAGACCGCCTTATTTGCTGCTTTGAATTAAATAAGCTCAGACGTGTGAGGTACCTTTGATACACGCGGAGCCGCACCCGTGAGATGAGAAATATCTTTGTAGGGTGGAATATTGTCGTCGTCAAATACACCGTCGGGGATCTGCGACGTCCATCCGGCTTCGTCAAACGCGGGAGCATCGATTCCGAGTGCATAGAGAACTATTGCAGAAAGGTCGCGTACGTTTGCCTCGGATATTTCGCAGGGGAGGACAGTCTTTCCGCAGAGTGCGATAGTAACGTATTTTTCTCCGTCTGTCCATCCGCCGTGGCTTCCGCCGCCGTTTTCGGGATTTGTTCCGCCGTGGTCGGAAATAACAATGAATAATGTATCGTCCAGTATTTCGGCATCTTTGGCAGACTTGTAAACGTCGTAAACAAGCTCGTCAACCTCGTGTATGCGAGTGAGATGCTGAGGTGTACCGTATCCGTGAGAATGTCCCGCACCGTCAACGCTGTCAAACTGAATGAAAAGGAATGTGGGCTTGTTTTCCTTTATATAGCTGCATATCATAGGAGTAAGCTCGCTGTCACGTGCTGTTGCAGTATCAACTTTAAGGTCGCGTTCTATTATTCCCGCGCTAATCGGGTTCCAATCGCAAAAGGAACCGAGTTTTGCGTCGGGAATGGCTTTGCTTATTCTGCGAAACAGGGAGGGGAAGGGAGAATCCTTGGGGTATTCGCGTGAACTTACGATAGCGTTCGTAAGACCGTGAACCTCGGGACCGACACCGATAAGCATAGAGCCCCAACATTCTGCACTTATCGTGGGATTTGAAGCGAGTGCGCCGTATGTCAGGGCACCGTTTTCAAATATACTGTCAAATTTTGGGGTGTCGGCATCTTTTATAAACGAACCTGCGCCGTCTATGCCTACAACTATAACGTGTGAATATCTTTTTGTGCTCATAATGTCCACCTCTGTGTAACGTGCTTAAATTTCAAAAACTATTTTTTCAATATCGTTTGCGATTTCTTCGGGGGAGCGCGCTGCGTCAATTATCTTTATATTTTCAGCAACACTCAGCTTTTCAAAAACCTCGAAGAAACGGCTTCTTATTTTCTTTAAAGTAGATGCTTTTTCATATATTTCGGTAAAAGCGCGCGAAGAATCTATTCTCTGCATACAAATATCGGGATCGACATCAAGGAAGATGCAAACGTCGGGCTTTAAAATATCGGGACAGTCAAGATTCATTTTCATAACCCAATCAAGACCTACGTCAATACCCTGATATGCGAACGAAGAAAAATAGTAACGGTCACATATGACGTCTTTGCCCGCGTTAAGAAGGGAAATGATGCCCTTTTTAGGATCTGTGTTGTGCTGAACTCTGTCGGCAAGAAAGAGCGCGGCAAGCTCGGACGGCGTGCGTTTATGATTTCCCGAAAGTGCATCGCGTATCATTCCTCCAATTGCGGTATCGGTTGGCTCTGCTGTGAGAGTGACGTTTCTTCTCGCATCAAGCAATTTCTTTTCAAGCATACGTATCTGAGTGCCTTTTCCGCTTCCGTCAAGTCCTTCAAATACAATAAATTTTCCTCTTTTTATTTCCGACATAATATTAAGTGACCTTTCTGTATATCTATAATACATTCTATCACAGTTTATTGTTGATTTCAAGATTAAAATGCGAAAATGCGAAAATGCGAAAATGAAAATTTCTTTCATATCTTTTATTTTACTTGCAAAAGAAGTTTTTTTGATATATAATATAAACGACATCAAAAATAATTTTCGGAGATAGATATGAAAAAAAGAAAAACAAAACGAAATAGTACAAAACGAAATGGTACGAAAGTCATAATATTTGTGCTTGTACTTGCATTAATACTGTTTTTGGCTGCAAGATGTCTGAATAAGGAAGAGATGCCCGAGGGTATGCTTGCCGTACATTTTATCGACGTAGGGCAGGGCGACTGTGAGCTTATCGTAACCCCCGACGGTCAAACTATGCTTATAGACGCGGGAATACCCGAATCGGGAGAAGATATAGTAAGCTATATTTCTGCACTCGGAATAACCGAGATAGATATTTTTGTCGCAACACATTATCACGAGGACCATATCGGCGGAAGCCCGCAGGTTTTTGATGCTTTTGAAATACTGTCTGTACTTATACTCGAATGCGAGGTCAAGACCGTCTGTGCGAAAAATCTGCTGAAAGACATTGAAGAAGAAAAAAGCGAGATCGTTTACGCAGAGCGCGGATATGAATTTGAGCTCGGTGAAGCTGATTTTCTTACGCTTTCTCCCGAAAAGATAACCGACGGCGGCGGAAACGATGACAGTATAGTACTTCGTATGCAGTACGGAGAGGCGAGATACATATTTACCGGAGATGCGGAAGAAAAAGCAGAAAAGGAAATACTTTCACACTATTCGAAAAGCGAACTTTCATCCGACCTTCTCAAAGCAGGTCACCACGGCTCACGTACGTCAACGTCGGATGAATTTCTTGCGGCTGTGTCGCCGAATATTGCGATAATATCCTGCGGAGAGGGCAATAAATACGGACATCCGCACATAGAAACTGTTGAAAAGCTCAGTATGTCGGTCAGCTATATTTACCGCACGGACGTGATAGGAAGTATAATAATACTTACCGACGGAGAAAAGATATATAAGAAATAAAATCCTAAAAGGAACGGTTTGAATCAATGCTTGAGATAATATACTCACGAGAAAGAAAAAGCTGTGACAGAGAACTTCTTGAACGCATAAAAAAAGATATTTCAGAGCATAAAAAGGTCACTCTTCTTGTGCCCGAGCAGCAGGTGTATAATGCCGAAGTTATGCTCAGTTATAATAATATAATTTCTCCCGAGATAGAGGTCGTAGGCTTCAGACGTCTTTGCGAATCTGTTTTCAGACGCTTCGGAGGACTCAACTACAATAATATTACAGACGGCGCTCGTCTTATACTTATGTGGAGAACTGTCGCCGAAATCGCTCCTATGCTGAAAGAATACAAAAATATCGCACTTGACGATATTGATATGATAAAGAGCCTTATGGCATCGGTCGGTGAGCTTTCTCTTTACGGTATTTCTCCGAAAACTCTTGAAGAGATAGCGGAAAAAATGAAGGATAATAATGAAAAATTATCCCGTAAGCTCGAAGATATTGCGCTTATTGCCGCGGCAAACAGCGCGCTTCTCAAAAACGATTATAACGATCCTGCGGAAGATACGAAACGTATCTGTGATATACTTGAGGATAACGATTATTTCGGAGAAAGAAGCGTTTATATCGCGCATTTTATCTCCTTTACCGTATATGAAAAAAAGATAATTGAAAATATAATAAAGAAGGCTGAGAGCGTTGCTGTTTTTCTTGGTGTTGACCGCGTGGACAAGCGTGATATTTTCGAGTCGATACGTAAAACCGAAGAAGCGCTTATTAAATTCGCCGCACGCAATAACGTTAGCGTTATCCGTACACAGCTTGATACGGAAAATATCGGAATGTCGGACGAAATAGCATACTTTTCGGAAAATATATGGAATTTTTCCGCCGAAAAGTATGACGGAAAGTGTGAAAATATCAGAGTGGCAGTTGCTGAAAGCCTTGAAGATGAATCAAGATTTGTTGCAGCCGATATTGCACGAAAGATACGTGAGGAGGGCGCAAGATACCGCGATTTTGCAATTATTTTAAGAAGCACGTCCGAGTATGAAGGGATAATAGATAAAGCACTCAAAAATTATGCCATACCATCGTTTATTTCATCGCGACGTGATATAAAGCTGTGTCCATCGGTCAGAATGATACTTCTTGCGCTCAAGATAAAGTCACATAACTGGCAGACAGAAGACGTAATATCGTATATGAGATGCGGATATACGGGTCTTACTGTCGATATCTGCGACAAAATAGAAGAGTACGCAAGGATATGGAAAATATCGGGTAAAAGATGGTTTGACGAGAATCCGTGGACGATGCATCCGAGAGGATTCGGTGCTCCGTTTATCGATGAAGATACCGCGCTTCTTGAAGAACTTAACAAGTTCAGAAATATTCTTGTTTCTCCGCTTGTCAAATTCTTTGAAATATTTGAGAAAAAGCCGAATTTGCGCGAGGTGTCTGTAAAGCTGTATAATTTTCTCGAGGAAATATCGCTCAGAGAAAAGCTTGAACTGCACTCAGCCGAGCTGAGAGATAAAAACCGTGTTGCCGAAGCGGACGAAACCGTTCAGATATGGAATATACTCATAGATTGTCTTGACAGCCTTGTGACAGTCGCGGGAGAGATGCCGTCGGATTCTTCGTCCTATCTTAAACTGCTTTCCGCATCGCTTGAAATGAGCGACATCGGCAAAATACCGTCGGGAATTGACGAGGTCATTATAGGAGAGGCAAATTCGCTCAAGCTGTCGGGCGTAAAATACGTTTACGTTATCGGACTCAATGAGGGTGTTTTTCCTGCTCCGATACGCGAGGACATTATTCTCGGCGACAGGGACAGACGCGACCTTGAAGCCCAAGGAATTGAACTCTCACCCGAAAGCTCGGAGCGCGCAAGAGATGAAATGCTCTATTTTTATCTTGCGGGAAGTGTTGCCGAAAAAGAGCTTGTGCTGACCTATAACACGCAGAAAAACGTATCGAGCTTTGTTGCACCCGTTTGTTCACTTTTTGGTGACGTTAAAACGGTAAAAGTTTCGGAGCTTTCCGAAGAATTTTTCGTGTGGAGCGATATGTCGGCGCTTGAGTATTCGCTGATGCTTCGCGAAAATGACGGGGAAAAATCTCTTGAAATAAAGAAATATCTTGAAGAGCGCGGGAATATCGGATTTTTTGCGGAAAATGACCTTGTAAACGGTGAATATCGCTATACAGGTGACAAAAAGCTTTTCGGAGATTATATGGGACTTTCGCAGTCGCGCCTTGAAAGCTATGCGATGTGTCCGTTTGCATATTTTTGTAAGTACGTGCTTTCTCTTTCGGAAGAAGCGTCGTCCGAGCCGACAAGCGCGGATATAGGAAACTTTGTTCATTCATTCCTTGAGCTCTTTATTGCAAGGATATTTGACGGCGAGAAAGAGGTAACGGACGAACTGATATCAGGTACGCTTGAGGACGTTATGGATTATTGCACACGTGCCCTTGGCGAGGTCTCAAAAGAGCCGAGAATAAAAGCTCTTGTGTCAAGACTTAAAGATAACCTGTCGCTCGTTGTAAAAAGTCTTGCGGACGAATTTGCAAAGTCTAAGTTCAGTCCCGCATTTTTCGAGCTGAAAATAGGAAACGATACCCTTAAACCGATTACGGTAGAGCTTCCCGACGGCGGAAAAGCGGGTGTTTACGGAGTTATCGACCGTGTTGATACCTACGAGGACGACGGAAAAATTTACGTAAGAGTGGTAGATTATAAAACAGGCAAAAAGGTCTTTTCAAGGGCTGACCTTCAGTATGGGCTTAATATGCAGATGCTCCTTTATCTTGCATCGCTCTGCAGAACGTCGGATAAAGAATTTCTTAAAAAGCTCGGCGTAAAAGACGGCGAAAAGCCGATACCTGCCGGAATACTCTATTTTTCGACCAAAATGCCCGAAGCCGAAGTGGTGTCGGGTATGAACATAAGTGCTGATGAAATAGAGGACGTAACTCTCGGAAAGCTGAAGAGAATAGGACTCGTTTGCGGCGATATATCGGTGCTTGAAGCGATGGATCCTGCGTTTGGCGGAGTTTATACACCCGTTACGGTCAAAAAAGACGGAAGCTTTTCGAAAAAATCTGAAAACTCGGTGGTTTCTTCGTTTGACGAGCTTTTCGATGAAATAAACGGCACGGTATCTGAGCTTGCTTACAAAATGAAGCAGGGAAATGCGGACGCGATACCGCTTAAAACAAACAATCAGGATGCGTGCAGATACTGCTCTATGGCATCGGTATGCAGAAGAAAGAGTTACTGCGAGGAGCATAGCGAGATACTTCACGGTGTGCCTGATGATGAATACGATTTCGAGGGAGGTAGAGAAAATGGCTGACAGAATATGGACAGCTTCGCAAAGCAGAGCTATAAATATGCGTGACGGCGACCTTATTATCTCTGCCGCCGCAGGATCGGGTAAAACTGCCGTGCTTTGTGAAAGAGTTATACGCTCGCTGCTCGATGAAAAGTCCCCTATAAATATATCGGATATGCTCATCGTTACCTTCACAAAAGCATCTGCAGAAGAGCTGAAAGAAAGAATAGCTAAGGCTATCCGTGCGGAAATTGCTAAAACTCCCGATAATAAAAGACTCGTAAGACAGCTTATGATGCTCCAGAATGCCGATATCGGAACTATACACAGCTTTTGCGGAAATCTTATTTCGGCAAATACGTCAGCACTTTCGCTTATATCAAACGTGCGTGTTTCTGATGCTTCGGAGAGCGATATTATTGCGCTTAAAACTATGGAAAAGTGCATAAACGACGCTTATGCGTTTGACGGCGAATTTGCTTATATGGTAAACAATTTTGTTTCTGCGAGCGATTCTTCTCTTGCCGATACACTTCTCGGCATCTATAAAAAAACACAGAGCAGTCCCTATGGAATAGACCTGCTTAATCGGTTTGCGTGCGAATATTCCGAAATGGACGAAGAAAAGTGGAATGAGAGCAGATATTCAAAGCAGATACGAAAATCCCTCTGCTCAGAGCTTGAATCGTATATTGCCGCTATCAAAGACGGTCTTGACTACATAATAAACGATGAAAAGGTATATAAAGCAAGAGGCAGTGCATACCGGTACGATATTTCGTATATGACAGGGATATGTGAAGCATCCAAACGCGGCTGGAATGACCTTATGAGCGCTTTGTCCGAAGAATATAATCCACCGAAATGCTCGGCGCTCAGAGGCGTGACCGATAGCAGAATAGAAGAGATCAAAGACGAGCGCGATTCTGTGAGGGAAAGGCTCAAAAAGCTTGACGAAGAATATTTGTGGGATACCAATACCGTAATTAAGATCTGTGAAATAAACGCGAAATTTCTTCGTGTTCTTTACAGAACGCTTTCAAAGTTCGAGAAAGCGTTTTCCGAGGAAAAGCGTCGTCTTTCGATAATAGATTTTTCCGACCTTGAAAAAATGGCGTATAAGCTTCTTGTGCGTGAGGACGGAAAGCCAACCGAGCTTGCAAGAGAAATATCGAAAAAATATAAACAGATATATATTGACGAATATCAGGATACTAACGCTTTGCAGGACGGTATTTTCAGCGCGATTTCGAATTCCAACCGTTTTATGGTAGGCGATATCAAGCAAAGTATATACGCTTTCCGCGGTGCAGAGCCCTCGATATTTGCAGAATACAGAGATACTTTCATCGACTGTACTCCAGAAAACAAGGACGCAGAAGAGGGCAAGCGGATATTTCTTTCCAACAATTTCAGATGCGATAAGCCGATAATAGATTTCTCAAACCGTGTTTTCGATACTCTTTTCAGAAATAACAGCGGCGCAGTAGAATATCTTGACGAGGATGCTCTCGTTTTTTCAAAGGATAAAAAAGAAAAATACGAAAGGGTTGAGGTAATACTCACCGAAAAGGATAAGGACTGTGCAGGTTATTCGGAAGCTGTCCTTATTGCAAGTGAGATAAAAAAACTTATTTCAAGCGGAGTAAAGCCGTCCGATATAGCTGTTATGATGAGAGCCTTCGGCGAAAACGCGCGCGTTTTGAAGAAGGTTCTTGAAAGCGAAGGAATACCGATAGACGGATCGGGAAATATTGATATTTTATCAATGCCTGAAATACTCTTCATTTTGTCACTGCTTAACTGCATAGACAATCCGCACCGTGATATATGGTTTGCTTCGGCACTCAGCAGTAAGATATTCGGTATAGAATTTAACGATATTGTCGATATTGCCTGCGAAAAGTATGAAACGCGTATGTCGCTTTACGATAAATTCAGAGCCTATACCGAAGAAAATGGCTTTGAAAAGGGAAAGAAGCTTTTGTCTTGGCTGTCGGATGCAAGAGATAATGTAAACGGCAAGAAGGTCTTTGAAATAGTGGAAGATATTTGCTCGGATTTTGCAGTATCCGCACTTGCTGCACTCGATAAGGAAAACGGCGATAATACCAAACGCTGCATAGAAACCTTTAAAAATCTCGCAAGAGCTTATGAGAAAAACGCCTTCAGAGGACTTCACAGCTTTCTTGGCTACGTTGAAGACATAAGAAGCGACAAAGCCGGAAGTGATGCTCTCAAAATTGAAAGCTCTGACAAAAAGGACTGCGTACAGCTTCTTACCGTGCATCATTCGAAGGGTCTCGAATTTGAATACTGTTTCGTTTCTGGCTGCGGAAAAAACGTAAATAAAAGCGACATCAGAGCGAATTTTCTCTTTTCCAATTCCTTCGGTGCTGTTGTAAGGGCTATCGACCTCGGCGGTCAGATAAGATATAATTCGCCGATGTATAAGGCTATGGTCGAATATATTTATGAAACGCAGATAGACGAAGAAATGCGTATTCTTTACGTTGCGCTCACTCGTGCAAGAAAGAAGCTTTTCGTTACGGCAGAGGTGAAGGATATCGACGAAAGCTTCGCAAAAGCACTCAAAATGCAGAAGAATTGCTCGCCTTACGTGTTCAAAGCAGCAAGCACTTATATTCTGTGGATACTTGCTGCAGTCTATAAAAGGGCAGAAGATATTGATATTTCGATAGCCGAAAGCGCACCTTACTACGAATGGAAAAACGGCAGAGGTAGTGTCAGCTTAAGCAGCGTGAGCAAAGCGGCGGAAGATGATACTCCTGCGGACGAATACGAAGAAATATTCGAAATTTCGGAAGATGAAATTGAGGACAAAAAAACACTTGAGCTCGGCGAGATACGCAAAAGACTTGAATACGTATATCCTTACGAGAAAGAGCTTACTCTTCCTGCAAAAATGTCTGTTTCACGGCTTTTCCCCGAAATACTCGACTATGACTATGTCGATCTCGTGAAAAACGAGGAAAATTTCACGGATGTTCCGAAATTTATGTCGGGAAATTCCGAGGTTAAGGTCACGGGTGCGATGCGCGGCACGGCAACTCACGTGTTTATGCAGTTTTGCGATTTTGCAAATGCAGAGAAAAACGGTGTTGAGATAGAGCTTGCACGTTTGTGCGATAAAAAATTCATCGATCCGAGCCTTGCAAATCTCGTTTATATCGATAAGCTGAGAAAGTTTTTCGCATCCGATCTTTACCGCGAGATAAAATCCGCGAAAAACGTCTGGCGGGAAAAGAGATTCAGCCTTATGCTTCCTGCAAGCGAATTTACGGGCAGGGAAGAGCTGAAAGACTCGCTTTCGAGTGCGAAAATTCTCGTTCAGGGTGTTTTTGACTGCCTTATTGAACGCGGGGATAAGACCTTAAAGCTTATCGACTATAAGACCGATTATGTCAGCGGAAATGTCGAGGAAGACGAAAAAATGCTCTGCGAGAGATATTTTACACAGCTTTCTTACTATAAGCGCGCTTGCGAGCTTATGATGGGACGCGAGGTCAGCGAAACGTCGGTGTATTCTTTCGGACTTGGCAGAGAGGTAAGGATCATTTGATGTGTGTAGATTAATATTAAAATGTCGAAACATCGGTTATTGAACGACTATAAGGTAAGGTACTGCGATGAACAAAGAATTACCGAATAGAAAAGTTATCAGATTAAAAAATTTTGATTATAGCAGAAGAGGTGCATATTTTATAACGATATGTACGAAAGACAGAAGGAATATTCTATCTACGGTTGTAGGGGAGGGGTCTCCCCTCCCGAGATTATCGTGTTATGGCAAAATTGTGGATGTTTGGATTCAAAAAATCTCTGAAAAATATAGAGAAATATTCGTGGATTCCTATATTATTATGCCTAACCATATACATTTGTTATTGTCGGTCTCAAATGATGGCGGGAGGGGAGACCCCTCCCCTACGGTGAATGCAGCAATGGGATGGCTTAAATATCAAGTAACCAAAGAATTAAACAAAATGCGTGGTACAGCAGGAGAAAAAATATTTCAACGCTCTTTCTTTGATCATATTGTTCGAAATCGCGATGATTATAATGAGATATATAAATACATTAGCGAAAATCCGATTCGTTGGAAATGTGATAAATTCTATTCAGAAGAGTAAAATATAATAATGTAAATAAGATAAGTTATTAATTGGATTTAAAGGATGGGATATGTTTATTATCGAAAATGATGAATTAGGGTTGACACCGTATACTCACAACGATGATTACGATATGTATATGTGTTGGCAAGATATTCATACTCAAAAAGGGTATAACATAGTGTTTGAACAAACATTTGATGAGTTCAAAACAATCGAAATAAATCGTTTCAAATTTTGGGTTACTGTCGTTGACAAGAATTCTAATAAAAAAGTCGGAACTCTCAGACTCGGACTTGATGAAAAATGCCCCGATTTGGCGATTTGGATTTATCCGAAATACAGAAATAAGGGATACGCTACGAATGCTTTCAAGCTTGCAATAGATTATATTTTTCAAAACTTTAATTATAAAGAAATTTCAGCAGGTTGTTATTATGATAATATATATAGTCTGAAAATGCTTGAAAAAGTCGGATTTGTGCGATATCCTGTCGGCGATACGAAGGAGATTGATTGCTTTACCGGAAATGAAACTGTTCAATTAGAATTCAGAATTTTAAACAGTAAATTCGGTTTGAAAAATACTTGAACTGTAATACAAAAACCGCAAGGATTTTACTCCTTGCGGTTTTGTGTGTTTAAAAATCAGTCGATCTTCATCTTTTCGGTGTATTCGAGAAGCTTGATCCAATAACCGCCGACAACGCTTCTGTGGCGGAATCCACGGATGGTAGCCGAATGTGTCCAGTACCAGTCGGTCATGGGAAGACGTGTTTCGGAGGAGTTGTAAGCATCCCAAAGAGGATCAACTATTTCCATAAAGTCGTCCTTGAGCTCGGCAAGTGTAGCTGTCCAGATGAGCCAGTCACTCTTTGTGTAGAGAGAACGGTTGTCAAGAGGCAGACCGTATTTGTTCATCTTGCGGCGGTAGCTTGCAACTTCTGCTGCGATAGCACTCTTGGGCATTACGTTTGTGCCGAAGAGCTTGTCCCAAACGATGTTGTACTTCATACTGAACGTACCCTCGCGGTCGAATGCAAGACGGAAGCTGCCGTCTTCGTTCTTTGCGCGCTCGATCCAGTCGAGAGCCATTTCGTGAGCGATCTTCTTGTATTCTTCGAACTTTTCTTCGTTGCCGAGCATCTTGTAGATGATACCAAGGCTTACGATACCCGAAATAGCTTTGAGAGAGAGGTTGCAGTTGTGAGCGAGATGTCCTGCAAAGTCGTCTGTGCAGAGCTGGTTTTCGGGGTCAGCACCGTTTTCGAAGAGGTACTTGACCCAAGCTTCGAGAAGATCGAGGTTTTCTTCTGCGAGTGTTGTGTCGTTCTTTGCGATAGCGGCAGTAGCAGCCATAACGAGCATATTTCCGCACTCTTCAACAGGCATCTGATACTTGTGAAGAAGCTTCTTGCCGTTTTCGTCTATTCTGAGACCGTAAACCTGTCCGTTAACCCAAGGATATCTGCCGGCGTCGTGGGGAGCAAAGTCATATTCCCAAGCGTCCATACGTGAGAACTTGTAAATAGGACGCATCATACCGAGAACGAGCTCGGGGTTATAAAGAAGGAACATAGGAATTGAAGGATAGCTTACGTCAACGGTAGCCGCGCATCCGTTGGAGTTACATTCCTTGGAGATGTAGAGGATATCACCGTTTTCATCAAGAACGAGCTTGTGAGCTGCGCAAGCCTGACGGAAAGCAAGCTCAAGAAGCTCTGCGTACTTTTCGCCGCCCGCACGTGTAGCGTCGAGGAAGAGTCTGTCATCAAACTCTGTGCAACGAGTCATAACTTCTGCGTAATCAGCAAATGCCTTCACGATCTCGTCTTCGATCTTTGCGCCGTCCTTGTTCCAGTAGGACTTGAGATTCTTTCCGAAGTAAACGATACTTTCGATATCATCGTAAGAGAATGTGAAGAGAGCACCGCACTTAGTGCAAAGTGTGGTTTCCGCACACGCAAACGTCATATCGGGTTTCGGCTCGTCTGTCGGCTTTGCACCGGGAATAGGTGTCTTGATCTTTTCGATAGACGTGCAAGCCTTTTCACCTTTGGTGGAGATATAGAAATAACCCCAGTTGATTCGAATGTCGTCACCGTCCTGACCGAGAACGTTCTGTGCTTCGCTTCCGATCTTTGCAGACTTAACGCCGCCATTTTCGATAGTTTCGCAAACGATAGGCTCGGATCCGCGAAGGTTGATACAGATTTCTTCGGAGAATGCGATCTTGATCTTTACGTCGTGATCCTTCTTGTCAAGTGATTTGTAAGTGAATTTCGCGTAGCTTATCGGACGTGTGAAGTAGTAAAAATCATTGATGAGAAGAGGTGTGGTGAAAATAGCCGTGAGCTCGATTCCTGCAGCCTCAAAACGATACTCGGTAGAGAGTGCGGTGAAATTGATCTTTGTCTGCTTCATAGCGGGGCAGTCGTACTGACCCATAAAGCGATAAAGATTACCGTCAATCGTAGCAAATCCGAGAGCTGTGTTGGGTTTGCCTGTCCAGTGAATGGGAGCTGCGTCTGTAAGACGGTCAGCGGGTGACCATACCGAAAAGTAAGGGTCAACTGTGATAAGCGGCACTGCCGGCGGTCTAAGTTTCATAGTTTTAATTCCTTTCAAAACCGTGAATTCCGATTAATATCGGTGTTTTTGCTTTGATCAATTATATCATACACTATTTGAAAAGTCAACAAAAAACAGAAAATGTATAAGAGAAGTTTTGCTTTTTGCGTTACGCATATCTTTTTTGACTGTTTAAAAAATATAAAACATATTTATAACAAAAAGTTTAAAAATGACGGTATTTTTCTGCCTTGAAAGTTTACATTTAAAATGGTATCATAAGTAAAAATCATCAAGGCTTTCGCTTGAAGATACAATACCGAAAGGATATGAATATAAATGACAGACGTTAAAATAAAGATACTTCGAGAAAACATCTCGCTTCCGAAATATGCAACTGAGGGTTCTGCGGCGTTCGACCTTGTTTGCGCCTCGGATGAGGCTGTACTTGTTCCGGCAGGTAAAAGAAAGCTTATACCGACGGGTATAGCAATATCGATTCCGACGGGTACTGTTGCAGTAATAAGCGCAAGAAGCGGATTGTCGGCTAAAAAGGGAATAACCGCGGCAAACGGTATAGGAGTAATAGACAGCGATTATCGCGGAGAAATATTCTTCTCTGCGGCAAACATATCTGAAGAGGACTATACGATAGCTCCCGGAGAGAGAATTGCACAGATGATGATTATGCCCGTGCTTACGGCAAATTTCATAGTATGCGACGAGCTTGACGAAACCGAGCGCGGTGCGGGCGGTTTTGGATCTACCGGAAAAATATAACTTGGGAGGGAAGGACAATGAAACTTATACTTGCATCCAAAAGTCCGAGACGCCGTCAGATGTTTGACTCGCTCGGTCTCGATTATGAAGCTATAACGACAAGCGTTGATGAATCGTATAGGGGAAAGACGGTCCCTTCAAGACTTGTGGAAATACTCTCGCTCAGAAAAGCAGCGGCAGTAGAGGCAGATAAAGATGATATAATTATAGCGTCAGATACGGTTGTTGCGCTTGATAACAGAATTTTCGGCAAACCTGCGGACAGACACGAGGCTTACGAAATGATGTCTGCGCTTTCGGGAACTGTTCACAAGGTTTACAGCGGATATGCAATAATCCGTGGTGATAAAAAGGTGAGCGGACACGTCGCTACGAAGGTCAAATTCAGAGACCTTACAGACGAGGAGATAAACGCTTACATAGATACAGACGAGCCGTATGACAAGGCAGGCGGATACGGAATTCAGGAAAACGGAGGATTCTTTGTTGCGGCTATCAACGGAGATTTCAATAACGTTGTCGGAATGCCTCTTTCCACAATAGAAACGGTCCTTAGAGAAAATTTCCACGTTTCTCTTCTTGATTTCAGAAAGAAAAAATAATATGAGTGATAATTTGAAAAATGTCGCTGCCGAGATAGTGGAGATACTTGAAAAAAGGTATCCCGACGCTCCGTGCGCACTTGAATATAACGGAGAGCCGTGGAAGCTTCTCGTTATGGCAAGACTTTCGGCACAGTGTACCGACGCAAGAGTGAATATAGTCTGCAGAGAGCTTTTTGCAAAATATCCCACACCCGAAGCACTTGCCGCAGGTGAGCTTTCGGAAATTGAAAAGATAGTTTACCCTTGCGGACTTTACAGAGTAAAATCGTCGGAAATAAAAGAGGAATGCCGCCTTCTTACAGAAGAATATAACGGAATACTTCCGGATGAAATGGATGAGCTTCTGAAATTTCCGGGTGTAGGACGTAAGGTTGCAAATCTTCTTCTCGGAGATATTTATAAAAAGCCTGCCGTGGTCACCGATACGCACTGTATAAGAATAAGCGGACGACTCGGACTCGTACCTGCAGGAGAGAAAAATCCCGTAAAGGTAGAAAAAATACTTTCGGGAATAATAGAAAAGGAAAAACAAAGCGATTTTTGCCATAGACTCGTTATGTTCGGACGCGATGTGTGCAGAGCAAAGAATCCGCTGTGCGATGAGTGCCCGCTTGTGAGTTTGTGTAAAATGCGCGAAAACCAAAAAATGTGAATTTTTTGCTGTGATTTGCTTGTTTTACTTGGAAAGTGATGCTTTACATTAATATATTATTTACACTTTCTTAAAAAGCTTTTCTTGTTAAAATCTTTTTATGATGATATAATGTTTTAACATAATATCAGGGTGTTTCGCATATAAACACCTGCGGGTGATTCCGCATAATACAGAAAATTTGTCTTTTGGCAAAGTGAGGAAATTTATGGATTGGTTGAGAAATATATCTACACTTGAACTCGTTGTATGGAGTATTGCTATCGGCTCGGTTTGGGCTATTTTTTGCACATATTATAACCGAACTATTCTCGGCGGATTTGTGCGCACACTTATAAACAGCGGTGCGCTGAGTGTTGATTCGGCTATGACTCTCGCCGAAGCAGGATATCAGAAGAATACTTTTATTAAGCGAGCTCTTGTAAAAAGAGATACCTTCAGAAAAATAGTTTTTGAGGTTGATGATGAAATAGTTATCGCATCGGAAGGACATTCCTTCTCGGCAAGAACAAAGCCTATCGACCTTAATACTGCAAGATTTTATGTCGCAGAGGAAAACAAGATAATGGCAGAGCTTCGTTATGACAATAAGGGAGCCGATATATTCGGAGTTGTCTCTTCGGTGATTATCATTTTGGCACTTGCATACATTATAACTCTTGTTCTTCCGCTTATTCTGACACTTTTTTAAGACTTGATCTGATATAAACTATTTTACTTTCGGAAGTGAGGAATTGTTTTGGCAACACAGACTGTACCCGGTAAGGTTAATCCGAAAAAAATAAAGAAAATGAAGAAATTCAATCCGGTATATTATCTCGCAGCGATCGCCGTGACGGCAGTTTTACTTGTTCTTATACTCGTCGGATCGATACATGCATCGGGATTTAGGTACGTTAAATATGAGATAGGCGATATGACTGTAAAGTTCCTCGGAAAAGTAGATTCTGAAGGAAATTATATTTCGGGTGATCTCTATTTTTCGGACGGCTCTACTGCAGAGTATTCATACGACGTGGCAGCACAGAAGGCTTCTATCAAGTACAGCGGCGGTGATTTTTATATCGGAAAGACCGATATGTTCTTAAGACACGGTGAAGGACGTATGGAATTCAGCGACGGAAATATCTACGTCGGCAATTTCGATTATGACAAGATAAACGGCAAAGGAACCTTTTACTATATCGGCGGCGATAAATATACGGGCGATTTTCTTGACGGAGTCAAGCACGGAAACGGACTTTACGAATGGCCGAGTAACAGCGAAGGTAAGTACGACAGCTACGAGGGCGGGTACTATAAAGACCTTCGTAACGGAAACGGAACGTATAAATGGGCGGACGGAACCGTTTACACGGGAGAGTACGTAAACGATCAGAAGCACGGAAACGGAACAATGACATTCGTGAACGGCGACGTTTATACGGGAAGCTTTCAGAACGATTTGCGCACGGGTGAAGGAACCTATAACTTCGCCAACGGTGACGTATATGTCGGTCAGTTTACCGAAAATAAGATGACAGGTTACGGAACCTATACGTGGGCATCCGAGGATAGCTCTATAAAAAATTATACCGGATATTTTGAAGACGGTGTCGCGGTAATAGTTGATGAAAATCAAAACTGAATAAAATGAGGACAGAAGAAATGATTTCTTCTGTCCTTGCTTTTTTATAAAATTTCAGAAAAGTTTTTAGGATTCTTAGCCCCTTTTTTAAAAAAGGTTTCTGAGAAAAAGAATATTTCGCGCAATGAGGCAGGCGCGACTTAAGGGACGCTGTCCCTAAGAAACCCTGCGAGCTTTTGAAAAAGCTCGAGCAAAACTTTACTAAAAATAAGTTACTACTTTTTTCAGAAAAGTTTTTGGGATTCTTAAACCCTTTTTTAAAAAGGTTTCTGAGAAAAAGAATATTTCGCGCAATGAGGCAGGCGTGACTTAAGGGACTCTGTCCCTAAGAAACCCGGCGAGCTTTTGAAAAAAGCTCGAGCAAAACTTTACTAAAAATAAGTTACTACTTTTTTCAGAAAAGTTTTTGGGATTCTTAAACCCTTTTTTTAAAAAGGTTTCTGAGAAAAAAGAATATTTCGCGCAATGAGGCAGGCGCGACTTAAGGGACTCTGTCCCTAAGAAACCCTGCGAGCTTTTGAAAAAGCTCGAGCAAAACTTTACTAAAAATAAGTTACTACTTTTTTCAGAAAAGTTTTTGGGATTCTTAAACCCTTTTTTCAAAAAGGGTTTAAGCGATCATTTTCATAAATTCAAGTATTGCCTTTGAAGAATTTTCCGAAACCTTTACGCAGTATGCGGGAAAATCGTCGGGCGAGGAGTTGTCGGCATCGTCAGAGATTGCGCGGACGACCAAAAATCTCACACCGTTTACATAGCAGGTATGACCGACAGATGCGCCCTCCATTTCGCAGGAAATAGCAGAGAAGTTCTCTTTTATCTGCTGTTTCTTTTCGGGAGAAGCAATAAACTGATCTCCCGAAGCGATAATACCGATGGTGTTGTTTATTCCGATTGTGCTGAGAGCACTTTGCATAACGAGTGCCGCAGAAATGTCGCTTTCTATCTCGATCTTGTTTATTCCCGAAATAAGACCAACGGGATCGCCGAGAGGTGAAGTGTCCATATCGTGCTGAACAACGGCACTTGAGAGCGCAATATCACCGATACGAAGCGTGTCGGAAAGATTTCCCGCAACGCCTGTGTTTATTATGAGGTCGGGAGCAAATCCGAGTATCATTGTCTGTGCGCAGATAGCGGCAAAGACCTTGCCGACACCGCATTTCGCGGCGATAGCTTCAACTCCGCAAATTTTTCCGCAGAAAAATTTAATGCTTCCGTACTTTTTGATTGTAAGATCGGAAAAGAGCTTTGTGACAGCATCAAGCTCACAGTCCATAGCGCAGATAAAGCCGACCTTTTTTACTGATGATCTGAGGTCAGAGAGAGCAGTTTTGATGTCGGTATTATTCATATAAAAAATCCCAGCTTTCCTTTGAATTTAGAACGTCGAGGTATCTTTTCGCCTCTGTCTTGGCTTTTTCAAGCGAAAGATTTCGGAAGTTTCCGCACTCAATAGCCGATTTTCCGAAGATATCGCCCGTATGGGCAATTATTTTTTCGAGAGTAGCCTTTACTACGCTCAGTATGACGTCGTTTTCCTTGCCGTTTACAAGCAGATAAAAGCCTGTCTGACAGCCCATCGGACCGAAATAGACCACGTCATCAGCGATTTCGGAGTTTCTTATATAGGTTGCAAACATATGCTCAAGTGAGTGCATAGTAGCGTTGTCCATAAGATCGTCCGTATTGGGAATTCGCGTGCGCAGATCGTAAGTGACCGTGTCGCCGTCTTTTCTCGAAACGTATATACCGGGCAACAGCTTTTCGTGATTTACAGTAAAGCTGGCAATTTTTTTGATAGAATTCATTAAAAACCTCCGATGTTGTTATGACCTATATATATTAGCATAAAGACAGCGAAAAGTCAAGTAATGATAAAATCCCTTCGCATTGTTTTCTGCAAAGGGATTTTAATTTAGCTGTTCTCTTTTTCACTTCGCGAAACAAGCTGTTTTACCCAAGTCTTTTTGTTTACAAGCCATAGTCCGAGGAAAGCTTTTACAGCTTCAAGTCCGTGGCAGATGGGGAAGAGAAGCTTGATTCCGATTTTTGTGAAATCGGCAAGCACACGTGCAACAGGGATAGCAACAACCCACATAAAAACGCTGTCGAAAAGTATCGTTATGAACACCTGACCTCCCGAGCGCAAGGTGAAATAGGATGCGTGTGCGAGCGCGTGGAAGGGCATAATCGCGGCAAAAATCATAATCAGATAGGTTGCAAGCGACCTTACGTTCTGAGTCGTGTTGTAGAAAAGCGGGAATATCGGAGCAAAACCGATAAGAAGAATTCCCATTCCGACAGCGCTCATAACGGATAGAACGATAAGCTTTCTGTCTGTATCAAGTGCCTTTTCGCTTTCACCCGCACCGAGCTGATTACCGACGATGATTGCAATAACCGAGCCCATCGACAAAAATACGATATTAAACAAATTGTTTATCGTAGAAGCTATGTTTATTGCCGCGAGAGCATCAAGACCGCGTGTCGAATAACACTGGTTTGTGATGGTAACGCCCATCGCCCACAAAAATTCGTTGAGCATAAGAGGCAGACCACGTACGGTTATCTGCGCTACGAGTTTTCCGGGAATATACGGGGATCTCAGCGCTCCGATAATAAACGGATAACGCTTTGAATGGAGATGCGTCCAAAGCACAAGTATTGCAAGCTCTGCAAATCTTGCAACGACAGTTGCGATTGCAGCTCCCTTTACACCGAGGCAGGGAAGACCGAGCTTTCCGAAAATAAGCAGATAATTCAGTATAAAATTTATCGAAACCGAAACTACACTTGAAAACATCGGTACGACCGTTTCACCCGTTTCGCGGAGCGTGGAGGAATATACCTGTGACATAGCAAACGGTAAAAGACCAAACATCATAATGCGGAGATAGTCGGTAGCATACTCCATAGTTTTTGCAGGGTCTGTGGTGTCAACGTTTGCTTCGGCACTTATAAAAAACGATATAAGCTCACGACCGTATATAAGGAAAAGTACTATTCCGACGGCGCAACCGATAAGAAGTATTAGAAATTTGAATCTGAACGTATACGTTTCGCCCTTATAATCCTTAAGACCGTGATACTGCGCGGTAAATATTCCTGCGGCAGAAACCGCACCGAAAACCGTAAGGTTAAATACGAAAAAGAGCTGATTGACAATAGAAACGCCTGTCATCGCTTCCGTGCAAAGACTGCCTACCATAATGTTGTCGAGCAGGTTTACGAAGTTTGTTATAGCATTTTGAATGATTATAGGCAAAGCAACCGCAAAAACCATTTTGTAGAATTGCTTGTCGCCGATAAATCTTTTCATATCAGGGGAACCTTTCGAAAGAGTATTTGCTTAGACGTTCTCTATCTCAATGTAGAGAAGAGAGTTTTTCTCAACGGTAAGAATGGGAGAATAAGTATTTGCACTTGTTATCTCCTCGCGGATAAGCTTTCCGCTTGTTTCCCCGTCGAGCATATAGTAAGAGACCTTGCTTGTGCCCGAAAGACCGGAAATTTCTGCTTTCAGAGTTACCTTGTCAGTTACAGAATCGTCGTCGTTGTAGTTTACTATGAAAAATCCTTTTTTGCCGTTTCCCGAAGCAGATACGGCGTGGATCTTTTCGCCCTCGACGGTAGATTCGGTCTCATTTTTCATTTCGTAAAGCTTGTTGAAGAAATAGAAAGGATAATAACCCTTGAGAGGTTTGCTTTCCATATCAAACATACCGTTCCAACGTGTGCCCGGACGAGCATCATAGTACATAAGCATATCAAGCTCGCTCTTCTGACCGAGCGCGATTACAGATGCAACGAAGGATGCACCCTTGATATTTGAGTGTTGATTAAGACTGTAAACGAAGTCATCTCCGCTCCAAGCCTTAACGTAGTTCCATTCGTTGAGAATCTTTTCGCAATCAAAGCCGTACTTGTGGATAAGCTCGTTTACGGCATTTATTCTTCTTTCGTAATCCTCGGGGCAGGTACCGTAGCAGTGATAAGAGAAGAAATCCATAGGCGATCCGTGCTCTTTGACGTAAGCAAGGAAGTTTTCGTTGTAGACTTTCTGAGGGCCTGTTACGGCAGGTCCGCCGACCTTGATGTTCGGGAAGCACTTTTTAAGATGCTTTGCCGTGATATCGTAGAGCTCGAAAAACTGCTCGTTTGTACCTATCCAGCATTTGCCGTGAAGATCGGGCTCGTTCCAAATTTCCCAGTAGGTGAGATCGTAATTAAAGCCGTCTGCCCAGCCCTCTGTGTAGTGGCGGATTATGTGTTCGCATATCTGTGCCCACTTGAAGGGGTCCTTGGGCGCGTATATGTGGTATTTCTTGACCTCGTGCTCGATTCTGTTGCCCAGACGGTAGAAGACCTTTGCTCCGACGCTGAAGCACTCGGAAACGTATTTGTCCGTGCAGGGAAAATCGTAAGATGCGGGATCGTTTACGTCTGCATCGAAATTCGGGAATACAGCCGAAATATCAACCGTGTGAGATCCTCCGTATGATGCCGAGAAGGAGGCATCGTGATTTCTCGCAAAAGGAATGCCTGCTGCTCTGAAAAGCTCAAAGTTGTTTGTTCCGTAATGATTGGCGGGACCGTTGTTTACCGCGTGCATCGGCTTTATTTTGCCGACGATCTTTTCTGTATTAAACTTAACGGTGTTCATATTTTTCTCCTTACGTATAAGATTGTTTGACACAAAAATTTGTTCAGTAGCATTTTATCATATTTGACGACAAAATCAATGGTATAATCGCACAATAAAAGACTTTGTAATATGTGCAATTTGCCAAAAGATAGTATCTGTGTACAGATAACACCTTGATAAAAGCCGTAAGTAATGATAAAATAATAAAAATGAAAAAATTGAAAAAATTTTCAAAATCAATGTTGCGTTTTGAAATTTTCGGTGTCTTTATGTATGAAAAGGATCCTTAAAAAATAATAAAGCGAAAGGAGATGTTTTTTTGGATGACGCGCGTATAGTAGAACTGTATTTTGCGAGAAACGAGAGCGCTATTCTCGAAACCGAGGCTAAATACGGGAACTACTGTCTGACGGTAGCACGAAACATTCTTTTAAGTGAAGAAGACTCAAAGGAGTGTTTGAACGATGCACTTATGCGGGTGTGGAATTCGATTCCGCCAACAAGACCAAACAGCTTGAAGGCTTTTATTGCGAAGATAACGCGAAATCTTGCATTTAACAGATATCGCGAAAACACGAGCAAAAAGCGAGGCGGCAGCGAGACCGAAATAGTGCTGTCCGAGCTTGAAGAATGTGTTCCGCACAGAGAAAACACAGAGAGTGAATATTCTGTGCGAGAGCTCGGAAGGACTATAAACAAGTTTTTGTACACACTTTCAGAGCGTGACTGCGATATTTTTCTGAAAAGATATTTTTACGTTGTGAGTATTTCCGAGCTTGCCAAGGAATACGGCATAAAGGAAAATCAGATACGTACCATCCTTTCGCGCACAAAACAAAAGTTGAAATTGTATTTGGAAGAGGAGAATTTTTACATATGAATAGCACTGAAATATTCGAAGCCCTCGGAGAAGTTGACGAAAAGCTTATCGCGCGTGCA
Organism: Oscillospiraceae bacterium; assembly: GCA_015064255.1. GTDB lineage: Bacteria > Bacillota > Clostridia > Oscillospirales > CAG-272 > SIG672. The sequence continues at coordinate 82,385 of SVSP01000001.1, forward strand.
GGGAAGGCTTCGGGAGTGAAAAACAGACGCGCCGTAATTCTGAAAAAGACTCTTGTTGCGGCGGCGTGTATGGCACTTGTCGTATCGCTTGCGGTAGGCGGAGTGATGATGATTGGGCGTGAGGATGTTGAAGTGCCCGAGAATCCGGGGGCGGATAATGGTGCGGAAGAAGAGCAGAAAGACAGCATTTCTCCTTATGCTAAAAAAAATTTTTCTACACTCGATGAATTTGAAGCATACATTTATGATGAATCAAGCCAAGACAAGGACAATGTCCTCACAATTTTTCCGGAAAACTATATAGATTTCAGTTCTATAATACCCGCCGATGAGTGGGAAAGTATTGTACTTCATGGGAAACGCACTCATTCATACGAAAGTTCATATCAGTTTTTGCACGATTCCGGTCTTTTGCTATATTTTATACATTCAAAATCCCCGAAAACAACTGTAAGATATAGTGGAGTAATCGAAGACGATTTTCATAATGAACCTATATATCAAAGTCTAACCGAAATAGAAAATATAGAAAAGCAGGGATATTATCGCTTTAATATAGGTGGTAATGAAATAATTTATGGAATCAAACCTAACGACAAACGGGTAAGCTATTATATTGCTATTGTTGTCGAAGATTTTCATATTGAAATGGTAGGATTCTGTGCTGAAGATCCCGAAACAGATGCTCAAGAAGAATTATATAAGGCTTTAGCTCCTCAGTACGGTGCAACCGACGAGAGCGTTATCGAAATGCTTGACAAGATAAAAGCCCTTATACCGCAATAAAAACACGACCACAGATAGAAAGGAGTAATTATATGAAAAAACTATGTATATTCTTAATACTGGTAGCATTACTCGCAGTAAGCTCAGGATGTGTCCCGAACGAAGAAGATACTTATAAAGACCTTGGTGAACCCGAGATACCTGATATAGATGTAGACTACTCACGATATTTTCAAGATATCGACAGTTTTAAAAGTTATATAAATGATAAAGAAAAACAGTCGAAACACTGTCCCATTGATGACGGAGTATATGTGGATTTCAGCTCTATACTTCCCGATTCCGAAATAGAAGAAATAGCAGCACGATATCATAATTGGTATGACGTTCGTTATTCTGTAAAAAACGATAGTATTTTTTACGGACTTTCTATTGCTTTTGTTACCACTCCTACCAGAGAAAAGTACGATTATAACGTAGAGGAAATGATAAAGAGCGGCGCGTTAAACGAAACGCCGATCAAGAGTATAAGCGAGCTTAAGGATTATAAAGCGACAACGGCTTATACTTGGGTAGAGATTGGAGAATATACTCTTTTCTATCCCTATAATACTAATTATGATTTTCGCGAACCTGATAACGGGCATAAATTCGATAATTTCAGTGTGTTTATAAATGACTATCAGATTACTATTCAATGGAATCACAAGTTAAGTGCAGACGACTACACCCCCGAACAATCCGAATTTCTGAGTGCTCTTGTTCCGGATTACGGCGCAACCAATGATAGCGTTATCGAAATGCTCAACAAAATCAAAGCCCTCATCCCCACAGGTGACGAAGCAAACGGTGCACAGATAAATGCAAGTGCCGACGCGTCTTTCGAACTTGATAGCACAAACCCAATTGACACACCTTCATCAGATGATAGCGGCAACTCGGAACAGACCGTGGGTGAAACTGTATCGGACACCGACATCGGAATAAACGAAGAGGAGGAATACCTCTATCCCGAAGATTACGAATTCCCTGTTATCCCCGGTATCTCTCCCGATTGGAAACCCAACCGCAACGGCAAATATCCATACAAGGACGGATATACAAAATATGAGTTGACTCTCATACTTGCCTGTGAGATTTTGATAGACTTCGGCGATCTGACCGATGAAGAGATAAGCAAGCTTGAATTCCGCTGTATCGAAGAAGATTAAAATGAAGAATAATTAAAATCTTCATATAAAAAAGACAGAGAACTTGTAATTCTCTGTCTTTTTGTATTGTCGGGAAATTATTCTTCCTCGTTTTCTCCCTCTTCCTGCATCTTCTGGATGTCGTCAAATACAGAATACATAGGCTTTATTCCCGGTTTCTTTCTTATCTTTCTGTCGATGTAGTTGTTCGTTATCTTTACAACGAGCCACGAAAGCGAAAGTACACCGATAAGGTTGGGGATCGCCATAAGACCGTTGAATGTGTCCGAAAGGTCGATGGCGAGAGTTGCGTCAAGTGTTGCGCTGACAAGGATCATAGCAACAAATACGAACTTGTATATAAAGAGCGATTTTGTTCCGAAGAGATACTGCCAAGCGATAGTTCCGTACTGGCTCCATCCGAGTACTGTGGAGAAAGCAAAGAGTGTGATCGCGATTGCCATAAATACGCCGCCGAATGCTCCGAAGTTTTCGGTGAATGCTTTTGTTGCAAGACCGAGTTTTGTGAGTCCGTCGACAGCCGCGCCGGTGTCGAGATTTACGAGTCCGCTTGTGAGAATAACGAGTGCTGTAAGTGTGCAGACTATGATAGTGTCAAAAAATACTTCGAAAATACCCCACGCACCTTGAATAGCGGGTTCTTTTACGTTGGAAGAGGAGTGTACCATAACAGAAGAACCGAGACCTGCTTCGTTGGAAAATACGCCGCGCTTGAAGCCCCAAGTAATAGCCTGTGCAACAACAGAACCTGTTATACCTCCGGTTGCCGCCTTGAAGTTGAACGCGCCCTTGAATATAGAAGCAAATGCAGGACCGATCATATCTGCGTTCATTATTATTATGACTACAGCACCGATTATGTAGAAGAGTGCCATAAAAGGAACTATTCTTTCGTTTACCTTCGCAACTCTCTTAAGACCGCCGATAATAACAAGGGCAGCTACTATCATAAGCACGATACCTATGACCCAAGGAAGCCACTTTTCAGATCCATCGATGGTTACGATCTCACCAACACTTTCTGTGATGGATGCAACCTGACCCATATTACCGATACCGAAAGATGCGAGAAGTGCGAAAACAGAGAAGAGGATAGCGAGAATTTTTCCGATGAGCTTACAGTGCTTGAATGAGCCGAGACCGTCGCGCAGATAATACATCGCACCGCCTGCCCAGTCGCCGTTTGCATTCTTTCTGCGGTAGTAGATGCCGAGAACATTTTCTGCGTAGTTTGTCATCATACCGAAGATAGCGGCGATCCACATCCAGAATACCGCACCCGGTCCGCCCATTGTAATAGCAAGGGCGATACCTGCAATATTACCGGTTCCTATCGTTGCGGAAAGCGCGGTACAAAGCGCCTGGAACTGCGAGATTGAATGCTTGTCACTGTTTTTGAGAATGTCTTTTTTCTTGAAGAGCGATCCAATCGTTTCTTTTATAACGTGACCGAAGTGTGTGAATTGGAAGAACTTTGTCATTATCGTTACGATAATGCCTGTTCCTACGAGCAGAACGAGCGCGGGAATACCCCATACGACGCTATTGACTGCAGAGTTAATGTTTGAAATGATTTCTAAGATTTTTTCCATTTTTATTCTTTTATTTCCTTTCTTTTATATTGTTATGTTAAAGTTAAAAATGAACAAAATAAAACCGTAGCTCTGATAAACATTACTCGAGCCACGGTAAAAAGCATAATAATACAAAACAGCATCAGAAAATAAAATACTGCATAGTGTAATACCGCAGCTCCGTCCTTTTGCCTGAGAGATTTACCGTACGCTGTACGGCTTGCACCTTCGGCCCCCGATCTAACGGGCTTCTTCAGAGCTTTATCCGCCGACAGTCCATGCTAAAACAAGCACCTGAGAGTTTTACTCCTTCGGTCAGCATAAAAAATGCTATCTCCTGCCGGTTTCATATTAACTACTTGAAAATAATATGATGACATTGTACTACTTACAGCTCCGATTGTCAAGAGGAAATCGACATTTTTTGTCATTTTTTTGAATTTTATATAAATGTCTGCTCATTTAAGCACCCCGAGTGCCGATATCGAAACGGACAAAAGGTTGAAAAGACTCTTGTTTACAAAAAATTCATAAAAAATGCTATATTTATATCTAAATTTATGGTAGATTTATATCGTAGTTTGGCACTCGCGATATCTGAGTGCTAAATTGATAAAAAGTAAAGGATGCCGAAAAGATGAGCGAAATACTCAGTGAAAGAAAAAAGAATATTCTTAAGGCTGTTATTGAGGAATATATTTCTTCGGGAGAACCGATAGGATCAAAGTTTCTTGCATCTCTCGACGGTATCTCTCTCTCGCCCGCGACACTTCGAAACGAGATGTCGGAGCTTACCGAAATGGGATATCTTATTCAGCCGCATACCTCGGCGGGAAGAATTCCTTCTGAGCAGGGTTACAGATTTTACGTTGATTCTCTTATGCAGAGCTATGACCTCACAACAAGCGAGATGAATAAGCTTAACGAGATGCTCCGCGATAAAGAAGAGCAGCTTGATAAGATAATCGACTCGGCGGGCCGCCTTATGGCTTCGCTTACGAACTATCCCGCAATTTCGGTCAAAGCGGTAAACAAAGTAAATAAGGTGCTGAAATTCAGTTTGCTGTATGCGGACGATTTTCACTTCCTTCTTATAATGATACTGCCGCAGAATGAGGTAAAGACAAAGACTGTTCGCTCAAGCTTCCCGCTTACCGAGGAAGGTCTGCTTGCACTGCAGAATGCACTTAATAAGTATCTTGTAAACGTACGTCTTGAGGCTCTTACTCTTGCACAGATGATGGAGCTTGAAAATATGCTCGGCATTTACGGCTCGCTTATCACTCCGATAGTTAAGTGCGTGTACGAGGCGCTCGGTGAGGACTCAAACGGCAACGTAAGAGTTGACGGAGTTGACAGACTTCTCGGATATCCCGAATATTCAAGCGTGGATAAGCTTCGCTCGGTGCTAAGTACTCTCGAACAAAAGGATTCGCTTCTTGAGCTTGTGGAGAATACCGACGAAAACGGAGTGAGCGTATTTATCGGCTCGGAAAATACGGTCAAAACGATGGGTGACTCTACTCTGATACTCAAGACGATATCGATAGACGGCAAGAAGGTCGGAGCAATAGGTGTTATAGGTCCTTGCAGAATGGATTATTCAAAGGTTATCTCAACCGTGGATCAACTCGTTCAAAGTATAACCGAGCATATGCACCCGACATTACCAACTAATTTGCTTCCCGAAAAGGGAATGACAGAAGGAGAAGAAAATGACTGAAGAAAATAAGATAAACGAAGCCGAGGAAACTACCGAGGCTTGCGAAAAAGAGTCACAGGAAAACGAGGCTTGCGACGAAAAGGGCTGTAAATCGGATAAAAAGCTTAAAAAAGAGAATTCGGCTCTCAAAGAGGAAAACGAAAAGCTTGCAAAGGCACTTGAAGAAGAAAAGGATAAGTATTTAAGACTTGCGGCTGAATACGATAACTTCCGCCGCCGCAGTCAGAAGGAAAAGGAACAGATCTATTCGGATTCATATGCCGACATTATTGAACAGCTTCTCCCGATCATAGATAACTTCGAAATGGCAAGAAACTTCAGCGAAGGCGATAAGCTTGCCGAGGGTGTGAAGATGATACTCAGTCAGGCGTCCGACGTTTTCGAAAAAATGGGCGTGACAGAGATCGAAACAAAAATCTTTGACCCTAACGTGCATAACGCAGTAATGCATATAGAAGACGACTCTTACGGAGAAGGCGAAATAGTCGAGGTTTTCCGTAAAGGATATCGCAGAGGCGATAAAGTAATCAGATATGCTATGGTTAAAGTAGCAAACTAAGCATAAACCAAGCCAATAATATAATAAAATATATAAAGAAAATATTTAAAATCATTTTTATCGGAGGATAAGATATTATGGGAAAAATTATAGGTATAGACCTTGGAACAACAAACTCTTGTGTAGCGGTATTTGAAGGCGGCGAGCCTATCGTAATAACCAATCCTGAAGGCGCAAGAACAACACCTTCGGTCGTAGGCTTCTCTAAAAACGGAGAAAGACTTATCGGACAGGTAGCAAAAAGACAGAGCATTACAAACCCAGACCGCACAGTTATGTCTATAAAGCGTGAAATGGGTACAAATTATAAGGTGGCAATCGACGATAAGAATTACACACCTCAGGAAATCTCCGCGATGATTCTTCAGAAGCTCAAGAGCGATGCTGAAGCATATCTCGGCGGCGCTGTAACACAGGCTGTTATCACAGTACCCGCATACTTCTCGGACGCACAGCGTCAGGCTACAAAGGACGCAGGTAAGATAGCAGGTCTTGAAGTTCTTCGTATAATCAACGAGCCTACAGCAGCGGCTCTCGCGTACGGTATGGATAAAGAAACCTCTCAGAAGGTTATGGTATTCGACCTCGGCGGCGGTACTTTCGACGTTTCGCTTCTCGATATTACAGACGGCGTATTCGAGGTTCTCGCAACAGCAGGTAATAACCGTCTCGGCGGCGACGATTTCGATGCAAGAATTATCGACTGGATCGCAAACGAATTTATGAAGGAAAATGCCGGTATCGACCTCAGAAAAGATAAGATGGCTCATCAGCGACTCAAGGAAGCGGCTGAAAAGGCAAAGATTGAGCTCTCGGGCGTTGCTACAACAAACATTAACCTTCCCTTTATTACAGCAGATGCAACAGGTCCTAAGCACTTCGACGGCACTCTTACAAGAGCAAAGTTCGACGATCTCACCAAGGATCTCGTAGAAAAGACAATGGGTCCCACAAGACAGGTGCTCAGCGATGCGGGACTTTCGGTAAGTCAGGTAGATAAGGTGCTTCTCGTAGGCGGATCGAGCAGAATTCCCGCTGTTCAGGAAGCTGTTAAGAACTTCATAGGTAAGGAACCCTTCAAGGGAATCAACCCCGACGAATGTGTTGCTATCGGTGCGGCTATTCAGGCGGGAGTTCTCGGCGGTGACGTAAAGGACCTTCTCCTTCTCGACGTTACTCCCCTTTCTCTCGGTATTGAAACACTCGGCGGAGTATTCAATAAGATTATCGAAAGAAATACGACAATTCCCACAAAGAAGAGTCAGATATACTCCACAGCAGCTAACGGACAGACGTCTGTTGAAATTCACGTTCTTCAGGGTGAGCGTCAGATGGCGGCAGGTAACACCACTCTCGGAAGATTTATTCTTGACGGAATCGCGCCCGCACCCAGAGGCGTTCCGCAGATCGAGGTTACATTCGATATCGATGCTAATGGTATCGTAAACGTAACTGCAACCGATAAGGGAACAGGCAGAGAACAGCACATCACTATCACTTCTTCGACAAATATGAGTCAGGAAGATATCGATAAGGCTGTAAAGGATGCGGAAAAGTTCGCTGAAGAAGATAAGAAGCAGAAGGAAGCTGTTGATACAAAGAACCATGCGGAAGCTCTCGTATATCAGAGCGAAAAGACTCTCGAAGAGATCGGCGATAAGCTCCCCGAATCTGATAAGGCAGACGTAAAGGCTGCTCTTGAAACTCTCAAGAATACTGTAAATACAGGAAGCACAGAGGATATCAAGAGAGATACCGAAGCACTTGAAAAGGCATTCTATGCACTTTCCGAAAAGCTCTACGCACAGCAGGGCGGTGCACAGGCAGGCGGCGAGGATTTCGGTACGGGTAGTCAGGGTGCAGGTAACGACGGCACATACTACGACACGGGCTTCGACGATAACAATAATGGCTAATGTTTGCTTAGGGCTCTGCCCTAAGAACCCGCTAAGAAACTTTTTGAAAAGAAGTTTAAAACGATTTGCACACAAATCATTTAAGAACTTCAAAAACTTTACTTGAAGTTTTTGAGTGGTTGTATTGGAGCGAAGCTCCAAAAAATAAAAAATATATCGGGGAAGATAAGAAATTTGTCTTCCCCGATAGGTGCGAAAATCAAAATAAAGGAGATTTACGCTTTATGGCAGATGCAAAGCGTGATTATTACGAAGTCCTCGGTCTGGATAAAAACGCCGATGACGATACTATAAAAAAAGCATACAGAACGCTTGCCAAAAAATATCATCCCGATATGAATCCGGGTGACTCCGAAGCCGAACAAAAATTTAAAGAAGTAAACGAGGCGTACTCTGTTCTTTCGGATAAAGAAAAGAGAGCGAAATATGACAGATTCGGTCACGATGCGTTTGATCCGGCGGCGGGCGGCGGCTACGGCGGCGGAGGATTCGGAGGAGGATTTGGAGATTTTTCCGATTTCGGATTTGGCGATATCTTCAGCTCGTTTTTTGGCGGCGCTTCACAGGAAGGCGCAAGAAGAAACGGTCCGATGCGCGGAGACGACCTTTCCGTGAGAGTTTCGCTTACCTTTGAAGAGGCTGTCTTTGGATGTAAGAAGGAAATAAATTATTCAAGAATAGAGAACTGCTCTGCGTGCGGCGGAAGCGGCGCGGCGGCAGGAACGTCGCCCGAAACCTGTCCTAACTGTCACGGAAGCGGTCAGGTAAGGGTTACACAGCGTACTATGCTCGGAATGATGCAGACAACAAAGGTCTGCGATACTTGTCAGGGACGCGGTAAGATAGTAAAAACTCCTTGTCAGGAATGCCGCGGTAACGGCAAGGTAAGAGTAAAGAAGAGCGTTGAGATCAATATTCCGGGAGGAATTGACGAAGGACAGAGAGTTGCGCGCAAAGGCTACGGTAATGACGGTGCAAACGGCGGTCCTGCCGGCGATCTTTTCGTTTATATTTCGGTAAAACCGCATAAATTCTTCCAGAGAGACGGATACGACGTCTTTGTTGAGGTTCCGATCACCTTTGTTGAAGCGGCACTCGGCGGAGAAATAGACGTTCCTATGCTTGACGGCACAAGTGAAAAGTATAAAATTCCTGAGGGTACACAGACGGGAACGACTTTCACTATGAGAGGAAAAGGAATCCGAGTTATAAATGGGCGCGGAAACGGCGATCTTCACTTTACAGTAACGATAGAAACGCCGAAAAACCTTTCTGAAAACCAAAAAGATCTTCTCAGAAAATTCTCCGAGTCCTGCGGACAGGGAAATTTTGCAAAAAAGAGAGATTTTATAAAGAAGCTTTTCGGAAAATAAAAAAGTATAAGATTGTATAAGAGAAAGGAATCCTTTTTTATGATATGGACTCAGCTTAAGGTAAGCGGAAGACTTGGTGACCTTGAAACTATCTCAGCAATAGTTTCGATGATAGATTCGAGCATAATGGTAGAGGATTACAGCGATATAGAAGAAAATCTTATGACCGTGTACGGTGAGCTTATTGACGAGAGCATTCTCGGCGCAGACCGCGAAGCTGTTGCGGTAAGTATATTCGTGCCCGAGGATAAGAACTATAACGAATACGTTGCGTTTATCAAGGAAAGACTCGCCGCAAGCGAGATCGATGCTGAAGTGACTCTTTCGGGACTCGATGAAACCGACTGGGAAAATGCTTGGAAGGCGCATTATCATCCGCTTCATATAGGTGAAAAGCTTGTCGTTGTTCCCACTTGGGAAACTTACGACGCCACAGAGGGTGAAGTTACAATAAAAATGGATCCCGGAATGGCATTTGGATCGGGAACTCACGAAACTACGCGTCTTTGCGCGGCTATGATAGAAAAACATATGCCAAAGGGTGCAAGAGTGCTGGATATAGGAACAGGAAGCGGCATACTCTCGCTTTTCGCGCTGAAACTCGGAGCGAAGAGTGCAAATGCGTATGATATAGATTCTTCGGCGGTAAACGTAGCGCTTGAAAACGCACGCGATAATGAGGTTGAGGGATTTTTCTGCGCGGTGTCCGACCTTCTTGAAGACGTTGATCTCTCCGGCGGAAAATATACATTCGCTATGGCAAATATAGTTGCAGATATACTTATCCGTATGGCAGACGGAATTGCCGATTATCTTGAGGACGGTGCAAAGCTCGTATGCTCGGGAATTATCGAGGGCAGGGAAAAGGACGTTGAGGCGGCTATGACAGCACACGGACTTAAACTCTGCGACACAGATACCGATAACGATTGGTATGCACTTGTGTTTGAAAAATGATAGAAACTGAAAAACAGAGCCGTGACTTAGTTACGGCTCTGCTTTTTTTGTGATAATAAAAAGAAAAAATCCGATGAAACCATCGGATCTGTTTTTCTTTTGTTTACTTAAGCACCGAGCTTGTTGAGCATAGTTGTGTACTGGCTCTTCTTTCTTGCAGCAGCGTTCTTGTGGATAATTCCCTTAGCAGCAGCCTGGTCAACCTTCTTAATTACGCTTGCATAGAGTGCATTTGCAGTATCCTTATCGCCTGCGTTTATAGCAGCCTCATACTTCTTCATCATTGTCTTGAAAGCAGACTTGAACATCTTGTTCTGAAGAGTCTTTACCTTGGTAACAACAACACGTTTCTTTGCAGATTTAATGTTAGGCAAACTGTTCACCTCCCTTTATTTCCTGTTTCACTTAATCACCAAGTAATCATATCACAACTTTAAAGAAAAATCAACCCCTTTTTTGAAAAAATATTATATTTTTTGAAAAAAAGTCTTGACAAGCGTAAGTTTGTGTGTTATTATGTTAGCATCTAATAAAATCGGTAAAAATGCGCCGATTTGAATGTGCCTTAAACCGTGTTTTTCTGAAAAACAACGAAGAAAGCACAAAATCAGAAAATAACAGACAAAAATAGGGTCAAATTTGTAGGTCATGCTTGTTTTTGACGGCCTTGCTACAATGTTTGCAAATCTTAGCGTTACTGTATGGCGGTAACCAGCTTGCCACAACGCTAAAGAAATTTGTAAATTATTTGTTAACAGGATTTCCGTCACTTAGAGGTATGGTCTATTTGTTTTGCCTATTTTGCTGAAACGGAGGAAAGAATATGGTAAAGCCCCATAAGCTTGGTAAGACTACCAGAATGAGCTTTTCCAAGATAGACGAGGTACTTGAAATACCGAATCTTCTTGAAGTTCAGAAGAAGTCGTACCAGTGGTTTTTGGACGAAGGACTGCGTGAAGTTTTGCGTGATGTCTCTCCTATTATTGACTATTCGGGTAATAAATACATCGAATTTGTCGATTATTCGATTGACGAAACTCCCAAATATCCCGAAGAGGAATGTAAGGACCGCGACGTAAACTATTGTGCGCCCCTTCGCGTAAAGGTTCGTCTCTATAATAAGAGCACCGATGAAGTTGTTGAAAAGGTTATATTTATGGGTGATTTCCCGCTTATGACCGACAACGGAACCTTCATTATTAACGGTGCTGAGCGTGTAGTTGTTTCTCAGATCGTGCGTTCGCCCGGTATGTACTACGAAACATCTATCGATAAGTCGGGCAAGAGAGTTTTTGCTGCGACAATAATTCCTTACCGCGGCGCTTGGCTCGAATATGAAGTAGATGCCAACGATATGCTTATGGTTCGTATAGATAAGAACCGTAAGATCCCCGCAACAGTTCTCGTTCGCGCACTCTGCGAAGGAAACGACGAGGATGTTATCAGAGTCATAGGTAAGGATCCCAAACTCCTTCTCACGCTTGAAAAGGACGCTATGAACTCTGAAGCACTTAAGAACAAGACAACAGCAGGCGATGAGGCTCTTAAGGAAATCTATAAGAAGCTCCGTCCCGGCGAACCGCCCACAGTAGAAAGTGCGCTTACTCTTGTAAACAATCTCTTCTTCGATGCAAAGAGATATGATCTTGCACCTGTCGGAAGATATAAGTATAACAGAAAGATGAATATCGCTCCCAGAATTGCGGGCAAGACTCTTACAGCTCCGGCAGTAAGTCCTATTACGGGTGAGATAATTGCGGAAGCAGGTACTTATGTTGACGATGCACTTGCAGCAACAATCGAAAGAGCAGGCGTTAATGAAGTATCCGTTGCGGTAGACAACGAATTCGGCAGCTTTACGGTTATTTCTAACGGAACGGTACTTCCCGAAGAAGTTCTCGGATACGATCTTACACGTGCGGGTATAGGCAAGAACGATAAGGTAGTTATGTCTGTTCTTCTTGAAATACTTGAAGCTTGCGAAGGTGAGCCCGATGCAGTTGTAGCAGCTTGTCGCGACAGAATAGCAGATCTTATGCCTAAGTATGTCACTAAAGAAGATATATTCGCATCCATCAACTATATACTCGGTCTCGGATACGATATCGGTGCGATAGACGATATCGACCACCTCGGAAACAGACGTCTGCGTTCTGTCGGTGAACTTCTTCAGAACCAGTTCAAGATCGGTTTCTCTCGTATGGATAAGAATATCAAGGATAAGATGGATCAAAACAGCGACAGCCTTTCTCCCGAAACTCTTATCAATATCCGTCCGATAGTTACAGCTCTCAGAGATTTCTTCGGTTCTTCACCGCTTTCGCAGTTTATGGACCAGAATAACCCTCTTGCAGAGCTTACACATAAGCGCCGTCTTTCAGCGCTCGGTCCGGGCGGTCTTTCCCGTGACAGAGCATCCTTCGAAGTCCGTGACGTACACTATACCCACTACGGTAGAATGTGTCCCGTAGAGACTCCCGAAGGTCCTAACATCGGTCTTATTTCTTATCTTTCCACATATGCGCGTATAAATGATTACGGCTTTATCGAGGCTCCTTACAGAAAGATCGATAAGGAAACGGGCGTAGTTCTCGACGAGATCAGATATATGACCGCTGATGAAGAAGATAACTATATCGTTGCACAGGCGAACGAGCCTCTCGACGAAAATAAAAAGTTTGTTAACCGTAAGGTAACAGCACGTCACCGTGCAGAGATCTTTGAAGTTGAAGCATCTCAGGCTGACTATATGGACGTTTCGCCTAAGATGGTTGTTTCGGTTGCAACTTCGATGATCCCCTTCCTTGAAAACGACGACAACTCCCGTGCACTTATGGGATCGAACATGCAGAAGCAGGCAGTGCCGCTGATGGTATGTGACTCTCCTATCGTCGGAACAGGTATGGAATATAAGGCAGCCGTTGACTCGGGTGTCGTTGTATGTACAAAGAATGCAGGTATCGTAGAAAAGGTATCGGCTGATGAGATCGTTATTCTCAACGACGAGGGTAATAAGGATTCTTACAGACTTATCAAGTTCAAGCGCTCTAACCAGGGTACTTGTGTAAACCAGCGTCCTATCGTAAGTAAGGGCGAGAGAGTTGAAGCAGGCGCAGTTATCGCAGACGGACCTGCAACATCCAACGGTGAAATTTCGCTCGGTAAGAACGCTCTTATCGGATTTATGACATGGGAAGGTTATAACTACGAGGACGCTGTACTTCTTAATGAAAGACTTGTTGCGGAAGACGTTTATACCTCTATCCATATCGAAGAGCATACTCACGAAGCAAGAGATACAAAGCTCGGACAGGAAGAGTTTACAAGAGAAATCCCCAACGTGGGTGAAGATGCCCTTAAGAATCTTAATGCCGACGGTATCATCAGAATCGGTACAGAGGTTAAGTCGGGCGATATTATCGTAGGTAAGGTTACACCTAAGGGCGAAACCGAGCTTACAGCAGAAGAAAGACTTCTCCGCGCAATATTCGGTGAAAAAGCACGTGAAGTTCGTGATACGTCGATGCGTTTGCCTCACGGTGAAGCAGGTATCGTTGTTGACGTTAAGGTATTCTCACGTGAAAACGGCGATGAGCTTGCTCCCGGCGTAAATAAGGTAGTTCGTGTTTACGTTGCACAGAAGAGAAAGATCTCGGTTGGCGACAAGATGGCTGGACGTCACGGTAATAAGGGTGTCGTTTCGAGAATACTTCCTCCCGAAGATATGCCTTTCCTTCCCGATGGAACACCGCTTGATATAGTTCTTAACCCGCTGGGCGTTCCTTCCCGAATGAATATCGGTCAGGTGCTTGAAGTTCACCTCGGTATCGCGGCAAGAAAGCTCGGATGGAAGGTAATGACTCCCGTATTCGACGGCGCAGGCGAAAAGGATATCATGGAATGCTTCAAGATGGCAGGTATGTACCGTGAAGTTCTTCCCAGCGAAGGCGTTGAAGGTAAAGAAATCTTTACAGAGAGCATCGACGAGGAAACAGGAAAGGTTGAATACGTTCCCGTTCCCGCTGAACTCCTTGCAGACAGAGCTTGGGTCAACGGTATGATCGAAGATAAGAAGCTTAAGATAGTTGACGGTAAGTCGGTACTTTACGACGGACGTACAGGTGAAAGATTTGACAGCCCTGTAACAGTCGGAATTATGTATTACCTTAAGCTCCACCATCTCGTTGACGATAAGATCCACGCACGTTCCACAGGTCCGTACTCGCTCGTTACTCAGCAGCCTCTCGGAGGTAAAGCTCAGTTCGGTGGACAGCGTTTCGGAGAAATGGAAGTTTGGGCTCTTGAAGCGTACGGCGCAGCATATACTCTTCAGGAAATCCTTACTGTTAAGTCGGACGACGTTACAGGACGTGTTAAGACGTACGAAGCTATCGTTAAGGGTCAGAACATTCCTACACCGGGTGTTCCCGAATCCTTTAAGGTACTCGTAAAAGAACTTCAGTCGCTCGCGCTTGACGTTCGTGTTTACGATAACGAAGGCGAAGAAATCGAGCTTGCAACCCTTGGCGAAGAGGACGATCTTCAGATGCCTACGATCTCGCCTGAAACACTCGGTGAGAGCGTAGAAACATCCGAACTCGCTGACTCTTTCTTCGAAGAAGATCTTTCGGACGAAGGCTACGGAGATGACGAATTTGATGACGAATACATCGACGATGATTATGCGGACGATGATATTGATGATTAAGAGAGGAGATACGGCAAATGGAAGAAAATATTTTTGATTCTATAAAAATAGGGCTGGCGTCTCCGGAAACGATAAGAAGCTGGTCTTACGGTGAAGTAAAAAAGCCTGAGACAATAAACTACCGTACACTTAAGGCAGAACGCGAAGGTCTTTTCTGCGAAAAGATCTTTGGACCGACAAAGGACTGGGAATGTCTTTGCGGAAAATATAAGAGAGTACGCTATAAGGGTAAGATCTGCGAAAAGTGCGGAGTTGAAGTAACAACAAAGAAGGTTCGCCGCGAAAGAATGGGACATATCGAGCTTGCTTGTCCGGTATCTCATATCTGGTATTTTAAGGCTATTCCTTCGAGAATGGGACTTCTTCTCGACGTTTCCCCGAGAATACTTGAAAAAGTTCTTTATTATGCAAACTATATCGTAATCGATCCCGGTCAGACACCTCTTAAGAAGATGACTCTCCTTACGGATAAGGAATATAAGGACGCATACGATAGATACGAAGACGATTTCAAAGCAGGAATGGGCGCAGAAGCAGTAAAACAGCTTCTTGCCGAAATCGATATCGAAAAGCTTTCTCAGGAGCTTAAAGAAGAGCTTCTGAAATCGTCCGGACAGAAGAAGACAAGAATAGTTAAGCGTCTTGAGGTTGTTGAAGCTTTCAGAAAGAGCGGCAATAAACCCGAATGGATGATAATGGACGTTGTTCCCGTTCTCCCTCCGGAAATCAGACCTATGGTACAGCTCGACGGCGGTAGATTCGCTTCCTCTGACCTTAACGACCTGTACAGAAGAGTTATTAACAGAAATAATCGTCTTAAGAGACTTATGGAGCTTCGCGCACCTGAAATCATTATCCGTAATGAGCGCAGAATGCTTCAGGAAGCTGTTGACGCACTTATCGATAACGGTAGACGCGGAAAGCCCGTAACAGGACCTTCTAACCGTCAGCTCAAATCTCTTTCGGAAATGCTTCGCGGTAAGCAGGGACGTTTCCGTCAGAACCTTCTCGGTAAGCGTGTTGACTACTCGGGACGTTCGGTTATCGTAGTCGGACCTGAGCTTAAGATATATCAGTGCGGTCTTCCTAAGGAAATGGCACTTGAGCTCTTCAAGCCCTTCATTATGAAGCGTCTTGTTGAAACACAGAAGGCTACAAATATTAAAGACGCTAAGAAGAAGGTTGAACGCGTACACGAGGACGTTTGGGACGCACTTGATAACGTAATTCAGGAACATCCCGTACTTCTTAACCGTGCGCCGACACTTCACAGACTTTCAATTCAGGCGTTCGAGCCTGTACTTGTAGAAGGTAGAGCAATCAAGCTTCACCCGCTCGTATGTTCAGCGTTTAACGCCGACTTCGACGGCGACCAGATGCCTGTTCACGTACCGCTTTCGGCAGAAGCACAGGCAGAAGCAAGATTCCTTATGCTTTCGGCTAACAACTTCCTTAAGCCTGCAGACGGACGTGCGGTTGCAGTTCCTTCTCAGGATATGGTCCTCGGTTCTTTCTACCTTACAATAGATAAGGCGGGCGAAAAGGGCGAAGGACACGTATTCCGTGACTTCGATGAAGCTGTTATGGCATACGAAAACGGTGAGCTCGGACTTCACGCTCCTATCAAGGTTCGTGTGTCCAAGGAAATCGACGGTGTAGTTCATACGGGAATTATCGATGCAACTCTCGGTAGACTTATATTCAATAACGCAATTCCTCAGGACCTCGGATACGTTGACAGAACAGATCCTTCGAAGCTTCTTGACCTCGAAGTAATGTTCACCTGCGGAAAGAAGCAGCTCGGTGCAATAGTTGACAGAACTATTAAGATGCACGGACCGGTTGAAGCTGCAAAGGTTCTTGATAATATCAAGGCTATGGGCTTCAAGTACAGTACAAGAGCTTCGATCTCTATCTCTCTTTCCGACGTTGTTATTCCGAAGGAAAAGGCTCCTATTATTGCACAGGCAGAACGCGACGTTGAAGTTATTCACCAGTACTATCTCGACGGTGAACTTACAGAAGAAGAGCGTTACAATTCGGTTATAGCTATTTGGGAAAAGGCTACTTCCGACGTTGTCGCAGCTATCCAAAGCGGATTTGACAGATACAATCCTATTAAGATGATGTCTGACTCGGGTGCCCGCGGTAATATTACTCAGATGCGTCAGCTCGCAGGTATGCGTGGACTTATGTTCTCGGCAACCGGACGTACAATGGAGATTCCGATCAAGGCAAACTTCCGTGAAGGTCTTAATATACTCGAATACTTTATGGCAGCCCGCGGTGCGCGTAAGTCCCTTTCGGATACAGCGCTCAGAACTGCTGACTCGGGTTACCTTACACGTCGTCTTGTTGACGTTTCGCACGATGTTATCATCAGAGATGAAAACTGCGGAACAACACACGGTATGCTCGTAACAGAAATCAAGGAAGGCAACGACGTTATCGAAAAGCTCGAAGACAGACTTGTCGGAAGATTCTGTATCGGCGATGTTGTTGATCCCGCAACAGGCGAAGTTATCGTTGAAAATGACACAATGATTACATCTGCTATGGCAGATAAGATCATTAAGGCAGGTATTAAAGAGGTTAATATCCGTACTATACTTCAGTGTAGAAGCCGTTACGGCGTATGCGCACATTGCTACGGATCTGACCTTGCAACAGGTAATAAGGTAAATGTCGGCGAAGCAGTCGGTATCGTTGCGGCTCAGTCTATCGGTGAACCCGGTACACAGCTTACAATGAGAACTTTCCACTCCGGAGGTGTTGCAGGTGCCGATATTACACAGGGTCTTCCCAGAGTTGAAGAACTCTTCGAAGCTCGTAAGCCTAAGAAAACTGCTGTTATTTCGGACGTTACAGGTATCGTTTCTATCGTGGAAGGCAAGAAGGCAAGAACTGTTACAGTTACTGCAACTGCAGAGTCCATTGATGAAAATGATAACGTTATCGCTAAGATGGATTATCAGATTCCCAACGGAACAAGACTTGTTGTCAGTGAAGGTATGCTTGTTCAGAGAGGTCAGGCTCTTACCGAAGGCTATATGAGCCCTGCCGATATAACAAGAATCAACGGTCTTGACGCTGTTTACGATTATATCATCAAGGAAATTCAGAGAGTTTACCGTATCCAGTCGGTTGAAATCAATGATAAGCACATTGAAGTAATCGCACGTCAGATGACAAGAAAGGTAAAGGTCGAAGACGGCGGAGATACAGATATGCTCGCAGGATCGCTTGTTGATCTTATCGAGTTTGAAATTCAGAACGAGGAAATTCAGAAGAGAATTGATGCGGGCGAGATTGATCTCAGACTTGCAAAGATGTCTCCTGTTCTTCTCGGTATCACAAAGGCATCTCTCCAGACAGATTCCTTCCTGTCTGCGGCATCCTTCCAGGAAACCACAAAGGTTCTTACAGAAGCTGCTATCAACGGAAAGGTTGACCACCTCAAGGGACTTAAGGAAAACGTTATTATAGGTAAGCTGATCCCTGCCGGAACAGGTATGGAACGTTACCGTAATCTCCAGGTAGTTCATAAAGCGGGGGCAGAACCTGAAGCTGAAAATATTGTAGATACAGATGCTCAGGAAAATTAAAGCATAACTCTATGAAGTAACACAGGCAGACCGAAGCAGAGAGAATATAGTCAATATAAATGCTATACTCAATGCAAGGTCTGCCTGATTTATTAAAATCGAAAGTTGGTAAATCAAATGAAAGCAATAGTTTCTGTTATAGGTAAGGATACTTACGGAATACTTGCCAAGGTCAGCGCGGCTTGTGCCGAATGCAGAGCAAATATCGTTGACGTTACACAGTCGGTTCTTCAGGATATGTTCGTTATGATAATGCTTGTGGATATATCGGAATATAACTGCGATTTTGCAGAGCTTCGCGAAAAGCTTGAATCTCTCGGAAATGAAATCGGAATGAAGATAAGCGTTATGCACGAGGATATTTTTAACTCTATGCATAGAATCTGATTTGAGTTGAATTTTCGAAAGGTGGCGAAAAAATGCTGAATATTACTGATATCATGGAAACTATAACCATGATACAAGAAGAAAATCTTGATATAAGAACAATAACGATGGGAATATCTCTGCTTGATTGCGCAGACAGTGATATAGATGCATCCTGCCGTAAAATATATGAAAAAATAACACGTCTTGCAGGAAACCTTGTTGCTGTAGGTGACGAAATAGAAGCTAAATACGGTATTCCGATCATAAATAAGCGTATTTCGGTTACTCCGATAGCTATGCTCGCGGCTGTAAGCGGTGGAGATCCCGTGAAATATGCACATACGCTTGAAAAAGCGGCTCTCGCGGTGGGAGTAAACTTTATAGGGGGCTATTCCGCGCTCGTACATAAAGGCTTTTCCGCAGGAGATAAAGAACTGATAGAATCTATCCCCGAGGCTCTCGCAACTACAACGAGAGTTTGCTCTTCGGTAAATATAGGAACAACAAAATCGGGTATAAATATGGATGCGGTCGGTATGATGGGTAAGGTAGTGCGCAAAGCGGCTGAAATAACTGCAGACCGCGACAGCATCGCCTGTGCAAAGCTCGTTGTATTCTGTAACGCTCCCGAGGATAATCCCTTTATGGCAGGCGCTTTCCACGGAGTAGGCGAGCCTGACTGCGTTATAAACGTAGGTGTATCGGGCCCCGGAGTTGTTCACGCGGCAATTAAAAAATGCCCCGACGGCGACCTTACACAGATCGCAGATATCATAAAGAGAACTGCGTTCAAGATCACACGTATGGGACAGCTCGTCGGAACAGAAGCTTCAGAAAAGCTCGGCGTTCCGTTTGGTATAGTTGACCTCTCGCTCGCTCCTACTCCCGCAGTAGGCGATTCTGTTGCCCATATTCTCGAGGAAATGGGACTTGAGGTCTGCGGCACTCACGGTACTACCGCGGCACTTGCACTCCTTAACGACGCAGTTAAGAAGGGCGGAGTAATGGCGTCTTCTCACGTCGGCGGACTTTCGGGTGCATTTATTCCCGTGTCCGAGGATGCAGGAATGATAGCGGCGGCAAGAAGCGGTGACCTTAAGATAGAAAAGCTTGAGGCTATGACAGCAGTATGCTCGGTAGGACTTGATATGATAGTCGTTCCGGGTGATACCACAGCAGACGTTATATCTGCAATAATCGCGGACGAAGCGGCTATCGGTATGGTAAACTCAAAGACAACAGCGGTGAGAGTTATTCCTGCAATAGGCAAGGGTGTCGGCGAGGAGCTTGAATTCGGCGGACTTCTCGGCAGCGGCCCCGTAATGCCCGTAAATAATACAAAGAGCCCTGCGAAATTCATTTCGCGCGGCGGACGTATTCCCGCACCGCTTCAGAGTCTTAAGAACTAAGCTATGACAAATGAAAAGATTATGCAGATTGCGATGATGCAGTCTGCAATAGACTGTAACTGTAAATCCGAGGATTTTCTCTCGAATGAGCATACCGTTACGATATCGAAAAAAGACCCGCGGGCGCGTAAATATTTGCAGCTTCCGTTTAAATGCGATATGGTGACCTACGGGAACAGTATCGTTGCGCAGACGAGTGAGGAGCTTGCGGAGCCTATAAGAAAATATCTGAACTCATATATTGCGGCACATAGCTTTGAAACACCGAATATACACGTCCTCGGCGAGATACTTGCGAAATTCGACCTTAAAGTTTGCTATATGGCGGAGTATTTTCTGCCGGACGTCGATCTGCTGAAGGAGCTTCCGTGTAAATACGAGCTTCGCGTACTGCATAATGAGGATTTTAAAGATCTTTATACAGATGCTTGGAGTAATGCTCTTTGTGAAAAACGTAAAGAGCTTGATGTTCTTGGAGTAGGCGCATACGATAACGGAAAGCTTGTGGGACTTGCAGGTTGCTCGGCAGACTGCGAGGATATGTATCAGATAGGTATAGACGTTCTTCCCGAGTACAGAAGACAGGGAATAGCGTCGGCACTTACGAGCAGACTCGCACTTGAGATACTGAAACTTGATAAAGTGCCTTTTTACTGTACGGCGTGGTGCAATATAAGATCGGTGCGTAACGCTTTGAAGTGCGGATTTCGTCCTGCTTGGATAGAACTGACCGCAAGAGATGCGCAGTATGTCGATAAGCTTAATCTTGATCTTAAAATAAGATAAAAAAAGAGTAGGAATTTTGATGTTCCTACTCTTTTTTTATCAAAGTTTTTTGGCGGGTTCTTAGGGCAGCGCCCTAATCAGAGTCCCTTTGGTTAAGGTTGGATAAGTTCAAACTTGTAGCCTACGCCCCAAACGGTCTTAAGCTGCCATTTGTCGGAAACGCCCTCAAGCTTTTCGCGGAGACGCTTGATGTGAACGTCAACGGTACGGGAGTCGCCGAGGTAGTCAAATCCCCAAACCTTGTCGAGGAGCTTGTCGCGTGTGAAAACGCTGTTGTAGTTAGCGGCGAGGAAATAGAGAAGCTCAAGTTCCTTGGGAGGAATGTCAGTGCTCTTGCCGCACAGCTTAAGCTCGTACTTCTGAAGGCTGATTTCGATGTTGTCAAACTTGATAACTTCGTTGTCGCTCTGGTTGTCGTGTGCGCTGTATCTTCTAAGAACTGCCTTGATTCGCGCGGACAGCTCTTTCATATCGAAAGGCTTAACAATGAAGTCGTCTGCTCCGAGTTCAAGTCCGAGAACCTTGTCGAATACTTCGCCCTTGGCTGTTACCATAATAATAGGCTTTGCGGAGATCTCGCGGATCTCGCGGCATACCTGCCAGCCGTCCTTGCGGGGGAGCATAATGTCAAGAAGAACGAGATCGGGCTCGAACATTTTGAAAAAGTTTACTGCTTCAACTCCGTCGGAAGCAATCTTGGTTTCGTATCCCTCTTTGGTGAGATAAACCTTTATAAGCTCTGCTATATTGCTGTCATCTTCTACTATAAGTAATTTGGTTCCCATAATTTTTCTCCTTTTCTGCTGTGATTATTTGTAATTGTTAAGATTGTTAAAAATCTTCTTAAGTTCATAATTATTATAACAGTATAAATTGAATAATAAAAGAATATAAAATGAACATTTAGTGAATTTTGCACAAAATCTCAAAAAATGAAATTTTAGTAAATAAATTGTTTTTTTGACGTAAAACAAGGCAAAATACGAAAAAAAGACTTGTAATAGTATTAAAGATATAGTATAATATAATGTAAAACAAAAATACAGTTCTGATATGAAAGGAAAAATATAATATGAAACTCGGAATAGTGGGAATGCCTAACGTAGGTAAAAGTACACTGTTTAATGCTATAACAAATGCGGGCGCACAGAGCGCAAACTACCCCTTCTGCACGATAGAGCCAAACGTCGGTATGGTTGCAGTACCCGACTCGCGCCTTGATTATCTTGCAGAGATGTATTCTCCGGAAAAATACACTCCCGCAGTTATCGAATTCGTTGATATCGCAGGTCTTGTAAAGGGTGCGTCGAAAGGGGAAGGTCTTGGTAATAAATTCCTCGGACATATACGTGAGGTTGATGCGATCGTTCACGTTGTGCGCTGCTTTGAAGACTCGAATATTATTCACGTGGACGGAAGCGTTGACCCTATGCGTGACCTTGAAACGATAAATTTTGAGCTTATTTTCTCTGATATTGAAATCGTTGAACGCAGAATAGACCGCACAAAGAAGCTTCTCAAGGGCGATAAAACACTTGCAGCAGAGGTTGAATTCCTCGAAAGAGTTCTTGCGGTGCTTACAGACGGAAAATCGGCGCGTACAATCTCTATGAACGAAAACGAAGAGAAGATTATGGAAACTCTTCCGCTGCTTTCGAATAAGCCTGTTATCTACGTTGCCAACGTCGGAGAGGACGAGCTTGACGGCGGATACAACGATTCTGAAAATTATAATAATCTTTGCGCGTTTGCCGAAACGGAAGGCGCAAAGGTCGTTCCGATATGCGCGGGCATAGAAGCAGAAATTGCAGAGCTTGATATGGAAGAAAAGAAGGTGTTCCTCGCAGACCTCGGTATAGAGGAAAGCGGTCTTGATAAGCTTATTAAGGCAAGCTATAGCCTTCTCGGACTTATAAGCTTCCTTACAGCAGGTCCGAAGGAAGTTCGTGCGTGGACAATTACAAACGGATCGAAGGCTCCTCAGGCGGCAGGAAAGATCCATACAGACTTTGAAAAGGGCTTTATCCGCGCGGAAATCGTTTCCTTCGACGATCTCGTGGCTTGCGGCGGAATAAATGAAGCAAAAGAAAAAGGTCTTTACAGAAGCGAAGGAAAAGACTACGTTATGAAGGACGGAGACGTAGTTCTCTTCAGATTTAACGTATAAATTATTGTTAATTATTGTTTTAGAAGAGAAAGGGTTATAAAATGCTCTTTAAAAGTGTATTTGCGCGCTATATGCTTGCGTTTGTCGTAATTATTCTGATAAGCTTTTCAATACTTTCTATGATAGTTTCCACTCAGGTTATGAATTATTCGAAGGAAATGAAAAGCGATGAGCTTTCGCGAGTTGCAGACTGGTCATCGTCTATTTTGAAGTCGTCATATAAGAATAGTGAGTATAGTAATTTGCACGATTTTGTAAACTTCGAATATATGAGACTTTACAAAATGTTTGAATTTATTGATGACGGAGATAATGTAAACGTTATACTTGCAGATACAAACGGAAGAATATTGTGGTGTACACAGCTTAATCCTGCAGATAAAGAGGTTTATATAGATTCCAATAAGATAATTTCTGAAAGCACGCTTGAAAAAGCTCTTTCGTCAGATTTTGATATGGAAGAAACGACACTTGATGGAGTACTGAAGCATCCGTGCTACGTTAATTCTCTTCCGCTGAATATGGATGGTGAGGCACAGGGTGTTGTCTTTGTAACCACTATATCCTCCAACGTATATAACTTTATAGTTTCAACAGTAAAAACGATAGTTATGTCGTGTATGTGGGTAATGTGCGGAGCTATAATCGCGAGTTATTTTATAAGCGAAAAAATAGTTCATCCGATACGTCAGATGAGTCAGGCAGCACGTGAATTTGCGGTAGGAAATCTTGATGTCCGTGTTCCTGTTAACGGAAATGACGAGGTTGCGGATCTTGCTATGGCGTTCAATAATATGGCGTCGAGCCTTGAACGTAATGAAGAAACAAGACGTACATTCCTTGCAAATGTTTCGCACGATATGAGAACTCCGATGACAACGATAGGAGGCTTTATTGATGCTATACTTGACGGAACTATTCCCGAAGATCAGCAGGAGCATTACCTGAAGATTGTTTCATCTGAGATAAAAAGACTTTCACGTCTTGTATCTACTTTGCTTGATATTTCAAAAATACAGGCAGGCGAGAGAAAATTCACTATGGAGCCTTTTGATATTTGTGAGCTTTCGCGACAGATCATAATCTCGCTCGAACAGCGTCTTACGGATAAAAATCTTGACGTTGAGTTTGAGTGCGACGATGAAAAAATGATTGCTGTCGCAGACAGAGATGCAATATATCAGGTGCTTTATAATATCTGCGATAACGGTGTGAAATTTTCAAATGAGGGCGGAAAATATAAGATTTCGGTGAAGGATTCGGATAAAAAGATACTTGTCAGCGTTTATAATGAAGGCGACGGAATCCCCAAAGAAGACCTGCCATACGTTTTCGACAGATTTTACAAGAGCGATAAGAGCCGCGGACTTGATAAAACAGGTGTAGGTCTCGGAATGTTTATAAGCAGAACGATTATGGAAGCACACGGCGAAAATATAACGGTAAGAAGTAAGCAGGGTGAGTTCTGTGAATTTACCATAACTCTGAAAAAGAACACTAACTGAGATATTTAAAAATGACTAATAAGGAAACGATACAGAAAAGCGAAAATCCGCACGAA
The DNA here is from genome assembly GCA_015064255.1 of Oscillospiraceae bacterium. Taxonomy (GTDB): domain Bacteria; phylum Bacillota; class Clostridia; order Oscillospirales; family CAG-272; genus SIG672. Next base: position 107,029 of record SVSP01000001.1, read on the forward strand.
GGTCATCGCGAGAGAATGCGCGGTAAAATAGAAAATGGCTTTATAGGCTCGTTTACCGATGTAGAGCTGCTTGAAGTACTCCTTTTCTACGTAATAAAGAGAAGTAATACTAACGTTACCGCACATAATTTGCTTGATAAATTCGGTACGCTCAGAGATGTTCTGAGTGCAGATTCGGAACTGTTGAAAAACGTTGACGGAATAGGTGAAACCTCGGCTGTGTTTTTCAAGATACTTTCGGAGATAAACAGAAGAATAGCATCATCGTCGGGTACTGTCGAAAAGAGATTTTCTTCAATAGAGCAGATAGGCGAATATTTCATAAAAAAGTTTAAATTTATCACAGAAGAGAAGGTTATGCTTCTGCTTCTTGATAATAAAAATGCGGTAATAGACTGTAAGACTATCGAAAACGGAACGGTATCGTCTTCGGTGCTGTCGATACGCGATATTGCAAAAGAGGCACTTCTGGCAAATGCGGCAAGAGTCGTTATTGCACATAATCACCCGTCGGGTGATCCGTCGCCGTCGGATGATGATATTATAGTTACAAGAATGCTACGCAGAACGCTCGGCGAGCTTGACCTTGATTTCGTTGAGCATATAATTGTAGCCGATGACAGGTATATGCCGGTCATATCTTATATGACACGTATTTCCGAGCTTGATTACGGTAACTGAAATAGGATTTTCAAATGGATATAATGAACACAAATAAAACTGATAACGAAAGACACGCCCGCACAAAAATGCTTATCGGGGAAAAGGCGCTTGGTAAAATACTCGATGCGCACGTTGTGATCTTCGGACTCGGAGGAGTTGGCGGCGGAGTTATTGAAGCACTTGCAAGAGCAGGGGTTGGAAAATTTACTCTTGTTGATTTCGACAGCGTTTCCGAGAGTAATATCAACAGACAGATAATAGCCGATACATCGACGGTAGGTAAGCTGAAAACAGATGCCGCCAGAGAGCGAATAAGGCTCATAAATCCCGATGCGGAGATAATAACACATAATCTCTTCTACTGCGAAGAAAACGCGTCAGAGGTCGATTTTTCGGGCGCTGACTATATCGTGGATGCGATAGACTCGGTGAAATCGAAGATATCGATAATTTTGAGGGCAAAGAGAGAAAACATTCCGATAATTTCCTGTATGGGTACGGGGAACAGAGTCGATGCTCTCGGATTTGAGATAACCGACATATATAAAACAAGCGGCTGTCCGCTTGCAAGGGTTATGCGCCACGAGCTTCGTAAAAACGGAGTAGATTCGCTCAAGGTGCTGTGCTCAAAGTCGGAGGTTTATACTTCGCCCGAAGCAGAAGCAGGGGAAGGCGGAGAAAAGCGCGTTCCTGCATCAATATCTTACGTGCCGCCCGTAGCGGGATTTATCATCGCGGGAGAAGTAATAAAATCTGTTGCAGGAATAAAATCATAATCATAAAAAACTCGCTGTTTAAAAAACAGCGAGTTTTTTATCCGAATACTCCCGAAATTCCAACCGAATACGCAAAAACACTTGAAAATTTTTATATTTATATTAAAATAGAGTTACCTGTTAAAATAATAGGTAACTCTAAAATAAAGCTTTACTTGTTCGGAAAACGAAGAAGATAGAGGTATTCTCCGTGCGGATCAACGCCGAGTCGTTCGAATCCGCAGCGCTCGTAAAGTCCCTGTCCTCTGAAATTGTTCTGCGCTGTCGTGAGCAGAATACCGCCGCATCCGATGCTTTCGCAGTACTCGCGTACGGTGGCAATAAGACGTCTGCCGAGATGGCGACCCTTCCAAGCCTCCGCAACGGCTATTCCGAGCCACGGAACCTTGGAATCCTTGTCCCAAATGAAAACGTAACCTGCCATTTTGGGACCGTCTTCGGTTTCGTCAACTGCAGCCCAGAATATGTGGTCGGGTTTCTTGTCGTCAAGATAGTCAAGTGTTCTTTTTTCGTTTCCGCTTCCGCGTGTTCTGTTGAAGAAAGATGCGCTTTCTTCGCCCATCTGATCGAAAAATTCTATAACAAGCTGTCTGTCAGATTTTTCAAGTCTGCGTATCGGTAAGCGGTCAATGTTGTAATCCATAGTTTATACCCTCCATTTTGTGCGGTACTTGGCTTTAATAAGTTTAGCACATAAAAAAATATTTGTCAAGTATTTGAAAGTCTTTGCGAAAGGATTGTTGATATGAAATGTCGAACTGTAATTGATAAAGACAGGGAAGAAGAGGTGGTCATATACGTTCACGAGAAAAACAGCCTGTCCTGTGAGATAGAAGAGCTTGTTATGGGAAAATCGTTAGAGATTTTCGGATATAAGGATAAAAATGCCGTAAAGCTTTCTCCGTCGGACGTTTTCTGTTTCACGGTTGAGGATAATAAGGTTTACGCTGTCTGCGAAAAGGAAAAATATCAGATAAAACAAAGGCTTTATCTGCTCGAAGAATTACTTGATAAGGATTTTGTCAAGATAAATCAGTCCTGCATAGCCAATATAAGAAAAATATCTAAATTTGATGCCTCGTTAACCGGAACACTTATGGTCAGCTTTAAAAACGGATATAGAGATTACGTTTCAAGAAGACAACTGAAATTTGTTAAGGAAAGGATGGGACTCAGAAAATGAATAAATATTTGAAGAGCTTTTTTCATAGAGGATTTGTTTTCGGTGGATTCGGACCGATAATTACAGGAATAATATATTTTATAATTTCGCTTTTCGCAGATGATTTTATTGTAAGCGGTAAGGAAATGGTTTTTGCCATAATTTCCACCTATATTCTTGCTTTTATGCATGCAGGAGCAAGCGTTTTTAACCAGATAGAAGAGTGGTCGATAGTAAAATCGGTTTTCTTCCACTTCATTACACTTTATTTTGCATATGTGTTCTGCTATCTCTTTAACGATTGGCTGGAATTTGATCTTAGAGTGATTATGGTGTTTACAGCAATATTTGCCGTTGTCTATCTTGTGATATGGATAACGGTGGTGACACTTATAAAAATCACGGAAAAACATCTGAATGCTAAATTAAAATAAAAAAATGAAGAGTGAAAACTCTTCATTTTTTGTTATTACTGTTCAAATATTTTGAGCTTCGCAAACTGAATACGCTGTCTTCCCGTTTCGGGAACATCTGTCGTGTTCATATAGTAGATAACAGAAGTGTCGGAACCTACAATAAAGCAGGGACGGTATCCCATTCTGTTGGTATTGAGAACATCGTTTCCAAGATCGTACGTAAGAGGATTTTCCATAGCTTCCCAAGTTTTTCCGTAGTCAAGGCTTACAAATATTCTGTGCGTGCCATCACCGTTTCTCTCGGTTCTTCCCGTTGCGAAAAGAGTTCCGCATTCACCGCCGGCAGGCGTCCATACGCAGGATGGCGCGTGTGTTGCAGTATATCCGCTTGACGTTATGATCTGTGTTCCGGGATCGGAGGGATTCCAAGAGGTGATGTCCTTGGTCGTCTTGTAGTGTATAAATCCGCCGTAGTAATTTCCGGATTCATTCTTACCTGCACGTTCATAGATAAGGAAATATTCACCGTTGCCCATTTTTGTTACAACAGGCATTCCGGGACGTGCCGACCAAGTATCAAAAGCAACTACATCAACAGATTCGCTCCAATTTTTTCCGTCATTTGAACGCTTGTAAACTAACTTCTGGTCAAATTTCGGGTCAGAATCGTCTGTATAGAAGCAGTAAAGATATCCGTCGGATTCTTCATAGAACATAAATGGTTCCCAAACGCCTTCAAGCGTTCCTCCGCCTGTGGCAACAATGGAATATTCTTCCCAAGTATATCCGCAGTCAAAGCTTCTCCATATTGCTATGTGAGATTTGCGGTTGTAATCAACGGAATTTCCCGAATACAGGAGAGTTCCTGCGGGCATATCACCTATCTGTACGGGAAGCTCAAACAGGTTTGCCATAGAGATACCCTTGATAGACGGATCGATAGTTTCGAGCGGACGTGCAATTATCTTCCAATTTTCACCGTCGTCGGTGCTTTCCATTACACAAGACTGTGTGTTCGGTCCACCCGTTGTTCCAAGACAGAAGATGGCTATAAGCTTGCCGTTGTTTTCCTTGTTTTCCTGATGTCTGAGCTCAACAACCGAGGGATAGTGAGCTCTTTGAGGTAGACAAGTGATACCGAGAATCTTCATAGCACCTTTTGCAGGAACGGTGAATGCCGTAGAGAGTACCTCAACATCTATGTCAAGCTTTGTGCCCACAGTGATATTTTTAATTGCGGTATAAGGGTTGGTAACAGTTTTTCCTTCGGACATATTTATCTTTCCTGCTTTGTCAGACGTAAGTACGTAATTTTGGGTGAAATACTGTATGGCGCGTACAGTAGACGTTGCCGATTTTCCGAGAATAACGATCTTGTTGTCGGTTATCTCTATTATGTAAGAATCTCCTTCGGAGCTGTCGAGCTTCGCAAGTGCGTCGGCAGATTCCTTTCGGTTTGTTTGGTCGATAAGAATCTCTTTAGCGTTTTCATCAAGTGTTTCGGTAGGATTGTACCAATCCGTTTTGACGGGAATATCAATTCCAAGACTTGACTTAATAGCTGTTTTCAGGTTTTGGGTTGCATTTGTGACTTTTTGGTCAGATGAATCAAGGCGAATCAAGGTGTACTTGCTTATGCTCAGATATCCTTCTTCATTTTCATCTTCAGGTTTGTTTGTTTCCTCTTTGTTTTTGTTACAAGCGAACAGCATAGTAGTAATAAGAGAAAAAATCAGTATCAGAGATAAAATTCTAATGAAAGAGTTTGTTTTTTTCATAAAATTCAATTTCCTTTTTGTGTGCCTATATTCTGCCAAGCGATGCCCAAAGGGCATCGGTTTTTGTAAAAGAAGATTCGAAGGGCGCAGAATATAGACACACTTGTGTGCCTATATTCTGCTAAGCGATGCCCAAAGGGCATCGGTTTTTGTAAAAGAAGATTCGAAGGGCGCAGAATATAGACACACTTGTGTGCCTATATTCTGCTAAGCGATGCCCAAAGGGCATCGGTTTTACCAGGGATTAAACCGGCTGCCTGTGAGCTTAAGAATAGCTTCGGTGAAGAAGTAGTCGCCGTAAATGATCGGGATGTGTACCTTTCTGCCGTAAGCCTCGGTGCCCATACCGAGAATGTAGTCGGTAGATTCTTCCCAGTTACAGAACTTTTCTTCCATAGCTTTGAGAATGTTTACAGCAGCCTTGAGGTACATAGGCTTTTCAACCTCGGGGAGAACCTTTGCAAGCTCGATAAGTCCGCAAGCGGCGATAGCACCGGCTGTGGAGTCGTAGCAAACAGGTTCTTCGGGAGCGCGGAAGTCAACGGGAGGAAGCCAACCGTTTGTTGCACAGCCCGAAATGAAATAGTGTGCTACTTTTTTGGAAGCATCGAGATAATCTTCCTTCTGTGTGTGAAGATAAGAGAGGATGAATCCGTAAAGAGCCCAAGATGCGCCGCGCGACCAGGTGGAGCCTACAGCATAGCCCTGTCCCTGAAGAGTTTCAACAACGTGACCGTCTTCAATGTCGTGCGAGCAGATGTGAACAACGCTTCCGTCGGGACGGATGTGTTCCTTTATCGCCATATCGGCGTGAGCCATAGCGATCTTTTTGAAGCGTGTGTCGCCGATGATATTTGATGCCCAGTAAAGCTGAGGAAGATTCATCATCGTATCAATGATAGAAAGCTCGGCTTTCCAGTTCCACGCGCGGATAAAGTTTGCGGTGAGATTGTATCTTGATGCGAGAGCAGCAGCGGCATAGAGATTTCTGTTCTTGGACTTTTCGTTTCCGGTAAGACGGTAATTTGCGCCTGCAAGGATGTGTTCCATAAAACCGGAGTCGTGGTCAAGACTTGCAAAGTTCATAAGATAGCCGTCGAGAAGCTCTTCGGAGCGCTCAGCTGTCTTTCTGTAATCTTCGTTGCCCGTCTTTTCGTACATAAGCCACATAAGACCGCCCCAGAAGCCGTTTGTCCACCAGGTAACGTTCTTGCCGGTTGCGGGATCAAGACAGGTGTCGTGCTTTCCGTTTGCATCGGTAGTGTAGGGGAGCTTTTCGCGGCTCTCTACCGCTACGCGCGAGAGCTTTTTGTCAAGCTTTGCTACGATTTCATCTATCCAAGCCTGATTTTTTGCAATATATTCTTCGTAAAACATAGTTTTATCTCCTTGAATTTTATTTGAACTTTATTTGAGCCAAGGGTTGAAGTCAAAGCCTTTGAGCTTGGCAATAGCTTCTGCGAAGAAATAGTCGCCGTAAATTATAGGCTTGTGAATTCCTCGCGTGTACATTTCCGTGCCCATCTGGAGTATGGAATCCTCGTTTTCTTCCCAATTGCAGAACTTTTCTTCCATAGCACGAAGTATCTTCAGCGCGGCTGTGATGTACGGTCTCTGTTCGAAATCGGGTAGATTTCGAGCAATTTCGATAAGTCCGCAGGCGGCGATAGCACCTGCAGTCGAATCGTAAAGGACAGGCTCTTCGGGTGCACGGAAGTCTACGAGGGGAAGCCAGTCCGTGTCGGCTACGTTAGTAATGAAATAGTTCGCGATCCTTTTCGCTATGTTGAGGTAACGAATTTCGCCTGTGTGCATATAAGAGAGAATGAATCCGTAAAGTCCCCACGCTTCGCCGCGCGACCAAGTTGATCCGACAGCGTAACCCTGACCGCCGAGCGTTTCGAGCATTTCTCCCGTAACGGTGTGGTGAACTACGATGTGATTCATTGATCCGTCTTCGCGTACGTGATCCCGTATCGACATATCGGCGTGCGAGACCGCGATCTGAGCAAAACGGTCGTCACCGAGCTCTTTTGATGCCCAGTAGAGAAGGGGAATGTTCATCATACAGTCGATTATTGTCCAACCGTCATTGTCAAGTCCGAACCATTTTCCGTTCCACGCGCGGATGTAACCGCCGTTTTCCTTGAATCTCGAGGCGAGAGTCATAGCGGCAATAAGGTTTCTGTTGCGCGAAGCCGTGTCACCCGTAAGACGGTAATTTGCACCCGAAAGGATGTGCCACATAAATCCGACGTCGTGGTGAAGCTTCTGAACGTCGGAAAAAGCCTTATCCATAAGCTCTTCCGAACGAATTGCAGTCTTTTTGTACTCTTCGTTGCCTGTGGCGGCGTACATTATCCACATAAGACCGCCCCAAAAGCCGTTTGTCCACCAAAAAATATCTTTGTCGGACGATTTGTCGTCGTGAACGCCATTTTGAGTGGAATATGGGATTTTGTCGCGGCTCTTTACTGCCGTGCGGGAAAGCTTTTCGTCAAGCTTTTCCCAGGTTTCGTCTATAAATGTCTTGTTTTCTGAAATATATTTTTCGTAAAACATAATAATTACCTCCGTCAAAATGGCTTTTCAGCTTTTTTGACTAAAAATTACTTGGGCTGTTTTCCGATATATGCAAGGATACCGCCGTCAACGTAAAGAATGTGTCCGTTTACAAAGTTGGAAGCATCGGATGCGAGGAATACTGCGGGACCTGCGAGGTCATCGGGGTCACCCCAACGAGCCGCGGGAGTTTTGGCGATGATAAAGCTGTCAAAGGGATGACGGCTTCCGTCGGGCTGTGTTTCGCGCAGGGGTGCGGTCTGAGGAGTTGCGATGTAACCCGGTCCGATACCGTTGCACTGAATGTTGAATTCGCCGTATTCGGATGCGATGTTCTTCGTAAGCATCTTGAGTCCGCCCTTTGCGGCAGCATAAGCGGAAACCGTTTCACGTCCGAGCTCGCTCATCATAGAGCAGATGTTGATGATCTTTCCGTGTCCCTTCTTTATCATAGAGGGAAGAACCGCCTTCGCGCAAATGAAGGGTGCGTTAAGGTCAACGTCGATAACCTGACGGAATTCATCAGCGGTCATTTCGGTCATAGGAATTCTCTTGATAATTCCCGCATTGTTTACGAGAATGTCGATGATTCCGATCTCTTCTTCTATCTTTTTAACCATTGCATTTACAGCATTTTCGTCGGTAACGTCGCATACAAAGCCTGTTGCGTCAATGCCTGCTTCCTTATAAGAAGCAAGTCCTTTGTCAACGAATTCCTGCTTTAAGTCGTTGAAAACTATCTTTGCGCCTGCTTCGGAGAGCGCTTTTGCAATTGCAAAGCCGATACCATAAGAAGCACCCGTAACAAGAGCAATTTTACCTTCAAGTGAAAACATATTTGCCATTTTACTAAATTCCTTTCAAATGATATGATCTTAGAGTGATTCTAAAAAATCTCTCAAATTAAAGAAGATCCTTTGTTTCGATGTGGTCCATATCGTCGAAATCCTGATTTTCGCCGCACATAGCCCAGATAAACGAGTAGTTTCTTGTACCAACACCCGAGTGGATAGACCAAGAGGGTGAAATAACTGCTTCTTCGTTGTGCATAATGATGTGTCTTGTTTCGCTCGGCTCGCCCATCATATGGAATACTACGTCGTTTTCGCCCATATCAAGGTAGAGATATACTTCCATACGTCTGTCGTGAGTATGGCAAGGCATAGTGTTCCAGTTTGATCCTACGTCAAGCTGTGTAAGACCCATAGAAAGCTGGCAGGTCTTGAGAACTGCGGGATGAATGTACTGATTGATAACTCTCTTGTTGCATTCCTCAACAGTACCGAGGGGACGCTTGTTAGCCTTTGTAATGTCGATGTGAACTGTGGGGTAGGTTGTGTGAGCAGGGCAGGAGCTTACGTAGAATTTAGCAGGCTCGTTTTCGTCACAGCTTCTGAAAGTGATGTCCTTGTTGCCCATACCGATGTAAATACCGTCACGGGGATTCATTTCATATTCTGTTCCGTCAACCGAGATGATACCCTTGCCGCCGATGTTTATACAGCCCATTTCTCTTCTTTCGAGGAAATACTGTGCAGCGAGTTCTTTGCCTGCTTCAAGCTTAAGAACCTGACGAACAGGCATAAGTCCTGCTGTGATGATGCGGTCGATGTGGCTGTAAACCATTCTGATATTGTCTTTTGTGAAGAGATTTGCGATGTGGAATTCCTCGCGAAGTCTTTCTGTTGTGTAGTGCTTAACGTCTTTTGCGTTAGATGCCTGTCTTACTTCCATTTTACTTAAATCCTCCTTAATATACGTGCCGAATACCTGAAGCTGCGAAAGTGCGGCAAAAGAGAGTATCTCGGTCACCTGTGTAAAATTGAATAAATGAATAGTTCTTGTTACTTTTTTCTCGAATCGGATAGCAATACCGTTTGAGTTTTCGGGGTTGAGATCGCTTCCGTCCATTTTGAATTCGCCCTTTATTATCTCACCGTCGGAAAACTCTATGTCAATAGATTTCCAGTATGAGTCGTGCGGAATGCCTGTCTTGGGATCGTGCGCAAAATCTGCACGCAGGAAGAATACAAGCTTGTCTATCTCTACGTCGCGTCCGAAATCGAGAGTCCACTCGAGATCGTTTCTTGCTCCGCCCGCCCAAGAGTGATAAGGATATGAGCCGTGTCCCTGATTGTTTATAACGCCGTCAATAGCGTTACGCTCGTAGAAGCAGGGCTCTTCGCGTGTGACGAAGTTTGCATATGCGTGCGGATAAAAGCGCATAGGACCGTGTCTGTCGTGTGAATTGAGCGATATCTGACGGTAAGCGTAGATCTCATCGTCTTCGGGTTCGCGTACTGTGATAGGATGTTCTTCTCCCGCAAAAGCACCGGGCGCATAGCAAGCTCGTCTTTGAGCTGCGTCGGGGACTATGAAGTCGAAGCTTTTGTTGGGCACCCATACGATACTTTCTGCAAGCGTTGGATCAAGCTTTACTGAAATAAATTCGCAACTGTCAAGGCTTACACGAATTTTGTAACCCGCTTCAAGCAGACCGCTGTAGCAGGTGTCGATATTCATACCTTTTTTTTCAAAAAGTACCTTACCTGCCGTGTCAAATATTTTAAGTGTCAGCATAGGATAACCTCCTTTTTATGATTTTTATGTTAGTAAATTGCCGTTTGACAGCAGTATCCATACTGTATTTATAGTATATCATACAATTTTTGCAAATAACATAGCAAAAATCAACTAAAATATTGCAATTCTCACCGTTGTGTGTTATACTTGAAAGGGAAGAGACGAAGGGAGCGTGAAATAATGAAATGTATGTTCGAAAGCTGTTCACTTGCTATAGCGCACGCAAGCGAAAATAATAGCTTCGCGGGATATTATTCGGAATCGTCAAATCCGGATCCGAATATACATATGCACAACTGCTGTGAGATATTTTTCTGCCTGTCCGGCGGAAAAAACTTCCTTATAGGCAGTCAGCTTTATGAGGTTTCGGATAACGATATTTTTGTTATAAATCAGTATGAAGGTCATAAGATAACCTATCTTGACGATACGAAATTCAGACGGTACGTTCTTCAGATAAGTCCGGAATTTATATACGGGGTTTCGAGTAACTGTACAGATCTAGGTAAATGCTTCTATCCTCACGAGTATGGATTTGATCACAGAAGACAGCTTACAAAGGAAATGGCTGAGAATTTCAAGAAGAAGATAGATATGCTAAGCGTTGATTTTGGATATGGCGACGATATTCTGAAAAGACAGATAATGACAGAGCTACTCGTTGAGCTTAACCGAATTTTTATGACGTCTGATGAAGCTTCTGTAATTTCCTCGTCAAACACAGCGGTTCGCGCTGCTATAGATTATATAAACGCGAATTATTCACAGCCGCTTAATCTTGAAAGTGTTGCAAAGAGCGCATATCTTTCGGTAAATCAGCTCTGCAGACTTTTCTCTAAATACTGCGGTACTACGGTTGCTAAATATATTATGTCAAAAAGAATAAGCGAAGCAAAAAAACTGCTTGCATCGGGTAAAAGTGTTACTGAAACCGCTATGCTTTGCGGGTTTGGCGATTATTCGGTATTTATGAGGGTGTTCAAGAAGAGTGTCGGAATGACTCCGGGTAAGTATAAATCGCTTTCAGAGTAACTATCAATAAAAATGACCCTCAATTTTTGTTCAAATCGTCAATTGAAAAAAATCGTAAATTGTTGATTTTTGCAGTATGTATATGGTATAATTAATAAGTTATTGAATTTGATTGTATTTTATATCAAAGTAATGAGGTAAGTCTGAAAAATGGGTCGTTTTTCAGACTGAAGTTTTGTGGCTTTCGCATCGAGGATGCGAATTTGCCAAGTCAAAACGCACAAAACTCCAGAACCTAAAGAAAGGTATGATCATAATTATGTTTCAAAAAGGATTTGACAACGAAAAATATATAGAGCTTCAGTCCGAAAAGATCAAAGAAAGAATTGATTATTTCGGCGGAAAGCTTTACCTTGAGTTTGGCGGAAAGCTCTTCGACGACTATCACGCATCAAGAGTGCTTCCCGGCTTTGAGCCTGACAGTAAGGTGAAAATGCTTCTTGAACTTAAGGATCAGGCTGAAATCGTTATCGTTATAAGTGCTGACGATATTGCCAAAAATAAAAAGCGCGGCGACCTCGGAATTACCTATGATCTCGATCTTCTTCGCCTTGTGGATGCTTTCAGAGGAATAGGACTTTACGTCGGAAGCGTTGTAATTACGCAGTATGAATCACAGCGCGCGGCTGATGCTTTTGAAAAAAGACTTACAGATCTCGGGCTTAAGGTGTATAAGCATTACCGCATACCCGATTATCCGTCGAATATTCCGCTTATCGTCAGTGACGAAGGCTTTGGAAAAAACGATTATATAGAAACGTCGCGCTCGCTTGTTATTCTGACTGCACCCGGTCCGGGAAGCGGAAAGATGGCAACCTGCCTTTCACAGCTTTATCACGATAATAAACGCGGTATTCGCTCAGGTTATGCAAAATTCGAGACATTCCCTATATGGAATCTCCCGCTGAAGCATCCAGTGAACCTTGCGTATGAAGCGGCAACGGCTGACCTTAACGATGTCAATATGATAGATCCCTTCCACCTTGAAGCATACGGAAAGACTACCGTTAATTATAACAGAGATATTGAAATCTTCCCGGTGCTTGAGGCGATGTTCAATAAGATTTTCGGTAAATGTCCGTATAAGAGTCCGACGGATATGGGTGTTAATATGGTTGGAAACGCCATTGTCGATAACGACGCCGTATGTAATGCGTCTAAGGCAGAAATTATACGCAGATATCTGAATGCGTGCTGTGCACAGAAGCAGGGAAATTCCTCTGCTACCGAAATATCAAAGCTTGAGCTTCTTATGAGTTCTCTCGATATTTCTCTTGAAACGAGAGCTGTTTACTGCGCATCTACAGACGTTTCCCGAAAGACACATAATCCCGCGGTTGCTATTGAGCTTCCCGACGGAAGAATAGTTACGGGTAAAACGTCGAGCCTGCTCGGTGCATCCTCTGCGGCACTTCTGAATGCACTTAAGACTCTTGCGGATATTGACGATGAGGTGCATCTTATTTCGCCTACGGTAATAGAACCGATACAGGAGCTTAAAGTCAACCATATGGGTAATCATAACCCAAGACTTCATACCGACGAGGTGCTTATCGCACTTGCAATATGTGCGGCAACAGATGAAAAGGCTCATAAAGCACTTAAGGCACTTGATATGCTTAAAGGAAGCGAGGCACATTCGACCGTGATACTTTCTAAAGTCGATGAAGGCGTTTTTCATAAGCTCGGTGTTACAGTTACGTGTACTCCTCAGTATCAGACAAAGAAGCTTTATCATAACTGAATATAAAAAATTCCGTAGTCTTTTAAGGATTACGGAATTTTTGACTTAAAGAAGAAAAATCATCAATTAATAAAAAAAGAACATAAACATACTGCTTCGTATTTGTTGAAAAAATATTAAACACGTGCTATAATATAAAAAACAAGAAAATTATTTCGGGAGGCGATGTTTTGTATATAGGCGTAGATATCGGAGGAACGAAATGTGCGGTCATAATGGCTGACGATAACGGAAATAAGATCAAAAAGGTAAAATTCGACACTCTCGGCAGAGATGAAACGATAAACAGAATAATAAAAGAAACGGAAAAAATATGCGAGTGCGGTGAAGAGCTTCGTGCCATAGGCATAAGCTGCGGCGGACCGCTTGACGAGAAAAACGGCATAATACAGTCGCCGCCTAATTTGCCCGGCTGGGATGACGTTCATATAACCGACATTCTTGAGGAGCATTTCGGAGTGAAATCCCGTCTTTGCAACGATGCAAACGCCTGCGCGGTCGCGGAATGGCGTTTCGGTGCAGGTAAGGGAAGTCAAAATATGATCTTTCTCACGTTTGGCACGGGATTTGGCGCAGGAATAATTTTAGGCGGTCGGCTTTACTCGGGTACAAACGGAAACGCAGGTGAGATAGGTCACGTCAGATGCTCGGATTACGGACCTGTCGGTTATGGTAAGCTCGGCTCATTCGAAGGCTTTTGTAGCGGCAACGGTATAAAACAGCTTGGACAAGCCTTTGCACTCGAAAAACTTCAGCGCGGAGAATCGGTCGGATATTGCAAGACCACCGCCGAGCTTGAAAATATTACCGCAAAATCGATCTCGGAGGCGGCTTTCGCAGGTGACGAAACGGCTGTCGAGGTTTACCGTCTTTCGGCAAGAAAGCTCGGTATGTGCCTCTCGCTTCTTATCGACCTGCTGAATCCCGAGGTTATCGTCATAGGAAGCGTTTTTGCAAGAAGTGAAGAGCTTTTCCGTGAAGAGATGGAAAAGGTTATAGAAAAAGAAGCACTTGCCGTTGCTTCATCTGTGTGCAGAGTCCTTCCTGCGGCGCTTGGCGATGAAATCGGAGATTATGCCGCAGTTGCGGTCGCTATGATGAACTGAAAGGAACTGAAATTATGAATTATATAGAAAATCTTACAGCGCGTTACAGCGAGCTTGGATGCTGTGAAAATGAAATATTTGATGCTGTTGATGCCATAACCCGAATGTATCATAACGGCGGAAAGCTTCTTATGTGCGGAAACGGAGGAAGTGCCGCCGATACGTCGCATATAGCAGGCGAGCTTTTGAAGGGCTTTCTTTTAAAGCGCACACCGAGTCAAAGCGAGCTTGAAAAGCTGACCTCTGAAAAAGAAATAGCAGAATACGCCGAAAAGCTTCAGAGAGGTGTGTGTGCGATATCGCTGACAGAGCAGAGCGCACTTCTCAGTGCTTACGCAAACGACGTAGATTCCGATGCGGTGTATGCACAGCTCGTTTTCGCTATGCATAAGAAAAACGATGTCTTTTGGGGAATATCTACGTCTGGCAACTCGAAAAACGTGGTTTTAGCGGCTTCCTGCGCGCGTGCACTCGGACTTAAGACGGTAGCACTTACGGGAGAGTCGGGCGGAAAGCTTGCGGAAATATGCGAGGTCGTGATAAAAGTCCCCGCAAAAGAAACTTATAAAGTACAGGAATATCATCTCCCGGTGTATCACGCGATATGCGCAGAGGTTGAAGAAAGGCTCTTTGGGGATGCGAAATAATAAGTTTCACTAAAGTTCTCAAGCTTGTTAATATCAAATGATAAAACAAAAGCTCTCACTTCGCGCGTAAGTGAGAGCTTGACTTTTTATCTGAAATATTTTTCGATCTTGAATTTGTTTTTGAAGTCAAAGAAGTGCTCTAAAACCCTCGTAAAACGGCTTATCAGAAAACCGTTTATGACAGCGCAGAGAATAGTACCGAGCTTTACGCCTTCGAAAACGCCAAATCCGAAGAAGGCAAAGGAAAGCAGAATGCCGAGAACCGTGCTGAAGCAGTCGTAAGCGGTCTTGACCTTGTTTATGTCGCATCCGAGCTTTGCAGATAATTCCTTGACGATAAGCTCGTACGCTTCGGGCGAAATGTACGTGTGGAAAAAGAGCGAAACGGCAAGCGAGCAAAAGACCGTTCCCAAAACGTACCAAAGAACGCGTATTATAAACGTGTCATCGGGAAGTCCGGAAATAATATACATAGCACCGTCGAGAAGAGTTCCGTAGAGAACAGCCGTGACGAATGAAAATAGATATGAGGCCTTGAATCTTCGCATAACGAGTATGGTTATGAGAACGAGAAGTCCTTGAAAGCAGTATTCTGCAACGCCAAAGGTGAACCAAGGCAAAATTTCGGACACTTTAAGATGTATTATGTACGCAGGTGCAACGACCATTGACATACCGAAATCAGCTTTTTCGGTGAAGGCGGCGGCAAACGCCATAATAATGAGAGCAAGCGCGTAGGCAAGCTCGGTGTAAAACACTTTTTTCTTCATATGATCTCCGTAAAATAGCTTTGGCAGTATCCAAAGCTATTGAAATTTTTAATTAAATGACTTTGCTCGTAAGAAACTCTATGACCTTGATAGTTGCCTGTCCGAAATGTATAAAAGTGCAGGTTTAGCCTTCTTTCGATGACTTTTCCGCGTTTTTATAGCGTATCATAGCAATAATAATAGAACACATAGTAAGTATGTCGCCGATGGCAGAGCCATAGGCCTGACTCAAAAAATTGTATATAAACCAAAACGGTGAGCCCAGAAGAGATACGAGGCGTATTGTTTTTTCACGGCTGATCCAAAATGCACTCGTGTGAAGCAGGACTCCCGCGATAGAGAATAAATCTATCCAGCTTTGATTTATAATAGCAATCGCACTGCCGATGATAACTATGCAGACGTTTATCAGCATCAAAACCAATACTGTGTGTTTTTTTATAAACTCGGTGTGCTTTTTTCCTGCAATAACAGAAGAAACGGCACCCAAAATATCAAGAATAGCACCTGCAAAAGCACCTAATAAGACGTATTGTAAAATATACAGACATCTTGAAATTACGTTGAAAAGTATTATATTTTTTCTCTTTTTCTGTTGATAACTGAGAAGAAAGGTAGTTACGGCAAGAAGTCCTATTATTTGTGGAATAATAATTTTCATAGAGTCCTGTGTGTTTTTAATAGTATTTTTCGGTAAATTCGATAAGGGGAGTCGGGTCGGCAAGACCGTGTGGGTGGTGGTCACAGTCGTGCTTTAATATTTCAGTCAGGTTACCGTTGTTTTTTTTGAAATAATCGGAGAGAATTTTTCCGTTTTCGCTGTAAGGAACGACACGGTCGCTATCACCGCAGACCAAAAATATCGGAATATTTGATTTTAAAAGTGCTTCTTTTTGGTCGATCGGATGATTTCTGTAATTCAGCATATTTGACACCGAAATACCGATATCTTTTTCGAATTCGGCAACGGACGGAAATTTGCACTCTCCGAGTCCGAGAGGCCAACTGAGCAGATTGAGCACAGGGGCATCAAGGTAAAGAGCAGCTACGTATTCGGGATATTTGGCTGCGAAATATACGGCTTGCATACCGCCGCAGCTCATACCAACGGGTAAGCATTTGTCATTCAGAGAAAATTCTTTTTTCAGAAACTGACAAAACAGAGGGCGCATATCTGTGTCCTCTTCGGGGGATAGACGGCTTTTGTTTGACAGTCCTGCCACGAAGTAACCTCTTTTAAGCATCTCTGTTTCAAAGACAGGGAAAGCGTCGAAATATTCTATTTTATAAAGCCATTTCTTCTCGGGAGTTGCTTCTTTTGGGCAGACCAAAATGGCATTTCTCCCGTTGAATGTGAAATCAAGCCTTTTAAAACCGTTCCATTCGGATGTTATATAGTTCATATAGAAAATTCCTTTATTGTTTTTTTGCTTTCTTTTTGTCATTTATGTACCACGGCAGATAGGCAAGTATAAAGAGAATGGAAACTGCTGCTGCCATAATCAAAAGACGGAGTGCAAAATTGGGAGGTAAGATGTCCAAAATAGATGGAGTTGATTCGGGCTTTGCCATAAACAGATAGTTTGCGCCCGGACCGATAAGATCGTTTGCGAAATAAGCAATTCCTGCAAGAACACACAGTCCGATATATGCTTTCACAAACGATCTCTTGTAAGGACGCATTTTATGTATGAAGATCATATAGAAAATAGCGATATAGCTTACAAGATGCTCTGCCCAGAACTGATAGAAGCGGAATCTTGTAGGACCGGTGTATGTAATTACAGTCGGGGTGATAAGGGCAAAAATTGAGCCTGCAAACGCCCAAAAATAGCAAAGATCAAATAATGTCTGCGATTTTCCGATAACCATATAGCTTCCGAATATTGCTACCCAACCGCATACGGTGATGGGAAGATGGTCAACGGGGTTGGGTCCCAGCGAAGGAATCGCGATAAGACGCCAATAATACGACATTTCACTGACGATAAGTATGAAAGCGAGAATATAACGCAGTATCGCTTCATTTTTGGAATTTTTAATTTCCTTTCGGAAAAAATAAATTAAAAATATTATTGCAATGGTAACAATGATAGGCAAAAAATGTATGAACGTGAAGTTGGTGAATTCTACACTTTCGCCCTGCCCAAAGAAGTATCTGAAAAAATCAAGCATTTTAGTCCTCCTAAAACTGTTTTCTGTGATTATAGCATATTATTCGACAAAAGTAAAGAGATTGTGAACTTTTTTTTGATTATATAGGGGATGAAATAACACAATATGTATACAAAAAATCCGTCCGAAATATTCGGACGGATTTTTTATATGATAAAATAACGTATTATTCGTTAGCGAGAGTGAAAATTTCGGTCTCTCCGCTTTTTACCTTGTTTATGAAATCTTCAACGCTGCAAATAGGCTCGGATGTGCATACGCCTGCAAGCTTCTTTTGACCAGCACCCGCGTGATTGTCGGAGCCTGCGAACGTCAGAAGACCGTAATGCTTTGCGTATATTTCTGCAATAGCGTTTTCTTCTTCTTTTCTGTTTGCATTTATTATTTCAATGCCGTGGACGTGTCTCGGAAAAAGACGGATATGGTCGATGTAAGATGCTTCGCGGTAAGGATGAGCCTGAATTATAAGCGCACCGCACTCCATCATAAGAGTGAGCTCGTCGGTCTTTTTCATTTCCATAATCTGCGGATTGTTAAGATACCACTCCTTATCAAGACCGTACACCAAAAAATCGGTGCCGCCGTAAGAAAGCTCAACGCCGGGAAAAACCTTTATACCGATCTCTTTGGCAAGTTCCAAACCGGCTTCATAGTCTGAAAAATAAAAATTTATTTTCTCTTCGTAAGGTATAGAGTGGTCGTCAATGTTGATGTTTCCGTCAAGAAAGTGATTTGTGATAAAAACTCCGTCATATCCGATCGATTTGTAGAATTCCAGAGTTTCTCTTACTCCGACTCTCGCACAGCGGCTGACGGGAGATGTGTGTAAATGTGTTTCGTACTTGTACATTTTGTCACCTTTGGTTATATAATATATTTTGTAAATTTTTCTACAAAGTTAATAAAACGAGTTACTTTGACACAATTTGCATCAAAATTGTTGCCTAAACGCAATATGTGGTAATTATATCATAGATGTATTTTTTTGTCAATACAAACATTAAAAGCACGGAGTGTTTATGATATAAGTATTGTAAATTCATAGAGTATGTGCTACAATAAAAAATAGCATTTATGAAAACAAATTCACATATGTTTATTGAAAGGACTTTGTAAAATGAAAAAAATATTAGCTATTTTATTAATCGTTGTTATACTTTTTTCTATGTCATCGTGCGCTGGATTGTTAAACGAAATTCTGGATTTTGTTGAATCAACAAATGATTCGGACAATGATGGATATAGCGACGATGTTGATCTTAATCCGAATGATCCGTACAAAATTCCGATTATTCTTCTTCATGGCCGCGTTAGTAATACGGCGGTGTTTTTTGGCGTCCGTACAGGTATCGAAGAAGGCGATAATGATTATTACGGAACGGATTATGAGGAACTTTATACAAGCCCGGATAATCACGAGATAATATCGGTAGAAGATGGACGTTTAGGACAATATCTTGTAGATTATCTTGGCTATGAGCAAAACAAAAATCTGTTTGCATTTAATTATCCAAATGAAGATATGGTCGAAATGAATGCTAAGCGTTTTTCGCAGTATGTAAAAAATTTGGTTGATGCAGGGTCGAAGGGTGAGGAAAGTACGTTAAATTTTGTAGATCCGAGTGCTCTTTTTGCAACAAAAGAAGATCAGAAAAACGGACGAGTAAAATTTATATTGATCGGTCATAGCATGGGTGGCTTAGTGTCCAGATATTATATTGAAAATATTAATGATCAATATGTAGAAAAACTGATTACTATTTGTACGCCACATTATGGGTCTGATTTAACATATTTGGGTCGGTTTGTACCTTGTGATGTTGACTTGCGTGATAATAGTTGGTTGTTCGGAGGAAATAAAGAGTTCG
Source organism: Oscillospiraceae bacterium (assembly GCA_015064255.1). GTDB lineage: Bacteria > Bacillota > Clostridia > Oscillospirales > CAG-272 > SIG672. Next base: position 126,311 of record SVSP01000001.1, read on the forward strand.
AGTTTGTACGAGAAGACACTGAAGAGGGATATGCGTACCTTCATCAATCAAGACCATTACAAGGAAATAATAACACTAATGTAAAGTATTATGCCATTGGCGGATATGATACAGATAGTGGAGATGATTTGACGGGTGAATTAGAAAAACTTCTGGAAAACGGAGGGGCGTTTTCTTTTAGCTTCGATATATTTAAGCATGTTAAAGGATCGCATCAAACCAAACAAAAATTTCAAAATGATATAAACGAGGCTTTGGAAACCAAATCTATTTCCGTGTATGGAGAGGGTTCGACGCTTGATCTTAGCATCGTTGATGGAGATAATGTAGTTGATTATATGAGCCAATTTGCGGTAAGATTTGGTTTGGACGGTAAGATTGATGAATATCAAAATATAATGAATGCAACCTTGATACTTTCAAGCAAAAAAGGTCTTTTACATAACGAGATTGCTAACGAGCCTTTAATGTATGAAGCTGTAAAAGAATATATTAAAGCAGACTCAAACGTGATAACCGATTATACTGATCAGGTTACACCCGATACTGATATCAGTAACTGGACTATGACGAGTGCGCAATATGACGAAAGTCAAGAACACATTATTTTAACAGAAGACCATATAAAGTGGCAATGCGGTGCGATTTGGTATAATAATCCCATTACAGAAGATTTTATTTTTGAGATGGACTATTATACAGGAAGTACAGACCGTAGTGGCGGAGGTGCCGACGGTATTGTTGTAGCATTTTATGCAAATAAAGAATATCAACAACAATCTGGATTAGACATTGGATTCACCGGGTGTCAGGGATATGGTATTGAGTTAGATACATATTACAACAGTGAACGTAATGATCCGAGTAAGAATAACCATATTGCACTCGTAAATGAGAGTGTTGACAATCACCTTGCTTACAGTGAACTTCCTGAGTCTGAGGATGAACAGTGGCATCATTTGAAGATCGTGGTAAAAGGATGTGTTTGCGAAGCTTATGTTGATGGTGTTTTAAAAATATCGGGTGCTGTACAAAAAACAGGTTATGGCTGGCTCGGAATTACATCATCGACCGGCGAAAGTTATAACCTTCACGTAGTAAGAAATATAGTAGTTACAAATAATGGATGATCATAATAAAAAATCCGCCCGAATTTCTTAGGGCGGATAATTTTTCACGTTTGTTTTCGGGCAATACCTTTTATCACAAAAAAGGCAAAGTCCTTTACCATTTCGGAAAAAGTTGTGAAAATAGAGATTTTATCAAGCTTTCCGTCAGAACTACAAAAAATACCAATTTTTCGGTGTTATTATCCCTGAAATCTCTATTTCAACGCTATTTTGCAAGGTTTCGAGCGTGAAAAAACGACCTCATAGAATTTCTTCTACAAGGTCGTAATTTTATTTTGCTTTGCCTATTGTGTTATAGGGCGGTTTGCCTTTTCACAATATTATAACTCTAATTACTTAGACTTAATAGCTGCCTGTGGTGCTATCTGCAAAAGAGGAAATTATACCGCTTCGCCTTTACATTAATCGAGGCGACTTAGTATTCGAGAAAAAACTTGATAATACTCTTCTATCATATCATTTATTATGCTATCGGCTTTATATCCATCTTCAACCTTTACTTTTTTCTCTATCCCCAAGAAGCCCCTTTCTCCTGTGCCGACTTTTTTATAATTTGTTTCGGAAATATCGGGAAACTTCTCAGTAGAGACATCGCCGTGTCCATCACCATCAGATATAGAAATATAACCTTCTACATCAATCCCATACCGATTGTTGAGGTATACTATTGTCAAATCGTGCGCTATTTGTTCTTTACTAATCATTGGTTATTTCCTTTCTGTTAAACAAACATCTTTCACTTAATCAAGGTGTTCTTTTGTATCGCACCTATTATAACATATAATTACCAAAAATACAATTATTAGAAAAATCCGCCCGAATTTCTTCGGGCGGATAGTTTTGCTTTATAAAGTCAGCAATTACTTGCTTTCTTTGATTGCAGCCTGAGCAGCAGCGAGTCTTGCGATCGGCACACGGAAAGGTGAGCAAGATACGTAGTCAAGACCGATGGAGTGGCAGAATTCTACGGATGTGGGGTCGCCACCGTGTTCGCCGCAAATACCAACGTGGAGGTTGTTGTTTACGGGACGTCCGAGGGTTACAGCCATATTCATAAGCTTGCCAACGCCTGTCTGGTCGAGCTTAGCAAAGGGATCGTTTTCGAAGATCTTTGCGTCGTAGTAAGCGTTGAGGAACTTACCTGCATCGTCACGGGAGAAGCCGTATGTCATCTGAGTAAGGTCGTTTGTACCGAAGCAGAAGAAGTCTGCGTTAGCAGCGATCTCATCAGCTGTGAGACAAGCTCTCGGAATTTCGATCATTGTACCAACTTCGTATTCGAGGTCAGTGCCTGCAGCTGCGATTTCAGCATCAGCAGTAGCAACAACAACGCTCTTAACGTACTTGAGCTCCTTAACGTCGCCAACGAGAGGAATCATGATCTCGGGCTTAACGTTCCAGTCGGGATGAGCCTTCTTAACATTGATAGCTGCACGGATAACAGCAGATGTCTGCATCTTTGCAATTTCAGGATATGTTACTGCAAGACGGCATCCTCTGTGACCCATCATCGGGTTGAATTCGTGGAGAGAAGAAATGATTGTCTTGATCTCTTCAACCGACTTGTTCTGAGCCTTCGCAAGAGCAGCGATGTCTTCTTCTGTTGTAGGAACGAACTCGTGAAGCGGGGGATCGAGGAATCTGATGCAAACGGGGTTGCCTTCGAGAGCTTCGTAGAGCTTTTCGAAGTCGGACTGCTGGTAGGGAAGGATCTTTGCAAGAGCAACTTCTCTTTCTTCAGCAGTGTCGGAGCAGATCATTTCGCGGAATGCAGCGATTCTTTCTGCTTCAAAGAACATATGCTCCGTACGGCAGAGACCGATACCTTCAGCACCGAGCTCACGAGCCTTCTTAGCGTCTGCGGGTGTATCAGCATTTGTTCTTACCTTGAGTGTACGGAATTCGTCAGCCCAACCCATGATTGTGCCGAAGTTTCCGGAGATTTCAGCGTCAACGGTAGGAATGATACCGTCGTAAATGTTACCTGTAGAACCGTCGATGGAGATGTAGTCGCCTTCAACGTATGTCTTGCCAGCGAGAGTGAACTTCTTGTTTTCTTCGTCCATAGCGATTTCACCGCATCCGGATACGCAGCACTTACCCATACCACGAGCAACAACTGCTGCGTGAGATGTCATACCGCCGCGAACTGTGAGGATACCCTGAGCAGCCTTCATACCGGTGATATCTTCGGGAGATGTTTCAAGTCTTACGAGAACAACCTTCTTGCCTGCGTTCTTCCAAGCTTCAGCGTCTTCAGCAGAGAATACAACCTGTCCGCAAGCTGCACCGGGAGATGCGCCGAGACCCTTACCAACAGGGTTAGCAGCCTTAAGAGCCTTAGTGTCGAACTGCGGGTGGAGAAGTGTGTCAAGGTTTCTGGGGTCGATCATAAGAACGGCCTCTTCCTTGGTCTTGTGGCCTTCTGCTACGAGGTCAACAGCGATCTGGAGAGCTGCGGGAGCAGTTCTCTTACCGTTTCTGGTCTGGAGCATATAGAGCTTTTCGTTTTCAACTGTGAACTCCATATCCTGCATATCGTGATAGTGGTTTTCGAGAATTTCGCAAACCTTCTTGAATTCAGCAAATGCTGCGGGGAACTTTTCAGCCATCTGAGCGATAGGCATAGGTGTACGAACACCTGCAACAACGTCTTCACCCTGAGCGTTTGTAAGGAACTCGCCCATGAGAACCTTTTCGCCTGTAGCGGGGTCACGTGTGAAAGCAACACCTGTACCGCAGTTGTCGCCCATGTTACCGAATGCCATAGCCTGTACGTTTACAGCGGTACCCCAGCTGTAGGGGATATCGTTGTCGCGGCGGTAAACGTTAGCTCTGGGGTTGTCCCAGCTGCGGAATACTGCCTTAACAGCGCCAATAAGCTGTTCTTTGGGATCGGAAGGAAAGTCTGTACCGATCTTTGCCTTATATTCAGCCTTGAACTGATTTGCGAGTTCCTTAAGGTCGTCAGCTGTGAGGTCAACGTCCTGAGTAACTCCCTTTTCTTCCTTCATCTTGTCGATGAGCTCTTCGAAATACTTCTTACCAACTTCCATAACTACGTCAGAATACATCTGAATGAATCTTCTGTAGCAGTCGTAAGCCCATCTTGCGTTACCCGACTTCTTAGCCATAACTTCAACAACGTCTTCGTTAAGACCGAGGTTGAGGATGGTGTCCATCATACCGGGCATCGAAGCGCGTGCGCCCGAACGAACCGATACGAGAAGGGGGTTTTCGAGGTCACCGAACTTTTTGCCGGTAACACCTTCCATCTTTACGATGTACTCCATGATTTCAGCCATGATGTCGTCATTGATCTGACGGCCGTCCTCATAGTACTGTGTGCAGGCTTCTGTGGAAATTGTGAAGCCCTGGGGGACAGGAAGACCGATGTTGGTCATCTCTGCGAGGTTAGCTCCCTTACCGCCAAGGATCTCACGCATGTTAGCGTTACCCTCGGAGAAGAGATAGCAATACTTCTTTGCCATATTTCTTTTACCTCCATAATTTAAATAATAATATGTTTTTTTCTGTTGCCGCAATATTATAACATAAAGCTTGATCGGTTTAAATAGAAAAATCAACGAATTTACAATATTTTAACAATTTTTTTTAAGGTGTCCGGTTCTTTTTTTGAAAAAACTATTGCGAAAAGCCGGTAAATGTTATATAATAGTACGGTTATAAAATAAGATTATAATGCCGTAGAGTTTGCAAACTCTGAAAGGACGGATATAAATGGGAATTTTTGATTTATTTAAGCAAATAGAAAGCTCAAATCCTACACCCGCGGGACCTGTTACACATATCGTTGTCGGACTCGGAAATCCGGGTAAGGAATATACCTATAACCGCCACAACGCGGGATTTATGTGTATGGATGTTATCTGCGATAAGTACCGCGCAAGAGTTGATAAGGCAAAGTTCAAGGCACTCGTCGGCGAGTGTAATATTGCAGGCAAGCACATTCTTCTTATGAAGCCGCAGACTTATATGAATCATTCAGGCGAAGCTATACGCGAAGCCGCTGACTTCTACAATGTGCCCGCCGAAAATATAATAGTAATATTTGATGATATTTCAATCGGTGTCGGAAAGCTCCGCATACGCAGGAAGGGAAGTGCGGGAGGACATAACGGCATCAAGAGCGTTATCGAACATCTTTCAACGAACGAATTTCCGCGTATAAAGCTCGGCGTAGGCGAAAAGCCCTCGCCTGAATATGACCTTATAAATTGGGTGCTTGGAAATATTCCCGAGGATGATCGCAAGGCTATGTCCGAAGCGTACAGCAAGGCAGCAGATGCGCTTGAAGTAATGCTTTCGGGTAACGTAGATGCCGCTATGAACAAGTTCAATAGCTGAGCAGTTTGAATTAAATACCCACCGGCAGATAAAACTGCCGGCTTAGGGCGTTGCCCTAAGAACCCACCAAAGAACTTTTGGTAAAAAGTTCTTTGGAAACTCAAAAACTTGGCTAAAACAATGTTACCTTGTAGGAATAGGAGACCTCGACTGTCCGCCCTATTATTATTCATTTTAAGTAAAGTTTTTGGGAAGGTTCGGAAATCCTTTTTTCAAAAAGGGTTTCTGAGAAAAGTTTTTGCAGGAGGTTTGGATCCCACTTTTTTCAAAAAAGGGGGCCAAGAAAAGTATGAAACAAATTTTTAATGCGTTCAGAGCATCAAGAGAATATAGATCTCTTATGAGCGAAGTAAATAAAAAGAGAGCGAGGCAGTTTCCCATTCTCGTAAACGGACTTTGCGAAGGCGCGACGGTTGCTTTTATTGCTGCAGCAATAGAGGATAGAGCGATAAAAAGTACACCGGCACTTGTGTTTGTCAGAAGCGAAAAAGAGGTTATGCATATGACAAATGCGCTCGCTTCGCTCGGACTTAACGTAAAGACGTTCTTTTCAAGAGATTTCGTACTGCGAAACGTGTATGCTTCTCACGAAAGTGAATACGAGCGCCTCGGTGTGTTTTTTGCTGCGGCAGAGAATTCTTGTGACGCAATAATAGCCACCCCCGATGCCGCGATGCAGTATACCGTTCCGAAAGACAGACTGCTCGAGACCTCGTTCACTCTTTATTACGCGGAAAATTACGATATAGGCGATATTGTTACAAAGCTTGAAAAGGGAGGATATAAAAAAGTAGAAATAGTCGATGCTCCCGGTCAGTATGCAAGAAGAGGAGATATACTTGATATATATGCTCCGAAATATGAAGCTCCGATACGAATAGAATTTTACGATACCGAAATCGACCGTATGAGCTATTTCGATATAGTAAGTCAGAGAAGACTTGATGATATCGAAGAAATGTCGGTCTCTCCCGTGCGTGAGGTTATTGCGACAGATGCGCAAAAGAAAGAGCTTGCTTCAAAGATAAGAGAGCACGTAAGAAAAGTAAAAGATGAGCGCAGTGCATCAGAGCTGACTTTGGAAGCAGAAGCACTTGAAAGCGGACGCGACCTTTCGTGTATAGATAAATATATAAGCTGCGTTTATCCCGAAAAGACTACACTTTTCGATTATTTCGACGAAGACAGCCTATTTGTAACGGTAGAACTTCCCGCCTGCGTCGAGAGAGCAAAAACATTTGAGTGGCAACAGAGCGAGGATATAAAGACTCTTCTTGAAAGTAAGCTTCTTATCCCCGAGTTTTCAGAGCTTTTTACCTGTAAGGAAGAATTCGCGGCAACTCTTTATGAGCATAAAAATATAGTTGTGGATGCGTTTGCAGTTTCGCTAGGTGCGGATGTGCGACTTCTCGGTATATTTAATTTCCGCACAAAGCAGATCGCGGGATATGCCGATAATTTTGATCTTCTGTGCGAAGAAATAGAAAACTATTACAGACTTTCATTTTCGTTGACACTTGCCTGCGAGAGTGAGCCGAGTATGAGAAATACAGTCGGTATGCTTGCAGACAGAGGAATAAGAGCGTTAGTGACAGATGACGGCGAGGCACAGCTCACGCTGGTTTGCGCCCCCGGTATTGCGGGATTTGAGCTTACCGATATGAAGGTGGCATTTCTCTCGGCGTGCAGGTCGGGCGTTCAGGCAATAAGGAAGACAAAGCATACCGCAAGAAACAGTAAGATAAAAAAATCGTCGGGTGATGCGATACTTTCGTACAGCGAGCTTGCCGTAGGTGACTACGTTGTTCACGTAAATCACGGAATAGGACAGTATCTCGGACTCGAAAGTCTTGTTGTTGCAGGTGTGCGTAAGGATTTTGTCAAGATCAAGTATGCGGGTACGGATATGCTTTACCTGCCTTGTAATCAGCTTGAAACTATTTCCAAATATATAGGCGCGGGCGCGGCAGACGGAGAGGTCAGACTCTCTAAAATGGGCGGAAGCGAATGGACAAAGACAAAAACAAAGGTAAAAGCGGCGGCAAAGGAAATGGCAAAGGAGCTTATACAGCTTTATGCCGCAAGACTAAGACGCCCCGGACATTCTTTCGGACCGGATGATGCACTCACACGCGAGTTCGCCGATAGCTTTGAATATGAAGAAACAGAAGGACAGCTCGAAGCAATAGAAGAGGTAAGCCGCGATATGGAAAAGCCGTATCCGATGGACAGACTTCTTTGCGGTGACGTAGGATACGGAAAGACAGAGGTCGCACTTCGCGCGGCATTCAAGGCGGTAGCGGGAGCAAAGCAGGTGGCTGTCCTTGTTCCGACGACCATTCTTGCGATGCAGCATTTCCGCACCTTCACTTCGAGAATGAGAGGCTTTCCGATAAAGGTCGAAATGCTTTCCCGTGTTGTACCTCCTAAACAGCAGGACGTTATACTTCGTGCGGTTAAGCGCGGTGAGGTCGATATTCTTATAGGAACACACAGAATTCTTTCTTCGGATATAGATTTCAGAGATCTCGGACTTGTTATCGTCGATGAGGAACAGCGCTTCGGGGTAGTTCAAAAGGAAAAACTTAAAAAAATGGTAGGAAACGTCGATTTCCTCACACTTACGGCAACACCAATACCGAGAACGCTCAATATGGCAATGAGTGGTATAAGGGATATGTCGGTGCTTGAAGAAGCTCCGGGTGACAGAATCCCCGTTCAGACCTACGTTACGGAGCACGACGTGTCGATAATATACGAGGCGATAAACAAAGAGCTTCACAGAGGCGGACAGGTCTTTTACCTGTGCAATAACGTAGAGAGAATGTATCCGCTGTCTGCAAGACTTTCACAGGAATTTCCCGATGCGGTCGTGCGCGTTGCTCACGGTCAGATGGATAAGGAAGACCTTTCGGATATCTGGCAGACTATGATAAGCGGTGAGACCGATATACTCGTTTGTACGACTATAATCGAAACGGGGGTGGATATCCCGAACGCAAATACACTGATAATCGAAGATGCCGATAAGATGGGACTTTCACAGCTTCATCAGATAAGAGGAAGAGTAGGACGCTCAAGCAGACGAGCGTACGCGTATTTTACTTATAATGAGGGAAAAGTCTTGACAGAGGTAGCAAGTAAGCGTCTTGCGGCAATACGCGACTTTACCGAGTTCGGTGCGGGCTTTAAGGTCGCTATGCGAGATATGGAGATACGCGGCGCGGGAAATATTCTCGGCGCGGAACAGCACGGACATCTGTCAAGCGTAGGATATGAGCTTTATATGAAGCTTCTCAACGAGGCTGTGCTTGAAGAAAAGGGCGAAGCTGTTAAGAAACGCGTTGAGTGTACAGTCAATATGGGCATAGATGCTTATATCCCCGAAAAATATATCTCGGGCTCCGCACAGAGAATTGACGCGTACAGAAAGATATCTCTTATAACCAATAAAGATGATATGTATGACGTCGCAGATGAGTTCATAGACAGATACGGCGATATGCCGAAGGTCACGGATAATCTTCTTAGAATTTCTCTCCTTCGCGCACTTGGCTCTGAGGTTGGAATTTCAAAGATAACCGCACAGACACGCGGCGTGCTCTTCACACCTGCGAAGATGAACGCTTCCGCTTGGTCGGCACTCGCGGCGAAAAACAATGGCAGAATACTCCTCAGCACGGGAGCATCTCCGTCGGTATCGTGTAAGCCGCTGAAGAACGAGTCAAATCTCGACTGTGCCGAGAAAATGTTAAAGGAATATATACAAATAGTCAATGAAAACGGTTGGAATAACTGATAAATATTTGATAAAATCAAGAAAACAGAGAATTTATATACGAGCTCTGAAAGGAACTGTTATGAAAAAAAGTAAATTTACACGCACTGCCGCACTCCTTCTCGCGGTACTTATGCTGCTCCCGATATTTTCCGCCTGCGGAAATAAGGAGAAGGTAGTACTTGAATATAAGGGTTATGAGATAACAGAGGGTATGTACTCCTACTGGATGAAAAACTGGAAGGACTATTATCTCGAACACTATTCGGACGTAAAGGATACACCGGAATACTGGAACAGTATGAACGAATCGGGCGTAACAAACGGAGAATACCTTTCCACGCAGATAAAAACAAGAATAGACTTTTATCTTATAGGAATGGTGCTTTTCGACGAGCTCGGACTTAAACTGAGCGATGAAACTAAAAAGTCTATAAATGACGATATCAACGCGCAGATAGGTCACTACGGAAGCCGTTCGGAATACGTAAAGGTACTTAAAAGTGAGTACGGTATGACGATCAGCGAAATAAAAAAGGTGTTCACGGCGGAAGAAGAATATCTCGCTGTGTATGAGTATCTCTACGATGAGATAAAAGGCAAGGAAACTGCAAGCGAAGCAGAGCTTGATGAGTACTATAACACGTATTACGCGCGTGTGAAATACGTGATGTTCCTCAAAAATATAAAATACGTTTATAACGATGACGGGACACGCAAGACCGACTCAAACGGTATGTATCTTACCGCGGAGCTTACCGAGGACGAAAAGGCAGAGGTAACCGAAAAAGCCGACAGTGTCTATAAAGAAGCACTTGAAGGCGCGAATATGAACGACCTTATGGTAAAATATATGGAAGAATTCGGATTTTCGCTCTCAAGTACTCCTAATGGATTTTATATAAGCGCGGACGATTATACCTCACATTCTTCAACGGTAACCGTCGCCGCACTCGAAATGAAGGAAAACGAAGTTAAACTGTGTGAAAACGACGATTGCTACTTTATAATAAAGAAATTTGACCTTCCCGAAAAAGGATATGCATCGACGACAGACAGTAAACAATTTGAAAAATTCGTTTATTACGTAAACTCTCAAAAATTTGCCGTAAAGTTCTCCGAGCTTGCCAAAAATATCGAGTATAATAAAGAGATCATAGATAAATACGTATTTGAAGAACTTTAAAAATAAGACCGTACACGCCACACTTTGTGACTTGTACGGTCTTTGTGATTAAGTTGGACTACGCCTTCGACTATTGTATTTCCTTTTCCAGTAAAGTTTTTGGGATTCTTAAACCCTTTTTTTAAAAAGGGTTTAAGTGGGATTCCAAAGGGTGAAATCCTTTGGTTAAATAAACGGACGGCGGTCGAGTACGTTCTTCAGAGGTATGGAAGTCTTGATCTCACCGGGGAGCGCGAGCTGGAACTCGGAAATACAGCATACAGTTCCGAAGAGCATATGAAGGTCGTTGAAGCTTTCGTTTGTTTCGGGGTCGATAGATTCGATGTAGTCAAGATATTTCTCGGCAAAATCGCGGATACATTCGAGAGCTTCCTGCCTGCGGTAACCTGTGTTGAGCGAAGCACGGTTGAGGGCGAATACCCAGTCGATCTCGGCAAATCCGAACATCTTGCCAAAGCTCGGTGAAAGTCCGCCGTTCTTGTACATATCAATACAAGAATCAATAAGCTTGTCGGAGTTCGGAAAGGGGCGCTTTGCGTAAACGTGGTTGAACATATAATGGAACCAACCGTTGAGGTGGTGCTGAAGAGGCTTTTCACTTCCGTGGTTTGCAAGTCCGATGCCTGTTACGGGGTCGTTGTTGTCCCAAAGCCACTTAAAGTAAGCATCCTGCCATTCAAGAGGCATATTGCAGGTGAGGATCATAGCCGCAAAAAGTCCTGCACCCTTGTGAGATTCCGACCAAGGATTGCTGATCCATCCGATTGTGGGAAGGTATGCGCAAAGCTTTTCCACCGTGCCGAAGTTTTCCATATGATATGTAAGGGGATATTTCGGAGCTGCATCAAAAAGCTCAAGAGCTGCTGTACAGTGAGCAGTAGAGTGAAGAAAATGGTGTGTAGGCTCGGAGAAGCATCCGTCTTCCTTCTGAAAGCTCTGAAGTTCTTTTACGCAAGCTGCGCGCGTTTCGAGATCTCGCGGGAATTTACCGATGGTATAAAGGATATTTGCGGCATCTGCACAGCCGTATTCCGAAGAATCAAGATTACGGTTGCCCTTTTCGTTCTGCCATCTCCAACGCTGGTATTTTCCGAGACCAAGACAATGGTCTTCAACAGATTTTTCTACCATTGCAATTATTTTGTCAATATTTCTGTTCATAAGATGTTCTCCTTTGATTTTTCTTTTCAGTAAAGTTTTTTCCTCAAGGGACTCCGTCCCTTAAGAAACCCTGCGAGCTTTTGAAAAAGCTCGACCAAAACTTTAAAAAAACAAATTAACTCTTTTCTTTTCAGTAAAGTTTTTTGGATTCTTAAACCCTTTTTTTAAAAAGGGTTTAAGTGGGATTCCAAAGGGTAAAACCCTTTGGTTAAATAAACGGACGGCGGTCGAGGACGTTTTTAAGCGGGAAGGTCGATCTGATCTCGCTCGGGAAGGCGATCTGAAGCTCGGCGACACAGCACATAGCACCGAAGAGCTCGTGAAGGTCGTTGAAGCGCTCGTCGGTATCGGGGTCGATGTTTTCGAGATAAGTAAGATATCCCTCGGCAAAATCACGCATAAGCTCGAGAGCTTCCTGTCTTCTGTATCCTGTGTGTCTGGAAGCACGGTTAAGAGCAAATACCCAGTCGATCTCGGCAAATCCGCATCCGAGTCCCCAAGGATAAACGTGCTGGAATTCCTTCTTTTTGTAGATGTCTATGCAGTTGTCGATAAGCTTTTCGGAATTGGGAAATGCGCGGTGAGTGAACTCGAAGTTGAACATATAGTGGAACCAACCGTTGAGGTGATGCTGAAGAATCTTTGTGTCACCGTGATCTTTTCTGCCGATACCTGTGATAGGATCGTTGTTCTCGCAAAGCCAACCGAAATAAGCGTCCTGCCATTCAAGAGGCATATCACAAGCAAGGATCATAGCCGCGTAGAGTCCTGCACCGCGGTGTGACTGACCCCAAGGATCGGTGTCCCATTTAAGACTTGAGAGATACTCGCGTACCTTTTCGGGAGTTCCGAAGGCTTCCATATGATGCGTAAGAGGATATTTTACACCTGCGTCGAAAAGCTCAAGCGCCGCAATACAATGCGCGGTCGTATGGAGCATGCAGTGCGTAGGCTCCTGAAAGGTTCCGTCTTCCTTTTGAAAGCTCTGAAGCTCATCGATGCAAGCCTTGCGTGTTTCGTAATCTCTCGGGAATTTTCCGATCATATAGAGAATGTTGGCGGCGTCTGCACAGCCGTATTCGGTAGAACTGAGATTGCGGTTGCCTTTTTCGTTCTGCCATTTCCAACGCTGATATTTTCCGGGCGCAAGCTCGTGATTTTTTACACACGCTTCTGCCATAGTAATGAATTTGTCAATGTTGCGATTCATAATTTTGCTCCTTGCTCAAGAATTTGATATGTATCTCATCTGTGCATATCGAGATAATTTTGCAGTATTATTTGCGCGGAAAGTGTGTCAACGACATTTTTTCGCTTTGTACCGCGTGTGTCCGTGGTATTAAGTATTTTGTGGGCAAGCATTGTAGTGCAACGCTCGTCAAAAAGCTTTACGGGAACTCCCGTGTCTTTTTCAATTAGCCCTGCGAGATACTGTACTTTGGATGAACTGTCGCCACGGCTTCCGTTCATATTTATCGGATTTCCTATAACTATCTCACTTATGCCGTATTCTTTGACAAGCCCGCATATGTGCTCGATAAGTACGCGGTCACCGGTGGCTTTAAACGTGCCGATACCGTTTGCGGTAATGCCGAGAAGGTCGCTTACAGCAAATCCGGTGCGGACTTTTCCGTAATCTATTCCCAAAATTCTTTTTGCCACTTTTTTTCTCCGTAAAAGCCGTAAATACCTGCGGCTTGATTTTAGTTGTATTTTTTAAATCAGACGCATACTTTGAGCCATAAGCTCGACTTTAGCATCGATCACTTTGTCGATCCAGATAATTATGTCGTCAAAGGCTTCAAGACGCTTGACACCGGTAAGTACCTCGTGACGCTCATTTTCGTAAATTTTAAGAGTGAGGTCGGATATTTCGGCATCAAAATATTTGTCATAAAGTGCATTTACACCCTGCCCGTAATCACCTACGGGGTCTTCGCTTCCCGAAAAGATGTAAATGGGGAGCGAACAGGGCGGAAGATGCTCCTTGTTGTATTCGATTATCATAAACATATCGTGATATGCCTGCGTCGTGAATCTGAACGTACAGAATTTGTCGCTGTTGTATTTTTGAAGAACTTCTTTGTCGGTCGTTACCCAGGCGTTGCCATTTGACTCTTTTATCTCATCTGCAAAACGCTTGTTGTATCCGCCGAAAGCTATCTTAAAGAGAAGCGTACTGCGGTGGCGCTTTCCTTTGAAGGTCGATATCATATTTGCAACGAATTTTCCTGCCTTGGCGGGAAGACTGTCGCCGCAGGTGCCCGAAAGTATAAGAGCATCTATGTTTTCCTCGGGATAAGCCGAAGCGTATGCACGGGCAATAAACGAACCGAAGCTGTGTCCGAGAAGAAAATAGGGAAGCCTTCTGTATTTTTTACGCATTATCACGCGGAGCTTTTCGACGTCTTCAAGAAGATATTTGTCTCCGTCGGACGAGGCGAAGAAGCCGAGATCCTCGTCGGACTTTGCAGTATGACCGTGACCGAGCTGGTCGTGACCGCACACTACTATGCCTTTTGAAGTGAGAAAACGGGCGAATTCCTCGTAGCGCTCCATATGCTCACACATACCGTGAACTATCTGTACAACGGCACGCGGATTTCCTATCGGAGTCCATACGTAGTAAACTATATTATCCACAGAATTTGAAGACTCAAACGTTGCGGAGATTTTATTAAAGGTGTTTTCCATAATACAGACCTCCTCGAAATATTATACACGTGCGATTTTAATATCGTATCCGTTTTCCGAGCAGAAATCACGGAGCTGTTCGCGCGTGGGAATTTTAACGTCGTGTCGCTCTTTTGCCATTTTACTTGCGGCAGAGCCGACAAGACAAGCCCGTCTTATGTCCTGTGTTATTAGATACTCGGATGAAACAACAGCAGACTCAACGTCAACGAAGGTGGGCGAGGGAGTGTTGTCAAGGTTATACGGACCGAGCACGTTGTGGAATTTTCCGTCGTAAACGAAGAAACCGCTTTCGCTGAGACGGAGGACGTAATATTTTGCCTTGACAGTCTGTCCGAGGGTTATACAAGCCTTAAGACAGTTTTCAAGCGAAGTTGGATTTACTCCTGTATGGATATATACCTCTTGTTTGCTTGCAAAAAATATTTCTATGTTTTCAAGCTGACCAAGCTGAAGTCCGAGCTGTGCGGGAGAGGCATCAAGAAATACGGGTATAGCGTGTGCTTTTGCAAGGGTTGTTATAGCAATAGCAAGCGGGAAAGGGATTTCGAGAGTCATAAATATGGCATCGGGATACGTAGCGAGCGCCGCCTCGATCTGACTCATAGAAAAGCTCTTGTTAGCACCGGGATATATGATCCTTCTCTTAGAGTCGTACTGCTGTTCGTAAAGATATACCGAAAGTCCGGTAGGGTGTGCCGGGTCAACGTAAACCGACGTTGTATTTATAGAATTGAAATTGTAGAAATTACGGAGTCTGTTTCCGTCGTTGTCCTGACCTACGCAGGTACAGAATACACTTTCAAGACCCATACGGGCAACGGCAACTGCCGCATTTCCGCCCTTTCCGCCCGGACGAAGCTCGTAATCGTCTTCGACTACTGTTTGATTTGCTATCGGCAAACGCGCGGTCTGCATATGCATTTCGATATAAGAATTGCCGATCGTCAAAATTCTGCCTTTCACGGGCACCTCCTGAATAAACTGAAAATTATTATACACATCCATTTTATCACGCCTGTCGCTTAAAGTCAAGGAAATATGCACGAAATATTTGAAAATAGTGAAATAAATATTTGTTTTTAGGTCTTTAATATGAGAGTGTATTTTTACTGTTTGGCATATGATATAAAAACGAGTATCGCAATTTGTATATTCTGCCAAAAATCGGTGGGTAGAAAAAAGTGTTGACAAAATGAGTAAAATATGCTATATTATAGGTGTAAAAGATATAAAAGTATCTAAAAGCATAAAAAAGGAGATCGTGATATGAAAAATATCAAATATAACGGTCTTCGGAAAGTTCCCCCATGTGTTTCTTGGAGGCAAAAACTTAAACTCACCAAGAAAAGCGCATGAGCCGAAGACCTTGACGACAGACGGCTTATGCGCTTTTTGGATTTGTAGAGTTCTGTCGAAAACAAAATAATAAGAAAGGAATATAATGTAATGAAACACAAGAAAATATTATCGTTATTTTTGGCAGCGATAATGATACTGTCATTTTCGACGATGTTTGTATCGGCAAATACAAGATCGGTCGGATATCCGCAGTCTTGGGTAAACGTAGGTGAGACTATAGAACTTTCTCTATCTTCGGGCGTTCTTTATGCGACTTGGTCGAGCAGCGACCCTTCAATAGCTACGGTAAGTCCGTCCGGTGAAGTCACAGGGGTCTCATGTGGTTCGGTTACAATTACAACAGTATGTGACTATACCACAGGTGGTTCTGAAACATTCACAACTTACATTGATGTTTACGACAACCGTGGCATTGTGAACGGCGAAGAGTATTATATAATGAACACAACCACAAAGAAAAACCTTTCGCTTTCAAGTGCATCAACTGCCAATAACACAGGAATAGGATTGGTAGCAAGAAGTAACTCTACTATGCAACGTTGGAAACTCACACAGCAATCTACAGGTAAATATACGTTTGTAAGTATGTACAATTCCACAACCAAAGGAATGTACGCAAATTCGAGTACAAACGATGTTTATCTCTACACGGTAGGTTCAAGTGCAACGTATTTTGAAATAGAGAGAATAAATACAAGAAACAGTGATACAGACAGCGGGTATCAAGGAACGTATCTTATTCGTTATGGTTCAAAATATCTTGCCGCATCTACTACAACCGATGTGTATTTAGCTAGTACACTTAATACGAACTGTTATTGGTCGCTTTCGAGAGTCGATAAAGGAACAGCAGATCTGTTTTCTTTTGACAGTAGGCAATACGGCGGAACTCACGCTACGACCGGAAGTGATGACAAATTCGAAACCACATTAGGTGACTTGGGCTATCAAGCTACCGCATATAATAATGACACCGCAGGAAGCGCATTTACTAAACTGCAAAGTGGGTCTGTGTTTGTATTTAGAGGTCACGGGGGAGCGGGGAAAATTTTATTTTATCAAACCACAGACAGCAATTTTACCGGAGCAATATTAGCAAACGAACTGGTATCGAGTAGCGTGTCTGCAAAATACAAAATAAGTGCATATACGACAACTGACACCGATACTTTATCAAACAACGCACTAAAATCAATGAGATGTGTACTTTACGTTGGATGCAGTACGGCGAAAAATTATAAATCATACGGTAATCTTGTGGATGAAACATACAATCAAGGAGCGCACTTTGTAATGGGTACGCTACGAGATATCAAATCGGAATATAACGGTTATTGGTTGAGATATTTTTTGGATGCTATTGATAGGGGAGACAATATACAAGAAGCTGTTAGTTGGGCAAATAATAGTGTTGGTCCAGTTACAGATGAAGATGAAACTCAAACTTTTGTTTACCCATATTATATAGTTGGTGATATGTATCAGTATTTAGACTAAAACATTAAAGGAGAATTCGATATGAAAAAAACAATTGCATTACTAATGAGTCTTATAACGTTGTTTTTGCCGGCTTGTGTAGCAGATAACGCAAATAACCAAACGGATGAAGACGAAGCAAAAGAAAAAACATATACACTCTATTGTTCATCAAGTGATTCAAACCCGATTGAACTTTTTGAAGATTTGAACGTTAAGGTGAGTTTTGAATCTACTCCCGAATGGGTTGGGATGGGAGATACGAAAGATATTGAGGATTCAAGTATTTCGGCAAATTTCAAATATAAATTTTTCGAAGAAGAATATGATCTTGAATTGAGTTATATCAAGCAAGATGATAAAATGAAAAATTCAAAACTCGAAAATTTCTCTCAAAAATCACAGTATGCCGTCTATAAGAGTACGGATGGCAAAGCAAAATTTCGTTTCTCTACGGGCAGCGGTGAACTAGCTGTTTTTTCCACAATTCCGGTAGAAGTAATAGAAAACAAATTATCAGATGAAAAACTGAAAGAAATAGCAGAAAAAACGGTTTCTTCGGTATTTGACAAGAACACATTATCAGATTATGTGCTTTGGGAGATACTACAGGGATATGACAAATGTGAGAAAGTTGTAACTTACACACGATATATTGGAAAATACAGAGTTAATGAATCTATATCAGTGTGGATTAATGGCAACGGAGACGTAATTGCCTTTAATGCGGTTACAAAAGGTGATTTCGATCATTTGATAGATAAAGTAACGGAAAAGGATATAGAAAGTGCAGTAGATACGGTAAAAACTATTTTAGAAGGTAAAAACGTTACTGTTGAAGGAAGAACACTCTATGTCGATAGTATTGGAGAATGCTATGTTAGCGTAATAGTTACAAACCTTGATATTCCCGAAGATACAGAAGATGAACAACTTGCAAAAGATAGAATTAATTCATATTATGTAAAAGTTGAATCATAAGTTAATATTTACTACCATACCCCCCGCACACCCGTGCGGGGATTTTTTTGTCCATTTAACCCTAAAAAATCAAAATTCCCATCATTTTCTCCCATTCCACTTGTATCCGTGAGAAAAATCTGATATAATGATCTATATTACAAAAACAAAAGGAAATATTTTAATGAAAGACCTTGAGATACTCGCGCCCGCAGGCGGTATGCCTCAGCTTGTTGCGGCTGTCAGAAGCGGCGCAGATGCCGTTTACGTCGGACTGAAAAAATTCAGCGCACGCGCAAGTGCCGTGAATTTTGACGAAAATGAACTTGTTGAGGCGGTAAAATACTGCCATACTTACGGTGTAAAACTGCACGTTACCCTTAATACTCTCGTGTACGAAAACGAATATAACGAGCTCTTTGACTCGGTAAGACAGATATGCGAGACGGGTGCGGACGCAGTTATCGTTCAGGACCTCGCGGTCGCAAAATATATAAGAAAAGCTTGTCCCGATATTTCGCTTCACGCATCCACACAAATGGCGATACATAACGCCGAGGGCGCGCGTGAGGCTTATCGTCTCGGATTTTCGCGTGTCGTGCTTGCAAGAGAGCTTTCTCTTGAAGAAATAAGAAATATCAGAAAAAATACGCCCGAAGAGCTTGAACTCGAAGCATTTGTTCACGGTGCGCTTTGTATGAGCGTTTCGGGAAGATGTGAGCTTTCCGCTATGCTCGGCGGACGAAGCGGTAACCGCGGAGCGTGCGCACAACCCTGCAGACTCGATTTTTCGTGCGGTAAGATGCATAGCTGCCTGTCGCTTAAGGATATGTCATATATTTTACAGATAAACGAACTTCGCGACGCGGGAATATGCTCGATCAAAATAGAGGGCAGAATGAAGCGTCCCGAATACGTTGCCGCGGCGGTAAACGCCTGTGTAAGCGCTCGTGACGGTGCTGCTCCCGATACGGAGCTTCTCAAAAATATTTTCTCGCGAAGCGGATTTACCGACGGATATCTTACGGGTAAACGTACGCGCGATATGTTCGGCATCAGAACAAAGGAGGACGTTGAAGCTTCCAAGGCATCTCTTTCAAAAACATCAGAGCTTTACAGACGCGAGCGTCAGAGAGTTCCTGTCGATTTTGAGCTGTTTGTAAGTGAAAAAGAAATAAAACTCTCTGTTTCGGATAAAATAAATTCGGCTTTTGCCATTTCGGACGTGGAAAACACAGGCGCGGATCCGACTACAGCCATCGATGAAGCCTTTGCAAGCAGCTTCCTCTCGCGCCTCGGCGGAACGCCGTATATTTTAAACAGCGTTAAGGTCACAAATCCGGACGCACTTTCTGTAAGAGCGTCGGTGATAAACTCTCTTCGCAGGGATGTTACCGAGAAGCTGAGCGCACTTCGTGCCGAAAGTGTAAAATACACCTTCGCTCTGCCGCAAATCGAAAAATATCCCAAAAAAGCGGTGGGTAAGACAGAAATATACGTAAAAACTCCTGCTTGGGAAAAGATTTCCTCTTTTGCCGATAAAGCGGATAAAATAGTGCTTCCGATAGACGAGATACTGTCAAATAAATCGGAAATAACACAAAAACTCGGCGATCTTTCGAAAATTGCAGCCGAAATTCCCTCGCTTGTCTATAATTTTGAGGCCTTGAATGAAAAGATCAACGATATCAAAGCACTCGGAATAAAAACTCTCTTCTGCGATAATATCGGCTCGGTCACATTTGCAAGGGAAAGGAATTTTGAAATAATCGGCGGCTTCGGACTCAATATCGTAAACTCCGATGCGCTCTGCCAATATGCCGAAATGGGTGTAAATGAAGCCACGCTCTCGCCCGAAATTCCGCTTTCGGCAGTAAAAGAGTTGACCGGAAATACAAAGATCGGACTTTTCGCATACGGATATCTGCCGCTTATGCTCCTGCGCTCGTGTCCCGTACGCGCCGCTATCGGATGTGAAAAATGCAGAGGTAACGGTGAGATCACCGATAGACTCGGCATAAAATTCAAGGTCGTTTGCCACAACAAGGTTTACAGCGAACTTCTGAACAGCGTACCGCACTATATCGGCGACCGCAAACTGCCTGTCGATTTTGCACTTCTTTCGTTTACAAAAGAATCGGGTGAAGAATGTAAAAAAATATTCAAAGCCTTCACGCACGGAGAAAAAATATCAAAACGAACAACGGGGCTTTATACCTGATATAAACAAAGTTTCATTAACAGAGCTTTGCCCTAGACTATCCGCCGTCATATTATACCGCACTTTTTCATAATATACTATGAAATCAAAAAGGGCGGAGAAATATGAGAAAATCAAGAATTTTTATAAAAAATACGCTCATACTCAGCATAACGGCACTTTTTATGCGGGTACTGAGCGTTTATTTTAACGTTTACCTTTCGGATAAGCTCGGAAGTGAGGGCCTCGGACTTTTCACACTCACCTTGAGCATATACGGTCTTGCGACAACTCTTGCGACAAGCGCGATAAATCTTACGGCAACGCGAATGGTCGCAGATGCATCGGGCGGTGCAAAATACGGCGATGTGAACCACGCTATGCGGAAATGTATAGCATATTCGCTCTTTTTCGGTGTGGGAGCGATGATACTGCTTCTTCTGCTGTCGCGCGTTGTTTCAGTATCGATGCTTGGTGATATTCGCACTCTTGAGTCGGTCAGAGCACTTGCGTTTACACTTCCGTTCGTTGCACTTTCCTCGGCACTCGGCGGATATTTCACGGCGGTAAGAAGGGTGTCAAAAAATGCGTCGTCGCAAATATTTCAGCAGCTTTTAAAGGTCGCGCTTACTGTTGCGGGACTTTCCTTTATGACACCTAAAGACACGAAAGAAGCTTGCCTTACGGTAGTTGTTGCCTTTCTTGCTTCGGAAATCGTTTCTTTTCTGTATCTGCTTGTTTTCTATATCGGCGATATACGCAAAAATTATAAAACGTACAGAGAGGGAGAAAGCGAAAATCTCAGTAAAAAAATGCTCGGTATCGCACTTCCGACAGCATTTACCTCATACTTCAGATCTGCGCTTGTCACGGTGGAGCATCTGCTTATCACAAGCGGACTGAAGAAAAACGGTATGTCGCAGTCTGATGCCGTGTCAGCTTACGGCGTAATGCAGGCGAAAGCTCTGCCCACAGTGCTTTTTCCGTATGCTTTTCTTGCCCCGTTTTCCTCGCTTCTTGTGCCTGAGGTTGCGGAAAAACGCGCGGCGGGCGATACGTTGGGAATAAACCGCATAACAGAAACTGCGTGCAGATTTGTCTTTGCATTCGGAATATGCGCGGCTGGGATAGTTATATGCTACTCCTGCGAAATAGGAGAAATAATATATTCGGATATTGAGGCAGGGAAGTATATAAGGCTTCTTGCACCGATAATGCCCGTTATGTTTATAGATACCACGATAGACAGTATTTTAAAGGGACTTAATGAACAGCTTTACGGAATGAAGGTCAATCTCGTAGATTCGCTTTTAAGCGTGGGCGTAGTTTTTATGCTTGTTCCCAAAATCGGAATGCTTGGGTACGTCATAGAAATAATCTTCTGCGAGATAGTAAATACAACGCTCAGCGCCGCCCGTCTTATAAAGCTGACCTCACCGAGAATACACCCGATAAAATGGATATTTATTCCGCTTGCAACCGTCTCGGCCTCGATATTCATTACAAAATCTCTGCTTACGCTGATCGGCGCGGGATGTGCGTATAATACACCGTTACTTATACTCCATATAGCACTCGTTATCTTTGTTTATTCTTTCCTACTGCGACTTTTGGGGTGCTACTCTTTTCGTGAAATAGCAGAATTTTTCGGAATAAGAAAATATATACTAAAAAAGACTTGAATTTTTTGAGTTTTAGTGGTAAAATACTGTGATGTGTGGAATTAACAAGTAAGTTGTTTTGCGCATCATCAAAGTGAGTTCGTAACCATCCTCACTTAAAACAAAACTAAGGAGAAATTTAATAATGTCAAACTCAAAAAACAGGCAGAAGATCCGTTTTATCGTCCACGCTTCGCTTATAGCGGCGTTTTATACCGTTGTTTCGCTCGTGTTCGCACCGACGAGCGTGGGTCCTGTTCAGCTGAGGATTTCGGAAGCCTTGTGTGTACTCCCGTATTTTACCTCTGCGGCGATTCCCGGACTTTTTATCGGCTGTGTTATAGCAAACTCGTTCGTTTCGGGTATGATATGGGCAGATATCGTTTTCGGATCGCTTGCCACTCTTGCGGCGGCACTTGCCGCATATGCACTCAGAAGATTTAAGTGGCTCGTGCCTCTTCCGGCTGTAATATTTAATGCGTTTGCAGTACCCTTCGTGCTTAAATACGGATACGGATTTGACGATGCGCTGTGGTTTATGATGATAACGGTCGGTCTCGGTCAGATAGGCGCGTGCTACTGCTTCGGAATGCCTCTTATGTTTGCCATAGATATGTCGGGGATCTTCTCCCGAACAGATAAAGAAGTCAAAAAAATCAGTAAAAAATAAAATCAATATAAAAAGAAAATCAAAGAAAGGTCAGGCTATAAAGAATGGGAAACTTTGATAAAAATAATAGAAGATATTGGATAGGCGGCGCGTGGCCGTACGCAAATAACTCTCTTCACGTAGGACACCTTGCGGCACTTCTTCCGGGTGACGTTATCGCACGTTACGGACGTCTTGCAGGCTATGACGTAATATATGTTTCGGGTACAGATTGCCACGGAACTCCTATAACAGAGAGAGCAAAGAGAGAAAAATGCACGCCCGAATCGATAGCGCAGAAGTATCACGAGGAGTTTACACGCGATTTTAACGATCTTCTCTTTACCTACGATAAATATTCGGCAACATTTACCGAGTACCATAAGGAAGAGGTAAAAAATATCTTTAAAAAGATATACGATAACGGCTACCTCTATGAGCAACTTGAAGATCAGGATTACTGCGAAACCTGCGGACAGTTCCTTGCAGACCGCGAGCTTGAAGGCGAATGTCCTTCCTGCCATAAGGTAACGAGAGGCGATCAGTGCGAATTCTGTACAGCAACCTTTGATGCAAAGGAGCTTACAAATAAGCATTGCCGTACCTGCCATAATCCTACCGTAGTCCGTCAGAATAAGCACCTTGTGTTTAAGCTTTCAGCTTTCCAGGATAAGATATCTCAGTTTGCAAGTGCAAATGAAGAAAACTGGAGATGGAATGCAGTTAATGAAACGAAGAAGTATCTTACGCAGGGACTCCCCGACAGAGTTGCAACACGTGACCTTACCTGGGGCGTAGAAGTTCCTTTCGAAGGATATGACGATAAGAGAATATACGTTTGGCTTGAAGCTGTTCTCGGATACTGTACGACTTGTAAGCTCGTTTGCGAAAATAATGGAATGGATTACGAGTCCTTTATTTCAAACGAAGGCGATATTCACGCGTATTTCATTCACGGTAAGGACAATATTCCTTTCCATACGGTAATTTTCCCCGCGCTCCTTGCGGCAATAAGCGATGATATTCAGCTTCCCACACATATCGTATCAAGCGAATATATGAATATGAATGATGAGAAGATGTCCAAATCCAAGGGTAATATTATCTCGGTTCACTCGCTCGCAGAGAAATATCCTGCAGACGCGATAAGATTCTATACCATTCTCTTCAATCCCGAGCGCAGAGATGCAAACTTTGCGATCCCCGAAATGATCCAGACCTACAATAAGTTCCTCGTAGGCGGATTCGGAAACTTCGTAAACCGTAACCTCTCCTTCCTCAAGAAGAAGTTTGATTCGGTAGTTCCCGAAGGTACTGTTGATCCCGAGATCAAGGCGTACGTAGAAGGACTTTACGAGTCTATCGGTAATAAGATCGACGCGGGCGAGCTTCGCAGCGCGGCTGAAGAAATGGTTACCGTTATTCAGTATGCAAATAAGTATTATGACGAGTCAAAGCCTTGGGTAGCGGCAAAAGAAGACGCAGAACTCTTCGGAAATATCACCGCAAGCTGTATCTACCTTATGGCTAATATGGCAAACCTCTTTAATCCTCTTATTCCTCAGGGAACAGAGATCCTTGCAAAGATGCTCGGTATCACACCCGAGTGGAAGCCTGTCGAAATGCCGAAGACATTTACTCTCGGCGAGATCGAAATGCTCTATAAGAGAATAGACGAGGAATAATAAGAAAAATTCTACGGAAAACGGTGTTACTCAATAATTTCGGCAGAGATACTGTTTCTCTGCCGATTTTGTGTTATAATAAAAAAATAAAAACTATATCTATTAATTGGAGAAAAATATGAAAAAACTGATCAGCTTGTTTCTCTTAATCTGTCTGCTGTCGATCTCACTTACTTCTTGCGGCAACAGCAAAAAGTATAATGAGGCACTTGATCTTCTTGATGCGGGAGAACACGAAGCCGCCTACGAAATATTAAAAGAGCTTGGTAACTACAAGGACTCCGAAGAACTTTTGAAAAAATTCCGTTACGTTTTGGAAACTATTGAATACAGAACCATAACCACAGACGGTACTCTTGTAAGCGGCGATCCCTCAATCTATACCTACACGAGTGACGGTCTTCTCTCAAAGAATACGTTTGGAGAACGCGTTTCTGAATTTATCTATGATAAAAACAAGAATCTCATTAAGACTGTCAGTACAGACGGATTGGTCCGTGAATACTCCTATGATGATATGGGAAATGTTATCAAAGATATAAGCTACTCGGGCGAAACTCCTATGCATGGCTATGAATATTCCTTTGATAAAAGCGGTAATATGATCAAAAAGACCGTACTTCAAAATATGAACACGGATTTCGATTATCTTTCGACTCGCTTTACCGTCGATTATACATATGACGAAAACGGAAAGCTGATTACGGCACTTGAAACGTCAAGCAACGGAAGCGAGTATAGAGTTGACTATATCTACGATGAAAACGGAAGGCTTATACGAGAGGATGAGATAATCGATGACGGTATGGTTACCATTGTCGAATACGCATATGACGAGTCGGACAAGATCTTAAAGGAAACAAATTACTATAATGAATACGTGATTGACTACACTTACGATGCAAAGGGTAATCTTGTTGAAGAAAAGCGAAGCGGAAAATCTGCATCGTTAGACTACACGTATGAATATATCTACGATGAAAACGGATTGCTTGTCAGGGAAAATCAGTTAAGCTATTTCGGAAGTGTAAGCAAAGAAGTTAAAATTACTGTCGATTATACTTATGACGACGCGGGAAATCTTATCAAAAAAATCTTGGACTATAAAAGATACGGTATGATTTATACCCGTACCTACCTTTATGATACAAACGGAAATCTTATAGAATATTCAGAAGCAACAGAGGGAGGTACTACCATAATCCGCAAGATGACGTATAAGCTTATGTACGTTCCGTATAAACTGCACGAAACTATCGAGGATATGATAAAACCAAAATATTGACGAAGAATAAATAAAATAAACCGCAAGAAATTTTCTTGCGGTCAAACCGATGACAAATTACAAATCACAAAACAATAAAAGAAAAGCTTTCAGCCAAGGAAAAGGGTTGGGAGCTTGAGGGAAGGGAAAAAACTTCGGCGTTTGAGATGGTTTTTCCCTTCTCTCAATTAATTTAACGATTTTGTCTGCATTTTCACCGCAAGAAAATTTCTTGCGGTTTATTTATTGGAACTTTGCTAAAATTCCCAATCAAGAAACTTTTTGAAAAAAGTTTCCTGATAACCTTCAAAAACTTTTATTGCAGTTTTTAATCGTTATTTCTCGTCTTTTGATTCGGACTCCTCTGCGGAGTTCGTTTCATCATCTTCTGAAGTGCCTTCTTCGGAAGGCTCATCATCGAACGCTTCTTCACCGTCTTTATCCGGCTCTTCTGCACCTTGAGCGCGCTCTGCTTCATACGCTTCGCGCGCTTCACGCATAGCAACGCGACGGTCGACCTCTTCTTTTACAAGCGTGTAGATGACCGCGAAGATCGGCACCCCGAAGAACATTCCGAAAAGACCGAAAAGCGAGCTCATTACGATAATTGCGATCGTTATCCAGACAGGCTTTAGTCCGAGCGAGTCGCCCAGCATTTTTGGCTCGATGAAGTTGGCGTCAATAACACCGACTACTACGACGATTATAATGTAAGCAATAAGATTCTGAGGCGAGGTGATAAGAAGAATAAATCCGCAGATAACAGACGCGATTATCGGACCGAATACGGGGATCATATTCATAACGCCGCCGATAACGGCAAATATTTCGGCGTATGGCATTCCCACGATCTTATAGATTATATAAAGAACGATTCCGACGATCGTAGAATCTACAGCCTTTCCGCGCAGGAATTTTGCGAATTTTATATCAATATCATCAACTACGTGATGAAGATATCTGCACGTGCCCGGACGTAAAAAGGCTTTTGCGAAGCGTCCTACCTGATTTATGAGGGTGTCTTTGTAGTAAACGAAATATACGGAAAGGAATATTCCGACGAAAAGAGTCTTTACCTCATTGACAAAGGTTGTAATAAAAGTTATAATATACGAGGATGCGCTCGATATCATTCCGATAAGAGATGTTATTGCCTTGTTTATAAGGTCGCTGAGGCTTACTTCTGTGCCGCTGTCGTTTTGAAGGATAGACGTATATACGTTGTTGAAAAGCTCGGATGAATTTCTCAGCTTTTGAATCAGCGAGTCTATCGAATTATAGTATCCCGTGAGGACTTTTCCGAGGTCCTCAATGTTGGCAATAAACTGCGGTGCTACGTACCAGATAAAAACTGTGATTATGGCGAGGAATATAGCAAAGGTGAGCACAAGCGAAATCAGCTTGCGAATAAACGGGTTTTCGCTTTTCCTCTGAATGAAAATAAGAGCCCTTTTGCTGAAAAAGTCCATAACCGGCGCAAGAAAATATGCGATCACAAGAGCGTAGAATATAGTCTTTATTATCTCTTTTATGCTGTCCCAAAGTGAAAAAAGACCGACGGGACGGACGATTACGGCATTTATGCAAACAATGGTAAACAAAATGAGAAGCGCGGCATATATGGCTATTGTGGTATATTTTTTGTTGAAAGATATTTTCATTCAAGAGTCCCTCCCTTGCATCTGTTTTTTCATTTAAAAGTTTATCTGATATAATTATACAGCAGAAAAAAACACAAATCAATAATAATACACAAAAATATATAAATTGTTTACTTTTTTAAGGTAAACAGAAAAAGTGAGTTTTTTATATGGAGAATAATGAATTTGTAAAAGATAAGAGAAGCGTTTTTCTTCGCGCGTGCGAAAATTATGAAAATGATACGGTCAGCGAAGCGCTTGGTAAAATTTTTGCAGATATGGGGTCGGATGCAGAAATAATACGCGGAAAAAACGTAGTAATCAAACCTAATCTTGTGAGAAAAATGGATATTTCTGCGGCAGGTACGACAAACCCTACCGTTGTTGAAGCGGTTGCAAGGTTATGCTTTTCTCTCGGCGCGAAATCGGTAACGATAGCCGAAAGTCCTGCGGGTGTTTATACGGACGGCTCGATACGCGCTTCTTACAGAGTCGGAAAAATGGATATTGCCGCCGAAAATTCGGGTGCAACGCTGAATTTTGATCTCACGTCAAAGCGTCTTCAGTCAAGCGGTTTGGATAAAAACAGAATGTTCAATATAATAACACCGATAGCAGATGCCGACGTCGTTATAAATATCTGCAAGCTCAAAACACACAATCTTACGGGAATGAGTGGGGCTGTCAAAAACTTCTTCGGAGTTGTTCCCGGAACAGAAAAGATAGAAATGCACGCACTTTATCCGAATCTTACCGATTTTTCAGCGATGATATGCGACCTTTGTAAAACCGTCTGTGATAACACGAAAACGATAAACGTTATGGACGCGGTTATTGCTATGGAGGGGAACGGTCCGACTAATGGCAACCCCAAAAAGCTCGGATTTGTAGGAGTTTCCCGTGATCCGTTTTCGCTTGACCTTGTCGCATCCGCCGTTATCGGAATGAAAGACCTCTCTTCGACCTGCGAAGAAGCAAAAAAGAGAGGATACGTCCCCGAAGATGTGTCGGAAATCGAGATAGTCGGTGACGAATATGAAAAATTCATATCTGATGACTTCATTCTTCCCGACAGCTCGGACAGAAACCGAAGTGCAATAACCATACTTTCAAAGCTATTTGGCGGAAAGATTATGGAGTGGCTTCGTCCGCGGCCTGTTATAAATAAGGATAAATGCGTAGGCTGCGGAGAATGTATGCGCTCCTGCCCCGCCAAAACGATAGTAATAAAAGATAAGATAGCATACATAAAAAAATCGGACTGCATAAAATGCTTCTGCTGTCAGGAGCTTTGCCCGAAGGATGCTGTAAAGGTAAAGAAAAATCCTATTTTGAAGCTTGTTAATTAACTTTTTTGAGGTTGAATATGATAAAAAATATCATTTGTCCCGCAAAAATCAATCTTTTCCTTGAAATAACGGGAAGAAGAGAAGACGGCTATCATACGCTTGATACGTTGATGCACACGGTATCCCTTGCAGATACTCTTACTATCGATATAACACGCGGAGAGGAAAATATAAAGCTCGCGGCAAACGGCAGTACGCCGATACCTACCGATGAAAGAAATATAGCTTACCGCGCCGCACAGAAATATATTTCGTCATTTGAAATAAAAGGTTATGACGTATCTGTTATTATAGACAAAAAAATCCCCGTTTCTGCGGGGCTCGGCGGCGGAAGCACGGACGGTGCGGGTGTTTTGCGCGCTCTTGAAAGCGTTTTTAACGTCGGTGATAAAGAAACGCTCGATAAGATCGCACTTTCAATAGGTGCGGACGTACCCTTTTGTATGTACGGCGGCTGTATGCGTGCGAAGGGAATAGGTGAAATACTTTCTCCCGTCAGCGAGATACCGAAGGATATGTTTATCGTAATTGCCAAAGGAGAACTCGGCGTGAACACGGCAAAAGCATATTCGGATATTGATAAACTGCCCGATTATACCAAAAAAAGCGCCGATGAAATGGTAAAAAGAATAGAAAACAAGGATAAATCCTTTACAGACCTGTTATTTAACCGCTTTGAAGACTCGGTGCTTATCGATATTCCCGAAATAAGACTTATAAAAGAAGAACTTTTAAGATTCGGTGCTCTCTCATCGCTTATGAGTGGAAGCGGGAGCGCGGTATATGCCTTTTTTGAGGATGAAAAAAATGCCTCTGCCGCGTGTGAAAGTCTGATACGGAGAGGCATTTTTGCCTGTGTTACGAGTGCGTTTGGTAAGGCTGATTTTTAAACAGCGAGATGAGTATTCGTTTTGTGAAGCATCCGAGCTCTTTGAAATCCATAGCAGAAATATAGATCTCTTCAAGCTCATCGTGAAGCTCTCCTATTTGGGAGAGCTTTTTTTCTGCCATTTTGACAGCGGCAGATGATATAAGACGAAGCTGCTTTATATCATCCTTTTCGGATGTAATGCTTTTGCGGATAAACCTCTCCGTGTTTATTATTTTGCTTGTATCGCTCGCGATGGGAAGAAAAGCCGCGCTCTCACCGCGAAGCAATATCGCGTCTGTTCTGCCGAATATCGGAGAGCGCGAGAAATCAAATCCCACACTCTTTTTTTCGAATTTTTCTTTGAGAAGATCAAGAAAAATATGCGAAACACCCCATCTGTCCCTGAAAGTATATATTTCTTCGGCGCGTCTTTCGTAGCTGTCGAGTATAGTATATCCGTGAACGCCGAATGCAGAGATTCCTCGCGGGCGAACGGGGAGAGAGTCGGGCAAGTAGGAACGCACGATACGCTCTGCGACAGCGTTCATTTTTTCACCGTCTGTATGTCTTAAAATAAGCTTTTGCGAAAGATTTTCCGCAGAATACGCTACTGCCATAGCATCATAGACCTGTTTGTAAAGAGTGCTTATTTTGTCGAGATAATATTTTATTGGGTGGGACGATTCCTTTAAAATCGCAGGATCCCAAAACTCTCCGAGATTTATAATTTCCTCTTTTACACCGGGAATTTTCGGATCCATAATGTGCGGAGAGGTGCCGTCAACAACAGCGATATCGCCCGCGCCGATTATAACTGCGTCGAGTGAAGAGGTGTCCGATGAGCAGTAGAAATATTCGACTTCCATATCTCGGTTTACCGCTTCAGAAGCAATAGAGCGAATAAGCGTTGATTTTCCCGTACCCGGTCCGCCTTTAAGAATGAGTATTTTTTTGCAGGGTCTGAATATTTCTTCAAAATCATAAACGAACCCGCCCGCTGTATTTGATGCTGCAAAATAAGAGTTTTTGCGCTCTGATAGAGTGATTTTCGAGAATTTTGAATTGGAAAAAGCAAGTGTATCTTTTTTAGGCATTTTATCTGCTCCTTTTGAAATATCAATACATAATATTCAAAAAAGAGTTTTTTGACAAAAAAGAAGTACCGATCACTCGGTACTTAATCTTTTATTTCGTAAGTATCTGACCGCGCTGATATTTTTCGCGCCAGTCGGGGAATATGTCGTGTACTTCAAGCTCGCACTGCTCGGGTCTGCGTAAGAATTCTGCAAGCTCGACCGTGTCCTTTATATCGTCGGGAACATAGATACCGCAGTGAGGCTTGTATGTGTCGCCGTGATAATCTGAGCCGCAGGAAAGCTTGAGCGAATGTTCTTTTGCAAATTCACGAACTTCTTTTGCGTCGTTGTAATTATAAACGGGATGGCAGTTTATCTCAACGCCGTGAAGATACTGCGGATCCTGAGGAAGCGTGCCGCGTCTGTAAGGATGCGCCTGATAGAGCAGAGCATTGTGTGCCACACAGTATTCAAAAAGCTCTTTCTGAGTGAAAAGGCAGAGTGGCGGAGCTTCGGCTGCGACCGTTTCGGGAAGACCGTAAATTACGTAGTCGATTCTCTTGTTTTCGTCAAGCGTAACTTCAAGACCGAAGAATACCTTGAGTCCGTTTTTTTCACCAATCTCTTTGGTAATGAAATATTCTTCGATATATTTTGCACGCCATTCTGGAAATTTAGAATCTTCACCGTAATAATCGTGCTTGTAGTGGTTTGTGAGAACAATTGCGTCTATTTTGTCGCGTACGCAGGTGTCAACAAGTACGTCTGCGGGACAGCGGCTGCAATGGCTTATGCCTTGTGTGTGAATATGAGGATCTAATAACATTTTAACCTCCATTCCGCCGTGTTGCGGCGGTGCAAATATATTTTGAAATCAGCCCGAGTCGCTCTGCAACAAAAATGGGATGGTCCCCACTTTTAGGGTTGATTTGAGCGTGAAACAATAGACTTTAAGTTCGGAAGTTCTAAACCTTCACGTTAACTTTCGTGCCGTGACCGGCAAAATAAATTTACTGCAAATCGGGTGTTTTGAACTTTATTGAAGGCTTTTCGCCGTTTGTAAGCACACCTTCGGTTATAGTAACGCTTTCAACGTTTTCCTGCGAGGGAACTTCGTACATAATGTCAAGCATTATTTCTTCAAGGATCGAGCGAAGTCCGCGCGCACCCGTGTTTCTTTCGATTGCACGGGCTGCGATGGCGCGAATTGCAGCATCTTCGAATATAAGCTCAACCTTATCCATACCGAGAAGAGCCTTGTACTGCTTTGTGAGCGAGTTTTTAGGCTCGGTAAGGATTCTCGAAAGCATATCGGTGTCAAGATTGTCAAGGCTTACGATAACGGGAAGACGTCCGATAAGCTCGGGAATAAGACCGTATTTTACAACGTCGTGCGGTGTAACTTCGCGAAGAAGGTTGGAATTTCCTTTTTCGGATTTGGTCATTATTTCGCTGTTGAATCCGATTACTTGATTTCCTTTGCGTTTTTCAACTATTTCTTCAAGTCCGTCGAAAGCACCGCCGCAAATGAAGAGAATATTTGAAGTGTCTATCTGAATGAAATCCTGATTCGGATGCTTTCGTCCGCCCTGCGGAGGAACATTTGAAACAGTACCTTCGAGGATCTTAAGGAGCGCCTGTTGAACACCCTCGCCCGATACGTCTCGGGTGATAGAGCGATTTTCGCTTCTTCTTGATATTTTGTCGATCTCGTCGATGTAAATTATACCTTTTTCGGCAAGCTCAACGTTGTAGTCGGCTGCCTGTATAAGCTTCAGAAGAATGTTTTCTACGTCTTCTCCGACGTAACCTGCTTCGGTAAGAGTGGTAGCATCGGCAATCGCAAAAGGCACATTGAGAGATCTTGCGAGATTTTGTGCAAGGAAGGTCTTTCCGACACCGGTAGGACCGAGGAGAAGTACGTTGCTCTTTTGAATTTCTATCTTTTCTTCGGTCGTGTCAGTCTTCTTTCTGCCGCGCTTCTTGCCGGAAGTTTTGTCAGATGTGAGTATTCGCTTATAATGATTGTAAACCGCTACCGAGAGAGCCTTTTTAGCCGCGTCCTGACCGATAACGTAGTTGTCAAGCATATTCTTTATTTCAATAGGCTTCGGAAGCGTTTCAAGCGAGAGCGTTCCTGCTTCAAGCGAAACGGTATCCTCACGTTGCTCGTCGATTATATCCGCGCAGGTATCAATACAGTCAGAGCAGATAAAAGCGTTGGCTATGGGAGAAGAAATGAAGAAAAGCTCGTCGCTTTCAAGTCTTCCGCAAAAGGTACAGCGGTGTCTGTTTTCACCGTCTCTGGGTGGAATATTGTTTGCCATATAATAAATAATATCCTTTCCTTGATGGAGTAGAAAGTGGAACAAATAATAAAAGTAATTAAAAGCCGTATTAACGGTTAGGAAAATACGGCTTTTAAGTTTTTATATTCTTTTTTCGATCACGCGATCGATAAGTCCGTAAGCGGCAGCCTCTTCAGCCGACATGAAGTTGTCGCGTTCGGTGTCGCGCTCGATGATTTCAAGCGGCTTGCCCGAGTTTTCAGCCATAATTTTGTTAAGCTTTTCACGGGTCTTTATGATATGGTCTGCGTGGATCTTAATGTCACTTGCCTGACCCTGCATACCTCCGAGAGGCTGATGGATCATTATTTCACTGTTGGGAAGAGCAAATCTTTTGCCCTTTGCACCGCTGGAAAGCAGGAAAGCACCCATACTCGCCGCCATACCTATACAAATTGTAGATACGTCGCATTTTATGAAATTCATCGTATCGTAGATAGCAAGTCCTGCCGATACCGAGCCGCCGGGACTGTTGATGTAAAGACTGATGTCTTTGTCGGGATCCTGTGCTTCAAGCAGAAGAAGCTGAGCTACGACAAGCGATGCTGTTGCATCATTTACTTCGTCGCATAAGAATACGATTCTGTCATTGAGCAGGCGTGAAAAGATATCGTATGCGCGTTCTCCTCTGCCTGTCTGTTCAATTACTGTTGGGACAAGTGGCACCTTAGACCCTCCTTTTAGTATTTGCGATTTTTGGTAATATTCTATTATATTCCAAATAGAAGAAAATTATTCAACGTCTGTGATAACAGCGTTATCTCTTACGAAGTCTGCAGCCTTCTGAACTTCAAGATCCTTCTTGAGGTCTTCAGCAGCGATGTACATCTTAACCTGAGCAACTTCCATCTGGTAGCTTTCAGCGATCTTGGTAAATTCTGCTTCAACTTCTTCTTCGGAAACTTCAACCTTTTCGATCTCAGCAACCTTTTCGAGAGCAAGGCGTGTCTTTACCTGTGCGATAGCACGGGGACGCATTTCTTCTCTGAGGCTGTCGAGAGAGCCGCCGGTGTACTTGAGGTAATCGTCAAGCTTCATACCCATGGAACGGAGACGTCCGTCGTAGTCGCGGATAAGGTTTTCAACCTCGTTATCAAACATAACTTCGGGGATTTCGTCGGTAACGAGCTCGCCGAGAGCGTTTGCTATCTTTTCGTTAACGTCTCTCATAGCAACGTCGTTATGTTCACGCTCGATTTTTGCCTTGAGATCTGCCTTATATTCATCGAGTGTATCGAATTCGGAAACGTCCTTTGCGAATTCGTCGTCTGCTTCGGGAAGAATTGTTTCCTTAGCGGAGAGAAGGTCGATGTGGAATACTACTGCCTTGCCTGCAAGCTCTGCTGCACCGTATTCTTCGGGGAACGTAACGTCGATATCAAAGCTTTCGCCAATGTTATGTCCTTCAACCTGTTCTTCGAATCCGGGGATGAACTGACCGGAGCCGAGCTTAAGATCTGCGTTTTCAGCAGTGCCTCCTTCGAAAGCAACGCCGTCGAGCATACCCTTATAGTTGATCTTAACTGTGTCGCCGTTCTTTACGGGGCGGTCTTCAACGTCGATAACTCTTGCGTTCTTTTCAAGCGCAGCCTTGAGAGCGTTTTCAACTTCTTCGTCTGTAACGGGAGCGATCTTGCGTGTGAGTTCAAGACCCTTGTAGCCTTCGAGATTGATCTCGGGCTTTGTGAATACCTTAGCTGTAACTGTAACGCCGTTTTCGTCGATAGACTTGATATCGTATTCGGGACCGCTTACAGCGTTTACGCCCGATTCCTTAAGAGCTTCTTCGTATGCAGGGGGAACGAGAGCTGCGAGAGCATCATCGTAGAATGTAGCAGCACCGTACATCTTTTCGATGAGGTGGCGGGGAGCCTTACCGCGTCTGAAGCCGGGAAGGGTAATATCAGCCTTTTTCTTTTCGAACACCTTAGTAACTTCTGCGTCAAAGGTTTCCTTGTCGATTACAAATTCAAGAACTGCAACGTTCTTTTCGGGATTTGTTGTATTTTTGAGATTCATTTTATTTTTACCTCCGATTATTTATCATAATTATATACATACCTAATTATTTTACGCTATAAGCACAAATTTGTCAATAGTTTTTAGTGAAAAAATCACAAAAAATAAGCAAATTTATGTTGAAATCAGCTTGGGTCTGAAATCAAGAAAGTCGGCAGATACAAGGGAAAACTCCACGTTCTCGTAAAAAAACGATTTTTGAAGTGCGTATTTTCCGTGTATGTGACCGAAAAACGAGCGTTTTACATTGTATTTGTGCAGAATGTCAAGCATTTCGCGTGAAACGAAATCTCCGAAAACTATCGGAAAGTGAGTAAATACGATTATTTCATCGTAACCTGATTTTTTCATACCGTCTTCGAGCGACATCTGAAGGCGCATAGCCTCTCTTGCCGTGATTTTGTCAAAATCGGCATCTTCTTTTGCATTTGCCTCGTCACTGTACCAACCGCGAGTACCGCAGATAAGAGTGTTTTCGCAAACTACAGAATCGTTTTGAAGAATCGAGATAGAGCTTATGCCGTTCTTTTCAAAAAATGCACGGATTTTTGAGGGTGTTGACCACCAATAATCGTGATTTCCGCGAATAAGTATCTTCTTGCCGGGCAGGGCATCGATAAAATGCAGGTCATCAAGCGACTCTTCAAGAGTCATTCCCCACGATATGTCGCCCGCAACAATTACCGTGTCATTTTCTTTTACAATATTTTTCCAAAGAGCTGATAGCTTCTCGGTGTATCCTTTCCAACGGTTGCCGAATATATCCATCGGTTTTGGAACGAGAAGAGATAAATGCGTGTCTGCAATAGCGTAGAGTGACATATACTGTTCTCCTAAAAATGTTAAGGTATAAACTTGACCGTATTCGGAAAAGATATTAACCGAACCGAAAACGAGAAAGGACTGTTTCATCTTATGACAGAGATTTTTATAGAAAAGAAAAAGTACGAGGCTCAGCAGAGAGAGCTTGAAAAGAACGCGGGTACAAGACCGATAGTCTGCGGTGTTATGAACTGCCGTTGGCACGACGGTATAAGCCGCTGTAAGGCACCGAGCGTACAGGTCGGACCTGGCTATGCAAGCTCGTCGGTCGATACCGTGTGCGCAACTTTTGAGCCAAAAGTTATAATGTGAAAACCGATACTCCGCATCACTTGGCGGTTTTGCTCCGACCTTTGAATGAAGTGAAAAACGCTTTTCAGTAAAGTTTTTGGAGTTCAAAGAACCTTTTTTCAAAAAGGTTCTTTGCGGGGTTCGGGGCAAAAACCGATGCTTCACATCGGTTGGCGGTTTCACTTGCACACAGCCGTGTGCATTTTGCTAACGCAAAACCGCAAACCGCACTCTTCGAATATAATAATAATTATTTTTGTTTTAAACAAAGTTTTTGAGGGTTTTTAGGGAACTTTTTTCAAAAAGTTCCCTAAACTCAACTTAAGAAATAAAATCAATTACCGAAGCTTTCATATCTGCGGGGTCGATAACCGTCTTGAAGCGTATCTCTTTTGTGAGAACGTCGGAAAGCTGTGCGGGGATCTTTGTACCGGTATGGTTGCTGAGCGTTTCGAAAACCTTTGCATCGTCGTCGCAAATTTCGAGTCCGAGTGCGCCTGCAACGGAAGAAGCAAACTTGTAAGGACTTGCGGTAGATGCCACGACTATCTTGCCGCTTGCGTCGGAATTTTCAGCTGTGTAGCGGTCAGCGGCAGAAACTGCAACTGCGGTGTGTGTGTCAATGAGATAAGAATGTTCGTCAAATACAGACTTTATCTCATCGCGGCACTCGTCTTCGGATGTGAAGTAACCAACAAACTCGGAAGTGATCTTGCCGTAATCTTCCGCGTCGAGAGTGTATTTTCCGCCTTTTGCAAGGGAAACCATATAATTTCTCGTCTTTTCCGCGCCTGCGGTAAGGAAGAGAAGTCTTTCGAGATTGCTCGAAATAAGTATGTCCATAGAAGGAGAGATAGTTACGTGGAAATCTCTGTTTCGGTCATACGTACCTGTCTTGAAGAAGTCTGTAAGTACGTTGTTCGAGTTTGATGCGCATATAAAGCGACCTACGGGAAGTCCCATAAGTTTTGCGATGTAAGCGGCAAGGATGTTTCCGAAGTTTCCTGTGGGAACACAGATGTCTATCTTCTCGCCGAATGCGATGTCACCCTTGTTATAAAGGTCACACCACGCGGAAATATAGTAAACGGTCTGCGGAACGAGTCTTCCCCAGTTTATAGAGTTTGCACTTGAAAGGAAATATCCCTTTTTATCAAGCTCAGCGGCAAAATCCGTATCTCCGAATATCTTCTTTACGCCGTTTTGCGCATCGTCAAAGTTTCCGTTTATCGCGCATACGTTTACGTTTGCGCCTTCCTGAGTGGTCATCTGAAGCTTCTGCGCGCGGCTTACTCCGTTTACGGGATAATATACAGAGATCTTTATCTTGTCGATGTCGCGGTAGCCTTCAAGCGCGGCTTTTCCGGTGTCACCCGATGTGGCAACGAGAATGAGCGCGGTGCGCTCTTCGCCTGTTTTGGTGAGCGCACGCGAAAGAAGACGGGGCATGATCTGAAGAGCCATATCCTTGAACGCGCAGGTGGGACCGTGCCAAAGCTCGAGAATTCTCGCTTTGCCGCCTACGTTTACAACAGGTGCGGCGTAGCCATCAAAATTATCCCCGTAAGCTTCTTTGCAGTCGGAAAGAAGCTCTTCGTAGGTGTAGTCTGTAAGAAAGAGAGACATTATTTTAGCGGCTCTCTCGCTGTATGAAAGAGAGCAGAGCTCTTTTAAAGTATCTGCGGTAAGTGCGGGAATACTTTCGGGCATATAAAGACCGCCGTCGGGTGCAATTCCTTGCTTTATTGCCTGAGCCGCACTTACGGGTGCGCTCTGTCCTCTTGTGCTTATATAGTTCATTTTTATTTATCCTTTCAACTGATGTACAGTTTTATTTTTGAATTATTACGCCGTTTCTTTCGAAAAAGCTGTTTGCGTTTTCAAACATTATTTTGTCAACCGTGCCGGCGGGAAGCTTTTTGATAAGATAAGAATATATTTTCTCGAAATCGTTTATTCTGCGTATTCCTTCGGGCATAACGTCGCCTGTGCCGTCGAGATCGCCGCCGAATGCCAAAACGTCCTCGCAACCTACGGACAGGTAATGCTCAACGTGGCGGTAAATATCGTCGATGGTCGGATTTTCATTTTCGCTTACGTGCGGAGAAAACATAGAAATTCCGATAAGCCCTTTGTTTTTCGCTATGATCGCAGCCATTTCGTCGGTAAGGTTTCGCATATGATTACATACGGCACGCGAATTTGAATGGCTTGCAATAAAGGGCTTTCCGCAGATCTGCGAAAGCTCGTAAACGTCGAAAAATCCTTTGTCAGATGAGTGAGATACGTCCGGAATGATGCCAAGCTCAAAACAGCGCTTTATTGCATCCTTGCCGAAATCGGTAAGACCAATGTCCGTGTTGAAAGCACCGCCGATCTGTGTAAGATCGCTCCACACCGGTGTAAAAATACGAACTCCGTGATCGTAAAGAGCGTCGATACGCGAAATGTCGTTTCCTATAAGGTTTCCGCCCTCTACGGCAAGAATATATCCGAATTTCTCGGGAAGAGGAAATGAAGTACTTTTGAAATGGGAAAGTGTATCGAAAAACTTGTCGTAAAGCTCGTCGTTACTCAGCTTCGGATTGCTCCATACCGCAAGCACCTGATCGTATTTTTCAAAATTTTCGGTTATGTCGAGAGAAATATTGCATTGGTTTGATAAAAGTGATACCTTGGCTGAATATATTTCGGCAAGTGTGTCACAGTGAAGATCGAAAAACTTCATATAAATAATCTCCTTGACTATTTGCAAACTGTTTTAGCGGCTGTCGCCGAATGCGTTGGGATAATGTGATATTTTCGTGGCAACACAGCCGTCAAAATTCTCGAGAGTTATTTCAATAACGTCTATTCTCGGCTTTTTTTCCGACGGATGCTCTCTTAAATAGCTTTTTACGGCGAAGATGAAATGCTCTTTTTTCGCTCCGTTTACAGCCGATGCACCGCGCCCGTATTTTTCTACCGAGCGTCCTGCCGTGCGCGTTTTGACCTCAACGAAGATTATATATCTTTCGTTTTCCGCAATTATGTCGATCTCCCCGCCGCGAACCGTATAATTTCGCTTTGTTATCTGAAAACCGTTTTTTACAAGAAAATCGCAAGCAACAGATTCCCCAGCGCGTCCGAGTGAACGGTTTGATTTTGCAGTTTTTTCAGCCATTTTTACTTGTTAAGAAATTTAAGAAAGGTTTTTCTGTGAATGGGTGAAGGACCGTATTTGCGGACGAGATCCATGTGAAGCTTCGTGCTGTAGCCCTTATGCTTTGCAAGCATATATTCGGGATACTGCTTGTCAAGCTCTTCACATACTCTGTCACGGCTGACCTTGGCGAGAACCGAAGCCGCGGCAACCGACATTGAAATCGCGTCGCCTTTTATGAGGGTAACCGCTTTGCAGTCAAAGCCTCTTGCGATGTTTCCGTCAACTATAACGAGGTCGGGATGGGGAGTGAGCATACTGACGGCACGGCGCATAGCAAGCTGAGATGCGTTCAGAATGTTAAGCTCGTCAATCTCCTCGACACTTGCGAAAGCGATTCCGTAGGAAACAGCCTTTTCGCATATGATATCGAAAAGCATATCACGTTTTTTTTCGGATATTTTTTTTGAATCGTTAAGTCCTTCTATTTCAAGACCGACGGGAAGTATCACAGCCGCCGCACATACCGGTCCCGCAAGCGGACCTCTGCCTGCTTCGTCTGTGCCTGCAATACAGGTGAAGCCTTCGGCGTAATATTTGTTTTCGTATTCGTAAGAGGGCATAATTTCCTCCTGAAATTTAAAATTGTTCGGGAAGCTCTAAAGTAATGCGTCCTATTTTAGCTCCGCGGAATTCGTCGAGAAGTATTCTTGACGTGCGCTCATAGTCTGTTTCTCCGCCCGAAATAAGGAATCCTCTCTTTCGTCCGATAAGCTCGAAAAGCTCGAAATCGGTAAGATCTTCGATCGCTTCGGGAGTGCCGAGCTTGTATCTTGTGCAAAGCAGCTCGGGTGCGGTAACACGAAGACGTGAGCAAAGCGCAATAGCAAGCTCGTCGGTGTTTACCACCGCGTCCTTGATGGCGCCCGTCATAGCAAGATTTTCACCGACGCGCTCGTCTTCAAATTTTGGCCAGAGTACACCGGGCATATCAAGAAGCTCGATGCCTCCTTGGCATTTTACCCATTGTTTATCGACGGTAACGCCCGGACGGTCCTCTACCTTAGCCTTTTTCGTTCCCGAAAAACGGTTTATAAACGAGGATTTACCGACGTTCGGTATTCCGACGACCATAGCGCGGATAGCCTTGCCCGCCATACCCTTATTTTCGTTCTTTGCGATCTTTTCGGAAAGTATCTCGCGGATAGCGGGCTCGATCTGATTCATTCCCGCGCCCGTTACGAAATCGGCAACGATACATCCGCCGTAGCGTTTGAAATATGCGCGCCACTTGTCGTTTGCCGCAGGGTCGGCGAGAGTTGATTTGCTGAGTATAACAAGTCTCGGCTTGTTGGCACAAATTTTATTTATATCCGGATTTTGTGATGACAGGGGAATACGTGCATCAAGTATTTCAATAACGATGTCAACAAGGGAAAGACACTCGGTAATGAGTCTTTTGGTTTTCGCCATATGACCCGGAAACCACTGAATTATATTACTTGGCATATTTAAAATCCTTTGAAATTTGTTTTGAAATTATAAAAATCAGTCAAGAAAACCGAATTTGTCCGAATTCATAGGGAAAATGCGGAATACGGCTTCTCCGACTATCTGATTTCTGCTGACGTATCCGATGGCACGGCTGTCCTTGGAGACTATTCTGTTGTCACCGAGAACGAAGAAGTGGTCTTCGGGAACAATTCCTTTCCAAATTCCGTTTTCGTCGGGAACACAGAAATCACCTTCGTGCTGATATATCTGAGCAAGCTCCTTGATGTAGTCCTCTTCAAGCTCTTCTCCGTCAACCCAGACGTTGCCCGTGGTGTAGTCTATCTTGATAGACTGACCGCCGACTGCGATGATACGCTTTACGAGAGGCTCCCAGGGTTCATCCTCTTCCTGAATGATAACGATGTCGCCGTTTTGAGGCTCATAAAACGTTCTCGATATAATAAGCACGTCACCTTGGTCGAGAGTGGGCTGCATAGACGTGCCCACTACGGGAGAGTTTCTGAAAAGGAAAGACATAATAAGTATCGCAACCACAAGCGAGATGGTGAGAATATCTACCCAATCGAAGAGCATCGAGCCGAGAGAACGGCTGTGAGATTTTTCTTCGTGGGGCTCTGCGCTTTCAAAGCGGTTCCATACAGCGGCATCCTTTTCGAGATCGATCG
This sequence comes from Oscillospiraceae bacterium, assembly GCA_015064255.1. Classification (GTDB taxonomy): domain Bacteria; phylum Bacillota; class Clostridia; order Oscillospirales; family CAG-272; genus SIG672. The sequence continues at coordinate 167,623 of SVSP01000001.1, forward strand.
GAGCGTTCTTTTCTCCGAACATAATGTTTAAAAGGTTGTGACCTTCGTGGATGTAAAGCTCTGTTTTCTCTGCGTTTGCTTCGGTGAAGCACTCTGCACCGTTGTAAACGTATTCCGAGCTGTAGATAAAGAAGGGAACAGGCTTCGGAGAGTGTGTGCGCGTGCAGATAGGCGTGGGATGGTCGGGGAGAACCATAATTTTGAACGGCTCGCCCTTGGATTTCAGATATTCAAGACAGGGGGAAAGAACCAGCTTATCGATCTGTTCGATAGCGAACACCTTGTTTTCGATCTCGCCGCGGTGACCGCATTCATCGGTCGCCTCAAGATGGATGTAAACGAAATCCTTTCCGCGCTCAAACGCATCTATCGCGGCGTTTGCCTTGCCCGTGTAGTTTGTTTTGTAATTTCCGGTTGCGCCTTCGACGTCGATAGATTCCATTCCCGCGCAAATAGCGATACCTTTTATAAGGTCAACTGCCGAAATTACCGAACCTTGCTTGTGCCATTTTTCTTCAAAGGAGGGAAGAGCGGGCTTTACGGCAGGACTCCAGAGCCAGATCGAGTTTGCGGGCTTAAGACCTCTTGCGCGTCGAGCCACGTTTACGGGGTGATTTACAAGAATGTCGTAACTGCGCCTCATAAGGTCGAGATAAACAGCGCCGACCTCACCTGCGGGAAGGTGATCCTTTATGCACTGACCGATTATGTCGTGCGGACGGTCAAAGTCGAGCACCTCGGGGCAGTGATCCCACATAAGACAGTGGCGGTAGCTTACACCGGGATGGAAGTGTCTTACTTCGTTTCCAAGCTCTGCGTCGAGTGCTTTTATAAGCTCTGCGGCTTCTTCGGACGAGATCTCGTCTGCGCTGTGGTCAAGCATATGTCTGTCCTCGTAGTTTTCTTCCTCTTCGGAAAGAGTAACTACGTTGCAACGGATAGCCGTCTGTGTTTCGGACATATCGAGTCCCATACTGAGAGCCTCAAGAGAGCTTCTGCCTTTTGAATAGATAAGCGGATCGTATGAAAGCACGGCGAGATTTGCGGTATCGCTTTCTGGCTTCATAGATGCGGGTACGTTGAGTACCGTTCCGACGAGTGCAGACTTCACAAGAGAATCCATAACAGGCTTGTTAGCCGCTTCCATGGGAGTTTGGTTGCCGAGTACTTCGATCGGCTCGTCTGACATTCCGTCACATAAAACAACAAGATATTTCACGGTAATAACCTCTGTAAAAAATGTATAAGATAACAGTAAAACTTCCTTAAGAGCATAAAACCCTACAATAAAATTATTATATCACAAAAAAAGGCGTATGTAAATGGTATATTTGACAAAATATCGTATAAAAAACATTTACTTTATATTATATTATTATAGTACGAAAAATTGCCTTTTATTTGTAGAAACAGACGAATAAAGTTTGTTTTATTTGTACAAAACCGATGTGCGAATTTTGTGTATTATGGTGATTAAAAAATCGGTGGAAAAATGGTACAATAAATATGTAAAAACACGGCTTTTTATCATAATGGTCAAGGAGGAAAAAACGATGATGAAATTTATTAAACACACACTTTCACTTATTTTGGCACTTTGTATGCTTCTTTTGATTTTCACCTCGTGCGGACCTACCGATGCAAAGAGAGAACAAGGCTGGGTAGATAAAGAGATATTCAGTTTTGATGCCAAATCGTTAGAAGAAATGAAAGAAATGTTCTCAAACGATGAAATTCAGCCAAAACACAAAGATGATATTTTCGAGAAAGCAATCAATAGTGAAAAACTCATATTCGATGAATATAGCATAAAACAGCTCGTATATACACCGTATCAGGATAACTCGGGAAACTTTACGGGCAGTGTAGAGCTTGCTATATATTGGCATGAAAATTATAGTTTTAAGCTCAAATACTCTAAAGACAAAGTCGGAGATTTTAACACACAAATACACACAGAGATAGATGAATCAAAATTCTATTACCTGCCGCATGATAATCATACATCGTATGTTTATTTGATTAACGACCACTATTATTGCTACTATGACATAAGCAATAACCCTGCGAATGCGGATAAAGATAAGATTTCACATCAACTGCTTGAGCTTTGCAGGGAAATAGAAACAATGCTGCAGGAATAATTCGAAATTAAAGATACTTAAATCTGAAAAAACATCAAAAAACATAAAATTTTTTCAAAAAAGGTATTGCAAAACGAAAAAAGATGTGCTATAATACCAAGGATTGACGAAGTGGTCCGCTGCGATGCTCTGCATGAACACTTCGATATTACCCTATTATTTTAAGGAGGAGCCAACAATGGATCTTATTAAGGCTTTAACAAACGAGCAGCTTAAGTCGGAAGTGCCCGAACTCAATATCGGTGATACCGTAAGAGTTCACAACAAAATCAAGGAAGGTAACAAAGAGCGTATTCAGATGTTCGAAGGAACTATCATCGCTAAGAGAGGCGGCGGAATTTCCGCAACCTTCACAGTAAGAAGAGTATCCTACGGTATCGGCGTAGAAAAGACCTTCCCGATTCATTCTCCCAACGTTGAAAAGGTTGACATTATCCGCAGCGGTAAGGTACGCCGCGCTAAGCTCTACTATCTTCGTGACAGAGCCGGCAAGAGTGCCAAGGTTAAGGAAAAGATCTAAGTCTTTTCGGAACCGTTTACTTGAAATTGAAGAAAACCGCGGCTTCGGAATTTTCCGACCGCGGCTTTTTTCGCAAGTTTATCAAAAGTGAAAGGCAATAATCAAATTATTGCCGTATAATATTCTCCGATACGTACGGGATGATATGACAGCTTCGCTTTACGAAGCCCTTCGAGTCCCATATCCTCTTCTCGGTTTATAAAGAGGGTATCGGAAAACTCGTGTGCGGCAAACATCTTGTTTATTGCCGCAAACGAACCGCTGAAATTCTTGTTCGCTTTTTCAATGTGTATAAGCGCGGTATCTTGGGACATATGCTCGCCGATCGAGTATGCTACGGGAATTCCGTCGCTGATTATAACGCCTGCGGAAAGTCCGAGAGCCTCAAAGTTTCCTATAAGCTCGTTTATCGCGATGTATTCGTCGGCAAAGTCTTCGCCGGAATTTGGGTCGTAGAGCGTATCACAAGCGTTTTTGAGAAGCTTCAGAGAGTCGGGGTCGTCTGTGCTTACCGGTATGTATGTGTGAGAATATTTTGACGTAAAGCTGTTTACGTGATTTCTTTTCTGATGAAATTTCTTACCCGAAAGATTTATAAGATCGGACGTGTTGTAGAAGTAGTCGGAAAGATCGCGAGATAAGATTATCTCGGCATCGGTGTAGTGCGCTTTTATTTCTTCCGCCTGATCGGCTACAAGCGGACTGACTCTTATTTTTTCTGTACCGAGCTTGGTTTTGATCTCTGTGTATATTTCGTTTATCGGATAAGACTCAAGATAGAAGGGTACAATAACCGAAAAAAGACTGTTGCGGTATTTTCCGACAATGATAGGATATCCGCTTACATCGGCTATGCGGTAATTCATAGCGTGTCTCCACGCGAAGATGTTTGAGAAATTGCAAAAAGAAATGCTTCCCAGACGTTTGAAAAAATCGCGATCGTTTATCGAGATCTCGCGCACGGAAAGCTTCCCGAAAGATAATTTTGACATTGTAAAAGTACTGTTCCTTGCTAAATGTTATATAATATGACTGTATTGTAGCACTTCGAATGGGCTTTTTCAATAGATTTTCAAAAATATTTAAAAAATTTCAAAAAAGGTATTGCAAAAAAGAAAATAATGTGCTACAATGTAGCGTACTATGAATGAATTTAGTAAGGCAAGGGGTGTTAAGATTGAAGGAAGGCATTCATCCGCAGTATAAAGAAGTGACTATCAAATGTGCGTGCGGCGAAGAGGTTAAGACTCGTTCAACCAAAGGCGATATGCATGTTGAAATATGCTCTAAGTGTCATCCGTTCTTTACCGGCAAGCAGAAGTTTGTTGATGCCGGCGGACGTGTAGACAAGTTCAAGAAGCGTATGGAAGGCAGAGGCTAATAATGTCACGTTTATGGCGAATGCATATAGATAGTTCTATGTGTATTCGCCATTTTGCTTTTTGTAAGACTTTGCGAAATTTTTGAAAGGCTTAAGAAACTTTTTGTTTTAGATAAATTTAAGTGAAAATGAAAAAAGAAAATACGTTTGAAAAAGACGGCGATATCCTTGCGATTCTCGTGTCGGTACTGACTCCCGATAAGGATGAGCACGAAAACGAGGTGTCGCTTGATGAGCTTGAAAGACTTCTCGATACCGCGGGAGGCAAGCTCTTTGCAAAGATAGTTCAGTCAAGACCTTCTCCCGATATAAAAAGCTACGTAGGCGCGGGAAAGCTTGAAGAAATAAAAGAGCTTTGTGAAAATAACGGTATAACTCTTGTTATTTGTGACGATGAGCTCTCTCCGTCGCAGATAAGAAATATGGAAGATGCTATCGGGGACGTGCGCGTTATTGACAGAAGTATGCTTATACTCGATATATTTGCTCTTCACGCTACAAGCGGAGAAGGAAAGCTGCAGGTAGAGCTTGCACAGCTCAGATATACTCTTCCGAGACTTATCGGAAAGGGAACAGAGCTTTCAAGACTCGGAGGCGGCATAGGAACAAGAGGACCGGGTGAAAGTAAGCTTGAAACGGACAGACGTCATATCCAAAGAAGAATAGTGGCTCTCGAAAATGAAATACGTGAGCTTGAAAATAACAGAAATATTCAGCGTTCAAGACGTGAAAAGTCGGGTATACAGAAAATAGCGGTCGTAGGATATACGAACGCGGGAAAATCGACGCTTATGAACAGACTTACGGGCGCGGGTATCCTTGCGGAAGATAAGCTTTTTGCAACGCTTGACCCGACGACAAGAAAATATACTCTTCCCAGCGGAAGAGAGATACTTCTTACCGATACGGTCGGATTTATAAGAAATCTCCCGCATCACCTTATAAGAGCGTTCAGAAGTACGCTTGATGAAGCAAAATATGCGGACGCACTCCTTATAGTTATAGATGCATCCGATCCGGAGGCGGAATCACAGCTTGAGGTTACCGAAAAGCTGCTCTATGATCTCGGTGCATCGTCTAAGCCGACGGTGTGTGTTTTCAATAAATGCGATAAGAGCGATGGTATCTCAAACGAGCTTATGTACAGAGCGTCTATGGATCGCTCGGTAGCCATTTCCGCGCTTGACGGAAGAGGAGTTGACGAGCTTGTTGACGAGCTTGAGCGCATAGCTCTCGCAGGAAAAAGCCTTTGCCTGTTCAAAATACCAAACAGCGCGGGCGGTGACGTCGCATACCTTTATCGCAACGCTACGGTTGAAAATATTGAATATGAAGGCGATTTTGCGCTCGTTCTTGCAGTTGTTGACGAAAGTGTCAAGGGTAAGATGAAAAAATATATAATAAAAAATATGTAATCAAATAAATTACCGAAGGGAGGTTTGCCGTACGGAAGAAATATACGTAACACTCGGAAAAGAGGGCGTTTCCGAATATGAAATGAAAAAAAGTATTTTCATTGGACACGCAGCACCCGTTAAAACCGAGGAAGAGGCTCTTGAGTATATTGCCAAATATAAAAAGAAATACAGCGATGCTACGCATAACGTGTGGGCGTATCTGATAAAAAACGGAAATCTTATGCGTTATACAGATGACGGCGAGCCGAGCGGTACTTCGGGCATTCCTGTTCTTGACGTTATAAGAAAGGGCGGATTTACCGATGCCGTCATAGTCGTAACAAGATATTTCGGAGGAACGCTTCTCGGCACGGGCGGACTTGTAAGGGCGTATTCGGCGGCGGCAAAGGAGGCTGTCGATGATGCGGGACTCGCGTCCTTCCGTAATTTCGATGAAATAATCGTTGAGACCGATTATCAGATGTATCAGAAGCTCAAAAATTACCTGAAGCATCCCGATATAATCGTCGACGAGACCGAGTTTTCGGGAACTGTTATGGTAAAAATAGCCGTGCTTGAAGAATCGACCGAGAGCGTGTGCAAGGATATTTCCGAAATGTCGGCGGGAAGAGCAATAATAGAAAAGATAGGTCAAAGACTTGACAGAAAGAGCGAAAATATACTGTAATTTTATTTATCAGGGGATTTTGTAATGAACGGTAATGAAAATATTCAGATGAAAAAGCTCTGCGAGAGCGATGAATACTATAAAGAGATAATTGAACTTTGCGCGGGAAATACCAAGGCTGAATTCTATCCCGAATTCGGTGAGGAAGCTTGGAAATGTACCTGCGGTCATACAAACAGCCTGTCTTGCGAAAACTGCGAAGGCTGCGGAGTTTCTTCAGATAAGCTCAGACTTTATTTCAGCGAACTGTTTTTAATGCAAAGGAAAAGAGAAAATGAAGTCCGCAGACAGGCAGAAGAAAAGAAGCGTATGGAAGAAGAAGCGGAAAAATGGAGAAAAATAGACCCGAATATCGAAAACGTTTACAGTAATGCACAGCGTTTTGAGCCTACGAGAGATAATTATCTCGAGGCGGCAAAAAAGCTTGAGGCGATAAAAGACTATAAGGATTCGGCGTCTATCGCGAAAAAATACCGTGAGCTTGCCGAAGACGCTCCTTTGTACGATAAGAAAACTCTTGCCGAGATGCGCGGTAAGAAAATCAGGAAATGGTTTAATATCGCACTCGTATTTGCCGCGGTACTGACTGTTTTGTACGTGGCGGCTTATTTTACGCTTATCGCACCGAACGGCTTTAAATATAAAGTAGTTGACGGAGAGGTGACAATAACCTCGTACGATCAGTTTTTCGGCGGTAAAAACGTTGTTATACCCGAAGAGATATTCGGCAAAAGGGTTACCGCTATAGGCGATTACGCTTTTGAAAACTGCGATGCCGTAATTTCGGTGAAAATTCCCGAAACCGTGAAGACGATAGGAAACGGCGCGTTCAGAAACTGTGATTCGGTCAAAACGGTGATCGTACCCTCTTCGGTTACGAAAATAGGAACTACCGCATTTTCTTACTGTGATAATCTGACAGAGGTCGAGCTTTACGCGCAGACGAATCTTCTTCCGATGACTCTTTTCAGAGAATGTACGAAGCTTTCTACGGTAATAATAGATATGCCGCTTGAAAAGATAGAAACGGGTGCTTTTGATAAGTGCAGAGATATAAAGGTCGTAAAATATTCGGGTACTCGCGAGGAGTGGGAAAAAATAGATATTCAAAACGGAAACGGAAGCCTTTTGCAAGCTGCCGTGCAGTATGAATATATTCCGTAAACTATAATCATATTGTTTGAAAATTTCGGAGGCAGAGTGTGGAGCGTGTCGTTTTCCATGTTGATGTAAACAGTGCTTTTCTTTCGTGGGAAGCCGCGCGTATCGTAAGGGACGGCGGAGAGGATATACGGCTTATTCCCGCGGTAGTGGGCGGAGATCCGAATAAACGTACGGGTGTGGTTCTGGCAAAGTCCATTCCGGCTAAAAAATTCGGTATAAAGACGGGTGAGCCTCTGTCAGCCGCACTTCGTAAATGCTCGAACCTCTTTATAGCGCGCCCCGATTTTTCGCTCTACGAGAAAAATTCACGCGCGTTTATGGACATATGCAGAGAGTACACCCCGACTCTTGAAAAATTCTCGATAGACGAGTGCTTTCTCGATATGAGCGGTATGCGCCTTGTTTATCCCGATATAGTAGCCACCGCGTACGAAATAAAGGACAGAATATACAGAGAACTCGGTTTTACCGTCAATATAGGAATAGGCTCGAATAAGCTTCTTGCAAAAATGGCGAGCGATTTCGAGAAGCCCAATAAAGTGCATACTCTCTTTTCTGACGAAATAGAGGAAAAGATGTGGAAGCTTCCCGTAAGAGAACTCTTTTCGGTCGGCGCATCTACGGCGGCTCGTCTTGAGCGCTCACATATTTATACGATAGGTGACCTTGCGAGAAGAAGCCAAAAATCGGTGCAGGCGATAGTCGGAGTAAAATTCGGAGAGCTTATCCACGCTTACGCAAACGGAGTAGATAATTCTCCCGTTTCCTCGCTGACAGAGGAAGCAAAAGGGTATAGCATCTCTACAACGTTTGAAGAGGACATTACCTCGATGACCGATGCCAAAGCGATACTTTTACTGCTTTCGGATAGCGTCAGCGCACGAATGCGAGCAGACGGTGCACAGGCTTACTGTATAGGAGTTACCGTAAGAACGGGGGAATTTAAAAATAATTCCCATCAAAGAAAGCTTTTTGAAGCAACCGATATAACCTCCGAGATATATAACGTTTCGTCAGAGCTCATAGGTGAGCTTTGGGACGGACATACCCCGATAAGACTCATAGGACTTTCGCTCACCTCGCTCACTCGCGGTGAAAGCGAGCAGATCTCCTTTTTTGAAGATGAAGAAAAGGAGAAAAAGCGCAAGGTCGATAAAACGGTCGATAATATACGAAATAAATTCGGCTCGGACACCGTTGTGCGCGGTACGTCTTATAAAACCAAGATGAACGTCGGGAAAAAGTATAAGGCGCAGATGGAAAATAAAGAGGAAGATAGCTGAATAAGAAAAAGGGAGCTTTTTAAAGCTCCCTTTTACATTTTATTACCCTCTCCTCAAATTATAAAGCAGATTAAACACTACCCAAAGCTGCGGAAAGAAGTTCATAATATTCCATACGCCGATGCCGTAAAGACCAAGCTCGTTTGCAAGAGCAAGCTTTGCCATAACGCTTCGCGCGTCCTCAAAATGAACCTCGTGCGATTTGCCGTCGCGCACGTAGGTGAAGTATGGCGTTTGCGATTTTTCGCTAAATTTTATCTCCGAGCCTGTTTCAATGGCAAGTCGGATCGCCTGCTCGTTTGAAATCGTACGCGCGGGCGGTCCGTTTTTGTCAAACGGAACTGTGAAATCGTAACCGTAGTTTGGGAGTCCGAGGAATATTTTGCTCGGAACTATCTGACTTACCGCATACTCTGCAACCTCGCGTACCTTGTCAAGCGGTGAAACAGGGAGAGCGGGACCGCGCGAATATCCCCATTCGTATGTCATAAGAAGTACCTTGTCGGCAATCTCTCCGATCGCTTTGTAGTCGTGAGCCTCGTAGAGAAGTCCCATCTGATCGGACGAGGTCTTCGGTGCGAGAGCCACCCAGACCTGATATCCGTACGGCGCGAGCTTTTCTTTTGCTTTTGCTACAAAAGATGTGAATTTGTCACGCTCTTGCGGGAAAATATATTCAAAATCAATGTCAAGCGCACGGTAACCGAGAATGTTCATATTGCTGACGATGTTTTCGAGTAGTGTTTCCTGAAGCTCATCGTCATTAAGAAGAAGGGATGTCAGCGTGTTGTCAAATCGCCCTTTGTCATTTAGTGAGGATATCATCATCACGGGAACGGTTCCGTATTCAAGAGCTTTTGACACAAGGCGGCTGTCCTCGGGCGAAATGAGCGAGCCGTCGGCTGTAAATCCGTAGGTAAAGGGCGTCAGAAAAGACAAAAAGGGAAGTGTGCGCGAAAGAGTTTCGTCGCGTATCTGAGGATAAGCATATCCGTTTGTGGCGAGAGTGCCTATCTTTTCTTCCTCGTAAGAGATTATAAGCACCTGACCGGGATATATCGTGTCGCTGCCCATAAGGGAAAGATTGTTGCGCCGTAGCTGATTTACTCCCGTTTTGTATTTTATCGCTATTGAAAAGAGAGTTTCTCCCGTCTCAACCGTGTGCGTAACTTTAGGAATCGCTATTATAAGAGCCTGACCGAGCGCGGGATATCCCGACGGGCCAAGGCCGTTGTCGCGTATTATTTGTGAGGGAGAAGCAGAATACTGCCGCGCTATTGAATAAACCGTCTCACCGGGCTGAACTATGTGTATTATCATTTTTCGTTTCCTTTCTTAAAAACTGTTTCAATATACAGAATATGAAAAAAATCGAAAAATGAGAACGGTTTTTGGAAAATAAAAGATTCGTCTTCGAAAAAGAGGACGAATCTTTGTTTTTTGCAGGCGCAAAAGTGAAGCCCCGCGCGAGGCGGGGCGAGGGAAATTATTTCTTTTCGATGGGAAGCCATATTTGGACGTTTCGTTCGTTTTTCGGTTTCCAATGGTATACAGCAAGTTCGGGACCTTTTGCCAGCTGAAATCCCATTTCCGGCATCCATTCGGTTAGAATTTTTATTCTTAAGTTAAGAAGATCAAAATAATCGCAGATAGGACTTTTCGTGTCGCTTGTTTCAAAAATTACGTATGTGGTTTGGGGAATTTCAACTGTTTCAAGATTTAAAGATTCTACAAAATCAACACCTGTTACATCGTGATTGTATAGATTTTGACGCTCGTAACTGTCAAGCCGGTGACAGTAATAATAGTCGTACCCATTGTCGTCAATGTTGGTGATCACACAATGAGCGTCACCGTCACCCGAAACACCTTTCAAAAACCATTGCTTGCCTCTGGTGGAAACGAACAGTTCTTCCTCTTGCTTTTCACGTTCTTTTCCGTATGGGGTTCCTGTAAAGTGTGTTTTAAATCCTGTTAAGATCATAGGGGATTTTTCTTCAATTCTGTAATTCATAGTGCTGCCGCCTTCAAGTGAAATTTTTATTGACAAGCGAGAAAAGGACTTGAGCAAACTGCCGTCTGCGCGCGCTTGCGACGGAGTAATACCGTGGAATTTTTGAAATGCTTTGGCGAAGCTATCGGGGCTATCGTAACCATACTTTAGAGCAATATCAATCACTTTTTCCTTGTCGCTTGCAAGTTCTGCACCTGCTAACGACAGACGGCGCAGCCTGATATATTCCCCAAGCGTGTATCCGCAAAGAATACTGAATACTCTTTGAAAATGATAGCTCGATGAAAAACTCTCTGCAGCAACCTTCTCGTAATCAATCTCTTCCGTCAAGTTTGCCTCAATGTAATCAATAGCTTTTTGCATTCCTGTAATCCAATCCATTTTTCATCCCTCCTGTCTGCCTGCATTTTATCAGAAAGCGTTTTGAAAATCCCGACATTCTGTGCGAAGATACGTCGGATATATTATACTATAAAAATATTTAATAATCAATATAAAGTAGCACGGCTGTAGAAATACAGCCGTGCCAGACTGAATACAAAAGAATAAAAGAAAAGCTTTTAGCCAAGGAAAAGGGTTAGGAGTCTGAGGGAAGGGGAAAAACTTCGGCGTTTGAGATGGTTTTTCCCTTCCCTCAGTCAAGCAAATTGATTTTATATACGCTTTCGAGTCTTCCTGTTTGGGAAGGCTTTTACATCTCATATAACCTGCAAATACCTCAAAATAAACGCAAACACAAATATCGTAAACGAACAGCAGACCGTGGTAAAGAGGACTATCTGCCGCGCGAGCTCGGCGTGGCTGTGCATACTCTTCGACATTATGTAGCTTGTTACCGCGGTGGGGCTTGTTCCGAGCACCATAACGAGCGCGATAGAATTTCCGCGCAGTCCTAGTAAATATGCAATCGAAATGAACGTGGCGGGCATTACAATCAGCTTTATAACGGTTGCCACGACAGCCTCGGGCATAATGCGTGTTTTTTCTTCGGACGGACTTACTGCGCCGAGCGAAAGAAGAGCGAGAGGTGTCGCGATGTTTTTAAGATAATTAAGCGAATCTGTTGCGATCTCGGGAAGCTTTATGCCGAAAATCATAAAAGGCAGGGCAACGAGTATCGACAGGATAAGCGGGTTTGTCGATATGTTTTTTACAATATTCAAAACAAGCTTGCCGAAGGACATACGCTTTTCTCTGGGCATATTGATAGTCAGCGTGGTGGTTGCAAGAACGTTCGAAATAATTATGATGAACGGTGTTGCGCAGGCTATCGCGGTCGCTCCCGATTCGTCGAGCATAGTTTCGGCAAGAACGAATCCGATTATCGAGAAGTTTGCGCGGAAGGTTCCGTGTATAAACGCGCCTCGCTTTTCAAGCGGAAGCAGGAAGTAAGCGCCGATCGAAACAAGCAGAAACGTGGTGAATATCGCCGCCATACAAAAGATTATTGCCGACATTTCGGGAAGCTGTGAAATATCTGCCGATACGAGCTTTGAAAAAATGTAGACGGGCAGAGCAACTCTGAAAACAAGCTTGTCGCATTGGTCAAAGAAGCTTCTCGACAGCATCTTTCTCGAAAGAATATTTCCGAGAAGGATCATAAACAGTATGGGTGCAACAGCGCTGAGGCTGTATATAAAACATTCAAACAATGGAATTCATCTCTTTTCTGATTTTATCGGAGCTCAACTATAGTGACGCCCGTGTCACCCTCGCCCCAGTTTCCGAGACGGAAGGATTTTATTCTCTTATCGCTTTTGAAATAATTCCAAAGGTATTTTCTAAGCGCTCCCGTTCCTTTTCCGTGGATGACTCGTACGTTTGAGATGCCAGCAACAGTAGCGTTGTCAAAATATTTGTCAAGCTCGATGCGCGCTTCTTCGCCGTTCATTCCGCGAAGGTCGATTTCGGGTGAAAAACTCTTTGTTATAGATTCGGTAACGACGGGAGTGGGAATACGCTTCTTTTTCTCGTCCATAAATATTATGCCCTCTGCATCTTCGCTGAGCATAAGGTTTTTAACAGAGGTTTTGAGAGTCATAATACCTGCGCGGACAGATACGTTTCCGTCCTTGTCGGGATCGCCGAGAAGCGTTCCGCCCTGATTGATGTCGATAAGAATTACGTTGTCTCCCTTTTTAAGCTTCCTCGGGAGAACGTAATTTTCTGCCTTGTGCTCAATAACGGGATCGACCTTGTCACGGCTCTTTTTAAGAGAAGAGCGTATATTTGCGCGCGCCTTTTCAAGCTCGCTTGCGGCTCTTTCGCTGTCGCGTGCGCGCTTTGCTTTCTCAAGCTCTGCCATAACGTATTCGGACGTTGAACGCGCATTTTCGATTATTTCGGCAGCCTTGGCGAGAACTCTTTCCTTCTCGCGCTCGGCGGCGGCGAGGTCTGCGGCGGCTTTGGATTTTGCTTCGCGCAGAAGAGTTTCGTACTCAAGGCGCATCTTTTCGGCTTCTTCGACCTTTTGCTGACTCTCGATTCGGTCGCTTTCGAGCTTTTCAATAACGTTTTCAAAACGCTTGTTGTCATCTGAAATAAGACTTCCCGCACGGGAAATTACGCTTTCTTTAAGTCCGAGCCTCGCAGCGATAGCAAAAGCATTAGACTTTCCGGGCGCACCTATTATAAGCTTGAACGTAGGCGAGAGTGTTTTTATGTCAAACTCGCAGGCGGCGTTGCAGACGCCGGGCGTTTCAAGCGCGTAAGCCTTCATCTCGGAATAGTGTGTAGTAGATGCCGACCACGCGCCGCTTTCGCGCACCTTTTCGGTTATGGCAACAGCGAGCGCCGCGCCCTCGGTAGGATCAGTACCTGCACCAAGCTCGTCGAAAAGCACAAGACTTTCGCCGTCGGCTTCATCGAGGATCGAAACTATCGTTTTCATATGTGCGGAGAAGGTCGAGAGCGATTGCTCTATACTCTGCTCGTCGCCGATATCGGCAAGAACCTTGCTGAATACTCTTATCTTTGAGCCTTCTCTTGCGGGAATGTGCATTCCGCTTTGCGCCATAAGAGTGAAAAGACCGAGTGTTTTAAGAGATACAGTTTTACCGCCCGTGTTGGGACCTGTTATTATGAGGGTGTCGAAATTTTCTCCGAGGCAGATGTCTATCGGAACTGCTTTGTTTTTATCGAGAAGCGGATGACGCGCTCCGATAATATCCACGGTATCGGCTATTATCGGCTCAACCGCCCGCATACGCCAAGAAAGCTCACTGCGCGCAAATATTGAGTCGAGAAGTACTATGTTTGAATAATTTAAAATAATCGCCGAAGCAAAATTTGCAACCTCTGCCGAAAGATTTGCGAGTATGCGCTCGATCTCGGCACGTTCTTCCGCTTCAAGACGGCGCAGATCGTTGTTTGCATCAACTACGGCAACAGGCTCGATAAAGAGGGTTGCGCCCGAAGAAGAAGCATCGTGAACAAGACCGCTTATATCAGATTTGTGTTCGACCTTTACGGGAATAACGTAGCGTCCGTTTCGCATTGTAACGATGTTGTCCTGAAGAGTTCTCGAATACTGCGGACTTGTTATATAGTTCTGAAGCATATCGCGAATACGGTTGTTTGTGTTTCTGATACTGCGTCTTATTGCCGCAAGCTGAGGGGTTGCATCGTCGGAGATCGTGTCTTCGGTAATGATTATACGCTTGATCTCTTTTTCAAGCGTGGGGTTCTTGAATATTCGGTCAAAAATCTCGCCAAGAGATCCGCAGGAAACGTTTTTAGACCCCGAATAAGCGATGAGACCCGATGAAACGTAGAGAAGGTCTGCAATATCGAGAAGCTCGCGCATAGTGAGCGAAGCGCCCTTTTCGGCACGGTCAACGGCGTCACAGACATCTCGTATTCCGCCGAAAGAAGGAGCACCGTTTACCGAGGTCATGTGCTTTGCATCGGTAGTCTGCGTGAGGAGCTTTTTTACCTTTGCAACGTCGTCTTCGGGAACGCTCGAAAGAATAAGAGAGCGACCGCCGTCCGTTTGCGCACATTCTGCGAGAAGTGTAAGTATTTTATTATATTCAAGTGTTTTTAATGCTTTTGTGAAGTTACTCATATTTGAAAGTTTGCCTTTCGTTTAGTAAAGAATTATAGTGATTTATAGAAATTAAGAGAGTCAAATCCGCGTCCGAGCTGTGAAAGGGTATATTTCTCACAGACAGAGGTAAGATCGTCAAGCAGAGCGTCCTCTGCGGAAAATGCAAAAATACGCTTTTTGTTTGCGCTTATAATATAGTTCATAGCGCGAAGAACATAGCTCGGCACAAAGATATATGCGTGAGAATTATACGGATCGGCACTGTCCGATTCAAACAGACATTCTCGGCATTTCACAGTACCGCCGACAGGGTCGAGATAATATTCACTTGCAATATTTCCACAGCCCTCGCAAGCGGAAATATCGGGTGTAAGACCGATAGCACATAGTACGCGAAGCTCAAAAACGCTTTTTATAAGCTTTAAAGGCTTGTCAGAAAGAAGAATGTGAAATGTGTTGAGAGCAAGCGTGAGAAGCTCGGACTGATCTTCATTTTCGGTTGAAACCTCGCAAAGAAGGTCTGCAAAATACTGCGCAAGAGCAAATTTTGAAATATCTGACCTTATATCAAAAAAGTTTTCGATAAGGCAGGCTTCACCGAGCGTATACTTGTCACCGTGGCAAATAAGTGTCAGCTCGTCGTAGCAAAAAAGCTGTGTGGATGCTATGCGGTGGCTTTTTATGCTTCTTACTCCTTTGCAGTAAACAGATATCTTTCCAAGCTCGGGAGTAAGAAGTGTAAGTATCTTGTCGCTTTCTCCGACGGCTGTCTCGCGTATAACGAGTCCGTTTGTTTTTAGTGTTTGAGGCATAGCTTAATCTTCGTTTTTAAATCCGAAATTGTTTATGATTATATCGCTGTCACGCCAGTTTTCCTTAACTTTTACCCAGATATCGAGGAAAATTTTAGTTCCGAAGAACTTTTCCATATCCTCGCGAGCATAGGAAGCAATCTTCTTGAGTGTTTCACCCTTTTTGCCGATTATGATACCCTTGTGGTTTTCGCGCTCGCAGAAGATCTCGGCTCTTACGTTTATAATGTTTTTTTCTTCCTTGAAATCTTCGATAATTACGGCTGTACCGTGGGGAATCTCGTTGTCAAGCAGACGGAGAAGCTTTTCGCGGATAATTTCTGCGGCGATCTGCTTTTCGGGCTGATCGGTAAGGTCGTCGCTGTCAAAGAACCATTCGCCCTCGGTAAGAAGCTTTGAAGCCTCGTCTATAACGATGTCGATACCGTCGTTCTTGATAGCTGAGATCGGAATAACGGAAGCAAAATCGCAAAGCTCTGCATAAGCGCGTATCGTCTGTCCGATCTGCTCGTGGCTGCAAATATCAGTCTTGTTGAGTACGAGGATTATGGGCAGCTCCATATCACGAAGTCTGTTTATAAGACCTATTTCAATGTCTCCGGGAGCATAAGAAGCATCTGCGACGAGAATTGCGGCATCAACGTCACCGATAGCACCGTTTATAGAGCGAACCATAAACTGTCCGAGCTTTGTTTTGGGCTTGTGCATACCGGGAGTATCGAGGAAAACAAACTGATCGTTTCCGCGTGTCAGTATCCCCGTGATACGTGTTCTTGTTGTCTGAGGCTTTTTGGAAACTATCGCAACCTTTTCTCCGAGAATAGTGTTAAGTATCGTTGATTTTCCGACGTTGGGACGTCCTACTATTGCTATAAACCCTGTTCTGTATATGTTTTCCATAAATTTAATCGACCTTTCTGAATTTCTTTGTCTTGACTTTATCGTTTTTGTCCCATAAGGGAAAGTATTTCTTCCTGACGCGCGAACATTTCTTTTTCGTCCTCGGGAGATGTTTCGTGATCATATCCGAGTAGGTGAAGCATAGAATGTACGGTCAGAAAAGCGATCTCGCGATCTACCGAGTGTCCGTATTCGCCAGCCTGTCTGACGGCTGTTTCGTGAGAGATAACGATGTCACCGAGCACAGAAAGTCCGACACCGAAATCCTCGTCGAAAACGGGGAAGGAAAGTACGTCTGTCGGACGGTCGACCCCGCGTGACTCGCGGTTCATAGCGTGTATACTGCCGTCGTCCACAACAGTCACCGAAACCTCGGCGGATTTTTCGAAATTCTCGGCTTTAAGAACCGTGTTTACCGCCTTTTTTATGAGCTTTGCCTCTTTTTTTGTCAAAACGGCAGGCTCACACTCGTCAGTTATATAGATTTTGTTTTTTGAAAAAATACCCATAATATTTTAACTTCCTGTATTTACTTTACTGATTTTCGCTATCTGTTTTTCTGAAACGGCGCGGCTTTTCCGTGTCGCGGTTTGCAAGTCTTTCGCGGTCGTATTTGTCATACGCAAGAATTATCTGTCTTACAAGTCTGTGGCGTACTACGTCGCGCTCGCTGAAACGGTGTATAGATATGTCCTCGATACCCTCGAGTATGGAAACGGCTTCCTTAAGACCGCTTCTGTTGCCGCGGGGCAGATCGGTCTGCGTAAGGTCACCCGTAACTACCGCCTTTGAGTTGTTACCAAGACGTGTGAGAAACATTTTCATCTGCTCGGGAGTTGTATTCTGCGCTTCGTCGAGAATAATAAAGCAGTCGTCAAGTGTTCGTCCGCGCATATAAGCAAGAGGAGCAACCTCGACTATCCCTTTTTCTACGTTGCGCAGATAGTTTTCGGCCCCCATCGTTTCGTAAAGCGCATCGTAAAGAGGACGCAGATATGGGTCTATCTTGCTTTGAAGGTCACCCGGAAGATATCCGAGACGCTCACCCGCTTCAACAGCAGGACGAGTCAGAATTATCCTCGATATTTCGTGGCGTCTGAGTGCGGAAACAGCCATAGCTACGGCAAGAAATGTCTTACCGGTACCGGCAGGACCGACACCGAAAACGAGAGTGTTTTTCTTTATGAGGCTGACGTATTTTTTTTGCCCGACGGTTTTGGCTTTTATGGGCTTGCCCTTGGCGGTTATACAAACGCAATCGGAGTCGAATTCGGAAAGCTCTTCTGCTTTTCCATCCTCGATCATACTCATCGTGTATTCGACCTTTTGCTCAGAAATATCCTCGCCGAGCGTGGATATACGCTTTAAATAATTTATAACGGTAAGAGCAAGGTCAACCGAGCGCTCGTCGTCACCGCTTACCGAAAGTGAGTCGGTGCTTCCGAAGCTGTGCGCTATCCTTACGTTAAAATGCTTTTCGATGAGCTCTGCATTTTTATCATAGCTTCCGAGAATAGATGAAAGCTGCTCGGCAGAATCTATCGGTATTATCTTTTCAATCATAGTTCAGAGAAATATCTCCTTTGAATTTTGTTTTTGTTTAAGTTAGTTTGCAAATATGGGAATTTCCGATGCAATATCACGTATAGAGCTGACCGTGCAGTAAAGTGAGTAGAACTCACCGTCGCATTCCGACGAGATGCTTTGAGATATGAGGACACCTTCTTCGCCCAAAAGGAAAGCTAATTTTTCGGAAAGCTCGTTTTCGGCAAGACGCGCTGCTTCATCTTCGGTAAGCGGAATGGTTTCGGTTATATAGCTTTTGTAAATATCGGTCTTGAGTGATATCGGAATAACCTTTCCGTTCCATAGCACCGGACTGTCATACACTTCTATTATATCACAACTTGTATGCGAATTTCTACCCAAAAACGAAAAAATTATTGATTTAGAAAAGAAAATAAGCGATTTTTTTTCGTAAATTTCACCCGTGTAGCGTTTTTGTGTATATGTCATGGGAATTTTGACCGAGATGACGTCCTCTGTGAGGGCAAAAACCTTTGCAGAGGACTTTTCAAAGCGGAAGGTTTCGTTGCCGTTATCGACAAGACCGCTTACAAGCACCTGTCCTTTAAGGACGGCTTCGCCGCTGTTTACAAGCACCTGCCCGCTGCTTGCCTCTACCCGAAAAACAAATCCGTCGCACAGTGCGACAAGATTTGACGGATAATTCTCCGCTTCGGGCGGAGCAACCGATTTTTCACGCAGTACAATCTCTGCACCGTTTCCGATTATATTTATCCGTATCCACGAAACGTCGGAGTGGATTATAAGATACTTTGTGCATATGCTGTCAAGATCAAGCGAAGATATTCTTGCACCTGTTTTTACCCCGAATTCAGCCATTTCGTGCAGGATTTCCGAATCTGAAATATTTTCGTTTCCCGAAACCTTTATTTCCCATATGAACATTTCCGAAGCAAATGTAACAGTAAGCAGGGAAAGTATTCCCAAGATGATCCCGTATCTTTTCGAGAGTTTGAAAAAAATTGCGGGAAGACCTTTGCTTTCTCCGACGGAAAACTCTGCCGCGCTCTTTTGAAGATGGGAAAGAAGCTCTCGTTTTTTGTAAAGATATATTCTAAGGGACATACCGCTACCCGTGTTTGACATCGCGTTGTATTTTATTTTGCAGTTCATCAGAATGTTAAGAACTTCTTCCTTTGCGGAAGTGATTCTTATCTCACAGTAACCGAAAAAGAGCATAAGAATGCTGTCGGTTACGTTAAAATGCCTCGAAGCTTTTCTTTTTCTCACTTTGAGAATTCTCCTTTCTCCTTTTTCTCTTCATTACCGTTCGATAAGATCTCAAGCATGCGTATATTTCCGCTTACCTGTGCGTCGTTTCCGTAAAAATCGTATAATGAGAGATTTTCTCCGATAAGCCGTATGCATTCCTTGCATAGCAAAAGCGTTATACGCTCGGGCGAGTATTCAAGTATTTTCTGACAGTTTGAGATCTGCACCTTTTTTCCGTTTTCTATAATGATATGGTAAGCCTTGTGAACGGTGTTTCCCATATGAATATTAATTCCTTTCTCAAAATATAATTAATCTGAAACAGTAAATATCTGCCGAATGTATTTTATTCGTCAGATATCTTTTTAATTACTTCGAAAGGATAACGGATATGACGGCTGCGTGTGAGGCAAATAAAAAAAAGAAAAGCTGCGGTGATTTTTTTGGAATATTGCTTTTGTTTTTTCTGCTTGCCGTAATAATATATTCTAAAAAAAGCAGGGAAAATGCGCTTGATGCTATGATAATATGCGCAAAAACTCTTGTCCCGTCGGTCTTTCCGTTTGCCGTGATAGGCAATCTTATCGGAAGCGGGGCGGCTGAGTTTCCGCGCTTTCTTACGTCGCTCGTGTCGAAGATATTCGGCGTGAGCAGATCAGGTGCCAAGGCACTTTTGCCCGGACTTTTTGCGGGTTTTCCCGTGGGTGTAAGTGCCGCGGTGCGTCTGTACGAGCGCGGCGTGATAAGTAAAAACGAGTTTGATAGGATATCTGCCTTTTCCTGCACTCCGGGCGGCGCATTTATCATATCCGGTGTCGGAGAAGGCTTGTTTAACGATAAAAAAATCGGGATAATAATATATCTGTCGGTGATATTTTCTGTTTTTGCTGTAGGATTTTTATATAAGCTTTTCGGAAAAAGCGAATCAAAAGATGTTTTAAAAATAACGCTTGAAGATGCGGGAAAAACAAAGTTTACCGACCTTGTTTCGGGTGCTGTCACAAAAAGTGCGAACGCTATGATAGTTATGAGTGCTTTCGTTCTCTTTTTTTCGCAGATAACCTTTTTCGTGTCCGAGATCCTGACAAATGTGAACGCTCCCGCCATTGTTGAAATACTGCTTAAAGCAATTCTTGAAATTTCGCAGGCGTGCAGAGCTTCTTCGGCTCTGCCAAAAGCAAACGGAATTATAATAGTTGTTATTGCATCTGCGTGGGGCGGTCTTTCTTTGCATATGCAGACATTTGCACTTTGTACTAAAAATGCGGACAGCCGAACCGTACGAAAGCTTGTATTTTTGCGAGCTTGTATTGCAACCGTTTCTGTAATAATTTGTGCGGTATTTTGTAAAGTAGGCAAAATAACTTGACAAAATGTATTTGGAAGTATATAATAAAGTCGTATAGTGGTGAAATATGTAATAATAAATCGGAGAAAAGCAAATATGATAAATAATTTCATTTTTGATCTCGGAAACGTTCTTGTGGATTACAATCCGATGCGATGCATACTCGGATATACACACAATATTTCAGATGCGAATTACATAGCATCCGAGGTGTTTGCTTCGCCCGAATGGGTTGAGCTTGACCGAGGTACGCTCGAATATGACAAGGCACTTGAAATATGGACATCCCGTATGCCCGAACGTCTGTGGCAGGACGTACATACGATAGTGGGTAATTTTCATAAGCACCTTCCCGAGAAAAAAGAAATGACCGAGATAGTGAAAAGACTTAAAAATGCAGGAAAAAAGGTCTATATACTTTCAAACGTAAGCGAGCGTTTTCCGCTTATAGTTGAGGGTCTTGAAGTGATGGATATTATAGACGGATACGTCGCTTCTTATCAGGAAAAGACAGTCAAGCCTTACCCCGAAATATACAGTATAATACTCAGCAGATTTTCACTGAGTCCGGAGGAATCTATCTTTATTGACGATAATGCGGATAACGTGCTTACCGCGAAAAAATTCGGTATGGCAGGTTACGTTTTCGACGGAGATGCTGGAAAACTTGAAGAAACCTTCGCAAAACTTGGATTTTTCGGCGATGCCGATAAAAATAATATAAATCAGGAGATAAAAAATGTTTAACATACTTGGCGTGGCAGCAACAGCATTTACCGTGGTCTTTGCAGTTGTATTCTGCCTGTTCATTTTAATTAACGTTCTTCGCGGACTTTCAAAAGGTATCGTTGCGACTGCTGTAAGAACAGTATTTATTTTCATTTCGGGAATTCTCTCGATATTTATTGCAGTTCCGATAGGAAAGACGCTGTCAAAAATAGCGATAGACTTTGTAAATGAATTTATAGGCAGTGAGCTTCCCGAATTCAAAGAGCTTATGGAAATAAGCCCCGTTATCGAAGACCTTATGGTAGGAATACCCGCAGCAATTATCTCTCCGATAATTTATGTGGTAATATTCCTCATACTCCTTCTTATAATGCTCATCCCTGCGCATTTCGTCAAAAAGCTGATAAACGCTAAGTTCCCCGATATTCCGAAGCTCGGATGGGCGGGCGCACTTTGCGGAGCAGTAACGGGTGTTATGACCTTCGTTTTCCTTTTTGCTCCCACGGTAGGCGTTATATCAATGGCGGGCGATATGGCAGGTATAGTCGTAAATCTTTTTGACGAAAACGGACAGGAAAATGAAGAAAATATTGAGCTTCCCGAAGATAAAGAAGTTGTAAAGCCTCTCTCGGTAAAGCCTTCGACAATCCCCGTTGTTGCAAGCGACGGAGAAAATCTGTATGAAGACGTTATTCTTCCCATAACCGACAATTTCTTTATAAAATTTGTTTCGGGTATCGGCGGAAAGGAAATATTCAATTCTCTTACGGTTTTTGAAGTAAAGGGAAAAAGCGTAAGTATTGCAGAAGAGTTTTCGGTAATGTCGAACGTTATTTCCGATCTTATGCCTGTTCTCGGCGGCTCTGAGCCTTCGCAGTGGACCGATAAAGAAATAAACGGTATAAAGAATGCTGCCGAAAATCTCGGTGACTCCGAGATTGTTGCCGAAATGCTCGCAGACGTTCTTTCCGCAGCATCAAAAAAATGGGCAAATGATGAGGAATTCCTCGGTATTGCTATGATATCTACGGGAAAAGACAGTATAGATACCTTCCTTAAAGAACTCTTCCTTTCGTTCTCCGATTCTACTGCCAAAACAATAAGCAAGGATTTTATGACACTCGCAGATGTTCTTGGTGTAATGCTTCGCTACGATATGCTTTCGGCGTTCACCTCGGGTGACTCCGATATTACACAAAATCTTGCCAAAGAAGGCTTCATTTCGGGACTTCTTGCAGTCGTAATGGAAAACGACCGATTCAGCGGTGTTACGGCATCGGTAATAAATCTCGGTGTGCACGAAACTCTCGGAATACTTAACGTTCCCGAAACGGACAGCGATGTTTACGACGGATTTGTTGAAAACGTCGCAGAAGCTATAAACGATGCAAACGAAAATAATATTCCGATCGAAACGCTCAAGAATACTATTTATAAGAAATTTACAGACAGCGGTATAAAGGTAGAAAAGGATATAACAGACTACGTTACCGAATACCTTATGCTCGATTTTGAAGGAAGAAAAGACGTTACACCTGAAGAAGTCGGAGAATTCTTCTCGGTTGCGTTTGCAATAATGGACAAAAACGATGCAAGCGAGCTTTCAAACGGTAACGCTAAGAACGAAGTATCGTTCATCGGAAACGTAACGCTTCTTGAAAACACATACAGCGGAGCAGAAGCTCTTAAGCTTCTTTTCGAGGATATAATAGAAAAGCTTGAACAGAACGATCAGGATGCTTCCGCATTCAAGGACGTTGACTGGGAATCGCTCTCCACGCTTCAGGACAGAGAAATATTTAAGAGTGACGCTGTAACTGCAGAAAAGCTCAAGGTCTCACAGGATGCAATAACCTCGCTTTCAAGCGAAGAGCTTCTCGAGGAATGTAAAAAGATAGAAAATATAATGCAGGATATCGTAACGTTTACAAATTCGGTATCAAACAGTGAATCGGATAATATAATTTCGAGCGCAGACGTTGAGTCGCTCGGAAAAGCGCTTAACTCTCTCAGCGACAGTAAGATACTTGACGAAGTTTCGGACGCTATTATTGAATCGGCGCTCAGATCCGATATCGTTCAGAATAATATCTCTATCTCTGATGCAACTATAGATTCTATGCTCACATCCGAAGAAACAGACTTTGCAAATATCCTCGTTACCGTTCAGAATACAACGAATATTATCGAAAATATCGGTAAAGAAACCTCTTCGGACGGTTCTTCTCCCGCAGATAAGGTTGACGATCAGCTTGACTGGATACTTAACGATATGACGGAAAATACCGCAACCGTTGTGGGCGAGATATTCGACGTTCAGGCTGTAATAAACCTCGGAATTCCGGAAGCAAAAGCACAGAATATAGCCGATGCTATTAACGTATTCTTTGAAAAGATGGCAAAGGCTAAGCCCAACACGGAAGATCCCGAGGATAAGGACGTAAAGGCTTCGAAGACTATATTCAAGTTTATCTCGGCACTCAAGACGTCGGGAGGAAATCTCTTTGAAGAAACAGGTCTTACGGTTTCCGAGACCATCCATATCTTTATGGATTCCGAAATTTCGAGAGAAACTCTTATCGCGGCAAGCTACGTTGACGGCAAGCTCGTTACCGACTCCTTCGGTCTTGCTGAAAAGGTTTCCAAGAACGATAAGAACGAAGCAATAGACGTTCTTGAAGCTGAAGTAAAGGCAAATTATAAGTCTGCCGAAGATAAGACAGAATATAAGAAGGCAGTTTGCGCAATAGGTGCTATTCTCGACGTTGACGTTTCCGAAAGCTTCGATTTTTGGGTTAAATAATCATCCAAACATAAAATACCGCTGAAAACATCGTTTTCAGCGGTATTTTTAGTTATAGAGTAAATGTTTCCGTCGGCTTTAGAACGATTATTTCAGCGCTGTTTTCCTTTGCCGCAGAGAGTATATCTTCCGTGGGACAAGAATTTATAGCGTAAAGATCGTGATGCATGGGAATAAAAGGAGTTTTCAGATCGGCTGCAAGCTTTGCCGCTTCCTTTTCGGTGGTATTGCCGATAATTCCGTTGGTTGTTCGGATTTCATCTCTGCCGTTGCAGGGAATCAGAAGAAGATCGAGCTTTTCGCGGGCAAGACGTTCGGTGAGTCCGTCGTAAAGGCTCATATCACCGCCGAAGAATATCGATTTTCCGTTTATGGTTATAATATAACTGAGCTCATAAAATGCTCCGTTTTCATCTGTGTGAAGCTCGGTGTGCGCACAGGGAAGGGGGAGAATTTCGCATCCCTTTATACTGATTGCCTTTTCTGCACGCGCACGAACTATCTTATCGTCCTTTACGCCGAGCTTTTCAAGTGCTTTGCATATAGGAAGCGGCGCAACGAAGAAGGCTTCCTTGCCCGATTTAAGATATTCTCTGATAGTATCGGGATTGAGATGGTCATCGTGCTCGTGGGAGATTATAACGATGTCGGGATCAAGCTCGGAAAGTGTGCAGGGCGCGGGATAAATGCGCTTCCAGGGTGTTTTTTCGCTGTAATGGTCGCGGTCAACGCTGTCGCTGAGATAGGGGTCTGTCACGACACGCGTACTGTCTGACGTTATAAGAAATCCGCACTGACCGATGTATTTGATGTTCATATTTTTACGTTCCTTTTCTTTTGATTAAATGTCGGGTGTTTACCTATATTATACATTTGGAGAATATCAAATTCAACCACCAAAGCGGATTTTTGTCTTACAAAATATGAATATTTTGTAAAAAACACTTTGCATAAGTGGGTAACACAGAACTCTCTATTGACAAATCTTCTCGTAAATGTTATTATGATTTGCAAATCATTTGCAAATCTTTGGAAAATATCAGGATATAAAGAGGAATAATATGAAAACCTACGATACCGAGCAGAGAAGGACGCTTATCAAAATTCTTGAAAAAAATACAGATAAACAGTTTTCTGCCTTCGATCTTATTGATCTTTGTGAAGAAGAGTATCCGAACATAAAAATAAATACAAGCACGGTTTACAGACTTCTTTTACGTCTTGTTAAGGAGGGAAAAGCCGAGAGATCGGCATCTTCAGACGGACGTCAATTTCTGTACAGATATATTGCAAACTGCGAATGCTCCGAGCATATACATCTGAAATGCAAAAAATGCGGTCAGATACTCCATCTTGAAGATGACGAGGCTGAAAAAAATCTTGTTGCCGCGATGGAAAAATTTCATTTTAAGGTCGATGAGGCGCAGTCGCTCATTGTGGGAGTCTGCGAAAAATGTGGGGAATAAGGTCGAATAATATGAAAAAAATCTTTAAATATATAAGCATACTTCTCGCGCTGCTTCTCGTTTTGCCGACGCTTCTTGCCTCTTGCGGTAAAACAGGCGGAAAAGATAAGATAAATATAGTTTGTACCGCTTTTGTGCAGTATGACTTTGTAATGAATATAATAGGTGAAAACAGGGGAAAATTTGAAGTCACCTATCTGCTTGAAAGCGGCACGGATATGCATAGCTATTCAAACCTTATAAGCGTTTCGGATAAAGTCAAAATACTTTCTTCGGATCTTTTTATCTGTATCGGCGGAAGCTCGGAAAAATGGATAGACGACCTTCTTGGCAGCGAAAAGTCCAAAGAGATCAATACCCTGAAGCTTATCGACTGCGTGGGGGAACTCGTATGTACGTCAGATGATGACCACGAAAGCCACGGTCATACACACGCACACGAGTGCGACGAGCATATATGGCTCTCTCCTAAAAGAGCGATAATGATGTGCGATGCGATCTGCGGAGAAATATCTCTCCTTGACAGCAAAAATGCCGAGATGTATGCCGAAAACAATGTGAAATATAAGGAAAAGCTTGAAAAACTTGATAATGATTTCGAAAGTATGATCTCGTCTGCCAAAACAAAATATCTTCTTTTTGCGGACAGATTTCCTTTCGTGTATCTGACAAACGACTACGGAATTGATTACTCGGCGGCGTTTGTCGGATGCTCGACCGAAACAAACGCAACATATGAAACGGTTGCAAAGCTTGTCAAGGATATAAAAGACAAAAATATAAAAAATCTTATCGTACTTGAAAACGGAAAGACCGCTATTGCAGACACTCTTATATCCGAATCGGGCAGAAACGATATTACCGTTTTGAGTGTTGTTTCAATGCAAAATGTAAGCAAAAAAGATATAAACAGCGGTCTGAGTTATATTTCGGCTATGCAGGAAAATCTTGAAAATTTCGGAAAGGCAATGAACTGATATGGCTTTGCTTGAATGTAAAAATATAAGCCTTGCATATGAAGGCAAAACAATAGTTTCCGAGCTTAATTTTAAAGTTGAAAAGGGCGACTATCTGTGTATAGTCGGGGAAAACGGATCGGGAAAAACAACTCTTATGAAAACTCTTGTCGGACTTAAGACTCCGTCGGATGGGAAAATAATATTCGGCGACGGTCTTTCGCAGAAAAATATAGGCTATCTTCCTCAGCAGAGTGGTTTTCAAAAGGATTTTCCCGCAACCGTGCGTGAGATCGTGATGTCGGGATTTCTCGGAAAGTGCGGTCTGCGTCCGTACTATACAAAAGAAGAAAAGAAAAAGGCTTCGGAAAATATGGAAAAGCTCTCTGTAACAGACCTTGCCGGTGCCTGTTACAGAGAGCTTTCGGGCGGACAGCAGCAGAGGGTGCTTCTTGCACGCGCACTGTGTGCTGCGGGAGATATGCTCCTTCTTGACGAGCCGGTTGCGGGACTTGACCCTAAGGTCAGCGTAGAAATGTACTCATTAATTGAAAAGCTGAATAAGGAAGAAAAAATAACGGTAATTATGATCTCGCACGATATATATTCGGCGATAAAATATTCGTCGCATATTCTTCATATCGGACATACTCCGCTTTTTTTCGGTAAAACAGAGGACTATACCGCATCGGATGTAGGGCGTGTCTTTGTCGATTTCTCGAAAAAGGAGGAAGATACAAATGAGTGAATTTTTATCGAAAATACCGATATATCTTGAAATGGATTTTGTGAGATATTCGCTTGTTGCGGGAGTGCTTATTGCACTTTGTTCCGCACTTCTCGGAGTAACTCTCGTCCTTAAAAGATACTCGATGATAGGCGATGGTCTTTCGCACGTTGCTTTCGGTGCTATGACGGTAGCTGCGGTCTGCGGACTTACAAACGAAATGATAATAGTTCTTCCCGTTACGGTAATATCTGCAGTTCTACTTTTAAGACTCGGTAAAACATCTAAGGTAAAAGCAGACTCGGCAATAGCGATGATCTCAGTAGCAGCTCTTGCACTCGGTTATCTCCTTACGAATATTTTTTCCTCGTCGGCAAATATAAGCGGTGACGTATGCGGAGCGCTTTTCGGCTCTGTTAAGATAATCTCGCTCTCAAAGCTTGACGTGTGGCTGTGTACCGTCCTTTCGGTAATCGTTATAGGAGTTTTTGTGATTTTTTATAACAAGATATTTGCCGTCACCTTCGACGAGGATTTTTCATCGGCAACAGGCGTCAGGGTAAAGCTTTATAACACGTTTATTGCAGTTATAAGTGCTGTTGTAATAGTCCTTGCGATGAATCTCGTTGGAGCACTTCTCGTGTCCGCGCTTATAGTTTTTCCCGCAGTAAGTGCTATGAGAATATTCAAAAGCTTCAGATCGGTCACACTTTGCGCCGCTGTAATATCTGTTGTATGCGTACTCGTCGGACTTTTCATAACGATAGCGGCAGGCACACCCGCAGGTGCTACGGTAGTGGCGGTAAATATAGCGATTTATGCAGTATTTTCTTTCGTCGGACTTGTCCGTAAATAATTCAAGTGGAGATTAATATGGAATTTCTTTATTTTCTTGAATCGATAAGAAATCCTGTTTTGGATTTTATTATGCTGACTGTCACCGAGCTTGGAAGCGAAGCTGTTTTTCTTGCGCTTGCTCTCTGTATCTTCTGGTGTGTTGATAAAAAAGCAGGGTATTATCTGCTTATAACAGGCTTTGTGGGAATAACCTTCAATCAGTTTTTAAAGCTGAACTTCAGAATAGAACGGCCGTGGGTAAAGGACCCGAATTTCACGATAGTAGAGGCGGCAAGAGCAGAAGCAACGGGATATTCGTTTCCAAGCGGACATACTCAGAATATTACGGGCGTTTTCGGCTCTGTCGCACGCTTTTTCAGTAAAAAGAAGCTTGTAGTGTGGGTGTCTGTATCGTTTATCGCACTCGTGGCATTTTCGAGAATGTATCTCGGAGTGCATACCCCACTTGACGTGGGAGTTTCTCTTATTGTCGGAACGGTTCTTGTCTTTCTTGTTTACCCTCTTGTTATGAAGGCTTTTGAAAACGAAAAGCTTATGTATATAATTATGGGATGCGTAATAGCTATCGCTCTTCTTTTTGTCTGCTATACGGAGTTTTATCCTTTTCCTGCAGATATCGACGAAGCAAACTATCTTTCGGGATTAAAAAATTCCTACTCGCTTCTCGGTGCGGTACTTGCATTCCCGATAATCTATATTCTCGATAAAAAATACATAAAATTCGAAACAAACGCCTGTTTTTGGGGACAAATAGTAAAGCTGGCGGTCGGTGCCGCGCTTGCTCTTGCGATAAAAGCACTTCTTAAAGCACCGCTGAACGCTTTACTTGACGGTCACTGTGTGTCAAACGCGATAAGATATTTTGCGGTAGTGATATTTGCGGGCGCGGTGTGGCCGCTGACGTTTAAATTTTTCCCGAAAAGCAGGAATAAAGCCGAAAAAACACAGGATGCCGCAGTTTTGCGGAAATAAAAAATATAAACTGTGATTTGGCAGAAAATTTAATTGTAAAAACATAATGAACTTGTTGCAATTTTAATTAATGCGTGATATAATTTTCTATATACTGTGACGGAGGTGAAAACGGTGAAAAAGAGAATGAAGCTATTTACCTGTACTGCGCGTGTTTCGCTTGTATGCGCGCTTGTTATGTTTATGATTTTCTCGTCAGCGCTTTCATCGTATGCCGCGACACCGAAGGTTACGGTCGGAACTGTATCAAGCGCAAACAGCGAAGGATATTACGCCGTAAGTATTTCGATCTCGGACCTTTCACTCGCCTCTAAAAAAAGTATAGATATAGCGCTTTCGTATAATAATCTTGCATTTACAATAGTTAAAACCGAATTTTCGAGCGCCGTTAAAAAGTACGGCACGGTAGGAAAAACAGGCGACAACCCCTATCATATAACAATAACCGCAGGAAGCTCAACTCTTAAGCCAAGCGGTAAGGTATGTACGGTATATTTCGAAGCAATAGGACTTCCCGCGGTCGGAAAATACGATATAGTTCCGTCGGTCACTTTGTCAAGCGGTTCGTCGGTAAACGTGGCGTCGGGCGGAATTAACGTAAACTGCTCGCACAGCTACGAAAAACACAGTACGGTGGATCCTTCGTGTACGACCGACGGATATACGCTTGAACGTTGTACAAAATGTGACGGTTATCGTAAAACCGATAAAAAGAATGCAATCGGTCACGATTTCAAGATCAAGGATAATGTGGCACCTACCTGTGAGCAAAACGGCTACACGGTAGAGGAGTGTACCCGTTGCAGCGTTCACAATATAATAGACGGAGAGGCAGCGCTGGGACACGAATTCGGACTTGAAAATTATAATGTCATAGCTCCGACCTGTTCGGAAAAGGGGTATACCGAGTATTATTGTCTGCGCGAAGGATGCGACGGTGTCAACCGAGTCGACTATACAGAAATGATAGATCATATTATGGGAGAAGCCGTTGTTACCGACTCCACCTGCCAGAAGCACGGTAATAAAAAGTATTACTGTATTCACTGTAATACTTTTATGAACGAAGAACGTCTTGATCTCGTCCCTCACCTGTTCGAAGATAAGGTAGTGCCTCCAAGCTGTACAAGCAAGGGCTATACTCTCAGAGTTTGTAAGGTCTGCAGTACTGTGCGCCGCGAAGAGCCTGTCGATATGCTTGAGCATAGTTATACCTCGGTAACCGAGCGCGAGTCGGGATGTGTAGAGGACGGTCGTATAAAGCACAGCTGCTCTTGCGGTGATTACTACATAGAATCTGTTCCCGCTGTGGGACATAAATATAAAAAAGAGACTGTTATAGAGCCGACTCACGACAGCGACGGACTTGTAAAATATGAATGTACCGTTTGCAGCGCGACATATACCGAAAGTATAAAATTTGACGACGGATCGTCAAACAGCGGCGGCGACTCACTCGATATAGAAAATCCCGACGTCAGAGGGCAACTTTCCGGCAGAAGCACGCTTATTCTTAACGTATTGCTTATTATAACTGCATTTGCCGCAATAGCAACGGTTGTTTTGCTTATAAAGAAAACAATATCCAAGCTCATTCTCGATGAATAAAATAATAATTAACCAAATAAGGATCATACATTATGGACAATAAAGTAATTATAAAGCTTTCAAAAGATGCTTGTAAAAATGAAGCTGTAAGCAGATTTTTCGGAACTCCCACAGTACCGGGGGAATGGTTTGACGATGAGATCTTCGGTGAAGGCGAGGTTTTCGTTTGTCAGATCGCACTCGCCGATTACACCGATTTCGGCGGATACGGACTTTTCCCTACAGACGGTTATATTTATTTCTTCTTTGACACAGAAGACACCGAAAATCCGCTTCGTATACGCTTTTTCGGAGATACTCCAGATACGGTAGTCGAGGACTTCAATGACAGCGTTGATTTTGATATCAGCCATAAGGAATACAGCGTGATTTTCTCGGACGATACAGCAAATCTGCCGGGAGCGTTTGTAAGCTCGGCTGAGCTTTCGGGCGACGACATAATTCTTTTCGATTTTACAAACGCAGATAAAGAGCTTTTCAGATTCCTCGGCGACAAGAAAAAAATCAAGATAACAAAAGATGCGCTCAAATCACTTGAGCTTTACAAAGCAGAACTTATATGATAAAAACTCCGCAGCATTAGCCTCGGGTGCTAAAGGACAGTTTTACAAGAATACGGTATATTTCGTAAGAGATATGCCGTATTCTTGATTTTTGTTATTATTTATGCTATAATAAACTCAACGCAAAGTTGAATGTAACTCATTTTTAAGTCGCTTCTTTTTGTGTAAACAATATGCGATAATATAATCACAAACCAATTACCTAAA
Source organism: Oscillospiraceae bacterium (assembly GCA_015064255.1). Lineage (GTDB taxonomy): Bacteria > Bacillota > Clostridia > Oscillospirales > CAG-272 > SIG672. The sequence continues at coordinate 199,010 of SVSP01000001.1, forward strand.
CAGGAGGCTCGATTATGAAAGAAACAATGGGGCAGATCATACGCCGATTGCGTAAAGAAAGAAATCTTACACAAGAGGAACTAGCGGAACAACTTGGCGTTACCTTTCAAGCTGTTTCAAAGTGGGAAAACGATACCGGAATGCCCGACATTTCACAGGTTGTTCCGATAGCGCATGTGTTTGGAATAAGCACTGATGTTTTGTTTGGAACTTTTGGGACAAATGACACGGAAGAAGTTTGGAAAATCGTTAAAAATGCGCAAGCACTTCTTTCACGTCCACTTACCTCTGAAAGTCTTTTCCGAAAGTATCTTGCTGTAAAAGAAGGATTGAAGATATATCCTAACAACACAATACTGCTTATGCACTGCTTAGAGACTGGTATTGCACTTTCTTATCCCGAAACCGACGAGCTTTATGATCCTGAACACGCAGAGGATATCTACAAAGAATGTATTCGATACGCCAATCTTGTTATTTCTTATTCAAAAAATATTTCAGATGTTTTGCGTGCTCATATGATAATGGTTATGTTACATTCTGCATACGGGAATTTTGAAAAAGCTTGGTTTCATGCCGAACAATTTCCATACCGTGCGGATTTCAATAATCACAATATGTATGCTTACTATGCTCATTGGAAAAAGAATTACGAACTCGAATCACAAAACTGCCAATATGCTTTTGTTCACTATCTCGAAGGAATGTTAAATATAAGCACAAAATTGGCAAAAAGTTATATTCTTCAAGAAAAATATAAAGATGCGGCGAATACATTGGAAACCTCACTTGAATTAATAAAATGTATTTTCAAAGACGATGAAGTTATGCCACCGATTCACCATCGTGAACAAGTCGATATATATGCGCTCCTTGCGCAGATATATCTGAAAGATGGAGATTCATGCAAAGCATTATCCTGCCTTGAAAAAATGGTTAATTACGATTTGAACGATTATGAGAAGATCAATAAAAACACTCAAACAAAATCACCGCTTTTGAATTCGATTCCTCACGGATTGTATCGCAAGAGGATTGATAGATATCAAAATTTGGTAACTAAGCTTACTGATCCTCGATTTGAATCCTTAAAAACAAACGAACGGTATCAAAAATTGCTCGCTTGGGTTAATAAATAATAGCAGCCTCCGACAGAAAATGCTATCGGAGGCTATTTGTATAAATGGAACAGCACCATCATTATAATGGTGAAGTAAGTGCGCACTTACGTGCAAGAAAAAAGCCTCCCTTTATACAAGGGAGCCTCTGGCTATAACCGTTTCGTTTATCTTTCTGTTGAATTATTGTAAAAACTGTCCTTAGAACCCTGACGCATTACGCTGCGGAATTTTTGCAGAGGGGACTTTTTGAAAAAAGTTCCCTCTGCACTCCTTCAAAAACTTTTCTGAAAGAAAAATAAGACCGGACTCAAAGTGTGCGGCATTCGGCTTTGCATAGGCAAAATGCAAACAACTGTATATTATGTAACAAGCGGTCGATAACAAATTCAAACTACTTTGTAATTTGACGTTTAAATCGGCTGCCTTGTGGAAAAAATAATATCGGAAAAAGAAAACACACGGAGAGTGAATAAAGTGACTGTAAAACGCGGTGATATATATTATGCGGACCTCAGCCCCGTGATAGGATCGGAGCAGGGAGGACTTCGTCCGGTGCTGATAATACAAAACGATGTGGGAAATAAATACAGCCCGACGGTTATTGCGGCGGCAATAACGAGCAGACTCGGAAAAAACAGGCTTCCTACCCATATAGATGTATGCCGACACGATACCGAAGATGAGGAAAACTACGGACTTTCAAAAAATTCGGTTATACTTCTTGAGCAGATACGCACGCTTGATAAAAGAAGACTCAAGGAAAAAATGGGACACCTTGACGAGAGGGTCATGCGGCAGGTGAACGACGCAATAAGCATAAGCTTTGGTCTTGACGAAGGAAATAATGCGTACGGCGGTGAAGAACCCAGCGAAGAAATGCCGAGCGCCATTCCCGCTTCGGCGTCGTACGGCAGTATAAGCGAAGAGTCTTTTCAGGCTGCCGACGGTAAAGAGGAGCCGAAAATCTGATTTTTACTGATAAAACCATACATACGGGAGAGCTTAAAAGCGTTCTCCCGTATTGTATTTTAACAAAAATGCAAATGAATAAAAAAAAATATCAAAATCTATTGATTTTTACCGAAAAAAAGTGTAAAATGATACAGTAAAAAAATATTTGATTGTTAGGAGAAGACCAATGGCACTTGTTACAACAAAAGAAATGTTCAAAAAAGCCTACGCAGGCGGATACGCAATAGGCGCATTCAATATCAACAATATGGAGATCATCCAGGCTATCGCTGAAGCAGCAGGCGAAACAAAGTCTCCCGTTATCCTTCAGGTTTCTGCAGGCGCAAGAAAGTATGCAAAGCCCGCATACCTCCTCGCTCTCGCAAAGGCAGCAGTTGAAGATTCGGGTATCGACCTCGCACTTCACCTCGACCACGGCGCAGATTTCGAGATCTGTAAGTCTTGTATCGACGGCGGATTTACTTCCGTTATGATCGACGGTTCTCATCACTCTTTCGAGGACAATATCGCAGTTACAAAGAAGGTTGTTGAATATGCTCACGCTCACGGCGTAGTTGTTGAAGGTGAGCTCGGTGTTCTCGCAGGCGTTGAAGACGACGTAGTTGCAGAGCATTCCTCTTACACAAAGCCCGAAGAAGTTGAAGAATTCGTTGGCCGTACAGGCGTTGACTCTCTCGCAATTTCTATCGGTACTTCTCACGGTGCATATAAGTTCACACCCGCACAGTGCACACGTAACGAAGAAGGCATCCTTATTCCCCCTCCGCTTCGCTTCGACATTCTTGAAGGAGTAGAAAAGAGACTCCCCGGATTCCCGATCGTTCTTCACGGTGCGTCCTCTGTATCGCAGGCTCACGTTAAGGAAATCAACGCTCTCGGCGGAAAGCTTCCCGACGCAGTAGGTATTCCCGAAGAACAGCTCCGTAAGGCAGCTAAGATGGCTGTATGTAAGATCAATATCGACTCCGATATCCGTCTTGCTCTTACAGCAGGTATCCGCAGAAAGTTCGCTGAAGATCCCTCTGCATTCGACCCCCGTACTTACCTCTCTGTTGCAAGACAGGAAGTTAAGGAAATGGTTAAGCATAAGATCATTAATGTTCTCGGTTCTGAAAATACCCTTTAATTTAAAACGTAAGAGTTACAGATTTTCAAACTTCGGGAGGCCTAAAAGCCTCCCGATTTTGGAATATTAATAATGTGTTTTGGAGAAAATTATGAAATATTCTGCAGAATTCCGTCTTACATCGATGGATATAGCACCAAACGGAAGCGTAAGACCGGGAGCACTTCTTCGCTATTTTCAGGAATCGATAAATCTTCAGATGCACGATAATCCGCCTACAACAGAGGATCTTTTCGACAGCGGACTTGCTTTTATTTTGAGCCGCACGACTATGCAGATATATATTCCGTTTAAGATATATGACACCGTAAAGGTAGTCACTTGGGCAAATACGAGCAAAGGTGCGACCTTTGTGAGAAGCGCACAGATATTTATAAACGATGAGCTTGCCGCGGATATTATCACCGTATGGGCACTCGTTGATTTTAAGAATCATAAGCTTGTGAGAGTCAAGGATGCGGTGCTTGGAATAGGCACGCTTGACGAGCTTCCCGATATTCCACTCCCCGAAAAGATAAGATTCCCCGAAGAGTGTGAAATGACACTCGCGGGCGAAAAAAATATCGTTTACGGTGATATTGACAGAAATAATCATATGAATAATACCCGCTATGTTGATATGATATGCGATTTTTTGCCCGATGTGGAAAATAAGGCTGTAAAGTCTTTCACGATAAATTATCTTACCGAGAGTAAGATCGGCGAATCACTTGAGATTTATCATACTGCAAACGGCGGAAACGACTATTTTTACGCTGTTAAAAAGGACGGCACACATTCTGTTGATGCGGAAATGAAGCTCGAAGAAATAAAGTGATTTTTCGGTGCTTTGAATAACGGGAGGGGAGATAAGAAATGCTGATAGTTTCGGGAGATGAGATGTTTTCGCTTGCACTCAGACAGTATCTTGAGGATTCAAAGCTTGATAGCTCGGTGCTTGAAAAATGTATAATAATAGACCTCGATTTTTCTGCGGAAAATGCGAGGGAAAACTCGATAACCTTTTCGCGCGATGAAAGCAAATTTCCCGATCTGGTGCGGCCGTTTCTTATGACAGACCTTCTTGATCTCGTAAAAGAACGCTTTTCGGGCGATTTTTATGAAAATGCATCTGTAGCAGAGGCTGAAAGCGAAGATATGATTCTGACAAGCGACGGCGTTACTTACAGAGGCGTTTTTATTTCTCTTACGCCAAAGGAAAGCGAAGTGCTTTCGCTTCTTTTGTCAAGACGGGGATGCGCACTTTCACGTGAAGAAATATTTAAGCTTCTTTGGAAGGACGATACGGCAGGCAGTAACGTAGTCGACGTTTATATCCGCTATCTCAGAAAAAAGCTTGACTTCCGCTTCGGAGAACGTATAATCTATACACGCCGCGGATGCGGATATTACGTAAAATAATTTTGCTAAGGAGATTTGCATATGGACATCAAAGCATTTGTTGCAAATGAAAATGAAAATCCGCTTGACAGAATAGTTGAAGACGGCGGATATACTGCTATACTCAGAACGATAGGCTGCGTCGGCGACAGTCTTTCTTCGGGCGAATTTGAATCGACTATGGAAGACGGAAGCAAAGGCTATCACGATTATTACGACTATTCTTGGGGACAGTTTATAGCACGTATGGCAGGCTGTACGGTCTATAATTTCTCAAGAGGCGGTATGACGGCAAGAGAATACTGCGATAGCTTTGCCGAAAAAAACGGATTTTGGGATAAGGATAAAGCGTGTAAGGCATATATATTCGCACTCGGAGTAAACGACGTGCTTAATCAGGGGCAACCCTTCGGAACCTTTGACGATATTTGCCTTGAAGATTACAGAAAAAATGCAAATACCTTTATAGGAAGATACGGCGAGATCGTGCAAAGACTCAAGGAAATATCTCCCGATGCGAAATTCTTCTTTATGACTATGCCAGATGAAGACGTACCCGAACCGAGAAAAAGCAGAATGATAGAGCACCGCGAGGTTATTTATAAGATGGCTGAATTTTTCAGTAATTCCTACGTTATAGACCTTATGCAGTACGGCCCTAAATACGATGCTGAATTCAAGAAGAATTTCTATCTCGGCGGACACCTCAGCGCGTGCGGATATTTCCTTACCGCTAAAATGGTAGCTTCCTATATTGACTACATAATTCGTCATAATATGGACGATTTCAGACAGATAGGCTTCGTCGGTACGCCGTTCAGAAATGCAAATTATAAATTCTGAAATAAAAAAGGCTTTTGATTTTTAAAATCAAAAGCAGACTGAATACAAAATAATAAAAGAAAAGCTTTCAGCCAAGGAAACGTCTTTGGTAAAAGCTTTTTTTATTTTTATATTGATCACCAAATGCATTTATCCGGATTTTCGCTGATCACTCCGTCAGTTATCGTATATGTCAGACATCCTCGGAAGTTGGTGTCGAGGAAAGGAGTGTTTTTGGATTTGCTCTTTACGTTCTTGCTCTGAAATATCGTGTCGTAGTCAAGAGATATAACGTTGAGATATGCCCTTTGTCCGACGGCTATGTCATATCCGACGCCGATTATTTTTGCGGGAACGTCGGTAAACATAGAAATGAGTCGGAAAATATCGATATGCTCGTCCATAACAAGCCTATCAAGCGCGAGCGTGAAAGCGGTCTGCAAGCCTGTTATTCCCGAAAGGGCGCTTGAAAGATCGTGAGGCTTTTCACTTTCTGTCCTCGGAGTATGGTCGGAGCATATACAGTCTATCGTACCGTCACGTATAGCTTCGATTATTGCACTGATGTCCGCGCTTGTACGAAGAGGGGGCATAACCTTTGCGTTTTCGCTGTAAAAGATTATATCGTTTTCGGAAAGTGTAAAATACTGCGGTGCAGTATCGCAGGTGACTCGAACCCCCGCCTTTTTTGCCTGTCTTATGATCTCTGCCGATTTTGCCGTGCTTATGTGGGAAATGTGTATCCGACAACCCGTCTGACTTGCGAGAAGAATGTTTTTCGCGACAGCGATCTCTTCGGCACACGAAGGAATACCGCCCAGTCCGAGCATAGAAGAAACAGATCCTTCATTCATAACTCGATCCTTGGTAAGCGATTTTTCTTCGCAGTGAAGAATAAAAAGATAATCCTTATTTGCGCATGAGCGCATAGCTTCGAGCATAGAAGCGGTTTCTGCGCTTCCGTCATCTCCGAAGGCAGCCGCACCGCAAGCTGTCAGCTTGTCGAAATCTACAGTTTTTTGTGGTGAATTTCGCTGAGTCACGGGCGCACTCGGGAGTATTTTTACTCCGTTTGTGCGGATTTCGTTTTCAAGAATATAGGCGATTACCGTTTCCGGCGCAGCGTCTATTTCGACTATCGGGATTGAAACGATAGCTCCGAATCCGCCGGAGGAAGCCGCCTTTCCGAGTGTAGAAAGGTCTTCGCGGTATCTGTTACCCGGCTCGCAAATGTCGCAGCGCATATCTACAAACGACGGGCAGACTATCTGACCGTTAAGATTAAACGTGCGGATCATTACGTTTGGTCCGGACGGAAGATCAATGTTATCTCCGATAGCGACGATCTCACTCGGAGCGTTTTCAGTACGTGTCCGTATTAGAATATCAGAGTCCCTGAAACGGGACGAACTTGTTTCTGCGATGCGTGCGTTTTGCAGGAAAATATAACGTTCCATCAGGGACTCCTTTCGTTTTGATACTGTATTTTATCTGTTATATGTTAGCAAGACGCTTGATGTTGCCTGCGCTTATTTCGATTGCACGGAGAGGATCTTCCATACCTTCAAATTCGAGCGCGAGATATCCGTCATATCCGTTTCTTGCAAGAGTTTCGATACACTGTCTTACGCGCACTACGCCGTGACCGAGTATGGCACCGCGGAGATAGTTGCCCGAAAGTGTTTTGAACCAGCCTTCGCCGGGTGCGTCAAGAGAACCGTCACGGAAGTGGAAATCCTTAACGTGCGCGTGGAAAGCGTATGGCGCGAGAATTCCGACAGCCTGTGTCGATTCCTCATCTGCGCACATAAAGTTTCCGATATCAACGAGCGCACCGAAATTCTTGTGTCCGACAGCGTTTATAAGTGCTTCAACGCGCGAGGACTGCTGAACGAAAAATCCGTGATTTTCAACGCAGGTCTTTATTCCGAGAGTTTCCGCATATTCCGTTACGCTTCTGTAAGATTCGGCGAGAATGGGGAGAAGATCGTTAAATCCGCGCTTTGTTTTTACGGAAGGCGGAAGTCCTCTCGTTGCGTCGTGACGCATAAACTCACATCCGAGCGAAGCCGCAACCTCGGCAAGGAATTTCACACGGTCAACCTCGCTTGAGGCACAGTTATTTACAAAATCCGAGCCCACACAGAAACAAGCGGCATCCATACCGAGCTCTTTGCAGAAATTGCCGATATCTGCGGCGTATTTCAGGTATTCACTGCGTGAAGCGGGATCACCGAATTCAACGAAATCAAGACCTGTGTAACCGAGTGATTTTGCCTTTTCAATACAACCCTTCATACCGAGAGAATCATCGGATCTGTATTTGTGAAAACTGTATAAGCTTACTCCTGCTTTCATATAAATAATTCCTTTCGATAAAATTGGTTTCTATTACTTTTTAATTTCGAAATTTTCGATAGCTTCAACAGCCTGTTCGAGATAATCGTTTTCCATAAGCTCAAGAGCACCCTTGTCGCAAAGAGCCGCAAGACGGTGGTCGATCGGAATCTTTGCAAGTACGGGAAGACCGTATTTTTCCGCGATCTCGTCAATGTGGCTTTCGCCGAAGGGATAAAGCTTCTTTCCGCAGTCGGGGCATTCCATATAGCTCATATTTTCAACAAGACCGATGATCGGAATGTGCATCATTTCTGCCATTTCAACAGCCTTGGCAACGATCATGGAAACGAGCTCCTGAGGAGAAGCAACGATGATTATTCCCGAAATGGGAAGTGACTGGAATACTGTGAGGGGAACGTCGCCTGTTCCGGGAGGCATATCAACGTACATATAATCTACGTCGCCCCAGCATACGTCGGTCCAGAACTGCTTAACAGTTCCTGCGATAACGGGACCTCTCCAAAGAACGGGAGAAGTTTCGTTTTCGAGAAGAAGGTTTATACTCATTACTCTGATGCCTGTCTTGGTCTGGAGAGGGAACATTCCGTATTCGCAGCCTGTAACCTCACCCTTGACACCGAAGATCTTGGGAATGGAGGGACCTGTGATGTCGGCATCGAGAAGTGCCGCTGTGCTTCCGCGTCTTGAAGTCATAACAGAAAGCATAGAGGAAACGAGCGATTTACCGACACCGCCCTTTCCGCTTACAACAGCGATAACCTTCTTTACGTTGCTGAGCTGGTTTTGTGATTCGATAAGACTTGCGGGGTCCTTTTTCGAAGGACAGTTAGCACCGCAGGTCGAGCAGTCGTGAGTGCAGTTTTCCTGACTTACATTTTTTTCATTGTCTGCCATATTTATATTTCCTTTCAAAAAGTTATGATATATTAGTTTATACTATATAGTATAGCACTAAAAAAATATTTTTCAAGTATTAAAGAAAAATTTAACAAACGCGAAAAAACTATAGACTTTTTGAGAGTTTTGTTATATAATACAGACAAGAACTCTGCCGTGACTGAAAAAACGGTGTGTTGAAGCGTATAGTGCGTTATTTTGGAATTATTTGGCTGTTATAAAACAGTATGGAGGTATATATGAAAATAAAGGAAATGGCTGAACTGCTCGGTGCAGAGGTCCTTTGCGGAGAAGATATGCTTGATAAAGAAGTGAAATCCGCATGCGGCTGTGATATGATGAGCGACGTGCTTGCTTTCGTTAAGGAACAGGCTGTGCTTATTACCGGACTTTGCAATCCTCAGGTGGTGCGTACCGCACAGATGATGGATATGGTTTGTATCGTGTTCGTCAGAGGAAAAAGACCGCCCGCAGAGGTTATTGAACTCGCAAAGGAAGAAGAAATCGTTGTTCTTGCAACGACCGAGAGAATGTACGTTGCCTGCGGAAAGCTCTATCAGAACGGTCTGTCTGGAGGTAGTCTCGTAAATGGATGATTTCGTAAGACTTAAATATGATATAGACGGCGAGAACTTTACTTCGGCGGGAGAAGCATCAACGATGGTGAAGAGAAATTTAAGACAGATGGGCTTTTCCCCCGAAACTATACGTAAAGTATCGGTCGCGATGTACGAGGGCGAAATAAATATGGTCATACACGCTAAGGGCGGTGTTGCTACCGTTGACGTTTATGACGATAAGATCGTTATCGTTCTCGCTGACGAAGGACCGGGTATTCCCGACGTTGCACTTGCAATGCAGGCGGGATATTCAACTGCACCCGAAAATATCCGTTCGCTCGGTTTCGGCGCAGGTATGGGACTTCCGAATATGAAAAAATATACCGACGAAATGAAGATAGATACAGTCGTAGGTCAGGGTACAACCGTTACTATGACCGTTTACGTATGAGTTTTTGGACTGTGTCCGATTTTTAAATTTCAAGAGAAAGGAGCAGTTATTATGGGCGAAAAAGATAAGAATACTGTCGGAAACGATAATATAAATACATATGGCGAAGTTATAAATCATTCGGTAACCCTCGATATAAGCAAATGTAAGGGCTGTACAAACTGTATAAAGCGATGTCCGACAGAAGCAATAAGAGTACGTGACAATCACGCACAGATAGAAAATGCAAGATGTATCGACTGCGGCGAATGTATAAGGACCTGCCCGTATAAGGCTAAAAAGGCTATATACGATAAATTCGAGGATTTTGAAAATTATAAATATAAGATAGCATTACCCGCGCCCGCACTTTACGGTCAGTTTGAAGAGCTTACTGATATGGATTATCTCCTTACCGCACTTGTGGAATGTGGCTTTGACGAGGTCTTTGAGGTTGCAAGAGCAGCCGAAATAGCTTCGGAATATACAAGGAAATTCCTTGAGGAGAACGGTCCCGAGAGCTTCCCGAGACCTGTTATATCGTCGGCTTGTCCTGTGGTCGTGCGTCTTATCGCTATAAGATACCCGTTGCTTCGCGAACAGGTGCTTCCTGTGTTTGCACCGATAGAAATAGCGGCAAGAATAGCGAAGAAAGAAGCACTTGAAAAACATCCCGAGCTTAGTCCTGAGGATATTTGCGTTCTATTTATTTCTCCCTGTCCCGCAAAGGTCAGTTATGTAAAGAGCCCTCTCGGTACAAGCAGAAGCGCGGTTGACGGAGCACTTTCGATAAGCGATTTCTTCTTTAAGTTGCGTTCAAAAATAAATGCGATAAAAGAACCGTACGTCGATTCCAAATCGGGTATAATCGGTATAAGCTGGGCAAGTACGGGCGGAGAAGCGCGTGCGCTCTTCAATGATAAATATCTTGCGGCAGACGGAATAGAAAACGTTATCAAAGTACTTGACGAAATTGATAACAGCAATATAAGAAACGTTGATTTTGTTGAGCTTAACGCGTGCAGCGGAGGTTGCGTTGGCGGTGTTCTCAATATAGAAAATCCGTATATTGCAAAGGCAAGACTTCAGACCCTCAGAAGATATTTGCCCGTTTCGATGAACAGAGATAATACGAGCAATATAAGCTATGATTGGGATGAAGAAATAAGCTACGACAGCGTTTCAAAGCTTTCAAACGACAGACACGAGGCTATGCGTAAGATGCGCGAAATAGAGGAAATATCCGCAAAGCTTCCTCAGATAGATTGCGGTTCATGCGGAGCCCCGACATGCCGCGCACTTGCAGAGGATATCGTAAAGGGTAAAGCAAAGATGGAAAACTGCGTTATAGTTATGAGAAATAAGCTCGTTGAATTTTTTCGTAACCATAATGAAATAGATCCCGATGAGCTCGGCCTTGAAAATATCTTTGGGGATGCTTCGGATAAATCTAAAGAATAAAAGGATAAATAAAAATGACGGTAAAGGAACTTGCCGAAAGGCTTTCACTTAAAATACTGACAGCGCCCGATGATGCGAGAGAGGTCTGCGGATGTTATGCGGGCGACCTTCTCAGTTGGGTTATGGGCAGAGCACAGTCGGACGATGCTTGGATAACCATAATGACAAACGTCAATATCGTAGCGGTTGCAATGCTTGCTGATGTGAGCTGTGTGATTGTTGCCGAAAACGCGGAAATAGAAAATGACGTTGTGGAAAAAGCCGCGGAAAAGGGAATAAATCTGTATACAAGCGATAAAACGATATATCAGCTTTGCGCCGAGATTTCGAAAGTTATTTAAGAAAAGCTTTTGAAGATTGTTAAGAAACTTTTCACGAAAAGTTTCTTAACCGGGTGTTAGGGCAGAGCCCTGAGAAAACATCGTTTAAGAAAAGTTTTTGGAGATACTTAAGAACCTTTTTTCAAAAAGGTTCTTAAGTAAAAAAACAAAAAATGATTTTTTATGATTTTCATATACATTCGTGTCTGTCACCGTGCGCGGATGACGATATGACACCGCAGAATATAGCGGGAATGGGATTTATAAAAGGACTCGGTGCGATGGCACTTACAGACCATAATAGCTGTAAGAACTGTCCTGCTTTCTTTAAGGCGTGTGAAAGCTTCGGAATAGTGCCGATAGCCGGTATGGAGCTTTCAACTGCAGAAGACGTACATGTGGTCTGCCTGTTTCCGACACTTGAAAGCGCACTTGCCTTTGACAGTGAGCTTGATAAGCATAGAATGCCGATAGATAACCGTCCGGAAATTTTCGGAAATCAGCTTATTATGGATGAAAACGATGAAAACGTCGGAACTTTCGATAAGCTTCTTATAGCCGCTACCGACCTTTGGATGGGCGATGCGGTCGATCTTGCACGGTCATTCGGCGCGATAGTCTATCCCGCTCATATAGACAGAACTTCAAACGGTATAATATCCGTGCTCGGCGATTTTCCGACAGATTACGACTTTAAGTGTATGGAAATGGCGGACAGAAATAACTACGAAAAGTATGTTCAGACGTATCCTCAGATAAAAGATAACGCACTGCTCGTTTGTTCGGACGCGCATAGCCTCGGAAATATATCGGAGGCGGAAAATTCTCTCAATATTACTTGTGAAGATGCTCAAATTGACGCAAAGAGAGTCGAAATATTTAGTTATATTAATAAAAGTGTAAAAAAATAATTAAGATTGATATTTTTTTGATAAAAGCTATTGAAAAAATAAAAAAACGAGAGTATAATAATACTAATCGTGATTTAAAATACAGTCAGAAGGAGTATTCCAAAATGAAAAAGAAATTAACCACAGTTACTTTTCACGGTACCAAGGAACAGGAAGAGCAGCTTCTTGCAATAATCGCTAAGCACCGTGATACCCCCGGAGCTTTGATGCCTGTTCTTCAGGAGGCTCAGGAAGTCTACGGATATCTTCCCGTAGAAGTACAGAAGATCATCGCTAAAGGCCTTGATGTTTCCTATGAAGAAGTATTCGGAGTAGCAACATTCTATTCTCAGTTCGCTCTTAATCCTAAGGGTGAAGTTGCAATAGCAGTTTGCCTCGGTACAGCTTGCTATGTTAAGGGTAGCGCAAAGCTTCTTGAGAAGATCACAGAAGTTATCGGCGTTGAAGCAGGCGCAACATCTGCAGACGGTAAGTTCTCGGTAGAAGCAACACGTTGTATAGGTGCGTGCGGACTTGCCCCCGTTCTTACAATCAATAACGAAGTTTACGGAAGACTTGTTCCCGCAGATATGCCCGGAATTCTTGAAAAGTACATGTAATATGTACAACGTATGAAAGAACTTTCGCTTAATATACTTGATATAACCAAAAATTCAACCGCGGCACGTGCGACCGATATTACAATATCGCTCGTTACCGACGCAAAAGGGATTTTGACACTGACGATCTCCGATAACGGCTGCGGAATGGATGAAGAAACAATAAAGAGAGTTTCGGATCCGTTCTATACAACGAGAACGACGAGAAAGGTCGGACTCGGAATACCGCTGCTGAGACTTGCGGCAGAGCAGACGGGCGGAAATGTTAAAATAGAATCCACAACGGATGAAAATTGCCACGGAACAAAGATCACTGCGACCTTTGATACCACGCATATAGATTTCTGTCCGGTGGGTGATATTGTTTCAAGTATATGTGTTTTGATTTCCGGAAATCCCGAAGTTGATTTCGTCTTCATTGACGAAACACCCGAAAGATGCGTAAGCCTTGATACAAAAGAGCTTCGCGCAGTTCTCGGTGACGTTTCGCTTGCAGAATATGAGGTCATTAAGTGGATAGAGGAATATTTGAAAAGTCAGTATAACCAGGAATAATATTTAAAAGTTATAATTATGGAGGAACAGATATGATATCTCTCGAACAACTTGCTGCTATAAGAGACAAGATGAAAGACAAGGTTGTGATTCGTGAAGGCGCAGCCGAAACAAGAGTAGTTGTCGGAATGGCAACATGCGGAATCGCTGCAGGTGCAAGACCGATCCTCAACGCATTCGTTGACGGTGTTGCAAAGGAAGGACTTAATGACAAGGTTACCGTTTCTCAGACCGGTTGCATAGGAATTTGTCAGTATGAGCCCGTTGTAGAAGTATTCGAAAGCGGAAAAGAAAAGGTTACATATGTAAAGCTTACCGCTGAAAAGGTTGAAAAGATCATAAAAGAACATCTCGTAGGCGGAAACGTAGTAACTGAATATACTATCGGCGCTATTAATAAGTAAAAACAGAAAGGAATAGAAACAAATGGTACGTTCACATGTATTGGTTTGCGGCGGAACCGGCTGTACTTCTTCGGGAAGTGCTAAGGTAATTGATGCTCTTAATGCAGAAATCGCGGCAAAAGGACTTGCAGATGAAATAAAGGTTGTTAAGACCGGTTGCTTCGGACTTTGTGCACTCGGTCCGATCATGATAGTTTATCCCGAGGGAACATTCTATCACAGCGTAAAGGCAGAAGATATTGCAGAGATCGTTGAGGAGCATTTCCTTAAGGGTCGTCCCGTTGCAAGACTCGTATATCACGAGAAGGAAGCAGAAGTAGCTGTTGCTACATCGCTCAGCGATACTGCATTCTATAAGAAACAGAAGAGAGTTGCTCTTCGTAACTGCGGTGTTATTAACCCCGAAAATATTGAAGAATACATAGCTGTTGACGGTTATCAGGCACTTGGTAAGGTTCTTACCGAAATGACTCCCGATGACGTTATTCAGACAGTTCTCGACTCCGGACTTCGCGGACGCGGAGGCGGCGGATTCCCCACAGGTCTTAAGTGGAAGTTCGCTTCCGGCAACAGAGGCAACGTAAAGAAGTATGTTGCTTGTAACGCCGACGAAGGTGACCCCGGTGCATTTATGGACCGTTCTATCCTTGAAGGCGACCCCCATGCAGTTATCGAAGCTATGGCTATCGCAGGATATGCTATCGGTGCTGATGAAGGTTACGTATATGTTCGTGCTGAATATCCTATCGCTATTCACCGTCTTGAAATTGCTATCAAGCAGGCTCACGAGTACGGACTCCTCGGCGAAAACATTTTCGGTACAGGCTTTAACTTTGACGTTAAGATCCGTTTCGGTGCAGGTGCATTCGTATGCGGAGAAGAAACAGCTCTTATGACCTCTATTGAGGGTAACAGAGGTGAGCCCAGACCTCGTCCTCCGTTCCCTGCAGTTAAGGGTCTTTTCGGACAGCCTACCGTACTTAACAACGTTGAAACATACGCAAATATTCCTCAGATCATACTCAAGGGTGTAGAATGGTTCACATCTATGGGTACTGAAAAGTCCAAGGGAACAAAGGTATTCGCACTCGGCGGAAACATCACTAACACAGGTCTTGTTGAAGTTCCTATGGGAACAACACTCCGTGAAGTTGTTGAAGAGATCGGCGGCGGTATCCCCGGCGGCAAGAAGTTCAAGGCAGCTCAGACAGGTGGTCCTTCGGGCGGATGTATCACAGCAGAAAACCTCGATACACCTATCGACTACGATAACCTTATAGCTCTCGGCTCTATGATGGGTTCGGGCGGACTTATCGTTATGGACGAAGACAACTGTATGGTTGACATAGCTCGTTTCTTCCTTGACTTTACAGTTGATGAATCTTGCGGTAAGTGTACACCTTGCCGTGTAGGTACAAAGAGAATGCTTGAGATCCTCGATAAGATCATCGCAGGTAACGGTACTCTTGAAGACCTTGATAAGCTCGAAGAGCTTGCTAACTACATTAAGTCTGCATCGCTTTGCGGTCTCGGACAGACAGCTCCTAACCCTGTAATCTCTACTCTCCGCAACTTCAGAGATGAATACGTTGCTCACGTAGTTGATAAGAAGTGTCCCGCGGGCGTATGTAAAAATCTGCTTCAGTACGTTATCGATGCTGATAAGTGTAAGGGATGTACTCTCTGTGCAAGAAAGTGTCCTGTAAACGCTATCTCCGGTACAGTTAAGCAGCCTCATGTAATCGACTCGTCCAAGTGCGTTAAGTGTGGCGTATGTATGTCCACATGTAAGTTCGGCGCAATAAGCAAACAGTAAGGAGGAGACGGACGATATGGAAATGATTAATATTAAAATAAACGGCAAGGATTACACTGTTCCGAAGGGAATTACTGTTCTCGAAGCCGCAAAAATGGCAAATATAGATATCCCCACTCTCTGCTACCTCAAGGATATAAACGAGATCGGTGCTTGCCGTCTCTGCCTTGTTGAAGTAAAGGGCGCAAGAGGTCTCGTTACCGCTTGTGTATATCCCGTTGACCGTGACGGAATGGAGATCGTTACAAACTCTCCCGCAATTATGAAATCCAGAAAGATGAACCTCGAGCTTCTTCTTTCTAACCACGACAGAAAGTGCCTCTCCTGCGTACGTTCCACAACGTGCGAACTTCAGAAGCTCTGCCGTGAATATGAGGTTGACGAAGAATATTTCTCGGGCGATAAGACCGAAAAGTATTTCGATACCTCTTCTGCAGCTATCGTACGTGATTCCAGCAAATGTATCCTTTGCCGCCGCTGCTCCGCAGTATGTAACAAGGTACAGGGAATCGGCGTAATCGGTGCTAACGACCGTGGTTTCGATACACATATCGGATGCACGTTCGATACAAACCTCGGTGATACATCTTGTATCAACTGCGGACAGTGCGTAGTTGCTTGTCCTACAGGTGCACTTTATGAAGTTGACCATACCGAAAAGGTATTCGAGGCTATTTCCGATCCTACAAAGCACGTAGCTATCTGCTGCGCACCTTCGGTTCGTGCACAGATCGGCGAATGCTTCGGATATGCTCCCGGAACAGATACAGAAGGAAAGATGATCACAGCTATCAAGGCTCTCGGCTTTGACGGTGTTTACGATATGAACCTTACCGCTGACCTCACCATTATGGAAGAGGCTACCGAATTCCTCGGCAGAGTTAAGAACGGCGGAAAGCTTCCTATGATCACATCTTGCTCACCCGGATGGATCAAGTTCTGCGAACATTACTTCCCCGAAATGACAGAAAACCTTTCTACATGTAAGTCTCCTCAGCAGATGTTCGGTGCTATGTATAAGACATACTATGCACAGAAGGTAGGACTCGATCCTAAGGACATCGTATTCGTATCTGCAATTCCTTGTACAGCTAAGAAGTTCGAGGTAGGCAGAGACGGACAGAACGCAGCAGGCGTTCCTGACGTTGACTACGCTATCACAACACGTGAGCTCGGCAGAATGATCCAGAAGGCTGGTATCGACTTCTGTGCTCTTGAAGACGGTCAGTTCGATAATCCCTTTGATATCGGATCGGGCGCAGGCGTTATCTTCGGTGCAACAGGCGGCGTTATGGAAGCTGCTCTTCGTACAGCAGCTGAAGTTATCGAAGGCAAGCCTCTCGAAAAGCTTGAATTTGAAGACGTTCGCGGAACAGAAGGTATCAAGTTTGCTTCCTATAAGCTCGGCGATATGACTCTTAACGTTGCAGTTACTTCGGGTACAGCAAATGCTAAGAAGCTTCTTCGTGACGTTCAGGCAGGCAAGGTAGACGTTCAGTTTATCGAAGTTATGGCGTGCCCCGGCGGTTGCGTAAACGGTGGTGGACAGCCTTATCAGCCCGCTTCTGTTCGTAACTCTGTTGATCTCAGAGCACTCCGTGCGGCAGTTCTTTACAACGACGATAAGAACGCAGATCTTCGTAAGTCTCACGAAAACAGCGCAGTTAAGAAGCTTTATGAAGAATACTTCGGTGAGCCTAACAGCCATAAGGCACACGAAATTCTCCATACACACTACGTAAAGCGCGGTCTTTAATCTTTAAACTATGCAAATCCACAGATTTTTCGTCTGTGGATTTGTTTTTTTGATATAAATCTTGCATTCGCGGTATTTTTGTGATATCATAAAAATATAATAACTGTAAACGGAGGACGTTTTATGATAGTTAAGCAGTATATAAAAGATTTTGAAAATCTCGGAATAGGAATGTTCGTTCATTTTGGTCTGTATAGCTTGATCGGAAAGGGCGAATGGGTAAGGCATTTGCATAATATTCCGGCTGAAGAATACGAGGTTCTCAGAGATAAGTTTGCTCCGAAGGAAACTTGGGCAAAAGAGCTTGTAGCAACAGCCAAAAAAGCGGGATGTAAATATATTACCATCACAGCCCGCCATCACGACGGATTTTCTCTGTACGATACCTGCGGACTCAGCGAATTCGATGCACCGCATGGTTGCGGACGTGACCTTATTCGCGAATTTGTTGATGCTTGCCGTGAAAATGATATAATTCCGTTCTTCTACCATACGCTTCTTGACTGGCATGCACCCGATTATAATGCGGATTTTCCGAAATATCTCGAATATCTTCGTAAAAGCGTAGAAATTCTATGCAAAAACTACGGTAAGATAGGCGGAATGTGGTTTGACGGAATGTGGAACAAATGGGGGTCGGATTGGGAAGAAGACGCACTCTACTCAATGATGCGTTCATATCAGCCTGAAATGATGATAATAAATAATACGGGTCTTGATAAACGAGGCGCACTTGGCCATATAGAGCTTGACAGCGTTACGTTTGAAGCGGGAAGACCGCAGAGAATAAACCTTGAGGGTTCACCTAAGTATATTGCAAGCGAAATGTGTCAGACGCTTGAACAGCATTGGGGATACGCTAAAAAGGATCTTAACTATAAGTCGCTCGCAACTCTTATAGAGGATCTCGCGTCCTGCCGTAAGGTTGGCTCGAACTATCTTCTTAACGTCGGCCCTATGGGTGACGGAATCCTCAGACCTCTTGATAAAGCACTGCTTGAAACTCTTGGCGAATGGGTGGAAATGAACGACGAATCACTTCGCTCGCCGCGTCCTACCGATATAAAGGTAGACGAAAACGAAAAGGACTTCGTGCTTGATGACGGAAACGGAAACTCTTATCTCTTCGTACACGATCTCGGCACTCTTGCAGATCCTAACGTAATGGTCCCGAGAGAGGCAAAATATATGCGAAGCTTTGCCTTTGATAAGAAGATAAAAGAGGTAAAATGGCTTGATAACGGTCAGATACTTGATTTTGTTCAGAATGAAGATAAGACTTCGATAGTCACAAGACCTTACGCATACGGCGAAAATACGGTAATAAGAGTGGCAAAAATAATAAGTGAATAAAAATATATAAAAAAACTGTTTTTTACCAAATTATTACTTGACTTTAAACAAAGTGTATGGTACAATATACCCAATGGTACGTATGTATCAAAAAATGTATTTTTGAAGGGAAAAATAACAATGAAAAGAATTTTAGCAATTTTGTTACTCGCATCTATGATGCTCGTTATGGCAAGCTGCGGAGCTTCCGGTCCTGAAAAGACTGTTGAAAAGTATGTAGAATCTATCCTTGATTATGATTTCAAGAAGGCTTCCAAGTACGTTGCAGTTGACTACAAGGATATGTTCGAAATGATGATTGCTCAGAGAATGGAAGAGGGCGAAATCAGCAAGAAGGAAGTTTATGAAGAACTTTCCGAAGAACTTGATGCTGACATAAAGAGCTACAACGACTACATTAAGTATCTCAAGAAGACAGCTAAGGAATCTATGGAAGAAGAATTCGACGGCAAGTACGATATCGAAGTTTCTGTAGTAGCTTCTGAAATTCTTGAAGAAGATGCAAAGTATGCAGCACTCAAGTCTGCTTCCGCTACGTATGATTCGAGCAAGATAATTCTTTCCGAAGAAATCAACCTCGCAAAGGTTAAGGAATGCCGCAAGGTAACAGTTAAGGCTTACTTCTATGAAGATAAGTCTGATGTGTTCTCGTATGCTCAGTCTCTTGAAGTTACCGTTGTTAAGATCGGCAGCAAGTGGATCATTCTTGACGGCGGAATGGGAATGATGGGTTAATTAAAATACTCAAATAAAATACGGCTTCATTTTGAAGCCGTATTTTTTTACTCATTTATGTTCAAATTTCCGTTAATGTGCAGATTAGAGTAGGTCTTTCTGTAAGCACCCGGACTTATGTCGCACATCTTTTTGAATACGCGGAAAAAATATTTGTCGTCGGAAAATCCGCACTTGTACGCAATCTCGCTTATTTCGAGATTGGTACTTCTCAGAAGCTTTTTGGCAAGATTTATCCTGCTTTCTGTTATGTGATCAACAAGCGATTTTGCCGTTATTTTTTTTACGAGTGTGGTAAGATATTCGCTGTTGTATCCGAAATAATCGGCGACATCGCTGACACGCTTTATTTCGGAAGCGTTGAGGCGTATCCATTCAATAATATTTGCAACGGTTGCTTCCTGCGAAAGGGAAGCGTTGTCATCACACATTGTGCCGCTGAAAGCAAGCTCTTCGATTATTATTTCTAAAAAATTTCCGCAAATAGTTTTGGATAAGGGTGAAGGTGAGCGCGAAGAATCAATGAGTTGATGAAATAACAGGTGCATTTTTTCGTGCGCAGTTACCTTGCCGAAAAGAGGAATACTGATTGCCGAATTTTCTCCGAATGTCAGTATTTGGTTATGCACGGCATCTTCATCTATGCTGTAATTACCGCGGATGTAAAAGTGACACCAGTAATACGAAACTCCGGGGGGAGATTCTTCTGTTCCGTAGTGCTCGCGCATAGCAGGTAAGATTATATAGTCATTTGGAGATAGCGAATAATTGTTTACGCTGTTGTTAATATGAACTGTGCCGCTTACTCCGTAAAGAATAACAAAGCTGTCGATGGTTCTGCGCTGATGCAGCATAGGTTGCTTTTCGGAAACGAATTTTCCTGCGGTACAGTATTCCGTTAGCGTTGCACCGGGCTTTAATGCTATAGTTGAAGACATGATATAATAATTTTCCACCTATTCTGTGTATATTTACGTTGACCTGAAAAAATAAATATTATATACTAAAGCTGTAAGATAAATATATCTTAATACTTTTACAGAGTAATGTCAAGTATATTTTTGAGAAAAGGGTATAAAAATGAAAGGAGTTAAAATAAAAATGAAAAATACTTCAAAGAATATTTTACCTGCATATCCCGAGCTTAAAAGAGTATCACTTAACGGAGGCTTCTTTGGAGAGTGGTCAAAAATGATAAGTACCGTGTCTGCTAAAGACATACTGTACAAATTCAATTCGGAAGGCGCACTCGCCAATTATGAACGTGTTGCCCGCGGCGAGAGTAAAGGCCATGTCGGTCCGCCTTGGTATCACGGACTTATTTGCGAATGTATAAGAGGTATTTCAGACCTTCTTGTTCACTCGTATGATAAGGAGCTTGATGATGAGCTTGACAGAATAATTGCGCTTATGAAAAAGGCACAGGACGCAGATCCCGAAAACTATATAAATCCTTATACTACGCTTGAACGCCCGAATCAGCGTTGGGGTGATAACGGCGGAGATATACTTTTTCAGCACGAAACTTATAACACGGGTGCACTTGCAGAAGCCGGTGTTCACCACTATATCGCAACGGGTAAGACGTCTGTTCTTGAAATTGCGGTTAAAATGTGTAACTATCTTGCGGATTTTGTAGGAGATGCACCGAAGCATAACGTGGTTGGTGAGCATTCTATATCGGAAGAATCGTTTATAAAGCTCTGTCATTTGTTCAGAGAAAACAAAGAGCTTTCCGATAAGCTTGGGGCGCGCCCCGAAGAATATCTTCGCGTAGCGAGATATTTCGTCGATCATAAGGGTGATAACGAAACGAGATATACATCTCCGAAATTCCTCCGCGAATACGCACAGGATCATAGACCTGCGCGTGAGCAGAGAGAAGCGATAGGACACGCAGTACGCGCAACACTTTTCTATACGGGTATGGCTACTCTTGCGCTTGAAGATCAGGACGAAGAGCTTGCCAACGCTTGTAAGACGATATGGAAGGACGTTGTAGAAACCAAGCTTCACATCAACGGCTCGGTCGGCGCACACAGACACGAGGAAAAATTCGGAATTCAGTATGCACTTCCCAACGACGCATATCTTGAAACCTGCGCGGGTGTAGGACTTGTTTTCTGGGGAAGTGAACTCTTTAAGATAACTCCCACCGCATCAATATGGGAAACGGTAGAAGCTACCGTATATAATCTTATGCCGGCATCCGTTTCGGAGGATGGAGTAAGATACACATATGAGAATCCGCTTGAAAGCCGCGGCAACTATGACCGCTGGGAGTGGCACGGATGTCCTTGCTGTCCTCCGATGCTTCTGAAAATTGCAGGATTCCTTCCGAGAATGATATTTGCCGAAAACGGTAATAATATCTGGCTGAATCTCTATATTGACAGTATTCTTAAACGTGACGATGCGACAGTTACTCTTAAAGAAAACAAAATTACGGTAAATACCGAAAACGGCAGTACAAATCTTACTTTCAGAATAAGAATCCCCGAGTGGTCGAGAAATTTCAAACTTACATATAACGGCGAGGCTTGCGATTTTGAAAGTGAAGACGGATATGCGGTAATAAGTAAGAACTTCTCGGATGGCGATACTGTTTGTATGATATACGATACGCCGATAGTAAAATATATGGCACATCCGTACGTAAGAGCAGACGTAAACAGAGTTGCAATAAAGCACGGACCGCTTCTTTACTGCGCTGAAAGCATCGATAACGGTAAATACGAGGTATGGGAAGATCTTGATTTCGATATTTCCGAGGATGCAGAGCTTGTGCTTGAAGAAAACGGAAATATTACGGGTAAGCGGGTAAACGGTGAAAGCTTCACGCTTATTCCTTACCGCCACTGGAATAACAGAGGCGCACATCCGATGCGTATATGGTTTAAGCAGAAGGGCTATACTACCGATCCTATGAATACAGAAGGCTGGGATGGCAAGCTTTACCGTCCGTATGCCGAATATTAAGTTAAAAAAACAGAGTGCGGAACTTAAAATCCACACTCTGTTTGTCTTTTTGGCAAAGTAAAATCAAAAATGGACTTTGTCTTATTTTTAACATAAAAGTCAACAAATAAGAGTATAAAAGCTCTGCTTTTTTGTTGCTTATTGGCACTTGACATAAATGCATTTAAGTGGTAATATTAGCAGTGGTTTGTTTTGTGTTCAGACCTATTAATTTATGAAATGAGGCGTTTTTTACGAATACTATACTTTCTATTGCAGTAGCTTTGCTCGCAGGACTTCTTATGTCACGTCCCGCGAAGCTTTTGAGGCTTCCAGCCGTAACCGCATACCTTATTGCAGGTATATTTATCGGACCGTTCTGCCTTGGTCTTCTCGGAATTGAAGGCATAGGATTTTCTTCGATAGAAGAGGTTGCAGGTCTTAAAATTATTTCGGACGTTGCACTTGGATTTATTGCTTTCTCAATAGGTAACGAATTCAGACTTTCGCAGCTTAAAAAGACGGGAAGGCAGGCAACGATAATAGGAATACTTCAGGCTGTTGTTACTACACTTCTTGTAGATGCAGTTCTTGTTACATTCGCAATTACAACAGGTAAGATATCGGTTTCTGTTGCGATCGTTCTCGGTGCGATAGCTTCGGCAACTGCACCCGCGGCTACTCTTATGGTAGTAAAGCAGTATAAGGCTAAGGGACCGCTTACAGACATTCTTCTTCCGGTAGTTGCACTTGACGACGCTGTCGGTCTTGTTATTTTTGCAGTTTCATTCGGTGTTGCAAAGGCACTTTCTGTCGGCGGAGATATAAGCATAGCATCGGTTGTACTTAATCCGCTTATAGAAATAACAGCATCTCTCCTTCTCGGATTTATTATGGGTGCAATATTTAACTTTACCGAAAAATTCTTCGAGTCGAACAGTAAGCGTCTTTCGATTTCAATAACCTTCGTTCTTCTTACAGTTGCACTTTCGATGCTCGATATTCCTCTCGGCGGCGGAATTCATATCAGTTTCTCTTCGCTTCTTGTATGTATGATGCTCGGAACGGTATTTTGCAATCTCTGCGATTTTTCCGAGGAGCTTATGGAAAGAGCAGACAGATGGACAGCGCCTCTCTTTATTCTCTTCTTCGTGCTCAGCGGTGCGGAGCTTGATTTCTCTGTTTTCGGAAGCATATACGTAATTATCGTCGGCGTTCTCTACATTCTCTCACGTTCTGCGGGTAAGTATTTCGGTGCGTACGGAAGTGCACTTATTTCGGGAACAACACCTACAATAAAGAAATATCTCGGTGTAACCCTTCTTCCTCAGGCGGGAGTTGCACTTGGTATGTCACTTCAGGCAGAGCAGGTACTCGGCAGTGACGGTCTTCTTATAAGAAATATTATACTCTTCTCGGTTCTTATATACGAGATTATCGGACCGACACTCACAAAGATCGCACTCACCAAAGCGGGCGACATTACCCCCGGTGCAGTCAGTGCACGTGTACATAACGACGAAAAGAAAAAGCATAAGGCATAAATTTATTGACGTTTAAATAATCGGCAGAGAAATTTCTCTGCCGATTATTTTATATGGTATAAAAAAGTCATCACACCTGTTTTGCAACCGTTTGTGATGACTTTTGGTTTTAAATTTTGATACCGATCCATTTTCCTGTTGCAAACCGTGCAAGAGAAAATATCATTCGGGCGATTATATCGGCATACATTCCGAGCCATGCTCCGTAAACACCCATATCTAAAACGTAGATACATATAGCAGCAATAGCAGGTCGTACAACTGCGATGGTTACCATAGTAACGGAGGAAACAAATTTTGTGTCACCCGCACCGCGTAAACTACCCATTCCTACAACTGCGCACATCTGGAATGGTTGGAAGAATGCAACCCAAAGCATAATTATCGCACACATTGATATTACCGCGGGGTCACTTTTTGATGTAAAGAGCGATATAAACTGGTATCGGAATATTATCGTTACCGTTACAAGGGCAAATGACGCAGCCAAAGCGACACGCTGTGCGGCTTTTCCGTACAGCATAGACAGATCGGGACGTTTTCGACCTAAATTCTGACCTACAAGACTGGTAGCTGCTATTGAAAAACCTTCGGACACAGTCCACGTCAGATTCAGCATTTGCATACAGATATTGTGTGCCGCCATAGTGTGAGTACCGAGATGTGCTATCATTTTTGCGGAAAGGAAGAAACCTATTCGCATAGCCATCTGCTCAATAATAGCATTTCCGCCAACTTTTGTTACGGCGTGTATGATTTCTTTGTTGGGAATCCAAGTCTTGCGGAATGATATTCTGAGATAGGATTTAGGCAACTGCACAGAAATTATAATACCTATTGCGGAAACGCAGACTCCGATTGCAGAGGCTATTGCCGCACCTGCAACACCCATAGCGGGCATACCCAAGTTTCCGTGGATAAGAAGCCAGTTCATAAAGACGTTGACAAGGTTGCCGACGATGTTGACGTACATTACAACAGCAGTGTTACCAATGCCTCGTTGTGATGCACTTAGTACCATAAGTAATACTTGTACCGGAGTTACAGCTATGAAAATACGAAAATATGTACAAGATAGCGATAAAGTGTCTTCGTTGGCACCGGCGAATATCATAAGCGGTTCTGAAATGACTTCCGCAAGAACGGTTACACCTATCGACGCAAGTACCATAATCCAAAGAATAGAACGAAGTGTGTGCTGTGCATCCTCTTGCCTGCCTTCGCCCTTTCGTCGAGCAAGCGTAGCAGTAATACCTACGTTTAGCGCCATAAAGATGCTCAGTACAAGCATACGCGGCTGTGCAACCAATGAAACCGCGGCAATAGCGGCATCACCAAGTCCCGAAACCATTTGAGTATCGACCATACCGATAAGGCTGGTAAGTACAAGCTCTGCGACAGACGGTGCTGCGATTTTAAAAAGTCTGCCGTACGTTTGCTTTGAGCTTGGAAGTTCTCCCTGCACGAAGTTTGCGGGAAGCATAGTGGAAACCGCAAAAGGGTTACGCACGTTTATCATCTTCTTTCTTGTGTTTTGCATCTGTTCACACAAAAAATATTATATCAAATATACGAAAAAATGGCAAGTGTTTTCTTCGAGTTCATAAAAATTTAAAATGTAGATCGGTATTTTATATAGGGCTTGAAAATAATTTGATGGAGAGTAGTGTGAAAAAAAGGTCAGAAAAGCAGACTTCTCATAAGGACGTTTGCACCTGATTGTAGGGATAGGCGTTCTCGACTGCCTGTAAATGCATAATTGTAAGGCAGAAAACAAAGAGATAACCCCGACAGATTTTTGAGTTCTGTCGGGGTTGTCTTTGCTCGGCAAACTTTTCTCCTTTTTCAGAAAATTTTTTGAGGGTTTTTAGGGAACTTTTTTTAAAAAGTTCCCTAAACCAATTATTTCTCAAAAGTAAAGGCGTCCCAAGGGATATTTACGGGGAGCTTGTCGGTGAGTATCTCGTCGATGTGGAGAAGGAGAGGGAAGTTTTCGGCAGAAAGTGTGCCGTCCTCAATGCGCTTCTTTACAGCTCTTGCAACGCGAACAGCCACTACAAGAGATTCGAGTGTAACGCCGTTTAGCTCTGCTTTTGCCTCGTCGATGTTAAGACCGCGTCCGAGAAGTATTCCGACAAGACGGGTGCGTCCGCCGTAAACGGTTACGTAAAGATCGCCCGCACCGACGGCAAGATTGTCAAGCGTTGCCGTGCCTTGATATTCGAGCAGACGGTACATTTCCTTTACACTCTGACCGAAAACTGCAGCTTGCGAGTTGAAATGAAGCTCGCTGTCAAGTCCGAAGGCTTTCTGGTTAAGACCTATTGTGAGCGCAATTCCGAGCGCGTAGCCGTTTTTGAGTGCGACGGCACTCTCTATACCAACAACGTCGGTAGAAAGGCTTACGTGGTAATAATCGGTCGCCATAATGGCTTTGAGCTTCTTAAGTACTTCTATGTCTTCTCCGCAGAAAGCTACCTCGCTTTGGTCGTGAGCTACAAGCTCGTAGCTTGTGCAAGGACCGCCGATTGCATTGATCGAGCGATCGATTCCTTTTTCCTTGAGTCTTGCCTTCCAAAGGTCGGGATAAGTTATAAGACGTCCGTCGGGAGTATCCCAAAGCCCTTTGGTTACAGAAAGTACGGGGATATCAAGCGGAATTTTGGGAAGAACGTAGTCGCCAAACCAATCAACTCCGAAGCTGCTTACCCCGCCGATTATCATATCAGCACCGTTGATCGCGCTTTCCATATCTTCAACCTGATAATATTTTATTCCTTCGGGGAAATCACGGGTGAATTTTGGGTGGCGGTTTGTTTTTTTGCAGGTATCAATGATCTCTCTGTCGAGAGGAGTGCCTACGAGTCTTACCTCGTTTCCGTTTTCTCTTGCAGGAAATGCGAGAGCAGAACCCATCATACCCGAGCCTATAATAGTAACTGTTGCCATATTAGCCTCCAAATAGTAAATTATAAAATAAAATTCAGCAAATTGTTGAAAAAGTTTGAAAAACACGGTATAATGATAAACATAAAATGTATTTTGCATAAACCGTAGATTTTTCATAATATTTCACACTTGCTATTATATTACTTAGCGCTTCACTTGTCAAGCACCTGTGTTTATTTTGAAAGATTTCCGATTTTTACAGCAAACTTTTTCAAACTTTTTCACAAATTTGCAACTATACGGAGGGTATGCCTGTGATAAGCTTCGAAAGAAAACAAAACGTTCTGAAATACATAGAAGAAAAGCAGAGTGCAACGGTAAAGGAGCTTGCTTACGCTCTTTGCACAAGCGAGGCATCGGTGAGGCGCGATATCGAGCTATTGGAGCGCGAAGGCTTTGTCAAAAAGGTGTACGGCGGAGTGATACTCGCAAGCAGAATAAATGACATAGTTCCGATATCACTGCGCGACAGCGAAAATGCGTCAGCGAAGGAACAGATAGCGCGAAAAGCTTCGGAGCTTATCGGCGACGACGCTACGATCATACTCGATGCATCATCTACGGCGCGCCGAATAGTAAAATATATAGAAAACCGCCGTAACTTGAGGATATTCACGAATAACCTTAAAATTTTCAACGAGCTTGCTAACTGCAAAGCAAAGATATATTGCACAGGCGGAGCTTTTAACGTGAAGAATAGTGCCTTTGTCGGTCCTATGGCTGAGGAATTTTTGCGCTCTGTTTCGGCGGATATGCTTTTCTTTTCAAGTCAAGGAATAAGTGATGAGGGCGAAATCTCGGACGTTTCTGAGGAAGAAACGTCGATACGTAAGGTAATGCTTTCGCGTGCAAAATACAAAGTCTTTCTCTGTGACTCGTCAAAGGTTGGCATTCAACGCCCGTTTACCCTGTGCACAAAGGATGATGTGGATAAGATCATATCGGACACCAAGCTTCCGTGGGAGTAAAGTGCAGTAAATAAATTTAAAGCTCCCGACATAATCTGTCGGGAGCTCAATATTTTGGATAGTTATTTCAGCTTTTTGTCTGCGAAGCGGATGTAAGCATTCCAGTCTGTACGGCTGAGGAAGTGCGCACCTGCGCGGAGATGGTAAGCGATGTTACCGCCGTCAAGGTTGGAACCAAGCTCTGGAAGAGGAGCATCCTCGGGATAAATAAGACCGTGAATACCGAGACGCTCATAAATCTTGCTTGCGGCACGGCAGCATTCAAGCTCGGATGCGGGATAAGCCCAAAGGTCTTCGTCTGCGCTTCCGACAGCAACGGGACGCGGTGCGATAGCGCCTACGAGGAAGTGCTGGTCGCAGGGAAGTGCCTCTTCGTTGTCTATGTACTTGGAATAGTTCTTGCAGAACCAGAAGGGGAATCTGTTATAGATTATGTTAATGTTTTCAGCCTTGTCAAACTGAGCGTTCATTCTGGAGAGTGCGTCACCGGAGCATCCTGCGTTGTTCGAGCAAGCCATAGCAAAACGGGAATCCTGTGCAACAGTCCAAAGGGCTGTCTTTCCGAGACGGGAGTGTCCGATAACGATTACCTTTTCCTTGTCGATCTCGTCGAGTGTTTCAAGATAGTCCATAACTCGGCTGAGAGCGAAAGCCCACATAGATATCTTGCCCCAACCGTTGTCGGGACGGTTTTCAGCAGAGTACATACCTGCAAGACCGTTTGTCATATCGTTGTTGTCAGAAGTAATGTCCTGATAATAAACGCGGGCACAAGCATAACCTGCGTCAACAACTTCTTCCTGAGGATAATATTTGTCGGGAAGATTAGGACTGAAGTTTATCAGAAGAAATACAGCGGGTTTTTCAACGTGCTTCGGTATAGTAAGTACAACGGGGAAGGTGAAAACTCCGCCGGGTGTGTCAAAAGAGATGTTTACGCTTCTCTGAATAGCCTTGTTTGCAAGAACGCTTTCTTCGGAAACCACCTGTGCAGTAACCTTGTCGGGAGCTTTCGGAGAAAATCCGTAAACGTTTTCGCGGAGAATATCGAGTATTTCCTGTCTGCGGTTTTCCCACGCATCAAGAGAAACAGGACCGTTTCCTTCATATATTTCGGGGAGTTTAAAATTTACAGCCATAATTTTTATTCCTTTCAGCTTGTAAGATTTTATTTTACAAGAAGATAATAACACAAAACAGGGCGAAAATCAATAGATTTTGCCCTGTTTTTTCAGTATGTGAAAATTTATTAAGCGAAAAGTGCCTTGTAAGCGTGAATTTCAAATGCGTAAGGAGATATTTCCTCGGCGAGCGAAATATATTTGTCGGCTTCTTCGCAGTTTCCGTTTGCACGGAGTGCGAATGCTTTGAGAATATATCCGCTGAGCAGATTGTTCTTCACGATATTGTTTTCAAAAGGCATCGGAGAGGGTGATCCTACTCCGTAATAGGTACGAAGATCGTTGTTTTTGATGCGGTCGTCGGCAACGGCGATCATTTCTGACGTAACATCGTCTGCTTCATTGTTTCTGCCGAGCTTTCTGAGTGCAAGCGCGCGGAAAGCGGAAAGCTCGGAAACTGCCGCTTTGTATATGGCAGCTTCTTCAAAAGCTTTAAGCGCATCGTCGTTTCTGCCAAGCTTTTCAAGCATATTACCAAGATAGAAATAGATGTGTGCCTCCTGATTGAAGAACGTCTTCGCTTCTCCGTAGCTCTTCGGGACGATAGTAGCACGTCTGAAATAATCTTCAGCTTCATCCGTACGGCCTGCATTTTCAAGTGTGAGCGCATAGAGAAGGAACATCCAGGAGTGTTGCTTGGTAAGACGTCCCTCACCGCCCTCGTAAATGTGGAAACGTTTGCTTGCGGCGAGGTCAATCGACTCCTTGTAGCAGCCCTTGAGAGTGAGAAGGATCACTTTGTCAAGATAGCAGTCGTCGCGCTTTTCAAAGAGCTCGGGATATTTTTCGTAAACGTCAAGACGCTCATCGGGGGTGGCATTTGAGTTTTTGAGCAGCTGTTGATATTCCATAAGCATTCTCGGCGAAGTCTTTTTGGTATCAAGTGCGGTCTTCATACAGAGTTTTGCTTTTTCAATATCTCCGCGCTTGTCAAAATATGCAAGTGCGAGATTTCTGTAAGCTTCTGCTTTTTCGGGATTAATAGCAACACATCTTTCCCAAGCTGAAACAGCGTCGTCATAGCGCTCCTTGTGATAGAAAAGACATCCGAGATAATAGCTTGCGTTGGATGCGTTTTTGTAAGCGGAGATCGCATATTCAAGTACGGTAATGTCGCTGATTCTGTTAGGGAAGCAGTATCCGTGATGGCAGGCTTCTGCTTTCGTTATTTCGTATATGCTGTCCTTGCCCATAAGCGAAAGCGTATAAGCGCGGTAGTAGGATACGAGAGGATAGTCCTGCGGTGCAAAATCAAGCGAATAAAGTGCATCCTCGTAAAGTCCTTCCGAAATATAATCACAAGCAATATCTATGATATTTTCTGCTTTTTCGGCGAAATAAGCAATTTTATCGCTCATATTTTCAAAATGTGAAAGCTCGAAAATTGCACGGAGATCAAGTGTGTCATATAAGCGGAATTCTTCTGCTACAGCCTTTGCTTTGTCGGCTTTGCCGAGCTTGCGGAGAATGGCAGCCTTAAGTCCGCCTGCGCGGGAATTGTGCTTTCCGAGAGAAAGCACGACCTCTGTTTTTTCAAGAGCATCTGCGTATCTGCCTTCCGCACAGTCGAGCGATGCAAGCTCAAAATATGCCGCTGCACGGTGGCTGTAATTCCAACCTGCACGGAAAAGTGTATCGTAAGCCTCGGAGCTTCTGCCGAGTTCTTTGAGTGCAAGTCCCTTTAAGTAGAACGCTTCTGTGTCGGTAGGGTGCTGATTTCTCGATGTAAGGCGCTCGATAGCTTTGCCTGCATATTCGATGCACTTTTCAAATTCACCCTTGCGGTATGAAAGGCGAGCCATAGAAGTGTTGCATCTGATATCACCGGGATCGCGGGCAAGTCCTTCAAGATAGTAATCCTCGGGTCTGTAATTATGCTGCTTGTACTGCTCGAGATGATAACCGTTGATGTAAAGCTCTTCAACAGTTGCGATCTCACAGGGGCGCGCAACAGGCTTTCTTACTTCGATAGGCTGCTTCTGACCTCTTACGTAAGGCGTATATGAAACGAGCGTCTTTCCTTCGCAGGATACAAGCGAAACTGTAATATCGTTTATGTCTGAATCGCACGCGGAAATAGTTTTTGTATATGCCTTGTCGGGTGTAAGACTTGCATTTTCGCTGTATATTACGCTGTTTTTATCTTTTACGGTGATTGCTGCGTTTTCAAAACAGCCCGTTACGTTAAATCCGATAAATATTTCGTTGCCGCGCTTTTCAAGATTTACAGCGGCGTCTATCGTAGCATTTTTCACGTCACCGATGTCGCGGATAGGATACCAGTACTGCTCAAATTCGCGGCTCTCGTAAGGAGCGAGCCACGTAAAGTCGGGCTGATTGTCGGTATAAACACCTGTCATAAGCTCGATGTACGGACCGTTTTTGTCGGTGAGGTTGGAGCACCACATATCTCCGAAATCACCGATACCCCAATGCCAGAGCTTCTTACCGGGGGAAATGTGGTGATCGGCAACAGTAACGATACCTTTGTTTATTCCTTCGTCGTATCCCGCAACGAAGTCCATATCGGACTGTCCTTGCGAAATGAGGAAAGAAGAGGGAACCTTTACTGAGTCGTAACGTGAAATATCAGTACCTTCACCGTAATTAAAGGGACGTGCGGTCTTATACAGACCTTTTGCAACAGGCCAAGAGAGTACGGCGCGTCTGTCGTGGTCGTTTACCCATTCAACGTCGGGCGGGAATATAGTGCGGTAATCTTTGTTTGCAGGTGCGGCAAGGTTTGCCCACCACATAAATGTCTGAGGAAGATTCGTGCGGTTATATACCTTTATTTTGGCCTTTATGAAGCTTCTACCGGGGCATACCGTGATACCTGCCATACCCTTCATTCTGTTCATAGGCTCAACCTCGCCTACCCATACGGTCTTGCTTCCGTCGGGTGCTTCCTCGACAGAGGCTTCAAGCGGCATATACGTTGTGGGGCGGTGATGCTGAGGCCAGTTGAATTCGATTCCACCCGATATCCAAGGACCGGCAAGACCTACAAGTGCGGGCTTTATAACCTCGTTGTAGTAAATGAAATCGTAGCTTCCGACCTTGTCGTATCCGCGGAGTATCTTTCCGCCGATCTCGGGAAGTATATCTGTTTTAACGTATTCGTTTTCAAGAGTATAGACGTCGTATTTTACATCCTCGCAGGTATCGGAAACCGAATCGGAATAGGGAATAGGATAAACCTTTCCGCTTGCACCCTGATAAGGGCGGTTTTCGAAGAACATAGGAAGCTCTTCTGCTTTTCCGGGAACATACGTGGGTATAATTCTTTTTTCTTTATTAAGTATGACCTTCATCTGTTTTCTCCTTAAAAAATTTTAAAGCTACTTTAATTTTATTAAATTATCTTTAATATGTCAAGCCAAATAAAAAAAGATAAAATCATAATTTATTTGTACTTTTATTTTGTATATCTCCTTGATTTTGTAAAAAACAAATGATATACTGAAAATATAAAGCATTCGGGAGTTTGAAAATGAAGATTTATATGATAATAGAAGAAGATTTTGCCGAAACTGTGTGGGGCAAGGCGATACTCGAAGGAATGAAACACAAATCTGCGGCACTTAAGCACGAGCTGTGCGAAATAAAGAGCTACGATATTGATTTCGGTGAGCAGAAGAGAATAGTAGTGCTTGTCGGTACCGCAAATTCGTGGATAAATAAAACGCTCAGAGAGCTGTCAAGATACGATATAAGAGGAATAGTTCTCAACTGTCAGCCGACAGAGCTTGTACCGGGAACGAGTTATATACTTATAGATTATGCCTGCGCTACGTACGGCTGTATCGAATATCTTCATTCCTGTGAGCGTAAAAATATCGCTCTCTTTGCCATAAATCCCAACTCTATTACAGATTCCACCAAACACAGAAGCTTCCTTGAATTCGGACTCAGTGAGTCTGATATCTATATAAGCGACGATTCTCTTTCCGAATGTTATAAAAGACTTTATGCGAATATAGGAAAATATAATGCCGTAATATGTGCAAACGATATAGCGGCTATAGCTTTGATAAGAAGACTTGAAAAGGATAATATAAGAGTGCCCGAGGATATTTATATCGTAAGCTTCGGTAATCTCCTTATAGGACGTTATTTTTCCTACCCGCTTACGACAATGACTCTTAACGATGAGGAACTTGGTCGGCAGGCCGTGGCGATGTACGCTTATCTTGTCAAGAGCGAGGTTGATATAAATATTCAGATGACGATACCGTGTCAGCTTGTCTTAGGTGTCACTACCGAATACCGCGAAATGGGCAAGCAGAGCTTCGGAATATCTCTTCATACAGCCGACGATAATTATTTTTATAACGATGCCGATGTCAGCGAGATGATGAAGATAGAGAATTTCCTCGTCCGCTGTGACGAAACCGATATGAAGATAATCAGCGGTATGCTTTCAAACGTTTCGTATGCAAAAATAGGCGAGAATGCTTACATATCCGAAAATGCGGTCAAATACCGTGTAAAAAGAATGCTTCAAAGCATAAATATTGAATCCAAAACAGAGTTTTGCAATATTATGAAAACCTATTGTATGAATATTTCTGAAAAGTTTGAATTTTAAAGGAGAATAACGATGGAATACAGAAAATATATTGAATTTCTAAACGTAATTGAAAAGCTGAAATGCAATACCCGCCATTCATGGACGTCAAGCGGCAGACAGGAATCGGTTGCGGAGCATTCGTGGAGACTTGCCGTTATGGCGATGCTTTGTGCCGGCGAGTATCACGAGCTTGATATAAATAAAGTCATAAAAATGTGTCTGATACACGATTTTGGAGAAGCTATAACGGGCGATATTCCGGCTTTTGTCAAAACCGAGGAAAACGAAAAGAGCGAGGAAAAAGCAATAGTAACCTTGCTCGAGCTACTCCCCGATCTCGAAAAAGAAGAGCTTGCTTTGCTTTTTGAAGAGATGAACGCACTTGAAACGAAAGAAGCGAAACTCTATAAGGCTCTCGACAATATAGAGGCACTTATATCGCATAATGAGGCGGATATTTCAACCTGGCTTCCGCTTGAATATACCGAAAATCTCGTGTACGGTCAGAAAAATTCCGAGTGGTCAGAGTGGACGAAAGGTCTGCGTGAAAAAGTGAAACAGGATAGTATCAAAAAAATAAATCAAAGCAAACAGTAAAAAACAACCCGATAGATTTAATCTATCGGGTTGCTCAGACTGAAGATAAAATAATAAAAGAGAAGTTTTTAGCCAAGGAAATGGGATTAGAGTCTGAGAGAAGGGGAAAAACTTCGGCGTTTGAGATGGTTTTACCCTTCTCTCAGTTAATGTTTGTGAGTTTGTCTACACTTTGAACAACCCGATAGATTTAATCTATCGGGTTGCTGTTTATGTGTGTTAATCCTGCTTTGCAAGCTCAGCCATACGTTGTGCCATAACGAGCTTGTAGTAGAAGCCTTTCTTGTCGAGAAGCTCTGCGTGAGTTCCGTATTCAACGACCTTACCTCTGTTAAGAACGAGAAGCTTGTCGGCGTTTCGGAGTGTCGAGAGTCTGTGTGCAATAGCGAATGTAGTTCTGCCGACAGAAAGGTTGTTAAGAGCATCCTGAATGAGCTTTTCTGTTTCTGTGTCGAGAGCAGCAGTTGCTTCGTCGAGAATAAGTATCTTGGGGTTGTGAATAACCGCACGCGCGATAGCAATTCTCTGACGTTCACCACCCGAAAGGGAAAGACCTTTTTCACCGACGATGGTGTTATATCCTTGCGGAAGCTTCATTATGAAGTCGTGCGCGTTGGCTGTTCTTGCAGCCTCAATTACCTCTTCGTTGGAAGCAAGCGGCTTGGAATAACGGATATTGTCGCGAATAGAACCGGAGAAAAGGTGTGTTTCCTGAAGAACTACACCGATCTGGGAACGAAGTGCGTTTTGCGAAATATCCTTGATGTTTACGTCGTCAATTTCGATAGCACCCTCGGTGACGTCGTACAGACGCATTATAAGGTTAATAAGCGTCGTTTTACCGCAACCGGAGTGACCAACGATACCTACGAATTCACCCTTCTTAACTTCAAGATTGATGTTTTCAAGAACGGGGTTGTAGCTGTCGTATCCGAATGTAACGTTTTTAATGTTGATATCGCCTTCGATTCTGATGTCGATAGGCATTTCAATATCGGCAACGTCGGGCTCTTCTTCGAGGATCTCAAGAATCTTCGAGAAGGATGTGATAAATGCCGAAATGTTACGGGGAATAGCGGTTATCTGCATAAGAGGCTCGTAAATGATGCCCGAATAGCTTGTGAACTGAGAAAGCTCACCGACGTTCATATGACCGCCGAAAAGCATAAGGTTACCGTAGAGAAGAATGAAGTAGCTACCGAGTCTTATTGTGAAACCTACGAAGGGGAAGACTGTATCGAAGAGCTTCGCGTTGCTTTCTTCCTTCTGAGCCTGAGCTTCGGCATATTTTTCGAAATCGTCTATCGCCTGTTCTTCCTTACCGAAAGCCTTTACAACACGTATACCGTTAAGGTTATCCTGAAGATAGATGTTAGTTCTGTGAGCGAGTATCCAACCGTGAACGTTTCTCTTGTTCATCATGCTCCAGAACTTTGTAATAAAGAATATTGCAAAGGGAAGAGGAATGAATACGAAAAGACACATAAAGGGATTGAGCCAAAGAAGAAGTATAAGTGCGAGTATGAACGAGAACGCCTGCGCAACGTATGTGGGGAGAAGGTTCGTTATGAAGTTCTGAACGACAGAAACGTCATTGTTGATTCTTCCCATAAGGTCACCGGTGGATTTCTTCTGAATCGAAGACATCGAAAGGTTTTCGATCTTTTCGAAGAGAAGTGCGCGAAGCATACGCATAAATCTGTTACCGGATATCGCAGCAAGACGACCCTGAATAACGTTGATCGCACGGCTTATGAGGTCGAAGGTAATTATCGCGGCAACGATAACGAAGAATTCCGTGATGTGGTCTTTTCCGTTTTCGGCGAGAATATATTTGTCGATCGCAATTCTCTGAACAGCGGGAACAACAAATCTGAAGATCATAGCGATAATAGCTGTGAGAAGCGGGAAGAGCATCATAAGACGCAGACCCTTGGTCATACCCCAAAGCTTTTTGTAGATCTCTTTTTTGTCCTGACAGAAAGGACAGATCTTTGTGTGTGCAACGAATGGACGGTTACATTTTGGACAGAATCTCTCGGGTTCATTTGATGTGAGAGGCTCTTTCTTTCCGTGCTTTACGATAAGGTCACAACCTGTAGCAACGACTGCATATCTCGGAAGATTTCGTCCTGAGATAAACAGGCAGAGCAGAGTCGATATACCGTCTTTCTTTGCATAGAATCCGCATATACCGTACTGTACTTCGGTAGAAAACTCGCTGAGTGAGTAAATATCATACTTGAACAGTAGTTCTCCGTCCAAAAGCTTGTAAATAAATTTGTCGGTAACGACTACAAAGCCGTTTACCCTTTTTTCACCCTCAAAGTTGTAAGGCAAACAGTACATTACCTTTTCATCTTCGGCGACAGACGCGTCAAAGGTGGCTTGATCCTTTTCGGGCAGGTCAAAAAGAAGTTTCATAACTGAAGTCCTCTTGTTTTATAAAAAGTATTTCGATTTTTGTGATTTTTAAGATTTTACAGATATATTTCAATCTTCTTGTAGCTTGCCTTGTCGATCTTGAGGGGATCGTGAATTGAGAAGCAGTTTCCGTCGATATCGGTCATAAGAACGCTGTCGTCCTCAAGTATTCTGATATTTGACATAGGGTTGCTCATAACAAAGCTTACCTTGCCGGCACTTGTTTCCGCTTCAAAGTAGCAGTAGCCGAATTTTTCTTTGAGAGAATTGATCTTTTTGATTTCGGGGATAAAGTAACGTCTGTCGAGCTCCTCGTTAAGAAGTGCTACGGTATCTGCGTCAAAATCGGAAAGTCTTCTTATAAATCCGATTTCTGCACCCTTTCCTTTTTCCTTTGATTCGGGCTCTCTGATAGAGATAAACTCATCGGGATCCGAGAGAGGAAATGCTCTTACGGGAACTATTCTTTCGAATGTCTCGATTTCTCCGTCTTCTTTTGTAAGCTCCAAGGAAATAAGATTTCCTTCAGAACGGAAGAAACGGGAGTTTTCCATTGTAAGGTCTATTGATTTGCGTACCGAAAATAAATTTTCATCAAGTTCATTTAATTCCTGATCGGTCATGACTGAAATTCCATCCTTTCTAAAATAACTGAAGTGATCAGCGGCCCTCTGCGACCTGTTTCATCTGTTCGGTCTGAAGTGTCCACAGCTTGTAATATACGCCCTTCTTTGCGAGAAGTTCCTCTTCCGTACCCATCTCGGCGATTTCTCCATCCTCGATAGCCATAAGGATATCGCTGTTGCGGAGTGTTGCAAGACGGTGGGCGATAGTTATTGTTGTTCTGCCTTCGACAAGCTTGTCGATAGCTTCACTGATCAGTTTTTCGGTTTGAGTGTCCATAGCCGCCGTTGCTTCGTCAAGAATAAGAAGTGAGGGCGAGAGCAGAAGTGCTCTTGCAATAGAGATTCTCTGTCTTTCTCCTCCGGAAAGGGTTCTGTATCCGATTCCTATTCGTGTTTCGTAGCCTTCGGGCAGACGCATTATGAAGTCGTGAGCATTTGCGGCGCGTGCAGCGTTTATGACTTCTTCCATAGTCGCGTCGGGACGCGCGTATCTTATGTTATCTGCAATAGTACCGCGGAAAAGGTATATTTCCTGAGAAACTATCGCGATGTTCTTTCTGAGAGAATCGATCTTGATCTTTTTGATCTCGTGACCGTCTATTGAGATCGAACCGCTGATAACGTCGTACATTCTCGTTATCAGATTTGCTATCGTAGTCTTTCCGCTACCCGTGTGACCTACAAGACCGATATGCTGACCGGCTTTTATTTCAAAGGAAACGTCTTTAAGAATAGGACGGTTGGGAACGTAGTGGAAGCATACTTTGTCGAACGTAAGACTGCCCTTGACCTCGTCAAGTGTTACTGCTTCGGGATCGTCAGCTATTTCGGGGATCATATCGATCGTTTCGAAGTATCTCTGCGAAGAGTTTATAGTATCTGTGATGATGTTTGTGAACGTTGAGAAGAAGTTAAGGGGACCGAATATCATACCGGTGTAACCGATGTAGGTTGTAAGTTCACCGTATGTCATACGCTGTTCCATAATTTCGATACCGCCCACACCCCAGATTGCCGTACTCGAGATACCGATAAGAAGACCGACTACGGGGAAAATCATAAGGGAAATGATGTTTGAACGCAGGTTAGCTTCAAAGAGCTTTGTGGAGAATTCGTAGAAACGCGCACTTTCTTCGGCTTCCTTTGCAAACGCCTTTACAACTCGTACACCGTTGAGCGAGTCACCGAGCATAGAGTTGAGTGAGGAAGAACGTCTGTAAACGTGAGAGAAGGAACGCCAAAGCTTAGGAAGCATTATCTTGAATATACACACGATGATAGGAACGGGTATAAAGACTATAAGAGTTAGCTTCCAGTTAAGTATAAACAGGAAGACAGCAACACCGATAAAGTTTACAACGTTTATAACAAGATGGGGAAGACCGTCTATGTAAAAGCTTCGTATTCTTGTAGCATCGTAATTTACTCGGTTGATAAGACGACCGGTTGAGTTGTTGTTGAAGAAGGAAAGCGAAAGACGTTGCATCGCATCAAAAACATAGTTCTTCATGTTTTTGGTAACGTGTGTTGACATATATGCGTTTGCACGGTTTTGGAGTATGCCGATTCCGAGTGAGAAAAGCGCAAGACCGACTATCAGACCGACAACGATATACACGTATTTTTCTTCGTGGAGAAGACCGGTTATCTGCGTGCCGCTTTCATCGTATGTAGGCTGTGCGATTACCTGGTCGTAAAGTATCTTACCGCTTATAAACGGAGAAGATAGCGACACGGCGGAAGAAAGCAGCATACAGATGATTACGAGCGTAAATTGGAACTTAAAGTCCTTGAAGTACTGCAGAAGCCGTATAAGAGTGCCCTTTCGGTTTGCACAGTTTTCGCAGATCTTTCTGTTCTGGTCGGGATATACCGTTCCGCACTTCGGACACTTTGCGTTGAACTGCTCAAAGAGAGGATCGTCTTCCGAAACGGTTTCTCCGCGGACGATTCTTTCCCAAATAGTTATAAAGGCAAAGAGGCGTCGTTTTATCGAGTTTGTACCGCAGCAGAGGATAATGGTTTCGGTATCCTTTGCCTTGTGGTACTGATGAAGTCTTTTTTTGTAATCCTCGTCAGCCTCGCCTTCTTCGCGTGACGGAATCTTATCCTTGTGAAGAAGAGCGAGCATACGGTTGGTGGTCATAAAGTTATCGACGTAGGGCGCGGAAACGTAGTCGAGATCAAAGCTTTCTGCCGAATTATCCTTGGCATTAAATCTCCAGAGCGTTTTCGCATCTGCCGTGATAGCAAGCCACATACTTTGGAAGCATTCGTTTGTATCAAGGTCGAGGTGAAGCGCGACGACAAAGTCATCTTTGTTCATCGAGTTCGCCTCAAGTATGGCGTACAGTTCGTCATACGATTTTTCAAGAGGCAACATAATGAATAATCCTTTCGGTTTATATACGCATAGATATAGATTTTATTCAATCCATTACAAAGTAATTATACCATAGCCAAAACGTTGTCAATTCCAAAACTAAACATTAACTCAAATTGTACGATATGCATATTTTTGACTGTGTTATTTTGGTTATATTGATGTAAAAACGATACGATTTTCAGACCTTAAATACGAAAAAGCGCCGATTTGAAAATGAAAAATCAAGAAATAAATCCCACGAAAGCAAATTAAAGCTCGAAAAAAGGTAAAAGACAAGCAAAAAAAGCGGTTAAAAGATTTTACTAGCAAACAAATACCCAAATCCAATAATTTATTAAAAAACGTAGAGAAATGTAGGGAATTATTTTTTGAAAATCTATTGACGAGCGAATAAAAAAGTTGTATAATCAAGTCAGTAAAAATCTTTTGGGAGGTAATATTTATGACGGTAAAATATGTTAAAAGCGGAAACGATTTTCGCGTTTATATCGTTGAATCTTACAGAGTTCCCGGAGAGCAAAATCCCAAATCAAGAACACTTCTGAAGCTCGGACTTTTGTCTGAACTGAAAAAGAAACACGAAAATTTCGAAGAGTATATAGAAAATATCATCGCTCGTCTTTCTGCAGAGCAAAAGGCGCATCGTGACAACAAGGATTCCGAATTTTCATCCGTCCTTGATGAACTTGAATATGGCGGGAAATCTTATTCCGAAGAATATCATATCGGTCATATGCTCTTGAAAAAAGTGTGGGATGAGCTTAATTTGCCTTACTTTTTCAGGTATTACGGTTCAAAAATGATGGTCGGCGGTGCTGATATCGAGCACGCGGCATTTGCATTCTGCGCAGAAGCTTTTTATGAGCTCGGACCGCAGAGAGATGTCTGGGACAGAGAAAAATGCTTTATCGAAAACGATATATCCGAATTCGGAAACGTGATGAAAATGCTCGATATTTTCGATACCGTAAGAGATAAGCTTTTTTCTTACATAGACAAGAAAAACGATATAAGGGAGAAAAACGCGGTGGATTTTATCCACGTTTTCCCGAGTGTTTTTGAGTGTGAATCGTCACAGGGCGGAAATCTTAAATATACGGAAACGCCCGCACTCTGCTATATGCACGCAAATAAGGACGGTATAGTATATTCGGGTGAGGTTTCGGTCGGAAATTCAAAGATCACCGACGAATTTCTTGATAAGAAAAGTAAAAATGATAAAACGGGCAATAAGCACGCAAGTAATTCGATATTCGTTTCAAACAGATTTGCACCCGAGTACAGTGACCTTATAAAAATAAGGGAAAAAGGGCACGGATATATTACGTATAACAGAATAAAAACGCTGTCGAGAAGTATTCAAAACGATATGCTCGCATCTGAAAACTATACGGCAATAAACAGCGATTTTAAGTATAAGGTTCGTACGAGAAGTGAAGAACTCAGATATAATATGCAGGATATCCTTCTTGAAGAAAAGTATATCTACACGTATTCTCAGAAGCGTTTTAAAAAGGAAAGAAACGACAGACTTTCCCTTTTGGCAAGAACCTTGCCCTTTGCGACGGATGTTGTCAAAAACCATACGTCTTCGGATGATAATGAGATCGATAAGCAGTTTGACGGATACAGATGTATAAGATCTTCGGGGTGCCGTATGGCAAACAGCGAAATAATTGACGTGTGCAGACTTTGCGCGCGCCTTGAAGATTACGTCAGAAGCATCAGAAGCGTCGTTGAAGCGCGTCAGAGCGTTGTGTGGAATACAAAAAGAATACGCGGATTTTTCACGTTTGCATTTTTGGTGGTGCGCCTTCTCAATATGATAGAGC
Organism: Oscillospiraceae bacterium; assembly: GCA_015064255.1. Taxonomy (GTDB): domain Bacteria; phylum Bacillota; class Clostridia; order Oscillospirales; family CAG-272; genus SIG672. Next base: position 240,627 of record SVSP01000001.1, read on the forward strand.
TTAAGGTCAGTACGCTTGCGGAAAATAAATTATCGTACGACAGAATAATATCCGCAATAACGGACGCTAAGGTAATTCCTGTCGATAAAAACGGCAAGGTATGGAAAACCGCTAATATAAGTGATGATTTCAGACAGATCGCAGAAGCGCTCGGAGCAGAACAGCTTTCTGATATGTATTTGGCGCAAACACTGAAAAAAGTAAGCGGATTTACGATAAGACTTTGAAATTTGACCGTGAAAGCGGCAATTTATAAAAGAAAAAATCAAAGGAGATTTGATTATGAACACATCGGAAGTAAAATATTTTTCTTGGAAAGACGGCACACAGGTGACTGTAAATAACGGAAGCGGATATCCCAGACTTTTCAAACTCAAGGACGGACGTCTTGCCTGCGCATTTGATGGTATGTACGTAAAATTCAGCTCGGATGACGGCCTCACCTGGTCGGATGCGGTAGCGGCAAGTAAATTTCCCGAATACGAAGGACTATTCTGCGCAAACGCAGCACTCTGGCAGCTTGATGACGGGGAAATTTTCCTCGCATACCGTGCAAACGGAAGAAAATCGACTACAAAAAACGGTGAACATTATACATCTATTCAGGTGAGCGCAAGTAAGGACAACGGAAAAACTTGGTATCACCATTCGACAGTTTACGAGCACTCGGGAAAGGGCGGAGTTTATGAGCCTCATTTTGAGCTTATGGACGGAAAAGTTACCGTTTTTTATGCTAACGATACGGAAGAGGTAAACGTCCTTCCTTATCAGTACATCGAATATAAGCAGTGGATAAACGGTGAGTGGACAAACCGCACGGTGGTTTGCGACGGCGGAAAGCATAAATCAAGAGACGGTATGCCCGTATGGCTTCAGCTTCGCGACGGAACTTACGCTTGTATAATCGAAGCCTGGAATACAAGCGGCAACGGACATATGATGATAAAGCTCGTTACCTCCAAAGACGGAAAAGAATGGTCGGAGCCTGTTGATATCTACACCTCAAAGAAGGGTAAGGCAGGCGCGCCCTATCTTGCAGAGCTTCCGAGCGGTCAGCTTATGGTTGCTTTCCAGACAGACGAGGATATGACGACCGAGGGCGATATGTATTCGGCGATGAAGACGATAATCTCCGACCTCACACCTGCCGATAAGCTTACTGCGGCAAACTTCAGTGAGCCCGATATGCCGTTTGAAACACCCGACGGATATCACAGCATATGGAACGGACTTTACGTAAGCGGAAACTACGTTTATGCTATCACGGGAACGAACTATCCGAGCGGACAGATAAGACTTAACAGATATGAATGGTAAGGTATCTTTTTAGAGGTAGTATTAATGAAAACAAAGCATTTTTCTTGGAATGACGGAATACAGACCGTTGTAAATAACGATAAAGGCTATCCGCGTCTGCTTAAGTTATCCGACGGTCGTCTTGCCTGTGCATTTGACGGTATGTTCGTGAAATTCAGCTCGGATGACGGTCTTACTTGGTCGGATGCCGTAGCGGCAAGTAATTTTGCCGAATACGAGGGACTCGTGTGCGCAAATGCTGCACTTTGGCAGCTTGAGAACGGCGAGATACTTCTCGCATACCGCGCAAACGGTAAAAAAACGGGAACTCCCGATGGCTCGTACTATTCGTCGATACAGGTAAGTGCAAGTAAGGATAACGGAGAAACCTGGTATCACCATTCGACGATCTATGAAAATCTTGAGCTGTCGGGCGCATACAAGGGCGTCTGGGAGCCTCATTTCGGTATGCTGAACGGAGTTCTTACCTGCTTTTACGCAAATGACTCAACGAATTTGATCACGACCTATCAGTATATCGAATATAAGCAGTGGATAAACGGTGAGTGGATAAACCGTACCGTTGTCTGCGACGGTGAAAAGCATAAATCAAGAGACGGTATGCCCGTATGGCAGCAGCTTCGCGACGGTACTTACGTTTGCATAATAGAAGGCTGGAATACTGCGGGTAACGGAAAAATGATGATAAAGCTCGTTACCTCAATGGACGGAATAAAGTGGTCTGAGCCTGTCGATATTTACGTTCCCAAAAAGGGAGTTGCGGGAGCACCGTATATAGCAGAGCTTCCAAACGGACAGCTTATGGTTGCTTTTCAGACGGACGAGGATATGACAAAGGGGGCGGGAGCGCGTTTTGCCTCGATGAAGACGATAATATCAGACTTTACGCCCGCGTGTGAGCTTACAGCGGAAAATTTCAGCGAGCCCGAAATGCCCTTTGAAACACCCGACGGATATCACAGCAACTGGAATGGACTTTACGTCAGCGGAAATTACGTTTACGCGGTTACGACCACAGACTATCCCGAGCGTCAGATAAGACTTAACAGATATAAATTTGAAGAATAAACAAATACCCGATGGCTCGATATGAACCGTCGGGTATTAAAACATTATGATACCATATCCGAGACGTTTTGTCAATACAAAAACGATATTTGAAAAAAGTATTCTTTTTATCTTGAAAGAATGGTAAAGTCAAGCTATAATTGAACTATGGAAATATAAATCAAAAAACAGAATTTACGGAGGACATTTATGGTAAACTGCAAAGAAATCAAGATGACTATACCGACCTACTGCGAAGCGCCCTATGAAGAGCTTCCGATATACGCAGAGGGAAGAACTCATCAGCGTACGGCAGGAAATCCCTATCCGAATAAGGTCATAATACACACCTATGACAGAGAAAAAAAGGACGTTGAATATAATGCGATAGTTCTCGAAAACGAATATATCGAGCTTATAATTCTCCCCGAGCTCGGCGGAAGAATTTTCTCGGCATACGATAAGAGAACAGACTACTATTTCTTCTACCGTCAGCACGTTATTAAGCCCGCACTTATAGGCGATCTCGGATCGTGGATATCGGGCGGAATAGAATTCAACTTTCCTTTCCATCACAGACCGTCAACCTTTATGCCTGTCGATTATTCGATCGAAGAAACTGAAAGCGGCGGAAAGATCGTATGGATGAGCGAGCACGATCCCTTTGACCGACTTAAAGGTATGGTAGGAATATGCCTCGAACCCGGTCAGGCATATTTTGAAACAAGAATGAAGGTCTATAATCGCACACCGCTTCGCAGAACGTTCCTTTGGTGGGAAAACACCGCAGTTCCGGTAAATCCGCAGTATGAGATATTCTTCCCGGAGGACGTTGATCACGTGTGGTTCCATTACCGCGATTCGGTTACGGGATTCCCTATGGCAAGCGGAAGCTTCAACGGATATCTTTACGGTGACGGAACGGATATAAGTAAGCACTTTAACACAAAGCACGCGACATCTTACTTTGCGGCGGCATCTGAATACGATTATTTCGGAGGTTATGATAACGGAAAAGAGTGTGGCGTAGTTCATATCGGCGACGCGTATATTTCTCCCGGTAAAAAGATGTTTACATGGGGATACGAACAGCTCTCGCGCTCTTGGGAAAGAGCACTCACAGACGAGGACGGCGCATATGCCGAGCTTATGGCAGGCTCGTATTCTGACAATCAGCCCGACTTTGCGTGGATAGAGCCTTATGAAACAAAGAATTTCTCACAGTGCTGGTATCCTATAACAAAGATAGGCGTTCCTGATTTTGCAAACCTTAAAGTGGCGTATTCGATAAAGGACTCAAAGCTCTATATTCAGCCGACAGTCAGCGAAAATGACGTTAAGATCAGCGTAAGCGACGCAAAGGGAAACAAATTCGAAGCAACGGTAGATCTTTCTCCCGATAACGTGACAATTCTTGAAATAGGCGATTTCGATAAATTCGGAAGCCGCGTAGTGATAGGCGATCTTATTTCGCATTGTCGCGAAAAGACAGAGCAGAGAGAACTTCCCGAGCTTGCAGTTAAAAAGCCGACTCCCGATGCGATAGACGATCCCTATACTCTCGTTCAGACGGCAGTTCATCTTACACAGTACCGCGATCCGATCGCAGATCCCGCGAAATACTGCCTCAGAGCACTTGAAATAAGGCCGAATTATGCTCCCGCACTTGAGTTTCTCGGAGAGCTTGCTCTGCGTAAAAACGAGTTTGCAGAGGCGGCAGACTATTTCGAAAAGGCACTTAAGGAAAAATACCGCTATAACAGACACGCAGAAAGCGGACGTACAGAATATCTTATCGGATATGCTTACGAAATGCTCGGTGAGCTTGATAAGGCTTATTCGCACTACAGATTCTCGGCGTGGAATGCAGATACCTTTGCCTGTGCTATGACGCGTGCGGCGGCTGTATCGCTGAAGTCGGGCAATCTTGACAGAGCAGAGAAATTCTCGCTTGAAGCAATCGAGCGCGGAGTTGAAAACTCGTACGCTATGCTCGTTCTTGCAGCGACAAACATTAAGCTTGGCAGAAATGAACTTGCCGCAGAGGTTCTTTGGGCAGTTGACGATTACGATAAGCTCTATCACAGCGCAAGATATCTGCTTATGCTTATAGGTGAGATAGAAGAGAGCGAATTCTATACGGCGCTTCACTCCTCTCCGTCGCAGACCTGCCTCGACATATACGAAGACCTTACGGCAGCAGGACTTGACGAGGAAGCGAAAGCACTTCTTGAAAAGCTTCCCGAATACACAAAGGATATTGCGCCGACAGTCGCATACCTTATAGGAAAGGGCGAGCTTCTCAGCCGCGAACACAGGACCTTCCCGTTCAGAGATATTGACAGAAAGGTGCTTCTTGCCGAGGACGCAAAAGGAAACACCTACGCATCGTATCTTTACGGTTGTCAGCTCTTCTCGACACAAAAATACGATGAAGCGGCAACATATTTTGCAAAATACGACGGCTACGAGGGCAAGCGTAATCTCGCGGTATATTATTACCGAAAGAAGGATTACGATAAGTGCCTTGAAAATCTTGAGGCGGCACTTGAGAAGAATCCGAGAAACGAACAGCTCGTATTCGAAAAGGCGTACGTAAGAAATCATATCGGATATGACTACAGAGAAACAGCAGAGTTCATACTTGCAAATATAGATTCTATTGAAAAAACAAGAGATGATATCTGCGCGGAGCTTGCGGGCGCATACAGTTCGTGCGGTGAATATGAAAAGGCACTTGACGTACTGTCAAAGCACGTGTTTATCGTCTGCGAGGGCGGTGAGACCTTCTACGCAGGAAAATATATAAGCGCGTGGGCAGGTATCGGTGAAAAGCTTGCCGCAGAGGGTAAATATAAAGAAGCCGCAGAAGCATTTGCGAAAGCGCAGGTCATTCCAGAAAATATAGGCGCGGGAATATGGCATATCGGTGTTCTTGTACCCGTTAAATACCGTCAGGCAGAATGTCTTGAAAAAATCGGTGAGAATGATATTCCGAATGAGGTATATGACCTTATAGACAGCATACATATAGACTTCTTCTCGGATAAATATCTCCCCGAGCTTGCATATTATAAGGCCATGGCTAAATATAAGAGGGGCGATAGATCGGGCGCGCTCGAAATACTCGAAGCGTTCGAAGAGAAGATAAACGACGGACTTTCTCATACGGATAGCGGATGGTTTGCGGCGTATGCGTTGCTTATATCCTATCCCGATCTTGCAGTCGATGCAAGAAAGAATTATTACGGCAGACTTGCATCTCTTTGTAAGGATGCACGCAAAAGGATAAACTAAGGCTGTTTAAAATCAGATAAAAGCAGAAGGAAGGTATTGAAAATGGCAAAAGTACAGTGGACGAAAGAAGAGGCATGGGAATGGTATAATGCGCATCCGTGGATAAGAGGCTGTAACTTTATCGGAAGCGACTGCGCAAACAGAAGAGATCAGTGGCAGAGCTACGGAAGAGAAGAAAGAATGAAGATTGCTGACAGCGAAATGGCACTTGCCGAAAAGATAGGCTTTAACTCGGTACGTCTTATCGTCGATTTCGACGTGTGGCTCCAGGAAAGAGAAAGCTATATGAGCGTGCTTGAAGAGTATATTTCGATTGCGGCTTCGCACGGACTTTCGGTAATGTACGTTCTTGCGCTTGAGGCACAGCTTCCGAGGGGAATAGACGAGGAATTTGTTCCCAAAGTACTCGGCGAACAGATATATGCAAAGGGATATCATCAGGGACGCTTCCCGCTTACACCCGAAGAGCTTGCGAAGAAGCCTTATCACTATCTTGAAAGAGAAGGACTTCGTGAAAAGTACCTTGAAATGGTTACCGAGATAGTTACAAAATATGCAAACGACGAGAGAATCCTCTGCTGGAACGTTTACAACGAGCCAGGTAACGTAATAGGTAACAGATCTATTCCTCTTCTCGACGTTCTTTTCGAAACTGTAAGAGCGTGTGATCCCATTCAGCCTCTTACGGCAGATATATGGAGAAAGGTTGTTGACGGCAAGGCGAGGTTCGAAGAAGAACAGCACGCTTTCGAGCTTTCAGACGTAGTAAGCTTCCACTATTACGGCTCGTATCTTGAAACCGTGCTTCAGATCGAAGAAATGAGAAAGCTTGAACGTCCGCTTATGTGCACGGAGTGGCTCAACCGCATTATGTATAACGACGTAAAAGAGATCTATCCGCTGTTCTATCTTGAAAATATCGCTTGCTACTGCTGGGGATTCGTAGTAGGTAAGACGCAGACTCACGAGCCGTGGGAATCGCTTTGGAACGATTATTATAATCCGAACAAGAACGTCGATTATGATTTCACAAAGTGGCAGCACGATCTTTTCAGAATAAATCAGCGTCCTTACGATCCCAAGGAAATAGAGATCATAGAGAAGTTCAATAAAATAGCAGACAGCCACAAAAAGTAAATAAATATAAAAGCAGATGATTTTTCATCTGCTTTTATGTTTTTGTACGAAAGTAATTAACTCGGAATCACACGAATATAATAGGAGCAAAGTCATACCGAAAAAATGAAAGGAATGATTACTCCGATATGCTTGGAAGAGTGGAAAATAATATAAAAAAAGGCGGTCTTTCCGCAAAGGAAGTGGAAATATCGAGAGAAAAATACGGAAGCAATAAGCTTGCAAAGACAAAGCAAAAAGGCTTTCTCGCAAGACTTCTCTCTAATCTTTCGGACCCGATAATAAAGATTTTGATCGGTGCACTCGCGGTTAATGTCGTCTTTATGCTCGGAAGCCTTGATCCGATAGAAACGTTCGGTATAGTTGCGGCGATCCTGATATCGACTTTTGTTTCAACGGCATCCGAATACGGCAGCGAAAAAGCCTTTGAAAAACTCAGAAGCGAGGGTACAGTCGAATATTTCAGAGTGATACGTGACGGTGAAGTCAGAGAAATACATATACACGATATAGTGGTTGACGATATAATATTTCTTTCTGCAGGTGAGCGTGTCCCGGCGGACGGAATAATTATTTCGGGAGAGCTTTCTCTTGACGAGTCGGCAATAACGGGCGAAAGTATAGAGGTAAAAAAATGTGCTGTGCCCGAAGAAAATAAGATATTCCGCGGAAGTGTCGTATGTATCGGTCAGGCGACTATGCAGGTAAGTGCGGTAGGTGATTCGACTCTTTACGGCGGTGCGGCAAGTGAGCTGGCATCCGAAACGAGAGAAAGTCCGCTGAAGCTTCGGCTTGCGCACCTTGCAAAGCAGATAAGCCGCATAGGATACGTAGCGGCGATAGGGGTGTCCGTGGCATATTTTTTTAACGATATTTTCATAGACAGCGGATTTGACAAAAATATTATTCTTTCAAAGCTCGGCGATTTTTCATATGTCTATAATCGCCTTATGCATTGTCTTACGCTTGCTGTTACGGTAGTCGTGGTATCTGTGCCCGAAGGACTTCCGATGATGATAACCGTAGTTCTTTCGTCAAATATGAAAAAAATGATGAGGGACAATATCCTCGTGCGAAAACTTGTCGGTATAGAAACGGCGGGAAGTATGAATATACTTTTTTGCGATAAAACGGGTACGCTCACAACGGGAAAACAGAGCGTTTGCGAAATAATATCGGGTGATATGTCGGTATTTAAAAGCGAAAGAGGACTTCTGCAAAACGGAGGCGCGGTCTACGATGCCCTTGCACTTGACTCGGTATATAATACCGAAAGTGTGCTGTCGGGAAACAGGACACTCGGAGGAAACGCAACAGATAGAGCATTCAGAAGCTTTTTCAGATCTCCGATAAACAGAAACGGTCTGATATGCGGCAGAAAAATTCCGTTTACAAGCGACAAAAAATATTCGGCGGTAGAGCTTTCATCCAAGGAAAACAATAAAAAATTCACTATAGTCCGCGGTGCGCCCGAGATTATACTTCCAAACGTTGAGAGTGTACTTCTTTCAAACGGAAAAAAAGAAACAAATTTTGATAAAAATAAAATAAACACGAAGCTTCACGAGTTGACCTCGCAGGCGGTAAGGGTTCTTGCGGTCGCGATCTGCGAAAAGCTTCCCGAAAAGAGTCTGACGGAAGAAAAATTCACTCTCGTTGCACTTGTGGGTGTCAGAGACAGGGTTCGAAAAGAGGCGCGCGATGCGGTCGGGGAAATTCACGGGGCGGGTGTGCAGGTGGTAATGCTTACCGGAGATAATCCCGAAACGGCAAGCGCTGTGGCGCGTGAATGCGGCATAATAGGCAAATTTTCCGATTCTCTCGTGCTTACAAGCGAAGAACTGTCGAGAATGAGTGATGGTGAAATCTCCGAAAAGCTTCACAAAATAGCGGTAATAGCGCGCGCACTTCCGAGCGATAAAAGCAGACTTGTAAGGATAGCGCAGGAAAAAGAGCTCGTAGTCGGAATGACGGGCGACGGAGTAAACGATGCTCCCGCACTCAAAAAAGCGGATATCGGTTTTGCGATGGGAAGCGGAACTGACATTGCAAAAGAGGCGGGCGATATAGTCATTCTCGATAACAATTTTAAATCTATCGTCAAAGCCGTTCTCTACGGACGTACTATATTTGCAAGTATAAGGAAATTTATAACCTTTCAGCTTACGATGAATCTCTGTGCTGTACTCGTCAGCCTTATAGGACCTTTTGTCGGTGTTGATACTCCGGTTACCGTCGTGCAGATGCTCTGGATAAATATCATTATGGACACTCTCGGCGGGCTTGCGTTTGCGGGCGAGGCGGCGGTAAAGGAGATAATGAAGGAAAAACCGAAAAAACGAAATGAAAGCCTGCTGAGCAGATATATGATAGGACATATAATCTTTTCGGGAATGTTTACGGTAGCAATATGTCTTAACTTTCTTTGCAGTGATAGAATAAGAGCATTTTACGGCGTGTCGGAAGATCCCGTGAAGCATCTTGGGGCATTTTTCGGACTGTTCATTTTCCTCGGTATCTTCAACTGCTTTACTGCACGAACAGAGCGCATAAATCTCGGCGCACATATAGGGAAAAATAAGATGTTTCTTTTCATAATGGCGTTTGTAGCCGTTATACAGACCTTTATGATATATTTCGGCGGAAATCTCTTCCGCACGGTGCCTCTTTCTTTTATGGAAATGGCGTTTGTTATGGCACTCGCTTTCCTCATAATTCCTGCGGATTTCCTTCATAAAATCTTTTTGCGACTGAAAAATAACAAAAAGAAATAAAAAAATAAAGCTCTTGACAAGACTTTGAGGAAATGTTAAAATACAACAGACTTATACGAAATTAAAAAGAAAATAAGAGGAGTTAAAATAATGAGCAGTAAGATCCATACAGACAAGGCACCCGCGGCAATCGGACCGTATTCACAGGCAGTAGTTATCGGAAACGTAGTTTTCACATCAGGACAGATCCCACTTGACCCCGTAACAGGCGAGATGGTGGGAACGAATATCACAGAGCAGACGCACCGTGTTTGCAAAAATCTTGAAGCCGTTCTGAAAGAGGCGGGAAGTTCGCTCGAAAAGGTTGTAAAAACGACCTGCTTCCTCAGTACTATGGCTGACTTTGCAGAGTTCAATGCTGTTTACGCACAGTATTTCACAGAAAAGCCCGCACGCTCGTGCGTCGCTGTAAAAGAGCTTCCCAAGGGTTCTCTTGTAGAGGTTGAGGTTGTTGCGGAAATAGAGTAAAACGGTAGATTTTGCATATATTATCGTAAATATTACCGTTATATAAAAAAGGACAGAGATTAATTCTCTGTCCTTTTCGTGTGTTTGGCGAAAAATTCAAATGCTTATTTTATCTTCGATTTCCTTTGCATATCCGAGTGCCTGATCGGCTTCGACGTCATATCCGTTTTTGCGGTGGATGTCCGCAATCTCTAAATATACCTGATATGCTTCATTAAATTTTTCAAGCTTACGGTAACACCAAGCTATTTGATACTTTTCGTCGCAAAAAGGTGTTCCTATTTCTCCTGATTTTTCATAACACTCGATAGCCTTTTCATATTTTTCCATACTGAAATAAACAAGTCCCTCAAGCAGATACAATTCCCAATTGTCAGGGTACTTTTGTAATGCATCCGTGCAAGTAGAAATTGCCTTTTCATACTGTTCTGCTGAATCGTATGCCTCTATAAGAAGACACCATTCTCTCTCGTCAAGATCTCCGTTTGCTTCGTCCATTTCACGCTGACGCTCTTTCAAAATTTCCTCTCCTTTTCCGAAAGAAAACAGCATACCCTGTTTCATTGTCGCCGAGCGTCTGTACGGTAATGAATTTTTATCCGTTTTGTCAGCTAAAACCGCGTCAAACCATTTGAGTGCTTCCTCTTTGCAATAATACATCATCGCCATATGGAGCCAGCCATAGTCCCACTTCTCGTACGTTGAAAGCTCGCCTGACCTCATTATTTTCTGATATTCCAGACGGCATCTTAAAAAGTCCTCGGGGTCCTTGCTCGTGTCATAGAGAGCAGACAGTCTTTGCGCGTAATTTTCGTAAGCGACCGAATGTTTCTTAAAAAGATCATCTACCATAACCCCGTAAAGCTTGGCAATTTCGGGAAGGAGCAGTACGTCGGGCAGGGTAGTTCCGCACTCCCAACGGGATACGCTTTGAGCCGTTACGGAAAGCTTTTCTGCAACCTCTTCCTGAGTGTATTTTCTTGCTATTCTGAATTTTTTCATATTTTCGGAAAATACGGTTGTGTTCATATAAAATCCTCTCTTTGTCTGGTTTTCGTAAGCTTACGGTCTTATTATATCAATAATAAAACAAAATAACAATATCTCATTTTATGAGTTGACTCTCATTTTCTGCACAGAAAATATAAAATGCCGAGAGCAGCTTTTAGGTTGCCCTCGGCGATATGATCGGTTACAGCGAATGATGGTGGTTTGTTTTCAAAAAAGTTTTTAATCGGGTTCCAAGGACAAAACCCTTGCCGTCACTCCTCAAGTGCCATAACTTCACTCACAAAGAAGTTGCCGCGTACCTCGAAATTCTTGAACGCGTCAAAGCTTGCACACGCAGGGGAGAGAAGTACGATATCTCCGACTGTCGCAATTTCGGAGGCGACCTTGACCGACTGACCGAGATTTTCTGTTTCGTATATCACAGGACGCTCTGACGACTCTGCATATTCTATCGAATTTATAAGCGCAGATTTTATCTTGTCTTTGGTAGCACCGCAGAGGATAACCGCTTTGGCTTTTTCACAAAGAGGGGCTGCAAGAGGCTCAAAGGGAATGTTTTTGTCGTATCCTCCGCAAAGAACGATGACCTTCTGCGGGAAATTCGATAGAGCCGCGGCGGTTCTTGTCGGACTCGAATCTATCGAGCTGTTGTAATATTTTACTCCGCGGCGCTCGCGTACGAACTGACATCTGTGAGCAACTCCGCCGAAATTCTTGGCAACAGACTGTATCGACTCATTCGAAACGATGCCGTAAAGCGCACCGATTGCCGCCATATAGTTTTCAACGTTGTGGCGTCCGGGAATCTTTATATCTGCGGTCTTGAGAACTGCATCATCGTTGTAATATATGACTCCGTCTTTTTCGTAAACTCGGTTTTCACAGTTGGGAATACACTTTGACGAGAAGTAAACGACTTCGCCCTTGACAGTACTTCCAAGCTCTTTAGTGATGCTGTTTTCACAATTTAGTACAGTTCGTGAGCCTTCATTCTGATATTTCAGAATGTTTGCCTTGGCATCAATGTATTCCTCCATTCCGAGATGGTAGTCGAGATGGTTGGGCGTTATGTTGGTTATAACCGCGACGTCGGGCGATTTTGTCATAGTATGGAGCTGAAATGAAGAAAGCTCTGCGACAGAATAACTGCCATTGTCCATATCATCTACACGGGGAAGAAGGGGAAATCCGATATTTCCGCCGAGAAATGTCTTTTTGCCGTCTTCTTCAAGTATTTTGCTTATTACCGTTGTGGTGGTCGATTTGCCGTCGCTTCCCGTAATACCTATCGTGTGCGTGGGCGTAATGTCGAAGAAGAGCTGCATTTCGGAAGTAATAAGCGCACCGCGATTTGCCGCTTCTATAAGAGAAGGCTTGTCGAAACGTATGCCGGGTGAACGGAATACGATATCCTCGGTAATATTATCAAGATAATTTTCTCCGCAGATGAGAGTAACACCCTTTTCTTCAAGAGAGGCGGCAAGCTCATTCCCGAGTGCTTCGCGCTTTTTCATATCGCGGGCAATTACCTTTGCGTTGCGCTCAAGTAAAAAGTCGATAAGCGGAAGATTGGAAACACCGATACCGAGTACGGCAGCTGTTTTATTTTCAAGCATATTTTTGAGATAAAGTTCTCGAGTAGTTTTGTTCACGGCGGATATCCTTTCAAAACAGAAATCTTTTTATAAGCCTGTGTATAATATTCAGGCAGATGATATATATTATATTATACATTCAAAGGTGAGCGATATCAACAGCTTTTTATATATTTTTTTGATTTTTTGATAAAAGAAAAAAGCACTTTGATATCCGCGGAAAATAAGCGCAAAATTTTTTTAAAAAATTTTAAAAAAACTTGCCGAAAGCTGTTGACAAATCGAAATTGATGTGCTATAATGCATAACGTTGTGAGGGAACTCACAGAACAGTAAAATGTTGGGGAATTGTGTAACGGTAGCACAGCAGACTCTGACTCTGTATGTTGGGGTTCGAATCCCTATTCCCCAGTAAAACAAAAGACACGCCAATGGCGTGTCTTTTTGTTTTACTATGAGCAGAAAATGATGAGAACCCCGCAAATTCGCAGGATTTGCTGAAGCGGACGGGAAAGGGGATAAAGGGAAAATGATACACGACGTCCGCTTTGGGTTCAGAATCCCTATTCCTCAGTAAAACAACAAAACACGCCATATGGCGTGTTTTTTGTTTTACTATTAGCAGAAAATGATGAGAACCCCGCAAATCCGCAGGATTTGCTGAAGCGGACGGGAAAGGGGATAAAGGGAAAATGATACACGACGTCCGCTTTGGGTTCAGAATCCCTATTCCCCAGTAAAACAAAACACGCCATAGGGCGTGTTTTTTGTTTTACTCAAGGTACTTGCAATCTCCTCGATTTCATGCTATACTAACCTCGAAAGGAAGTGATAATATGCCCAAAAAGCAAATCTTAACAAAAGCAAATATGGAAACAGATATAAAGAACGTTCTCAAAAATCCGGCGAATATGTCACGCTTTGAGTACCGTAAATCTGTTACTCCGCCGCTGATATTTTCGGCAATCGCGCTTGTAGTAATGCTTGTTTTTCAACAATACTATAAGCTCGTATTGTTGGTTTCTCTGATTTTTATCGCAGTATATCTATTGGTCGGTTATATCATCCAAACAAACAGCATAAAAAATGTATCGCTCGACGATTATGAAGTGAGTGAAGAAGTCGTTTTGAACGTCATAGAGGACACATACAGTACAAATAACAGAAGCTATATAAATAAAAAACTGAGCGAAGTGCGTGCTTATATAATGCGCTTTGAAAACGGTAAAAGCTGGAATATACCTGATGACAACTATGTTTGGAGCGTAGAGTGTTCTATGTCGGATAAAACTTTGTATCAACTTGCAAAAGAAGGAGATGTCTTTATCGTTGTAACTAAAAAAGATACCTTTGATATCGTTGTGGCATATCCCGCTGAGTATTTTGAATATAAAAATTAATGTCATTTGAATTAACCGTACATCATAAAAACCGAAAGCCTTTGCCTCGGGTGCTAAAGGACAGTTAAAAAGCCGATATGGATTTTATTCCGTATCGGCTCTTTTCCATTGTACTACCACTTGGGGTGGTGAATAAGTGCGCTCTTCCTGATAGTTTTTGAGTGATATGCTGTCTACGAAAGCGTGATATTTTTGCTTCCGCAAAAGTTATATTGCTCTGTAAACAGAGCAGTTATATTCTATTCGCCTCAAAAGCGAATGGGGTTATAAAGATGGCGATGCTGATGTAATAGACGTAGAGCGAAAAAAGGAAGCATTGAGAAAGTGATACATAGCCCTTGTTTGCAAATATAGCGTTAAAAATACGGATAACTATTGAAAAATGACAGGATATGTGCTACAATAAAGTAGTAAAGCCAAGCATTCAAAGGAGAGGGTTCCGAAATGAAAAAAATACTTTTATTATTAACGCTTACATCACTCTTATTAGCTCTGACATCGTGCAAGGTGAACTGGTTTACGACAACGGTTGATGTTCCGTGGTATTTCATTGCAATTCCCGTAGCTTTGATTTTCGTTGTTTCGTATTTTATACTGATGAATATAACCTTCGTTTGTCCCGAATGTAAGACCGAATTTAAGCCTAAGTGGTATCAGCTTTCGGTATGCTTCCACTTTATGGGTAAAAGATACGCAAAATGTCCGAAATGCGGCAGTAAAGGCTTTTTCGAGAGAAAAAGATAATTTTATCTACGTAAATGTAAAAACAGGCAGAGAAAATCGCAGTATATAAATGCGTTCTCTGCCTGCTTTTTTGTAAAATGCGGTTGATTTTCAGAAAATATTATGCTAAAATTTGCTTGTAAGATTCTTTTGTTATATAAAGGAGATTTTTGATATGACACAGTCTTATTTCTTTAAAGATGCCGCGTGGGTAGGCAAAAAAGAGAGAACTAAGAGTTCGTTTTCTGTTTTGCGCGGTCATTTCGAAGTTGAAAATATAAACAAGGTATCCCTTAACGTTTTGGGACTTGGATTTTTTAAATGCTATATTAACGGCGTTTGCATAAATCCAGATACGTTTTTGCCGCTTTCATCAGATTTTGAGGCAAGCTGTGACCCGGCAGGCGAGATACTTGCAGGGCATAGAATTTACGTTCCTCAGTTTGATATAACGCCCTTTGTTAAGGTCGGAGATAACGTTATCGCACTCCATTTCGGCGGCGGTTGGTACACTCACAAATGCCGTGTCTTCGGTCTTCCCAAAGCTGTTTATTGCGTGTCGGTCGAATGTGCAGATGAAACAAAGTACTTCGTGTCGGATGAAAATTGCCGTATAGCCGGCGGATACGTATCGGATTACAATTTTGTGACCTTTGAAACACAAAATTACAGTAATTGGAATGATTGTTTTGATGAAAATTTTGATGATTCATCTTGGGAATATGCAGTAAGATGCGAGGCACTCGACAGCGAGTATTGTGCAACGGACTGTCCTGCAGATGCACTTATTGAAGAACTGCCGATCAAAAAGATAGGCGTCGGGAAAGCGGGTATAATATACGACTGCGGACAAAATACGACGGGTTACCCTGTTTTAAATATTACGGCAAGCGCGGGCGAAAATATAAAGGTCGTCTTTTCCGAGAGTATTCTTGCAGACGGCAGTGCGCTTGATATGTCACACGCGCACGGACAGACCTTTAACGTAATTTCGGACGGAAAGGGACGTACCGTTCAGCCGGAATTTACGTGGTTTGGCTTCAGATATTTTGAAGTGATCGGTGACGCTGTGCCTGAATATGTGAAGGTCATACACGCGGACGTGCCGAGCGCATCTTCCTTTGACTGCGATAATGAAACTCTCAACTGGACGTATAAGACGTTTATCCATACGATGCTTTGCAATATGCATACCGGTCATCCGTCAGACTGCCCGCATATTGAGCGACGCGGCTATACGGGCGACGGTCAGCTTACCTGTCACGCAGTTTTGTCCGTGCTTGACGCGAGAGCTTTTTATGAAAAATGGATGCAGGATATCGGAGACTGTCAGGACACTTTAAGCGGTCATATACAGTACACAGCACCCTACATACGAAGCGGCGGCGGTCCCGGCGGATGGGGAAGCGCGATAGTAGAGGTGCCTTATCAGCTTTATAAGCATTACGGTGATAAAAACATACTTTCAAAGTATTATGAAAATATGAAACGTTATATCGACTATCTCGAGGCGCATTCGGAATTCAACCTCGTTACAAGCGATAAAAAGGGCGAATGGTGCCTTGGAGATTGGTGCGGACCGAATATTCTCTATCCTGACAGAGATATAACATGTGGGGAACAGCAGATGCTTCTTCCCGCACCGATGGTGAACACCTATTTTATGGTTAAAACACTTAAGAAAATGTCAGAAATAGCTCATATAATCGGAAAAGACGAGGATATCGGCATTTACAAGGAAAAGGCTGAAATTCGCTCTGACGCTATAAGAGGTGCATACTTCAATACCTTTGACGGAAATTTCATTATGAACGTACAGGGAGCAAATGCATATGCTGTCGATATTGGACTCGGAAACGAAGAGACTTATCAGAATATGGTAAGATATTACTCAAAGCTCGGATATTACGATACGGGAATTTTTGCTACAGATATTCTGACACGTGTGCTGTTCGAAAAAGGAAACGCGGAGCTTGCGGTTGATCTTCTTATGAATAACGGTTTGCAGGGCTACGAGCATTGGCGACGGAACGGAGCAACGACCTTCCATGAGTATTGGGACAGTAACAGAAGCCGTTCGCATAATCATCCGATGTTCGGCGCACCTATTGCATATTTCTTTGAATATTTGCTCGGAATAAAGCAAAAAGAGGGAACTGCGGGTTATAAATCTCTTGTAATTGCGCCGCAGGCAACCTCAAAATTCGGAAGAATGGCGGGAAGTATGAAGACATCTGGCGGTGACGTTTCTGTAAGCTATACGAAAGAAGATGACCGTATTTTCTTCAGGATCGAAATTCCGTCGGGAACAGAAGCCACTTTCGTATATTCGGATAAGGAATATTCTCTTGAAAACGGAGTAAATGAGATCTTCATAGAGCTTTGCCGATAGATTAGGAGGCGTTTATGTATAGCACTTTTGAATCTGATAAGAAACTCGTAAAATATCATCCTTCTGCGCGTCAGCTCGAAGTGGAAAAAATGGAGTTTTATGCTTTCGCACATTTTACGGTAAATACCTTTACTGATTTGGAATGGGGAAACGGAACCGAACCCGAAGAAATTTTTAATCCTACAGAGTTTGATGCAAATCAATGGGTAAACGCACTTAAAAGTGCGGGTATAAAAGGGCTTATACTTACCTGTAAGCATCACGACGGATTTTGTCTGTGGCCGTCCGCATATACCGAGCACAGCGTAAAGAACAGTCCGTTCAAACACGGTAAAGGCGACGTCGTTCGCGAAGTCAGCGAGGCTTGCGCAAGAGGAAATATAAAATTCGGGGTATATCTCTCTCCGTGGGACAGAAACTGTCCTCTTTACGGACAGGGAAAAGCCTACGACGACTATTTCTGTAGTCAACTTACAGAGCTTCTTACGCAGTACGGTGAGCTTTTCTCGGTATGGTTTGACGGTGCTTGCGGAGAAGGACCTAACGGTAAACGACAGATATACGATTGGGAAAGATATTACGCGCTGATACGTAAGCTTCAGCCGAATGCCTGTATATCAATATCGGGTCCCGACATTCGTTGGTGCGGTAACGAATCGGGACAGACAAGAGAAAGCGAATGGTCGGTACTGCCGACTGAGTTTTATACACCCGAAGAAGTTGCGGCTAACAGCCAAAAGAGCGACGACACGTCTTTCAGAGAGAAGAAAGTGGATTGTATGGCGCGTGATCTCGGGAGCAGAGAATTTCTCGAGGGTGCGAAGGATTACAGATGGTATCCGTCGGAAACTGACGTTTCTATCAGACCGGGATGGTTTTATCACGCAAGTGAGGATGACCGTGTGCGCTCTGCCGAAAATCTTATTGATATATGGTACCGTACGGTAGGCGGAAATTCGATGCTTCTTCTTAATATTCCGCCGGACAGACGGGGACTTTTCCACGAAACCGACGTACAGCGACTTCGTGAAATGGGTGAATATATCGACAGAACGTTTGCTGTAAATCTTGCCGAAAACGCAACCGTTACGTCGGATAAAGACGACGGCTATCATACGGCGGATGCACTGAAAACAGACAGCTACGACGAATATTTCAAGACCTTTGACGGAGAAAATACCGCAGAGATCTTAATAGAGCTCGCAAAGAAGAGTGACGTTACTCACATTGTTATGAAGGAACACATACCGATGGGTCAGAGAATAGAAAAATACACCGTTTATGCAGAGCTTGAAAACGGTGTATGGAAGACTGTTGAATCGGGAACTACGGTCGGTTATAAAAGGATAATGAAATTTGACAGCGTGCATACCGATAAGATACGTATAAGTATTACCGATTCGCGCATATGCCCGATACTGTCTTTTGTTGGCGTATATTAAATTCTATGAAATATTTGCTTGACTGACAAACGGAATTATTTGCATTTTTTGTATTCTCTGTACTTTCTCGGAGAAACAGAAAAATTCTTTTTGAAGCAACGGCTGAAATAAAACGGATCGTCAAAACCGCATCGCTCGCTTATTTGTGATATTTGAAGATCGGTTTCGCTGAGCAGATCGCGTGCGAGCTCAAGACGCAGATTTGTGATGTACTGAAGAGGCGTAGTACCCGTAATATTGCGGAAATTTTGCAGAAATACGCTCTTTTTTATGCCAACACGCTCGAGCATATCGTTCAGAGTATATTCTCGGCAGGGATCTTCGTGAATGTATTCAAGGATTTTGCGGATCCGCATAACGCTTATCGGCTCGGTGTTCGTGTGAAGCCTTGTAAGATGCTCGCATATTATCTGCTGGAGTATGATATTCAGCTTCCATCTGCGCAGATAATTGTTTTGCAGATATTCATCGTTCAGACGCTTGAAAAGAATATCGGCAAAGTGATGGTCTTCAAGATGTACGTGTTCGGGAATATCGTCGATTATTTCATCACTTTCGCAGGTGAAATGTACTCCGTAAAGCACCATGTAGGGCTTTCGGGTGATCCATAGACTGTGCTTTACGCCCGGTCTGAAAAATATCATATCTCCGGCACTTACCTGAATGTGTTTTTCTTCGATCGTGATGTCGCCGTAACCGCTTGCTATATATACTATCTCGTACTCATTTATATATCTCGGAGCGATCTTCCATCCGTCAAAAGTGCTTCGGCGTATCATATGCTTTATTTGTACGTCCAAAATTTTCCTACCTTCCGTCTTTTACTTGGATCATTATATCGGAATTTTGTCCATTTGTCAATCAAATTTATATGGAATTTTAAATGATTTGAGTTATAATAAAACTATGCTGATATACTTGGAGGTGTAACGCTATGATTTGGAACAGAGAACAGTATATTGCTCACTGTAATTTTGAATTTACGGGCAGAGAATTTTTCTGTGAGCTTTTCGGACCGCTTATCGGACTTGACGACGAGTGGAGAGCACAGGGCGCAAGCGAAAAAGAAATTGCTATGACCGCGTTTGATTGGGACTACGTTAAATATACGTGGCTTGCTGCGGGCGCGGGCGCAGTAACGGGACTGAGCCCTGTGATACTTGAGGATACTCCCGAATATACCATATCGGTAGACCGTATGGGACGTAAGCAGAAGCTTATTAAAAAGAGTGCGACAATACCGCTTCCCGTATCTTTCCCCGTAGAAACGATGGATGATTGGCTTAAAATCAAGCATTGGTACACATTCGATGAGTCGAGAATCAGTTATGAAAAGCTGAAATACCAAAAAGAGCTTCGTGATAAAGGTTGTCTTACACTTTGGGGAATTCCGGGAGGATTTGATGAGCCGAGAGAGCTTATGGGCGAAGAAAATCTGTGTATCGCATACTACGAAGAGCCCGAGCTTATCAAGGATATGCTTGATACTTTCACCGATACCGCAATTAAGATCATTGAACGTATCTGCGAGATAGTACCGATAGATAATCTTTCTATCCACGAGGATATGGCAGGAAAATCGGGACCTCTTGCGGGACCGCTTCAGATAAAAGAGTTTATGCAGCCTTATTACAACAAGGTATGGGACTGCGCAAAGTCATACGGCGCAAAGATCTTTTCGCAGGACAGCGACGGCGATATGACTCCGGTAATCGATGCATTTCTCGATTGCGGAATAAACTGCTTCTATCCGCTTGAGCCTGCGGCAGGAATGGATATGGTAGAGCTTCGTAAGAAATACGGTAAACAGTTCTGCTGTAAAGGCGGAATAGATAAGCACGTGCTTCGCCGCAGTAAAGAAGAAATACGCGCAGAACTTGAATATAAGATGTCAGAGCCTATGCGCGGCGGAGGTACGATATTTGCACTTGACCACCGTATTCCCAACGGAGTACCGATCGAAAATTACCGTTACTACGTAAACTACGGAAGAGAACTTCTCGGATTGCCCCCGATCAGCGAAGAGGGATGGGCAAGAATGGCGTTTTAATTTCGCCTGATTATTTTGATAAAAGCTCTTACAGCAGACAGCTGTAGGAGCTTTTTTGTATTGACGTATATTGACATCGCTGATGAATGATGATATAATTTCGGTAGAGATTGTATTTGCGGTGAGGTGATGACCTTGAAGGGTACTGTTTTTGATATACAGCGTTTTTCGGTGCACGACGGTCCGGGAATAAGGACTACTGTCTTTATGAAGGGATGTCCGCTTCGCTGCAGATGGTGTCATAACCCCGAAGGACTTTGCAGAGGGCTTCAGCTTCAGTTTTTTGAAGAAAAATGTATAGGATGCCGCAGATGCGGAAAGCGTGAAACTCTCGCTGATGCGGAAAAATGTCCTGCAGAAGCGCTCAAGGTCTGCGGAAGAGAAATATATGAAGATGAAATCATAAGCGAGATATTGAAGGACCGCATATTTTACGGAGAAAATGGCGGAGTCACATTTTCGGGCGGAGAATGTCTTCTTCAAGCTGATTTTGTTGCATCTGTGCTGAAAAAAGTAAAATCACTCGGACTTCATACGGCAGTAGATACGTCGGGATGCGTAGCGTGGAGCGAAATCGGAAAAACGCTTGATTTTTGCGACCTTTATCTGTATGACGTGAAATGTATAGACTCTTCGGTGCATAAAGAATATACGGGCGCAGATAACTCTCTTATCCTTGAAAATCTGAAAAAGCTGTCAGATACGGGAAAAGATATATGGATTCGTGTGCCCGTGATTCCCGATTTTAATAACAGCGTCGGAGAAATGACAAATATAGCCGACCTTGTAAAAGAACTGACATCGGTAAGCCAAGTGACACTTATGCCGTATCATACACTCGGAGCAAGTAAATACAGAACGCTCGGTATGAAATATCGGTACGATGCTTCAAAAAAAATATCAGCCGAGGAGCTTGAAGCATATCGAAAAATATTTATTGACAGAAATCTTGCCTTGACATAACTGAGGAGGTTTAAAATGACGAGAACAGAATTTTTAAGAGAACAGACCGTTTCGGGCGCAAACAAATGCAGAAGAACGCCATATACGCATATGTCCGTGGCTGATGAAAATTGCGGAATTGTCGAAAGAAAGGCACTTGCTCTGAAAAAGCTTTTTGACAATATGCCGGTATATATAGGTCCAAAAGAGCTTATAGTCGGAACAAGAACGCTTTTTCCCGCAAATCGCGGAAACGAAGACGGTCACAGCTGCTTTGAGTACGGACTCGGCACACCTGTTGAATATATAAACAGTCAGGATATTGAGCTTTTCGGATGTAATCAGAGCTACAGAAATAAAACTCATTTCGCTCCCGATTTTTCTATAATACTCGATAAGGGTATTGACGGCATTATAAACGAGGCAAATGAAAAGAAAAAAGAAGAAGGACTCAATTACGTAAATGTTGATTTTCTCTCGGGTGTCGCTGTTGCTTACAGCGGACTTAAGGGACTTATTCTCAAGTATGAAAAAGAAGCGCTTTCTCTTGCGGAAAAAGCGGACGGCGATGATAAAGCCGAGCTTCTTGAAATAGCGAGAATTTGCGGGAAAATAAGCGGAGAGAAGCCCGAAAGCTTTCGTGAAGCCGTTCAGCTTCTTTGGTTTACGCATCTCGGAACGATAATAGAAAGCTTTGAGTTTATAAACTACGGCAGGCTTGACGTTATTCTCGGTAAATTCCTTGGAGATACAGACAGGGAAGAGGCACAGCAGATAATAGAATGTCTGCTTCTTAAGATGTATGACCAGGCTGATCTTGTTGCTACGTATCTTAAAAACTACGCCGCACAGCTTGTAGTTACACTCGGAGGCGTTTTGCCAAACGGTGAAAATGCGGTAAACGAAGTTACGATGATCTTCCTCGAAGCAATAAAAAAAGTTCACCTTCCCGAGCCTGAATTCAATTTGCGTATAAACAGTAAAAATCCGCCCGAATTTCTCGATAAAGCCTCAGAAGTTTCTCTTTCGGGATGCAACCACGTGTCGTATTATAATGATGATATGTTCATTGAAAGTATGTGCATAGCAGGTGTTGCGCCGGAATATGCGCGCGACTACGGATTTGATCTTTGTCAGGATATGAATATACCGGGAAAGAGCGATTTCTATCTTATAGGAAGTACGTCGCTTGCATATCTGCTTATGGATTTTCTTAAAGCCAAACGCAATTTTGACAGCTTTGAAGATCTTCTTGCGGAATACAAAGCAAAAATGGCAGAGCATATCGCTTTTGTGATAAACAGATATAATGATGCAGAGGCACATCTTGCACTTTACGCCGAAGGAAAGTTTGACGAGTATTTTGACGGCATAAAAAATCACGGAAAGCCTGTTGATTGCGGAGGAAGAAGTCCGATGGCACCGCTTCCACTTATCAGCGTACTCTATGAAGGCTGTATGGAAAAGGCACTCGACCTAAATCTTGATCCGCTTCCGATAACGGAAAAAGGATATATGCTCGGCACTCCGACAGAAGCAATAAACTCGCTTGCGGCAATAAAGAAGACCGTTTTTGACGATAAACGCTATACTCTTGATGAAATATTTACCGCTTGCGAATCAAATTTCGATGGCGAGAACGGTGAGATCATAAAAAATGTTCTTCGCTCCTGCCCTAAATGGGGTAACGACGATGATTACGTTGACAGCATCGCAAAGGATATTCTTGAGTTCGGTCTCAGAGAATGTGATAAATATAAGACTTCAAAAGGCGGTCAGGTGCTTGGAGGAATACATCAGCCTCACCCCGTTTCAACCGGTTGGGGACTTATGGCAACTCCGGACGGAAGACCAAGCGGTGCTCCCGTTGCGGTGACTCTTACTCCGGCAAGCGGAACTATGAAGAACGGACCGACGGCGGCACTTGCATCGGCATCGAAGATAGACCCGATGCTCGTTAAATGGAATTACTGCGTAATGGTAAATTATTTCGCTTCGGTATTCAAGGGAAATAACGGAAAGGAAATATTCAAAACACTTCTGAGAGGATATTTCAAAGCGGGCGGACTTCAGCATCAGCCGAACATTTCGGACGTTGAGGAACTTAAAAAAGCACAGCTTGAGCCCGAAAAATATAAAGACCTTATCGTTCGTCTTTGGGGCGTTTCGGCTCACTTTGTAGATCTTTCAAAAGAATTACAGGACGAAATGATAGCAAGATTTGCCTGAGTGAAATACGGTTGTAAATAAAACTAAAGGATGAGATTTTTCTCATCCTTTTTCGTTTGCGGAATTTGAATATCCATAATAAACCAAAATTATATTGACTTATAAAATAAATGTGTGCTATAATAAACTGAAATAAGTTTATATTGACGTTACGGTAAGGAAAAGCAAATGGAAAAAATATTTGACATTACAAAGTTCGGTGCGGTTGGTGACGGAGTCTTCGACTCGACCGAGGCAATACAAAACGCTCTCGATGAAGCTTCAAAATGTATGGGTAGCGTTATCGTGCCTCCGGGAAAATATATGGTTTCAAAGCTTAAAATGTACGGTCAGGGAGTCTCTCTCGTCGGAACTTCGGCGTGGAGCTTCAGAAGCGACGGAGCAAGTGTGCTTCTCCTTAATGACAAAAACGTTGACTGCCTTATCGATATCAGCGGTGCTTTTGGGTGCAGTATAAAAGGAATATGCCTTGATGGAAGAAATCTCGGCAATAATATTCACGGTATAAAGCTTTATTGGGATAAATACAATGGCGGCTCGGAAGAGGATACTCCTACGGTCGATGATTGCCGAATAGGTAGCTTTTCGGGTGACGGTCTTCATTTTGAGCACGTTTGGTGCTTTTCTGTCAGACATTCAATGATCCATAGAAATGGCGGAGCAGGTCTGTATATAGACGGCTGGGATGCGTTTGTCCTCGACAATTGGTTTACGGCAAATAAAAACGGCGGAATTATGGGTGGTCCGGTAGTTGCCTCTGTTACTTGTACGGGAAATCGCGTTGAATGGAACCGTCGCGGCGGCTTTATTCTTCCGAGCGGTGATAGCTATAATATTACAGGTAATTTCTTTGACAGAAGCTTCGGACCTGCACTTGAACTCGGAAGTGAAAATAAAAAGGTGCATACCGTTGCCGTAACAGGCAATATATTCAGAAGAAGCGGTGCACTTGCAGACGGGGAATCTTTTGAAGAAGCTTGCCACAGCTCACACGTTTATATGAGAAACTGTATCGGAACGGTCGTGAGTGCAAATACTATGCGTGTCGGACGCAACGATAACGGCAAGGGCGTGGAAAGTCCCGATTACAGCTTCATAATAGAAAACTGTGAAAACTGCGTTATAAAGGATAATACTATGTACTACGGTGCGCTTGCACAGAATATCGTTCTGCGCGGTAATAACGAGTCGTGCGTTATATCAGATAATATAGGAAACGTGAAATAATTATCCCACATAATATTTTTTAATAATGTTAGAAAGACAAAAATATGTTGTTTACAAAAGATAAAAGCTTCTATAAAAATCTTTTTCTGCTTGCGCTTCCGATAGCACTTCAGAATTTCGTTACCTTTTCTGTGAACCTTGCGGACAGCGTAATGGTTGGCTCACTCGGCGATGCGGCTGTCGGAGGAATGTATATGGGCAATCAGATACAGACTCTTCTGCAGGTCTTCAGCGGCGGTATTGAAGGCGCGATACTTATACTTGCGGCGCAGTATTGGGGAAAACGGGATACCGCATCAATACGAAAGATAGTCGGTATAGGTATCAAGTTTTCGCTGGCGGTCGGGGCGCTTCTTACCGTCATATGCGCGATAATTCCCAAAACCGTCATATCACTTTTCACAAATGACGGCGCGGCGATAAAAACGGGCGCAGAGTATCTCGGCATAGTTTGCTTCTCGTATATCTTTTTCTGTATTACACAGTCGCTTATCGCGGCTATGCGAAGCGTTGAGATCGCAAGAATAGGTCTTTACGTTTCTCTTTGTTCACTTGTAACAAACGTAGGACTTAATTACCTGCTTATTTACGGAAAACTCGGATTTCCCGAGCTCGGCGTAAAAGGTGCGGCAATAGCAACGCTTGCGGCGAGAATGCTCGAAACCGCTATTATTGCATTTTACGTTTTCGTGCACGATAAGCGTCTTAATCTGCGTATTAAAGATATTCGCGGAATGGACAAGGCTCTTTTGCGTGATTTTATAAAATACGGCTCGCCGATAATTGCAGGACAGCTCGTGTGGGCAACGAATATGCTTGCAAACTCTGCGATAATGGGCAGACAGACAGAAGAAGGCGTAGTTGCCGCGATGAGTATAGCGGGTACCGTAAATAATCTCGCGTACGTCGTTATGAACGGAATGTCGGGTGCTGTCGGTATAATAACGGGCAAGACGATAGGTGCGGGACTTGAAGAAAAAATGCGTGAATACGCAAAGACCGTGCAGATAATATTCATTTCTCTCGGTGTTCTTACCGGACTTACGGTATTTCTTATAAAAGATCCGTTTATATCTATGTACGGCGTAAGCGCCGCTGCCGTTGCGGAAGCAAGAAAATATATAAACGTGCTTTCGGTGACTCTTATAGGTACTTGCTATCAGGCTGCCTGCCTTTTCGGACTTGTAAAAAGCGGCGGAGATATTTCGTTTGTGTTCAAAAACGATTTTATTTTCGTGTTTTTCGTCGTGCTTCCGTCAGCTCTGATAGCGACAAGCCTCGGCGCACCTGCGTGGGTGGTATTTGCCTGCCTTAAGTGCGATCAGATACTGAAATGCTTTGTGGCGGTAGTAAAAATCAACCGATATAATTGGATGAAAAATCTTACGAGATAAAATAATATCATATATAGGAGAAATCAAAGTGAAAAAGATAAGAATAGCACAAATAGGAGTTAACAGATTAAGCCACGCTCCCGAAATTTTTACTACGCTGAAATCGCTTCCCGAAATTTTCGATGTTGCGGGATATGCCATTGTCGAAGACGAAAGAGAAACCTGTGCAAATAAGATGTGGTGCTTCGAGGGGTATCCCGAGCTTACTCTCGACGAGATACTGAACGACCCGACAATAGAAGCCGTGACGATCGAAACCGACGAGATACATATTACAAAATATGCGCAGATGGCGGCAGAGCACGGAAAGCATATACATATGGAAAAGCCGGGCAGTCAGTCGCTTGCTGATTTTGAAAAGCTTATCGAAACAGTAAAGGCAAACGGCAAAGTCTTTCATATAGGCTATATGTACCGATACAATCCGTATATAAGCGATGCGATAAGCAGAGCAAAAAACGGAGATTTCGGAAAAGTTTTCAGCGTTGAAGCACAGATGAGCCGTATGGACAGCGAAGATAACCGTAAATGGCTCGGAAGCTTCAAGGGCGGTCATATGTTCTATCTCGGATGCCATCTAATTGACCTTGTGCTTCAGGTGCAGGGTGAGCCCGATAATATTATACCGCTTAACTGCTCGATAGATCCGGAAAATATAGGTACGGAAGATTATGCGATTGCCCTTATGCAGTATCCGAACGGCGTTTCTTTTGTGAAGATCGCGACAGAGGTGGCGGGCTTTATTCGCAGACAGCTCGTAATCAGCGGAACCAAGGGAACAGCCGAGATAAAGCCGCTTGAGATCGGTGTAAAAAGAGAAGAGGGTATGGTGCCTTATCCCAACCGTACGCAGAGAAGAATATCCTTTAGTGATAGCGACAGAAGCGTAGAAACCAGCGAGGTATTCGGTCGTTACGATGCGATGATACGTGCTTTTGCTGAAATGGTACGCGGTGAAAAGACAAATCCTTATACCTGCGATTATGAGCTTGCACTTTTCAAAACTATTTTGAAATGCTGCGGAGTTCAGGAGTAGAAGATTTTAAAGTAAATATAAAGGAGAAGATGTTATGTGGGATCAGAACAAAGAAAAGCTCGGAGTGACGGGACACCGCGGATGTAAGGCGTATATGCCCGAAAATACTCTCATATCATTTCGCGAAGCGTTCAGACTCGGAGTAGACGTGCTCGAATTTGATATACAGTTTACTCGCGATGACGTTATGATAGTTATGCACGACGATATGGTGGATAGAACTACCGACGGCAAAGGCGCGGTGTGCTATAAAACGCTTGACGAGATAAAAAAGCTTGATGCGGGGGTAAAATTCGGATATCCGGGGACTTGTGTGCCTACTTATGAAGAAACTCTTCAGCTTGTTGCGGATGAAGCCGATCCGAATATGGTGCTTAACGTAGAGATAAAGGATCAGCGTCCGCACGTGGTCGATAAAGCTATTTCAGAGCTAGAAAGATTCGGTCTGCTTGAGCGCGCGGTTATTGCAAGCTTCGACGCGCAGACGCTTCTTTACGTTCAGGATAACTATCCGCACGTGAAAACACAGGGACATCCGCCTTGCAAGATGGTGCGCTATGATCCGAGAGTGCTTGACCGTATGTACGGAATGGGCGTGCCGATGAGTATGACAGATGAAGAAATAGAAGAAACGGTAAAGCTTGCCGATTCTTACGGAATAGAAACCTGGGCATATCACGCAGATAACCGCGCAGGTGCGGAACGCTGTATGAAATTTGCCTTTACGAATATCACGGCAAACGATCCGCACGACCTTATTGCTTATCTCGACGAGATAAACAGACGTGTCGGAAAATAAATCTGCATATCAGAGGAAACGTACATATGGATGAAACAAGAATAATATTCTGCTCGGACGTCCATCTTTGCCATATAAATTGGTACGGACGAACTTCGGAAGACAGAATGGAAAATATGATAGAAAATCTGAATAAGTTTTACGATGAAAAGCCGTACGAAAGGATAATCTTTTTGGGGGATTATTCGCTCGACCATTGGGGTTGGGATATAGGTGGCTCGTGGCTGCGTGAGGGCGCTTCAAATACCGAAAACTTTATAGAGAGATTCGCTTCCCGTCTTAAAGCACAGTACTATATGGCACCCGGAAATCACGAGCAGTACGGATACGAAAATTGGAAAAATATCACGGGAACGCCGCGCGACGACGCTTTCACTGTAGGCGGATATCTGATAATTTCCTGCGATAATTTTTCGGGAATACTCGATCCCGATTTTCACAGCGACGGGAAATATACGAACACGAAGCTCGGCTTCATAAGAGAAAAAATGGCTGAACATCCCGATATGCCGGTTATTTTGTGCGGTCATTTCTTCGATCTCGGCAGAGAAGGTGATGAGTTTTTCGAGTTTTTGAAGAACGAAAAGAGAATAACTCTCCTTGTGTGCGGTCACGACCATATAAATGAGATAACAGACCTCGGTGAGCGCGCGGGAAACCTGATGCTTTACCACGACGGACACTATTCGTATGCGGGCGGAAAACGCTCTCCCGAAAATCTGATGTGGGGCTTTTGCGAAGCTCTTCTCACCGAAGACGGTATCGATATACGCTACGTTGAGCCTGAAAATACGGTAATACTTGACGGAGAAGCGCACGGGCATAAATACCGTGAGCAAAATCACATTTTTGTAAAACGAAGAGATATTTGATCTTAAATACAAAGGAGTTTCGATATGAAGAAGTACGATATAGCCGCATATATATGGCCTGCGTACACGGGTGACGAGCCGAGAACAAGAATGTTCTGGGAAGAGGGCATCGGAGAATGGCAGACAGTTAAGAATTCAGTTCCGAAGGCTAACGGATATTCGTGGAAAAGAAAGCCTCTTTGGGGATATGTTAACGAGGCTGACCCTTACGTTATGAGTATGCAGATAAAGGCAGCAACAGATCACGGAGTAAACGTGTTTATCTATGACTGGTATTGGTACGATGACCGTCCTTTTCTTGGAAATTGCCTTAACGACGGATTTTTAAAGGCTCCAAACTGTAATGATATGCAGTTTTATATAATGTGGGCAAACCACGACGCAAACTATACCTGGGATATACGCAACGCAGGCAAGAGCGAGGCTACGGTCTGGAACGGTGCAGTTGATCGAAAGCAGTTTGAAATAATCGGTCGAAGATGGATAAAACAGTATTTTACAAGAGATAATTACTATAAGATCGACGGAAAGCCTGTCGTAAGCATCTATGAACTGAAAAACTTTACAGAAGGTCTCGGCGGTGTCGAAGGAGCGATCGACGCTATGAAATGGCTTGAATGTGAAGCAAAGAGTTTCGGTCTTGATGGTGTACATTTTCAGTTCGTTCGTTGGAACGGCAGAAGCGAAAATATCACGGGAGTGGACGGCGGTAATGTCAAAACGGGCGCAGAACTTGTTGAAAAAATGGGATTTGCCTCGCTTACGCATTATCAGTTCGTGCATTTCACGAATATCGACAGAGATTACGAAGAGATCATCCCCGACGTGGTAAAAGAGTGGGATAAAATAAAAAATGAATATAATATCCCCTATTTCCCGCACGTTTCGGTAGGATGGGATAATAATCCGAGATTCAAGGATTTCAGAGGCGGTATCGTAAAAAATAACACCCCGGAAAATTTCGAGAAAGCACTTCGTGAAGCAAAAAAATACGCCGATGAAAACGATCTTTCTCTCATAACGGTCAACAGCTGGAATGAGTGGACCGAAACAAGCTATCTTGAACCGGATGATCTGTACGGTTACGGCTATCTTGAAGCAGTAAAACGAGTTTTTAAAGACTGAATTCAGTATTATACGGAGGTTAATATGTCAAAAGTTATGAAGACCGCGCCTGCGGTATTTGCGGTAGGCGATACCTATCAGATAATGGTGCCCGTTACGTGCGAAACACTTATGTGGGTTAAAGTCGGAGATGAGTGCTACTATGACGATTCAAACGGAATTTTGCGCTCTGCGGTGACAACGCATAGAATAAGCGTACCCTGCGAAGCGCTTGATAAGGCGGGAAAATATACCGTCTGCTACCGTAAAATGACAGAAAGGAAACCGTATTTTTCGATCACCGAAGATGTTTGCGAGGAGAAGTTTGACTTTTATCCTGTAAGCGGTGAAAAAATTACCGCGTATCATATAGCAGATGCGCACAATATGGTAAAAGGCCCTGTAGAATCGGCAAAAGCTTTTGAAGAAAAATACGGCAAGCTCGGATTTCTTATTTTGAACGGCGATGTTCCCGATCACAGCGGAAAAATCGAAAATTTTGACAATATCTACGAGATAGTTGCGCAGATCACGGGCGGAAGTATCCCGACGGTATTTGCAAGAGGAAATCACGATACCCGCGGAATATATGCCGAAAATATAGCCGAGCACACTCCTTGCGAAAACGGAAATTCCTATTTTTCTTTCAGAATAGGTTCAATATGGGGGATAGTCCTTGACTGCGGAGAGGATAAAAACGATTCGCATCCCGAATACGGAAACACGGTATGCTGTCACGCTTTCAGAAAAAGAGAAACGAAATATATCGAAAAAGTGATAAAAAATTCTAAGACCGAATATGCTGCAGACGGCGTGAAATACAAGCTCGTAGTTGCGCACAACCCCTTTACGAGAAAATACGGAGAGCCCTTCAATATTGAAGAAGACACCTACGCTTACTGGGCAAAGCTTCTTAAAGAGGAAATAAAGCCCGACGTTATGATATGCGGACATATTCACGAGCTTTCCTTTGATCTGCCCGGATGCGCAAAAGATGCACAGGGACAGCCCTGCCCCGTGGTAGTCGGCTCGCGTCCGAACGTTAGGGAAGATTACTACGCGGGAGCAGGATTTGTCTTTACAAACGACGAAATAGAGGTTGTGTTTGCGGATAAAGAACAGGTATTTGAAACAAACAAAATTCCTCTGAAATGATTACCAAAACGTCTTTAAATGTTGATGAAATTGAATTTGAAGTGAATTTGAAAGGAACTTTACTTAAATGAAAGATATCGCAAAAGCAGTCGATAAATATAGAGAACTGATACTTGAAGCAGAACGCTATATATG
Source organism: Oscillospiraceae bacterium (assembly GCA_015064255.1). Classification (GTDB taxonomy): domain Bacteria; phylum Bacillota; class Clostridia; order Oscillospirales; family CAG-272; genus SIG672. Next base: position 272,173 of record SVSP01000001.1, read on the forward strand.
GAAAAATCCCGAAACGGGATATAAGGAATTTAAAACCTCGAAGTATCTCGAAGAAAACTTTATAAAACTCGGATATGATATCGTAAAAGCCGAAGGCATAACCGGATTTTATACCTGCGTAGATACGGGACGTCCCGGACCCGAGGTGCTGATCCTCGGAGAGCTTGACTCTATTATTTGTCCCGCGCATCCCGAATCCGATCCGCAGACTGGTGCAGTACACTCGTGCGGACATAATGCGCAGTGCGCAACCCTTCTAGGTATTGCCGCGGCACTTAAAGAGGATGGTATAATAGATAAATTTTCGGGTAAAATAAGACTTTGCGCCGTTCCCGCAGAAGAGCTTCTTGAAATAGAATACAGATCGAAGCTGAAAAAAGAAGGCAAGATAAAATATTACGGCGGAAAGAGCGAATTTCTCTCGCGCGGATATTTTGACGGCGTTGATATCGCATTTATGGTACATACTTCGGGCGGATATGCCGTATCAAGAGGCTCTGTCGGCTGTATCGCTAAAAATATTATATACAAAGGTAAAGCCGCACACGCGGGCGGAAGTCCTTGGGCAGGAAAGAATGCGCTTTATGCGGCGACCTGCGGAATAAACGCAGTAAACGCACTGCGCGAAACATTCAAGGAACCCGATCTTATAAGAGTACACCCGATAGTAACTCACGGCGGCGATATGGTAAACGCTATTCCCGAAGAGGTAAGACTCGAGAGCTATATCCGCGGAAAGACATTTGACGCAATACTTTCAGAAAATAAAAAGGTAAACAGAGCGCTTTGCGGTGCGGCGCTTTCGCTCGGAAACAACATTGAGATAATCGATATTCCCGGTTACGCACCTCTTGTGAACGATCCGAATATGATCGAGGTAGCAAAGGAAGCGGCGGAACTTGCGCTCCCCGACTACGAGTTCAAGGTGAACGATGCGATAGGAACGGGAAGTACCGATATGGGTGACCTTTCCTGCATTATGCCCGTAATACATCCTTACGCTGCAGGTGCAAAGGGAACGGGACACGGAAATAACTATTATATCGAAAATCCCGAGGCTGCCTGCGTGGAAAATGCAAAATGGCAGATAGCGATGCTTCTTGTGCTTCTCGGAAACGGTGCGGAGCGTGCTAAAAAGATAATTGAAGAGTTCAAACCGCTTTTCCCGTCCAAGGAAGCGTATCTTGAATATATGGATGCAATAAATTCCTCGGGCGACAGAATCGTTTATAACGATGACGGAACGGCTAACGTAAATATAGGATAAAAATACAGAAGTTAAATATAAATAATACGAATTTCGGCAGAGATATTGCTTCTCTGCCGAGTTTGTGTTATAATGTACTCCGTTCAGTAAAATTCGAAAGGTATAATTAAAATAATGGAAAATACAAAGAACAAGATCTTTACAAATCCCCTTTTTATCGCACTTGTAGCTGTGTTTTGCTGTGCGCTTTGGGGAAGTGCTACTCCTTTTATAAAGATCGGATATTCAATGATCCTTCCGCAGGGTAATGTTCCTTCAACGATGCTATTTGCAGGTATAAGATTTACTCTTGCGGGAATTATTACCGTAATTATTTACAGTATAGCAAGAAGAACGTTTCTTGTTCCCAAAAAAGAAAACGTCGGCAGGATCCTCACGGTAAGCTGTTTTCAGACTGTGATACAGTATATCTTCTTTTACGTCGGACTTGCCAATACGTCGGGTGTAAAGGGCACGGTGGCAAGCGGTTCGAGCGCGTTTTTCGCGCTTCTTATAGCGGCACTTGTCTTCAGACAGGAAAAGCTTACTCTTAAAAAGATCGTCGCCTGTGTGCTCGGATTTGCGGGAATAGTTCTGATAAATCTTAACGGCCTTGACTTCACTATGAATTTCACGGGTGACTGCTTTGTGATTTTTTCGACGATTTCTTCTGCATTTTCCTCGGTACTTATAAAAAAATATTCAAAATATGAAGATCCGGTAACTATAAGCGGATATCAGTTTATAATAGGCGGACTTGCTATGATAGCCGTGGGACTTGCGCTCGGCGGAAATGTGACTTTCCCGAACGCAAAAGCGGTTTTGGTACTTGTATATCTTGCGTTTTTGTCGGCAATAGCATATTCTCTCTGGGGAATACTTCTGAAATATAACGCGGTCTCAAAGGTTACGGTCTACAGCTTTATGACTCCCGTTTTCGGAGTACTGCTGTCAAGACTGCTGCTAAGCGAGGACAGCAAGGTCGCACCCTTGAATCTTGTTATCACCCTTGTACTGATTTGTACGGGAATAGTTATGCTTAACTATAAAAAAGATGCGTAAACGCGCGTGTTATAAAATTTTATCATAAGGGAGGTATAAACATATGATATTAATGTCAAATAACCAGTGGAAATGCGACTATAACAATGAGATGTGGCGTTCGATCGGTGAGGACTGCTCGGCAGAGGGCAGAGTAGGCGGACTTGTTCGTGCATATCTTGAGATAATGCCCGACGTTATCGGACTTCAAGAGGTTTCCGTTCATATGGCAGATCTTATGATGGAAAAAATGAAACGCGTTGAGCTTCCCGACGGCACTGTTGCGAGATACGAATATATTTCCGGAGGCGACACGCCGATAGTTTACCGCAGCGACAAGCTTCTTCTTATAGAATCGGGATTTTTCCGTTATTCTGAAGACGTTCCGGGCTATGAGGGTAAATTCAATAACTTTGAAACGAAATCGTACGCATACGGTGTTTTCAAAGACAGAAAAGACGGAAGTACCTTTGCACTTATGACCACTCATCTTTGGTGGATGTCTTCAAATCCGACGTCGCCATACTATCAAAACGGCTCGGATGAAGCACGCGCTTATCAGATTATGCAGGCTTCTGCAAAAATGGATGAGCTAATGGCGAAATACTCCTGCACGGGTATTATTATGGGAGATTTTAATGCAACGATGTCATCTTATGCACTTGATGCACTTCAGTGGGCAGGCTGGAGAGAGGTTCACTATCTTGCCACAGGAGATTCGGATGCGACGCGCGGTCATCATCCGTGCGGTCCAAATGGATATAAGAGAGTTGATATGGGCACTTTTGATCAGGCAATCGACCATATTATGCTTAAAAACGGAGATAATGTTAAGGTAAATTATTTCAGACGCCTTACCGATGAATATTTTGACAAGGTATCCGATCACTATCCGCTGTACGTAGACATTACGATGTGAAAATAAAAAAATCACTTGCGACGAAAATTCGCAAGTGATTTTTTAGTATTTTTACTTATGTTTTTTTATTGACATATTCCTTTGTTTGTGGTAAAATTTATGCTGTAATAGTTTTGAATATTTTAATAAAGGACGAGTAAAAAATGGAATTCAGTAAAAAAGTAACAGATATTGTTGCACAGGCAGAAAAAGAGCTTGCCGAAAAATTTGCAGAGTTTGACCGTATCGCGTTTGAAAACACATCTCGCGTTCTTGATGCTTTCCGTGAGCATAAGGTAAGCGATGCTATGTTCGCGGGCACTACAGGTTACGGATATAACGATAAGGGCAGAGAAGCACTTGACCTTATATATGCCGATGTCTTCGGCGCAGAGGCAGCGCTCGTTCGCCATAATATCGTCAACGGAACGCAGACTATCGCGATCGGACTTTACGCGCTCCTCCGTCCGGGCGACGTTATGCTTTCGGTTACGGGCAAACCCTACGATACACTCGAAAAGGTTATAGGAATAAACCCCGACGGAACTTCCTGCAAGACCGATGAAGGCTCGCTTGCAGATTTCGGAGTCATCTACGATCAAGTAGAGCTTCTTCCCGACGGATCGATAGATTTTCCCGGAATTAAGGAAAAAATAGAAGAATACGGAAGCAAGATAAAGGTAGTGTTCATACAGCGCTCCAAGGGCTATATGACAAGACCTACGCTTTCGGTTAAAACGATAGGCGAGATTGCAAAATTCTCTAAAGCTCTCTGCGACGCATACGTTGTTGTTGATAACTGCTACGGTGAATTCTGCGAAAACATCGAGCCTACGGCAGTCGGCGCAGATATGATACTCGGCTCGCTCATAAAGAACGCGGGCGGCGGAACGGCACTTTCGGGCGGATATATAGCAGGTACAAAAAAAGCTGTTGAGCTTGCTTCGTACAGACATACCACGGTCGGAACGGGTAATGAGGTTGGTGCAACTCTGGGACAGAACAGGGATATGTTCAGAGGATTTTTCCTCGCACCGCACACGGTCGCACAGGCTCTTAAAACTGCGGCTCTTGCGGCTTACGTGTTCGAAAAGCTCGGATACGTTACTGAACCGAAATGGAACGATAACAGATATGATATAATACAGAGAATACAGTGTGCGACAGGCGAAGGACTCTGCGCATTCTGCCGCGGAATACAGTACGCATCTCCCGTGGACTCCTTTGCTACTCCCGAGCCCTGGGAAATGCCCGGATATACCGACCCCGTAATAATGGCAGCAGGAGCTTTCGTTCAGGGCTCGTCGATAGAGCTTTCTGCTGACGGACCTATGAGAGAACCCTTTACAGCCTATCTTCAGGGCGGTCTTACTTATGAATCGGGTAAGATAGGCATTATGTCTGCGGCAGAAGAGATGCTGAAAATGCAAAAATAATCAGGATAGACCGAAATATTCGAGAATTCCGTTATATATACCTTCGGCAAAAAGATTTGGATTTTTGTCCATAAGCTCGGCATCTGACGGATTTGTAATGAATCCGAGCTCAACGAGAGTTGCGGGCATCGTGGTTTTTCTGAGCACGTATAAGGACGGACGCACGTAAACTCCTCGGTTTGGGAGCCCCGTCTTTTCGGAGATTCCCTGAACTATGTGCCCGGCTAAAGCATAGGCGGGCGACGTAGTGCTGTACACAAAGGCTTCCGTGCCCGTGGCACTGCTGATGGTCGATGCGTTTGCGTGTATGCTTATAAAATAATCTGCGTCCCAATTATTCGCCTCGGATGCACGTATAGCAAGACTTTCCGCATTCGATTTTCCGAGCAAGGTTTCGGGTGTCGGACGGGAAAGCTTGACGTCGAAATTCTGATTTGCATTAAGCATTTCTTCAAGCAGAATACCTACCTCGTAGGTTATATTCTGCTCGTAAAGTCCGTTGCCTTCTGCTCCCGCATTGGGGTTTCTCGGATTGTGACCTTGGTCTATGAAAATTTTTATTGCCATAATAAATTCTCCCTCTGTATGTTTTTCTGATTTTATAATATGCAGAAGATATATTTAAAGTTAAACATTTTTACCTTTCACGAAAGGAAAAAAATATGAAGTTTGAAAATATAAGACGTCTTCTCAGCTACGCAAGACGCGCCGTTGACGATTATAAAATGATCTCTGACGGAGATAAGATCGCTGTCGGGGTGTCGGGAGGTAAGGATTCTCTTGCACTTCTTGCCGTAATGTGCGACCTTCGCAGGTTTTATCCGCAAAAGTTTGAAGTTTGCGCAATAACTCTCGATATGGGATTTGAGGGAAGCGATATGTCGAGCCTTGAGAATTTTTATAAAGGGCTCGGAATTGAATACAGAATAGTAAAAACACAGCTCGCGGAGATAATTTTCGACGTGAGAAAGGAATCGAATCCCTGCTCGCTATGCGCCCGTATGAGAAGAGGTATCCTTCACGATACCGCAAAGGAAATGGGCTGTAACAAAATCGCGCTCGGACATCATTTCGACGACGTTGTGGATACATTTATAATGAATCTCTTCAACGAGGGCAGGATAGGCACTTTTTCACCGGTCACCTTCCTCGACAGAAAACAGATAACTATGATAAGACCTCTTGTGCTTGCTCCCGAAAAGGATATAAAATATTTTGTGAAGCATAACGAGATCCCCGTAACGAAAAGTTTGTGCCCGGAGGATAAAAATACAGACAGGGAAAAATATAAGCTTATGCTCGCCGAAATGGAAAAAACAAACGAGGGAGTAAGACACCGCATTTTTTGTGCGATAAAAAAAGCGGGACTCGATGGATACGAAACTGAAAATAAATAATTTAGTAAAAATCTATTGACATTTTGTTCACTATTTGTTATAATTCATTTGATGAAATATTTTATGCATTTTAACATCAGGGAGGCGAGAGTCGATTGAAGAATAAGAAGATCTGGATATCACTTATAGTTTTTGCAACGGTTTTTACAGCAGTAGCGATTGCAATTTTTATATTGGCGCTTTTTGATATAAGAGTGTTTTCGACAGGCAGTACGTCGCTTATGCTTTCCGATATTTTCTTTCTTGTTTCCTCTCTTGTCCTTTCATCTGTGATAATAACGATTTCTATTTATTTGAGCCGTAGATAAGCGAGTTTGTTTTTGTGCATATTGCTTAAAAAAAATGTTGAATTTTGTTCAAATGTATGAAAATGAGTTTTTGCTAACAAAATTCATCTGATGTTAACGAGAAGTTCATATGTGTGTATTAAACTTACGGTGTTCGTATTTTATAGGACACTCAAGTATGAGATTTGTTTGGAGTAAATAATATGGCAATATCCGTATTCAAAAGATATGAGAAAAAGTTTTTGCTTACTGCAGAACAGTACCGCGAAACGGTAGATTATGTTCAGCAGTATATGGACTTTGATAAATACTGTGTAAACGAACAAGATTATTCGCTTCTTAATCTGTATTTTGATACTCCCGAAAACCTTCTTATAATACAGTCAACAAATAAACCGAGATATAAAGAAAAATTAAGACTCAGAGCTTACTTCCCGCCAAAAACACCGGATGATAAGGTGTTCTTCGAAATAAAGAAGAAATATAAGGGAATAGTTACAAAAAGACGTGCTGTTATGAGATACGGCGAAGCGGTCGAGCTTATCGAAACTGGTAAGGCACCGGTACTGAAAAAAGATACGTACATAGACAATCAGGTCGCTAAGGAAATAGAATTTATGTTCAAGAGATATGAAGGACTTGCTCCGAAGATCTTTATAGCATACGACCGTATGGCTATGTTTGCAAAAGATAACCCCGAATTCCGTTTGACGTTCGATAAAAATATCAGAACGAGAAGAGAAAATGTCAGCCTTGAATACGGCGACTACGGTACACAGCTTCTTCCCGAAGGCTATTACCTTATGGAAATAAAGATTTCAGATGCCGTTCCGCTTTGGCTTACGTCATATCTTTCCGAGAAAAAGATATTTATGACAAGTTTCTCCAAGTACGGAAAAGAGTATCAGGGATTCGTTACGGGAGATCCCATAAATTCGGTAATTCTGCGTTCTGACGACGTTTGAAATACATAACTACACATAAAAAGAAAGGCTTTGGACTAAAATTATGAATTTTGTAATTCCAAGTATACTTGGCAATGAATTTACTGTAGGCGCAATTCTCGCCGTTACAGGATCCGCATTTGCATTCGGACTTATTCTTTCACTCGTTTATCTTTTCTCGTGCAGACGCGAGCGTTATTCGAAGGGACTTTCGATAACTCTCGTTCTTCTCCCTGTAATTATCGGTACGGTTATTATGCTCGTATCCGATAGCTTCGCAAGAGCGTTCGGTCTTGCAGGTGCTTTCTCGATCATTCGTTTCAGAAGCACACAGGGTAACCCCAAAGACCTTGCTTATATATTCGCAGGTCTTGCAATCGGTCTTGCATGCGGAATGGGATACATACTCTGCGCAGCTATCATCACAGTTCTTATCTGCGCTATTCTCCTCGTTCTCGGAGCAATTAAGTACGGTTCTTCCAAGACTCCTCCTATGCTTCTCAAAATATCCGTTCCCGAAAGCCTCAACTACGTTGGCGTTTTCGACGAATGCCTTGCAAAGTACACAAAGACTTGGAAGCTCGTTAAGGTTAAGAGCAGTAACTTCGGTACTATGTTTGACCTTACCTTCGATATCAAGCTTAAGGACGATACAAACGCAAAGGAATTTATCGACGATCTTCGTTGCATCAACGGTAACCTCAATATTCTTCTTCAGAATAATGCCGCTGACCCCGATATTCTCGTTTAATAAATTTATACATACTAAAAAGCTTCGGGTTATTCCGAAGCTTTTTTAGGGTTTTGCCTTAAGAAAATTTTCACGAAAAGTTTCTTAAGTGGGTTTCGGGACAAAGCCCTGAAAAAAGGATTGACAATTTGCGCCTTATAGTGTATAATAACCTGTACGTGTGCGTTGCTGCCACGTAAATAAAAATACTTGCAAAATACGTAAAGGTATAGAAAAAGGAGAAAAAATATGGTAGTTCTTGAAATAAAAGATTACGGAACGATAAAAATTGAGCTTGATGAGAAAAATGCTCCGATAAGCTCGGAAAACTTCAAAAATCTCGTTGAAGAAGGATTCTATGACGGAATCATTTTCCATAGGGTAATAGGCAATTTTATGATCCAGGGCGGCGACCCGATGGGAATCGGTATCGGCGGAAGCGGACATAATATCAAGGGTGAATTCGCAGCAAACGGAGTAAATAACCCTATAAAGCATAAGCGCGGTACGATTTCTATGGCAAGATCGCAGAACTTCAACAGCGCGTCCTCGCAGTTCTTCATCTGCCACGTTGACTGCTCCTTCCTTGACGGTCAGTATGCGGCGTTCGGACAGGTTGTAGAAGGAATCGAAGTAGTTGATAAGATCGCTTCCGTAAAGACCGATATGCGCGATAAACCGATAAATGACGTCGTTATCGAGAAAGCATATATAGAGGACTGATTTTCCTTTTAAATAATCGTCAATTACGCTTAGAAAGGAGGATTTCCTCTGTTGGGCGAATTTTTTGAAGCTCTGCTGACCTTTTGCGGAGTGTGCGGAATGATTTTTGCGGCAGTATATGCATATAGGTCGATATTTGTTGCAGTGGGACTTTTCACTACAAAGGTCTTTCCTAAGACAGAACAAAAGCATAAATACGCGATACTCATACCCGCAAGAAATGAAGAAACGGTAATAGGAAATCTGCTTGACAGTATAGCAACTCAGGACTATCCTGCCGAGCTTCTTACTGTTTTTGTTGTTGCCGATAACTGTGACGATAAAACAGCCGAAATAGCACGTGCAAAGGGCGCAGTGTGCTATGAACGCTTTGATAATGAACATCGTACAAAGGGCTTTGCACTTAAATTCTTGTTTGAAAATATCGAGCGCGACTATAAGATAGACTCGTTTGATGGGTATTTTATCTTCGATTCGGACAATCTTTTAAACCGCGATTATATTTCGAGAATGAACGAGGCCTTTGACAGCGGTGAAAAGATAATAACATCGTACAGAAATACGAAAAACTTTGACGACAGTATAATTTCTTCGTCATACGCTCTCCACTGGATGAGAAGCTCACGAACAGAGCATCGTGCGCGTTCGGTTATGAAGATCCCGACGAGAATACAGGGCACCGGATATCTTTTTGCATCTGAGATCGTGGCAAACGGATGGAACTATACGTCTTTTACCGAAGACAGAGCATTTTCGGCAGATGCTATTGTAAACGGATATAATATCTCCTACTGCGACGCGGCGGAATTTTACGATGAACAGCCGTCGAATCTGAAGATAGCGATGCGTCAGAGAATAAGATGGGCAAAAGGTCATCTTCAGGCTTTTGTCGAGCTTGGCGGAAAGCTTTTTTGCAATATCTTTAAAAAAGGTGCATCGGGAATGCGCCGTATAGCTTCGGCTGATATGTTTTTCACGGTATTTCCGCACGAGCTTATAACAGCTTTCACAACTGTTCTTGTTATGATCGCATTTACAGGACTTATGGTGTTTGACAGCCGAGATATTTTAGAGGCGTTTGAGGTATTTGGGCGCTCTGTAATACGTTTCGCGAAGGAGTACGGAAGCCACGTGGTCCTTTCTGCGTATGTGTGTATCACAGAATTCTCGCGTATAAAAAAGATGCAACCGTTTAAGTACATACTTTACGTTATAACTTTCCCGATATTTGACTTTATCGGATACGCGGCATCACTTATCGCGCTTTGTACCAAGGTTACCTGGAAGCCGATACCGCACCGCGCAGACCTGTCGATAAACGATATCGAAAGTATGAAGCGCGAAGCTTCGGAAATTAAAAAATAATATAAAAAATTGGCGTATATGTGATAAAGTAAGCAGGTACGCCTTTTTTGTTATTCAATTATACTGATAGTTGATATTTTAAACCGAAATTGAACATAGCGGTTATTGTAATTTTTTCGGAAATTGATATAATATAACCGAAACAAGCGCTTGTTATCTTTGTTATTTTAAGGTGGTTTAATTTATGGAAATCAAATTTGCAGAAACAATGAAGAATCTTCGCAAGGAACGAGGAAACACGCAAGAAGAGCTTGCCGAGCACCTTGGAATATCGGTGCAAGCCGTTTCTAAATGGGAAAGAGGGGTTTCCCAAACTTAAAGATACCACACTAAAACCCACGCTTACATTACTTCCAAACAAAACAATTTTGGAGGTAAAACCTTATGAAACGCCTTATATCCTGCGAATATAACATCGATAACTGCCGTGTGGAACTGAAATTCACCGATGGCAGTATGATTGCAATTGACACTATCGCCGTGGAGAACGAGGTTGCAGATAATATGTACCAGCGGTCAGAGCTTGACTATTTGATTTACAATGCACCTTTGGAGTATGCCGATCTGATACTGAACGGCGATCCCGAAACCTATTTGAAAACTGTAACTGAATATAAGC
>SVSP01000031.1 GCA_015064255.1 Oscillospiraceae bacterium
ATCTCAAACGCCGAAGTTTTTCCCTTTCCTCAGACTTCTATCCCTTTTCCTTGGCTAAAAGCTTTTCTTTTATTATTTTGTCTTCAGTCCAACAGAACCGTTTTGGGTTCTGTTTTATGTTATAATCAAAAATAAAATCAAAAGGACGGTAAGTATTATGGCACTTTTTCATATACAGTTTCACTCGGAAGCCTTGAGAATGGCATCGGCACTTGACGTTATCATTCCGCAGAAATCAAGCTCGCTCATAGGAATGACGACAAACGCAGAGGAAAAATGCAAGACTCTCTATCTTCTCCACGGTCTGTCCGATGACCAGACTATCTGGCAGAGAAGAACTTCGATAGAGCGCTATGCGGCAGAGAAAAATCTCGCAGTCGTAATGCCTGCGGCAGGTAAGAGCTGGTACACAGATATGGCACACGGTGATGCGTATCAGACCTATATCACAAAGGAAGTTCCCGCATATTGCAGATCGGTATTCCGCTGTATGAGCGATAAGAGAGAAGACAATTTTGTTGCAGGTCTTTCGATGGGCGGATACGGAGCGCTCAAAATGGCACTCTCTTCTCCGGATGAATTCGCGGGTGTTGCATGCTTCTCGGGCGCACTTGACGTGGCAAATAACAGATACACTACAAGAGAATACTGGAGCGATATTTTCGGAGATTTAGATGCTATAAAAGGTTCTAAAAATGACGTTTACGCACTCATTAAGAAAGCCGCAGAAAGCGGAAAAGCGCTTCCAAAGGTCTATATGTGGTGCGGACTTCAGGACTTCCTTCTTGAGGATTCAAGACGTGCAAAAGAGCTTTTTGAAAAGTACGGCTACGATTTTACCTACGTTGAAACAGACGGTGACCACTCCTGGTTCTATTGGGACAGAGAAATACAGAACGCTATTAAACTTTTTATGTAATGAATATCACCCCTTGACCCAAAGCAAGGGGTGATTTTTTGCAAAATAGCAGAAATAAGTAAAATCTTTACAATTTATGTATATCTTTAATCTTATTATAGTGTATAATTATAATATCTGCAATTATGCAAACTTTTAAACGGAGAAAGATAATATGGGACTTATAACCAAGCTGTTCGGCACGTACAGCGAAAGAGAAATAAAGAGAATAATAGGAACTGTTGACGAAATAGAGACTCTTGCGGATAAATATAAAGAGATGCCCGAGGAGGAGCTTCGCGCGATCACTCCCGTCCTTAAGGCAAGACTTGAAAACGGCGAGACTCTTGACGATATTCTGCCCGATGCTTTTGCGGCGGCAAGAGAAGCGGCAGACAGAGTGCTCGGAAAAAGACCTTTCCGTGTACAGCTTATAGGCGGTATAATTCTTCATCAGGGAAGAATTGCCGAAATGAAAACGGGTGAAGGTAAAACTCTCGTTGCGACTCTCCCCGCGTATCTTAACGCGCTGACAGGCAAAGGTGTTCATATCGTAACTGTAAACGAATATCTTGCAAGCACGGGTGCGGACGAAATGGGCAGAGTGTATGCTTTCCTCGGTCTGACAACCGGACTTATCCGTCACGGTCAGTCGAGAAAAGAAAAGCAGGAGGCTTATAACTGCGATATAACGTACGGTACGAATAACGAATTCGGATTTGACTATCTGCGTGACAATATGGTCGTTTATAAGGATGACCTCGTGCAGAGAGAAAGAGCATTTGCAATCGTGGACGAGGTTGACTCGATACTTATCGACGAAGCGAGAACTCCTCTTATTATTTCGGGTATGAGCGAAAAATCGAGCGAAATATACGAAGTAGTCGAGGCTTTCGTTTCGAAGCTCCGTATGTTCAAGATGAAGGAAATAGATTCGAAGCAATCGACCGACGAGCTTGACGTTGACCCACAGGCTGACTATATCGTTGACGAAAAAGCTGGCTCTGTAATGCTCACCGCGAAGGGTATAAAAAGAGCAGAGGCTCATTTCGGACTTGCAAACTATTCGGATGCCGAAAATACAAACCTTGCAAACCATATAAATAAGGCTCTTAAGGCTCACGGCGTTATGAAAAACGGCGATAACTATATCGTAAAGGACGATAAGGTAATGATAGTTGACTCCTTTACGGGAAGAATTATGCCCGGACGCCGCTATTCTGATGGACTTCATCAGGCAATCGAGGCAAAAGAGCACGTTAAGATAGAAAAAGAGAACAGAACTCTTGCGTCGATAACCTTCCAGAACTATTTCCGTATGTACAGAAAGCTCTCGGGTATGACGGGTACGGCTCTTACAGAGGACGAAGAATTCAGAGAAATATACGGTCTTGACGTCGTTGAAATACCGACGAACAAGCCTATGATAAGATTTGACCATAACGACGTCGTTTATAAGTCTGTCAGAGGTAAATTCAGAGCTGTTATAGAGCAGATAAAAGAATGTAACGCAAAGGGACAGCCCGTTCTTGTAGGTACCGTTTCGGTAGAAAAATCGGAAATACTTTCCGAGCTTCTTAAGAGAGAGGGTATAAAGCATACCGTTCTTAACGCGCGCCATCACGAAAAGGAAGCAGAGATCGTTGCTATGGCTGGTAAGCTCGGCAAGGTAACGATTTCGACAAATATGGCGGGACGCGGTACAGATATTATGCTCGGCGGTAACCCCGAATTCCTTGCAAAGCAGGAAATGCAGCGTATGGGATACGAGGATAATATCATAGGTCTTGCGGCAGGTACTTCGCTTAAGGTTGAGCCTGAGGTGCTTGAGGCGAGAGAGGTATTCCATAATCTTATGGATAAGTATAAAGAAGAGATCGCACCCGAGGCAAAACAGGTGTGTGACGCGGGCGGTCTTTTCATAATCGGTACGGAGCGCCACGAAAGCAGACGTATAGATAACCAGCTCCGCGGACGTTCAGGACGTCAGGGCGACCCCGGTGAATCTAGATTTTTCGTATCTCTTGAGGACGATCTTATGCGACTCTTCGGAGGAGAACGTATCTACCGTATGATGGATACTCTCGGTCTTGACGAGGATACTCCGATAGATGCTAAGCTCCTCTCAAATACTCTTGAAAATGCACAGAAGCGTCACGAGAGCGCAAACTTTGAAAGAAGAAAGAACGTCCTCGTTTACGACGATATAATGAATCAGCAGAGAACGCTTATATACGATCAGAGACGTGAAGTGCTTGACGGCGCAAACATTTCCGAAAAGATAAAAGAGATGATAACACAGTTTGTCGAGTCTTCTGTCGATTTCTACTGCGCTGACGACGACTCTTCGAAGTGGAATATAGACGGACTTCGCGAGGATCTCAAGGGATTTGTTATAACAGACGAAGACGAAGAGCTTTCCGCAGAGGCACTCGGCACTCTTAAGAGAGATGCACTTGAAGAGATCATTATAAATAAAGCTCTCGAAATCTACGCAAAGAAAGACGAGATCATCGGATACGATCTTATGCGCGAATTTGAAAGAAGAATACTTCTTCGCAGCGTTGACCGTCAGTGGATGGAGCATATCGACGCGATGGCGGACCTGCGCGACAGCATAGGACTTCAGTCTGCCGCACAGCGTAATCCTGTTATAGAATACCGTATAGCGGGAAGTGAAATGTTCGAGGCTATGATAGGCACTATCCGCGAGGACACGGTAAAGGCTGTTCTTTCGCTCAGACCCAATCAGGACGTTGAACGTAAGAAGGTCGCTGTCGTAACGGGAGAAGGCTTTGCCGGCGGTGAGGGCGAAAAGAAACAGAAGCCGAAAAACGCACCCGTACGCAAGGTAAAGGTAAATCCTAACGATCCTTGTCCCTGCGGAAGCGGCAAGAAATATAAAAAATGCTGCGGCTTGAACGACGACTGATTTTAAAATTTTGACGATTTTTGGTTTGCCGAAAATTTCGGCGTGGAGAAAGTGGAGAAAGATATGGGATTCGGACTTCTGTTTTTCGGATTTATGATGATGCTTGATACCGGCTGGACGATAAGCGAAGCATACGGTATCGGACTTGATATTTTTCCTGATATTCTCGGATATCTTTGTATGTACAGATCAATGAAGCATCTTCGCAAAAGCTCAAGAGATCTTAATATTTTTGCGTGGATAACAGTTGCTTTGTCGGTTTTGGGCGGTGTTTTGCTTGCCGGACAGATAACAGCGGCAGTAATGCGCTTTGCTTATCCCGCGGGACTTGAAAGCATGGGCCTATTTATTATGATCTGCGGATATATTAAAAATCCGATTATGCTTGCAGCGATGCTTTTCCTTACAAGCGGACTCAGAGAGCTTGCAAATTCGCTTGAGCTTTATTCTCTTGCAAAGAAAACGACCGCAGTATCGGTGATATCTGCTGCATATTATTTGCTTCAGAGCGTATTTACCGTCACTTCGGCGGGAAATATATCAGTACCGTCGGTGGTATTTTTCGGAACGGCACTTCTTTTCTACGTTCAGCTTATTACGGTGCTTGCGCTTGTTTTCTCCTTCTACCGTCAGGTTGGATACGAGGGAGAGGACACTTCCGAAAAGGAGCATCCGCTTGAAAAGCTCAGAAAAAAGCTTATGAATGCTGGAAAAGACGAGGACGACGACTAAACTCGGCTTGTCAAAGAAACTATAAACAAAAAGGGAGCAGTTTAAATGACACCTTCTGAACTCGGACTGAAATATTTACTTTGGGGTCTTGTTTTTATAATGAACCCGGATATAAATATAATCGATATTCTTCCCGATTTTATCGGATGCCTGTTTATAATGAAGGGGCTTTACAATATTTCGCAGATATATCCGCAGTTTAACGACTCGCTGGAAAATTTCCGTAAATTCGCAATAATATCCGTGCTTAAGACGGTATCTCTTCCCGTTCTTTTTATAATTTCGGCATCGGAGATAACATGGCTTCTGCTTCTTTCCTTTGTTTTCGGCTGTCTTGAGATCTTTTACGGACTTGTATCCTTTTCGACGCTCTTCGAAGGCTTTTATTACAGCGCGGAAAGAGGCGCGGGTGTGTCTGTGTTTAACGGATACGACAAAATAAAAACGTTTACCCTCATCTTTATCTGCTTTAAGCCTCTTGCGGCGTTTCTTCCCGAAATGACAAGCCTTTCAAGCGAGGATTACGGTACCGTAACCGATACAGGAATAGTCAGCTTTGCAAAGCTTCGACTTCCTCTGATGGCAATCTTTTTTGTGATCGCACTTGCCGTGGGTATAGTATGGTATATTTTTACACGAAAATACCTTAAAAAAGTACTTTCCGACGAAGAATATATCTTGTCGCTCTGTGAAAAATATTACAGCTATAAGGAAAATAGCCCGCAGCTTGTCGAAAGACGCGTTGTGCTTTCCGCTTTGATGCTTTTCCTTGCGGCGGCAGTATGCTCGATCGAAATAAAGCTCGACGGAATAAACTATATTCCGCATATGCTCGGAGCATTTTTCTTTATACTCGCTTTCTCAAAGGTCAAGAAAATATTCGGCAAGGGTGCGAAGGCAGGAATTGTCTTGTCCTATCTGTATTTTGCTTTGTCGTCGGTAAGCTGGGGATTTTCATTCTTCTTTACCAAAAAATATATAGTTTCCTCTTCGACAGAGGTCGGACTTGCTCTCGGTTACGGTCAGCAGATAGCAGCATATCTCGGCTCTAATGAGGAGATAACAAATAGTTTTACAATTATGTGCGTGCTTTACGTGATAGAATCACTTGCCTTTGTTTCGGTGCTTGTTTTGGCAGGTAAAATACTTGCGAAAATGCTTATAAGACACGGCGGAAAACCGATATACGAGCTTGGTCAGTGCCACGATATGAAAGTCATTCTTCGTTCTACCGCTGTTGAAAGGCTTTGGATAACACTCACGGTCGTTTTGGGAACAGCTTCCGCGATTCTCGGAGCTTGCCAGCTTATTTTCGTTACGGCGGAGATAAATCTTTGGATATTTGACTTTGCGCTCCGTATATGCTGGGCGGTTATCTTCGTGTTTGCCTGCGACAAAATAAAGGAATCGGTAAAAGAAAAATATATTTATTTAAAAGCGGACGAAAAAGACCTTTAATACAGGATTTTACTGTCAAAAAAGACATAAAAACGCTGTATTTACAGAAATTTTGGTATTCACATTTGAGGTTAAAAGAGTTATACTTTCTCTATATAAAAAAGAGAAAGGACTAAAATAACCTTGACAACTACCAAAATAAACGAAAAATCTCTGCTGATAGTCTTTGAAAAAAACGAACTGTCAAAATATCTGCCAAACGGGAAATTTGATATTTCCGACCCGAAAAGCCGAAAATCACTTCGCAGTATGCTTTCCGAGGCTGTTGGGAGCGCACGAAAACGGGAATGGCAAAGAGTAAAGCTCGAAATGTTCGGAAGTGCGGATACCGAAGTAAATATTTTCTGCACCTTTTGCGAGTACGATGCCGATAGCTTTACATAGAGATAAAGAAAGGAATTGCCATAAATATGACGTGGGATGAGCTTAAATCAAGCTGTGAAAGCTGTAAACGCTGTCCGCTTGGAGAAACGCGAACGAAGCTTGTTTTCGGTACGGGAAACAGAGAAGCAAAGCTGATGTTTGTCGGCGAAGCTCCGGGCGGCGAAGAGGATAAAACGGGAATACCCTTTGTCGGAGCCGCAGGGAAGCTCTTTGACAAATATCTTGAAGCGGTCGGAATAGATCGGAATGAGGTCTACATAGCCAATATACTCAAATGCCGTCCGCCCCAAAACCGCGATCCTCTTCCCGAAGAGCAGGACGTGTGCATAGATTATCTTCGCGAGCAGGTAAGACTTATAAAGCCGAAAATGATAGTCTGCCTCGGAAGAATATCGGCGATGCGCCTTATTTCGCCCGATTACAGAATAACTAAAGAACACGGGAAGTGGGTAAAAAAAGGACAGTACGATATGACAGCCGTATATCATCCGTCGCTTCTGCTTCGCGACGCGAGCCGCAGGGACGAGATGCTTGCCGATATGATCGAGGTTGCAAGAAGATATAACGAGATAAAATGAAACGGTGTCGATATTCGCTTTGCGCGAGATTTTATAGATAACCGTTATTATAATAAAAATGACAGAGAAATGATATTTCTCTGTCATTTTTGTCTATGGGGTTGTTTTTTATGAGTTTACAAAATTTTTTATCTTCCGAGCTACATCATAGCTCTTTTTGAGAAAATCGTATTTTGAATACGTGTCGGCATATCTGTCATACGAAAGCTCGAGGGTTATATTTCCCTTATATGCACATTCCTTAAGCTCGCGCATAACGGTATCAAATCCGATCTCGCCGTCGAAAGGAATCATATGCAGATCTTTTTTGTTGTCGTTGTCGTGAAGATGAGTACACATAAGTCTGTTGCCGACTTTTTTTAGATAATGCTCGCCCTTTGTACAGCAGGCTTCGTGGCCGCTGTCATAGCAGAATCCTACGTGGCTGTTATCGAAAACGTCGAGCGTTTTGTAAAGAAATTCGGGTGAACCTATATTTTCAAAGGCAATATTAACATTTTTTGATTTTGCATAGCGCACAAGCTCGGCAAATCTTTTGATCCCGATATCAAAATTTGCGCCCTGCCTGAAATTCGGCTGTACGTGAACTACAAGAATAGGAATTCCGAGCTTTGCGCAGTTGTCGGTGTTGAACTTCAGAACGTCTATAAATTTGTCGCCTTCAATACCTTCGTTCCATATCGTATTACTGCCTTCGATAACAGAGTGTGAGGTTTCATATATAAGTCCCAAGCTGTCACCGAGCTTTCTGCAATACGTCATTGTTTCGATATCGTTTGCATAATCGCAGTTTGTGAAGAAACCGTCGTATCCGACCTCTTTTGCCATAGGAAGAAGCTTGTCATAGGATGAAAATCCCGAAAAAACTTCGATATAAAGACCTGACATAGTGTTTTAATCCTTTCTGTAAGAAAATAATCTTTCTTCAAGTGCGGAAAGACCGCGTGCATACGCGAGAGCGCAGTTTGACTGAGCATCGGCATAAAAGCTCTCGCCGGTTATCATTTCGCAGATTTTTGCAAGAACATTCGGGTTTTTAACAGCGATAGGTCCGATAAGCTGTGTTCCGATGAAATTTCCCGAGATAAATCCGTCACCGCCCGAAGCTTTGTCATTTCCGAGCTTTGCTCCGAGCAGATTGTTTGTAAGAGGCGTTTCGATGCCGCTGTATATTGCGGACGTGTTTATAAATCCGATGAGCTTTGACGCGAAGATATTGTTGTCATCGGTGAGAATATCGCCTTGAAAACGCTTGTCCGTGAAAATTTCGGACGTGTAAGTGAAGGCACCGAGCGTTTCGTACTCTTTTTCCTTGAGCTTCAACGTTTTTCCGAAGAGAGTCATAGCGTTTCCGCTTGCGAGAACGCACTTGTCAGACGAAATAAACTCGCAAAAAGCTTCCTTGTGAGGAAGGAGTCTTTCAGATGCTTCGATAAGATTTTTTTCCGTGCCCGAGCCGACGTAAATAAAGTCGAATTCGGAAATATCGATATTTTCATCGCTGAGTATTTCATATTCGGTGATATTTGCCTCGTAACCTTTGTCTTTGAGGTTTTTTTCTATGATTTTAACGTTTCCGTATTCGCCGTAAAGCGAGAGAAGCTTCGGAAACAAATGAAGTAATTTGATTTCTTTCATATTCTTGCTACCTTGCTAAATTAGTTGTTTAAGATCTGAACTCTGCTGAAGAGCTTTTCCTTGTCGGAGAAGCAGGTGACAACGTAAAGCGCCGAGTCGCTCGGAGAAGAAATTTCCTTTCCCATTTCGTCGAGGTCGGGAAGGATCTTTATCTTTGCAGGGTCGATGCTTGTCATTTCGAAGCGTGCGGCGAGGTCGTATGCGTAATTTCCGCAGAGAAGTATCTTTTCGGCATTTGAATTTTCAAGCTTTTCGAAGCTTATATCCCAAAGCCAGCTCGTTTCGGTCGTGTAATATTTTCTGCTTATCGCGTCAACGATTATTGCAAGTGTGAATTTTTCCTTCGATGCGCATACGTATTCAAGGCTCTGATTGTAAGAGGTAGAGTTTTCGTGCTTTGAGGTTATAAGAGTACCTTCGTTTTCCCCCGCCTTAAAGCGTACGACTCTTCCGTTCTTCATAATAAACGAGCTGAGCGAGGATGCGATCTTTTTGTGCTCTATACCAACGATACTGCATACTGCAAACGCGGTGCAGAGGTTGTAAACGTTGTATCTGCTTGCAAATGCGAGCTCGATATTCTGACCGCAGATAGATATGCGCTTGTTTTCAAGATCGGCGCTGTCAACCACGTATTCAGGCTCGGCGGAAGAGTATTTGCAGGCTTCGCAGTAGAATTTTCCGAGGTGTGCATAGTGGAAATACTCGTAGCTAAGCGGTGCGCCGCATACGGGGCAGTAGGTGCAGTCGTTGTAGAGTGCGTCGGTTTGATCCGAGCAGTAAGCGTTTTTCGCCATAGCGAAGTAACGTACCTTGCCGCGGCCCTTTCCGAGAAGAGAAACGATGGGATCGTCTGCGTTAAGTATGAGTTCAGCGTCGGGGATAAGGTCGGCGGCGTCCTTTATGATATCGTATATCCAGAAAGGATGCACGTTTCTCGTAAGCTGATCTCTGTAAAGGTTTGTGACTGCAAAGTGAGTGGGCTTTATGTGCTTAAAGGTGTGGCGGGCATAACGCTCGTCGCTTTCAAGCACGACAACGTCGCCCATTACGCTGCCGTGAAGGTCGCAGTTTTTGAGAAGCAGGGTAGTGACACCCTCGGTCTGATTGCTTCCTTCCTTGTTCCATACCACGTTCAAGCCGTTTTCGGTCATAACGTTTGCTATCATTTCAACCGTTGAAGTCTTACCGTTCGAGCCCGTGACCGCGATAACGTACTTCGGAAGAGTTATTCTCTTAAGAATATCGGGGCAGAGCTTCAGAACTATTTTTCCGGGCAGGCTTGAGCCCTTGTTTACAAGCTTGCCGACAAAAACGAGAAGCTTGCAGAGTAGAATCATTAAAATTTTCATAGTATAATACCTCATATTGTGTTCGGCAGGTTCCAAATTACGATATAAATAATTATAACACAAAAAAACACAGTTTACAACACAAAAATGAAATATTTAGCAGGATTTTATTTGCTATGCGTATTTGTAGTCAAGCTACACAAAATTCAGCCGAACTATTTGTATACTCATACAAAAATCGGGGGGGTAGGAAAAAGTGTTGACAAAATGAGTAAAATATGCTATATTATAGGTGTAAAAAGTATGAAAGATATAAAAATATCTAAAAGGAGATCGTGATATGAAAAATATCAAATATAACGGTCTTCGGAAAGTTCCCCCATGTGTTTCTTGGAGGCAAAAACTTAAAATTACCAAGAAAAGCGCATGAGCCGAAGACTTATCGACAGGCGGCTTATGCGCTTTTGTGTTTACCGAGAATTTTATTTGTAGGGGTCGACGCCCTTGGCGACCCGCATACCTTGACGAGAATTCAAACGGGTCGTCGTAGGCGCCGACCCCTACTGAGAGGGTATGATTCTGTCGAAAAATTATAAAATTAATTAAACTTAAGTTATGAATAAAAACATTAAAAATTCGCTTAATACGTATATATATGACAAAGTATGGAGGTAATGTATGAAAAAACTAATAGCACTTATTCTGCTTCTCTCATTATTAGCCGTTTCGGTATTCGGATGTAAGTCCGAGATGCCCAAAGAGGATAAAACACCCGAAAGTAGTGAAAGTAAAACACCCGAAAGTAGTGAAGATAAAACACCCGAAGGTTCGGAAGAAAAGATTTACGAATCAATTGACTTTACACACAAAGGTTATGTGCACAATCCTTTAAAATTAAGATATCCTGATGTTTTTATAATAGAATCTGTTGATGAACTTTCAGCATTTGATCCTGATAACGTATTAAACCTCAAAGACAACTACACAAGCGATTTTTTCGAAACAAAAGCGCTCTTCTTTTTTGAGTTTAAGCATAGATCGTCATCAAGATTTATTGAATTTTCCGCTATTATTGAAAAAGACGGCAAGCTATATCCTGTTATGACGGGATATCAAAATTGTGATCCGGGTGCTCTGGGAACGGATGATGGTAATAATGATCTGCATTATGCCGAAATAAGCCGTGATGATATTGCCGATACAGGCGAACTTCTTGTAATAAATACTTACGGAGAAGGATACGGTATTATGGACTACAAACCTCTTGACGGAAAGATAGTAAAAAAAGAGAATTGAGTATATTCCCCCGCGCCACCGCGCGGGGAAATTTTTTTGAATTCTTCCAAAGCTATTGACATATTTTTTCATCGCTGATATAATATTTTTGAAAAAAATTATTACTTGGAGGTAATATTATGCCGCTTATAGATATGCCGCTTGATAAACTTAAAGTGTATCAGGGAAGAAATCCCCGTCCCGCAGATTTTGATGAATTCTGGGACCGTTCGCTTGAAGAAATGAATTCTATCGACCCGAAGGCTGACTTCGCTCCCTATGATTTTGCATCAAATATCGCAGAATGCTTCGAGCTTCGTTTTAAATCCACTAAAAATGCAACGATATACGCGAAATTCGCGCGTCCGAAGAATTTTGAAGGCAAAATTCCCGCAGTTCTCCATTTCCACGGACTTTCCGGCTCGGGACTTTCGTGGAGCGCTATGCTTCCTTACGTTTCGCAGGGCTACTGCATAGCATCTCTCGACAGCCGCGGACAGGGCGGACTTTCTCAGGATATAGGCGGTCTTACCGGTACGACGTATACAACTCCTTTTGTGCGCGGACTTGACGGCGAGCCCGAAGATCTTCTTTGCCGCGACCTTTTCCTCGATACCGCTATGCTTGCACGTATCGTAATGGCTCTTGATTACGTTGACGAAGAACGCATCGGTACTTTCGGAGGCTCACAGGGAGGCGCACTTACAGTTGCGTGTGCGGCTCTCGTTCCCGAAATAAAGCTCTGTGCCACGATGTATCCCTATCTTTCGGACTATAAGAGAGTATGGGATATGGACCTTGACAGAGGTGCGTATGAGGGACTTCGTTATTACTTCCGTAATTTTGATCCTACTCACGCAAGAGAAGACGAGATCTTTGAAAAGCTCGGATATATTGATATACAGTTCCTCGCTCCGAGAATACGCGCAAAGGTGCTTATGCAGACAGGTCTTCTCGATACTACCTGCCCGCCTTCGACACAGTTTGCCGCTTACAATAAGATAACCTCGGAAAAGGACGTTATTGTTTACCCCGACTACGGTCACGAAGGAATAAAGGGCGCGGATGATGCAACCTTCTCCTTCCTTGCACAGCTTTAAGAAACAAATTCAAATAAAACGGATATTTTATATTTTTCGGACAATTTGTTGACATATCATTTGAAATATTATAAAATTTATGAGGATTAGAATGGATAAAAAACTGTACGACGTTTTGCGCGATAAAGAAGATAATTATCTTTTTCCGTTTTATTGGCAGCACGGAAATCATACAGACCGTATTCCCGAGCAGATTCAAAGAATATATGACAGCGGCTGTAAGGCTTTGTGCGTAGAGTCGCGTCCGCACCCCGATTTTCTCGGCGAGAGCTGGTGGCGCGATATGGATATTATTCTCGAGGAAGCCGAAAAGCGCGGTATGAAGGTCTGGCTTCTTGACGACGATCACTTTCCTACGGGACACGCTGCGGGAATGATAAAGAAAAAATATCCCGAGCTTCGCCAGTGGGAGCTTATAGAGCGACACGTTGACGTTGTCGGTGCGGCTTACGATACTTCAATAATCGTCGATAAGGATAATGACGATAATATTCTCGTGGCGGCTTACGCTTATAAAAGACGCGCGGATAATTTTGAAAGCTGTATAGCGGATACCGCGGTAGAGCTTACCGATAAAATACACGGAAATTTCCTTACCTGGGATATTCCCGAAGGCGTATGGCGTATTTTCCTTTACTACAAATCGCGCAGAGGCGGTCGGCCCGACTATATTGATATGATAAATCCAGAGTCGGTCAAGGTGCTTATAGATGCGGTCTATGAAGGACACTATGAACGCTATGCTAAATATTTCGGAAATACTTTCGTCGGATTCTTCTCGGACGAGCCTGAATTCGGCAATCAGGTCTTCGGAAAAGAAAGATTTGACTTCGGATTTTACGAAGCGAGGATAGGAAAGCATTCTCTTGCGCTTCCGTGGAATGAAAACGTCCTTAAAAAGATGACAGAAAAGCTCGGCTATGACCCGACGAAATATCTTAATCTCCTCTGGTATGAGGACGGCGAAAACGGGGATATTCAGTCGGAGCTTCGCCACGCATATATGGACTCGATAACAGAGCTTTACAGCGAGTGCTTTAATAAACAGATAGCCGATTGGTGCCACGCTCACGGAGTAGAATATATCGGACATATTATCGAAGATATGAACTGCCATATGAGAGGCGGCGTAGGTCATTATTTCAGAGCACTGCGTTGGCAGGATATGAGTGGAATAGATATCGTTCTTCATCAGGTAATGCCCGGAATGGCTGATTATCTGCATACGGTTACCTGCGCGACGGGCGTAGGTGCAGGCTCGTTCTACGAATATATTCTTGCAAAGCTCGGCGCATCTCTCGCGCACCAGACTCCCGAAATGAAGGGAAGAGCGATGTGCGAGGTGTTCGGAGCTTACGGCTGGGGCGAAGACTCTGCTATGATGAAATTCCTCATAGACCACCTTCTTGTGCGCGGTATAAACAGATTTGTTCCGCACGCATTCAGCCCGACTTATCCCGACCGCGACTGTCCGCCGCATATGGGCGCAGAAGGTCACGACCCGAGCTTTGAAGCGTTCTGCGCTTTGATGAAATATACAAACAAGGCGGCGCACATTTTGTCGGATGCCACACACAAGGCAAATGCGGCAATACTTTACCACGTTCACGGCGAATGGGCGAGCAGATTCGGGAATGCGTCGAATATGGAGCCTGTCGCAACAAGACTTTACGATAACCATATAGACTATGATATCGTCGATATGGACGCTTTAAGAGAAAGAGCAAGCGTTAAGGATAACAAGCTTTGCATAAGAGAAGAAAGCTTTGACTGCCTTATCGTGCCGTACGCGGACCATATGCCGGAAGTACTGCTCGGTATTCTTGAAAAACTGAAGAATGAAGGACTTCCCGTTTACTTTATGCGCTCAATGCCCGAAAACGCGAAGTTCAGCGGAGAAGTGCTTGATGAGGACGATCTCGTTTGCAAAATGAAAGAAGAGGGAATGACAGACGTTATCGTAGAAGACGGCTACCCGAAGCTGAGAATATATCACTGCACACGCGACGGAAAAGATATATTTATGTTCGCAAACGAGGATTACAGTAAGACCGTAGATACCGAAGTTATACTTCCTTGCAGCGGCGAATATGCCCGTCTTGATATTCTTACGGATATATTTACATCGGGAGTTGCATCGGACGGAAAGCTTTCGCTGAAGCTACTACCCAACCAGTCGCAGATAGTCGTTTTCGGTGACAAGGCAGGACTTGGTGAAGAAATAATCTTTACTGACATCGTAAAGCTTTCTCCGAACTTTGAGCTTGAGATAGCAGAGAGCGAAAACCTTTCGGATTATAAGACTTGCGGAAAATTTGATAAGCTCTTTAATGTAAACTCTCCCGATTTCAAACCCGATTTCTCGGGTAAGATGAGATATACGTTTAATTTCGAGTGCGAAAAAGACGGCAAGATCTTTATCGACCTCGGACGCGTGGGACAGAATGCACAGCTTACTGTAAACGGTAAGGACTGCGGCATAAGAATAAGCGCACCGTATATCTTTGATATTACAGATGCAGTTTCCGAAGAACAAAACGAGGCGGTAGTTGTAGTATCGAATACACTCGCACAGAAGATACGCGACGGATTTTCATATTTCCTGCAACTTGCTCCGTCGGGACTTCTCGGTGATATTTGTTTAAAATATGCAAAATAAATAATATTTTCAAATATAAATGAAAATGCGAAAGGAAAAATTATTATGAATAACATTCCAAGAAACGAACATCCGCGTCCTGACCGAAAGAGAAACGATTGGATAAATCTTAACGGTCAGTGGGATTTCGAGATCGACAACGCTAAAGTCGGCGTTGAAAAGAAGTTCTTCACAAGAGATAGTCTTGATATGAAGATCACAGTTCCTTTTTCTCCCGAAAGTGTACTTTCAGGCGTAGGAATTACCGATTTTATGAACGCTGTATGGTACAGACGTGACCTCGACATTCCTGCAGAGTGGGTAGGCAAGAGAGTTATCCTCCATATCGACGCGTGCGACTATGCTACTACAGTTTATGTAAACGGTGTTGCAGTAGGTGACCACAGAGGTGGTTATACATCTTTCCAGTTTGACATTACAGACAAGCTTAAGGAAGAAAATAACTACGTTACAGTTTACGCGGTTGACGATATTCGCTCCAATGCACAGGTTGCAGGTAAGCAGTCGCAGAGACTCGGCTCATTCGGATGCAGCTATACAAGAACAACAGGTATCTGGCAGACAGTTTGGCTTGAAGCAGTAGAGAGCGCATACGTTAAGTCCTATAAGGTATTTGCTAACATTTCCAATCCCTCTGTATCTCTTGACGTTTTCACAAGCGATAAGGCTATCGGTGCAACACTCGAGGTTGAGGCATATTATGAAGGCAAGCTTATGGGTAAGGCGTGCTCGAATGTAAACTCGCTTTCGACAACAGTTGATATCGCTCTCGCTGAAAAGCATCTTTGGGAGTGCGGACAGGGTCGCCTCTATGACCTCGTATTCAAGCTTACAAAGGATGGCAAGACCGATATAATGGACGGATATTTCGGACTTCGCGAAGTTTCTGTTACAAAGGAACACGGACTTCAGCTTAACGGCAAGACCGTATTCGGACGTTTTATTCTCGACCAGGGCTTCTATCCCGACGGAATTATCACGGCTCCCACAGATGATGCGCTTGTATTTGATATAGAAGCTTCTATGAGCTGCGGATTTAACGGCGCAAGACTCCACCAGAAGGTATTTGAACCGAGATTCCTCTATCATGCTGACCGCCACGGATATATGGTATGGGCAGAAACAGGCAACTGGGGACTTGACCACACTATTGAGAACAATATCTACAACTTCCTTCCCGAATGGCTCGAAGAAATCGAACGCGACTTCTCTCACCCCTCGGTAATCGGTTGGTGCCCTACAAACGAAACTTGGGATAAGTTCGGCAGACAGCAGAGTAATATCTTCCTTGACACAGTTTATGATGTTACAAAGGTTATAGACAAGACTCGCCCTGTTATCACATCAAGCGGATCTTTCCCCACAAAGCGCACAGATATCCACGACGTTCACGACTATGAGCAGAATCCTGAGATTTTTAAGGAAAATTATGCAAAGATCGGCGAAGGCATTATAAACGACCAGCTCAAGAGAATGAATCCTCACAGACAGCAGTACAATCCTGCACTTCCCGTTTTCGTAAGTGAATACGGCGGAATCGGCTGGGTTGATAAGAGCGATAATACTGCTTGGGGTTACGGTAAGGCAGTAGCAGATGAAGACGAATTTTTCGCACGTCTTAAGGGCCTTACAGATGCACTTCTTGACAATCCTTATATCTTTGCATACTGCTATACACAGCTCACAGACGTTGAGCAGGAGCAGAACGGACTTCTTACATACCAGCGTAAGTTCAAGTTCGATCCTAAGAGATATTACGAGATTTTCTCCAAGAAAGCTGCTATCGAAGAATAATCGAAAACAAATTACGGGCATACCTGATTTTGGGTATGCCCGTTTTTTTAAATCCGAAGCTTTGTGATATGTGGAAATAAAATTTAAAACCTTTTCGATAATTCACTTGACATTCCGCAACAAAAATGTTATCCTTAAAATGTGAAAATTTACGAAAATCAAGATGTTTCGAAAGGTATAAAATAAATGAAGTACGATTTTACTACTGTTATGAACCGCGTCGGCAAGGATGCTATCGCGGTAGATTCTCTCGGAACGGGAGGCGCTGCACCCAATAAGCCAAAGGAAGGCTTTGATGTAATTCCTATGTGGGTCGCAGATATGAATTTCCCCGTTGTTCCGACTGTCACAGAGGCTATCACACAGCGTATAAGCCATCCCGCTTTCGGATATTTTCCGGCACGCGATGAATATTTTGATTCTATTATCGATTGGCAAAAGAGAAGAAACGGCGTTACCGAGCTCAAACGCGAGCATATAGGCTATGAAAACGGCGTTCTCGGATGCGTTATATCAACACTCGGCGTTCTTTGCTCGAAGGGTGATAACGTTCTTCTTCACTCGCCTACATATACGGGATTTACGGGTACAATAGAAAATAACGGATATAATATAATCCATTCGCCTCTTGTAAAGGACGAAAACGGCATTTACCGTATGGATTTTGCCGATATGGAAGAAAAAATCGTAAGACATAATATCCACGCAACAGTTTTCTGTTCGCCGCACAATCCCTGCGGACGCGTTTGGGAGCGTTGGGAAATCGAAAAGGCGATGGAAATATTCAAGAAGCACGAGGTTTTCGTATTTTCCGATGAAATATGGTCTGATATTATCCTCGGCGGACATAAGCATATCCCGACTCAGAGCATAAGCGAAGATGCAAAAATGCGTACCGTTGCGGCATATGCTCCTACAAAGACCTTCAACCTTGCAGGACTTGTCGGAAGCTATCATATAATTTACAACAAGTGGCTGCGCGACAGAGTTAATAAGCAGGCATCGCTTTCGGTGTATAATTCTATGAATGTGCTCTCAATGTACGCTCTTATCGGTGCGTACAAGGATGAGGGGCACGAGTGGCTGGCCGAGCTTCGCGAGGTTATTACAGGAAACGTCAACTACGCTTGCGACTATATAGCAAAGCATTTTGACGGCGTTGAGGTATCGAAGCCTCAGGGAACTTATATGCTCTTCCTTGACTGCACGAAGTGGTGTGAAAAGCACGGAAAAACGCTTGACGATATAGAAAAAGCGGCGTGGGATGTAGGCGTTGCTTTTCAGGACGGAAGAATGTTCCACGGACCGTGCCACCTGAGAGTAAATCTTGCGCATCCTTTCTCGCGCATTAAGGAAGCCTTTGACAGACTCGATAAATACGTTTTTAACGCCCTTTAAGGAAGTTTTCTTGATAATGTTTGTTGGGCGGGTTCGCCTCATCCGTCAGCCTTTGGTTGCCACCCTCCCCTCAAGGGGACGGCTTTGAGTTAGCGAAAACCGCAAACTGCACCCTTCGAATAAAGTAATATTTATTTTTAGTAAGGTTTTTGGAGATTCTTAAGTGCGTTCTCCTCAAAAAATCCCGAACTCGTTTAGAAGAGTCCGGGATTTTTGTTTGGGTTAAATTATCGGGAATTTAAGAGTTACCTTAAAGAGGTCTCCGTCGATAACGACGTCCATAGTTCCGTTTTGAAGCTCGGTAAGACTTTGAGCGATAGAAAGTCCGAGACCGTTTCCTTCGGTGCTTCGCGAGGAATCTCCGCGGACGAATCTTTCGATCAGCTCGCTCGGAGAGATGTTCAAAATGTTTTTCGAAGTGTTTCGGAAAATAAAGAGAGCTTCGTTGTTTTCTTTAACGAGAGTGAGATATACTCGCGAGCCGGGAAGTGAATATTTACAGGCATTGTTCATAAGATTTTCGAAAACGCGCCAAATTCTTCTGCTGTCCGCCATTATCGTTATTTTTTCTTCGCATTGGTTTGTCACAAGCTCAAGCTCTGCACTACGGCATTTCTGCTCGAATTCGCCTATGGTCTGTGTAAGCAGAACACCTGCGTCGCAGGGAGTGAGATTTACGTCAAGATTTCCCGTGGTGGCTTTGGCAATTTCTACAAGGTCATCGAGAAGTCGCTTCAGATGCTCGGATTTTCTTGTCAGCACCTCGGAGTATTCCTTGTGCTTTTTGGAGGAACATTCTTCCTCGTGAATAAGGCTTGCGTAGTTTATAATAGAGGTCAAAGGTGTTTTTATGTCGTGAGATACATTGGTGATAAGCTCGGCTTTCATACGCTCGCTTGAGAGACGCTCTTCAACGGCTTTTGCCATTCCGTCGGCAATGCTGTTGAGATTTTCAGCGTGCTTTTTGAAGTCCCAGAACATTATCGACGTGTCGGTCTTGTAGCTGAGATCACCGTTTGCAAGAGCGTTTCCGCCTTTTTGAAGCTTTCTCATAAATAGAGCTCCGTAAAGAGCCGTCAGCACGAAGATAAGGTCTTTTGCTATCAGAATGAATACCGTAATATCTTTTCCCGAAAAAGCAAAATTCATTATCAAAACGTCAAGAGCAACCCAAACGATCACGGCAAAGAGCGTTCTCCATATGAGAGGAATACTCATAACGAGCAAAAACAGGGAGATCGCGCCATTCTTTATCATTTTTCCGATCCATTTAAGACCTTTTCCGATCAGCTTGAGCATCTTCCACAAAAGCACGATTATCATCCGGCAGAGCGTGTTTTTGAGCAGATTATTCTGTTTTATTCGTGCGGAGATACTCATACAAATTCCGAAGAAAGCTATGACGCCGAATGCTATAAGCAGAGCGATCGATATAATCAGCATAGTCTGACTGTGACAGTAGAGGTCAAGAATATATATTGCAGTGATGAACGGCAGGGAGATCAGCGCAAGCAACAGATCAAACGGTACTTTGTTAAGCGGACCGGGGTAAAGCTCTTCGGTGCCGGGACGCTTTGCCGAGGCAAGCATAAGTATGATGAATAAAGTTATAAACAGAGCAAGTGCAAGTGCGGCTATGACGTATATCCAGTAGCGGAGCGCGTACGCGATATGAACTATGCTGTTTATATAAAAATAGTTATCTCCTATCGGGCAGTTTTCCTTGAGGTATATCTTTAGTGTATATACGTTCTCCTGCTCTGTGACACGGTCTATGGGATTTATGCCCGAAATTATGAAACTTGTATCGGGATAAGCAGGATAAGTATCGTACCAGCCTTCAACCTCGTAAAGAAACGAGAGTTTCCATTTTGAGCTGTCTTTTTCAGCAGCACCCTCAACGTTTGTGGCTACTACTTCTTCATCCGGCGAAATAAGCACGTAGCGCACATTCGATTTGGTGTTTTCGTAAGGAAACTTGTAATTTATGCTGTAAGCTTCGGGAAGAAGGACGTAATAAATTATATTGTACGCATTATTTTCAAGCATATCGTAGGTCAGAACGTCGAAAATCTCCTGCTCGGATTTTGTATAAGCTTCAAATCTGAAAAATCCGTATATTCCGAAGGCACTTGCCACCGTCATAGCGAGCATAAGTATGCACATTATAAAGCATATTATCTTCATTGAGCGTGTTCTGTGTAAATGTTTCATTTGTGTTCTCCTTCCATAACGTATCCGTGTCCCCAAACGGCTTTGAGATATCTCGGCTCAGCGGGATTTATTTCTATTTTTTCGCGGATGTGCCTGATGTGAACGGCAATAGTATTGTCTGTCGTCATCGGGTTTTCTTTCCATATATTTTTGTAAATATCTCGCGGGGAATACACCTTTCCGGGGTTTGACATAAGAAACCTCAGTATTTCGTACTCGGTAGGCGTCAGCGTAACGGCTTGTCCGTCGCGGGTTACGGTTTTAGCGTTGTCGTCAAGCTCTATACCGCCTATCGTGAGTACCTTGGGAGCTATCTTGCCCGATCCGAGCTGGAGATATCTTCTGAGCTGTGACCGTACACGTGCGGCAACTTCGACCGGATTGAAGGGCTTGGTTATATAATCGTCTGCCCCGACGTTAAGACCGAGAATTTTGTCGCTGTCCTCGCTTTTGGCAGTGATGAGGATAACGGGCACGTTGCTGTGCTCACGTATTTTTATCATAGCCGAAATTCCGTCCATATTCGGCATCATTATATCCATAAGTACTATGTGAATCTCGGTGCTCGAAATTATTTCAAGCGCATCGAAACCGTTGTTTGCATCGAATATATTGTAGTTGGGATCTGCAAGATATATTTTCAGCGCATTTATAATGTCCTGATCGTCGTCACAAATTAGAATGTTATACATTTTGTAGCTCCTTTTAAGTTTCTGTCTACATTATAACCTAAAATTTATTAATTTGAAAGATGGAAAAAGATTAAGATTTGATTAATATTGGGAAATTTCGATAAATTTCTCTATTTTTTAAATGCTACAAAAACTCTTCATAATACAGAGCTGACCAAACAAAGTGTAACTGTTTGTAAAAATGATGCTTTTTACATATTATCGTAAATTTGTCAATGTAATAAGAACGATTTTAATAAGCTCTTACTTCAAAATCAAGAAAAATAAGCATAATAAAAAGCCTTGCACATAAAAAATGCAAGGCTTTTAGTATGTTGGTTTCAAAAATGACGTTAAAGCTCGAATTCTACCGTTCCTTCAAAGGTCTTGTGAACGGCTTTGGCGTTAAGCTCTGCCCAAGCGTTTGCACGGGCATATTCGGTATTACAGTAAAGCTCGGAGTGCATAGCTCTGTCGCCGGCGATGCAGGTGGGTTCAAGCACTATGTCGGCGTTTACTTCCTTGTAAAATTCGATAAGTCCCGTGTCGCAAAGTGCGTGGTGAGGCATCTGAAGAATGTTACATTTGAGCTTTCCTTTGTAAAGCCACGCGACGACCTGCATATTGCGCATATATGCGTCGCCCGTGAACATAATTTTTTTGTTCTTTGCCTGTACCGTGAAAATAAGTGAGCATACGTTGCAGTTGGCAATACCGTTTATTAATTTGCAGTCATAAGCGTGATAAAGAAAATGGATTTCCATACCGTCTACAGATATCTTTTCGTCAAGCTCGGGCATATGACCCTTGGCACCGGTCAGGAAAAGTACGTTCTGCATATTCTCATTTGACTGAATATTGACAAAATTTCCGTTTTTATCGCAAAATTCATTCGGAAAGCGGTAAACGATCTCTTTTATCTCAACGCGCGAGAGAAGATCGGGGTCATTTGCTATCGTGTTCAGTACGCCGTCGTGGTCGCCGTGCGGGTGTGTTATTATCCAAAGCTCAACAGTCGGCTTCTTTCCGCCTGCGTTTTCTTCGAGAAGGGCGAGAAAATCCTCTGTGTCGTTTGGGCATCCGCCGTCGATTACGATAAGCTTGCCGTTTTCGGTGACGATTATGTATCCCATACCTGCGGCGTGCCAGCCAACCTTGCCGTTGAAAGGTCCGTCGTAGAGAGATTCTTTTGTGCGGTATTGTATCAGTTTTTCCATAATATTTTTCTCCTTTTAAGAGCTTTTCTATCTTATTTATCGTATTTTATAAACGCGTAGCCGCGCTTTTTGCCAAGTGTTACTTTGAGTCCTTCGGGCGTTTCGGAAACTTCTGCATCTGTGTTGCTGTGCAAAACGGTACATTTTCCGCAGACGGGAAGAGAAAACGTGTGCGTATCCTCGTCGGTAATTCCTCTGAAAATGGTAACGTAGCCGCTGTTTTTACCTTTCCAGAAAAATCCACTCCAGCCTATTCCGTTTGGCAGATCTCCGATAGGATGAACGGACATTTCGCACATAGCGTCTCTATTATCTCTGTATATACCGATTATCTTGCGAAGCGCTTGGGTGTCTTCTTCGTTTAAATTCTGCATTTCCATCCATATAAGCGGATTTGCAGCCATTACCGATGCAAAACACCAATCTATATCGTAATTTGCGGGTGCTAACGGGTCGTCGCCGTACAGATGCGCGTTACGGCGGATATTCAGCACCTCGAACTGAAATTTTGACGCGGGCAGATAGCGTGAAAGCTGCCAAAGATTTCTGAGCGTTCTGTGCGGATAATAATTTTTCCAGTCGGTGTATCGGTTTTCAACGAAGAGAGTGCCGTATTCTATACCGCAGAAATATCCGAGGCGTTTGCCGTATGTGATATCCAGATTGAAGTTGAGTTTTCCGCCTCTGAGCTTGCTTATAGCCTTCAAAAACGAGAAATAATTGTCCTCGCACGCTTGATTTCTTATCATCGCGCCGTCGAGCTTTATATAGCTTGCGCCGCAGTCTTCGGAAAGCACACGAACGATCTCGGCATCGTTTTCCCAACGCGAAAAATCGTCGGTGGAGTCGGGAGCAAACCAAAATCCCATTTTTATTCCGAGCTCGTCGGCTTTCTCAAGAATTGTGTTTAATCCGCTTGGGAATTTCTTTGGGTCAAGTGTCCAGAAATTCGGATCGCACTTCCAGAATCCCTCAAGAGTAAGACCTTTTTGCTGCATCTCTTCAACGGAGCCGCTTTGCCAACCGTCGTCAAGCTGAACGATATCAACTCCGAGGTGACGCGCGGCTTCGATCTCGCGCAAAACGAAATTTTCTTTGATGGCTTTATCTCTGCTTCGGTCGCCCCATGTGTTCGACATAATGAAATTCTTTTTAGGAATATTGCAGATATTTGCATAAAGCTCTTTGTAGTGATCAAAAAGCTCTTTCGGGTCGCCGATACCGTACGCGGCACCGTATCCGCATCCGTTCAAAACGACTTGCCCGTCTTTTGTAAGCCGCAGATCGCCGTCGGGTGCAGATCTGACAGCGCTGTCGGGGCAGGGAGAGTGCTTGACTATCAGAAGTCCGCTGTTTTGCAGGTTGTCTTCAACGAGAAACATATTTCCGCGTGCGCTGTGAGTCTTGTAATACTGATGAACAGACTCTTTTACAAGGCTGTCGTTGTTGTCCGTTACGTCAACAAGCTCAACTGTTGTGAGCTGAACGTGCGGAGTATTAAGCGTGAAAATTCGTCCGTCAAGGTGAGATTCTGTACAAAGGAAGGGAAGCTCGGGGTAAATATACCAGATCTCGCTTCCGTTTTGATAGATAAGCTCGATATCAAGCCGGACGACAGAGCCGTTGCCCGTGTTTTTCTCTGCTATGCATACGTCGAGTATTTCCACGGGCTGAACGAAGTGCCATTTATGCCCTTTGCTTTCGAGAAAGCCTTCGTTTGCATTTACCGAAATTTCGAGAACGGCTGTTTTTATATCAAGCTTACTGCTGTCGAATTTTACGTTGGTTTTGAATGAGTCGGATGAGTATGTTTTTTGCATAATATCTCCTCACTTCCGTGAAAATCGGTCTATACGCTAATAATAACATAAAAACAATGTAATTACAATACTTTCACGTTGTTTTATGTAATGATAGTTATTCTGTTGCGCAGTTCTCTTTTTGATGCCCTTTCAGGATAATCATAGCTCCCGCAAGCAACAGCATTTGCAAAACGTCGCTGATTACTATGGAAGTGTATGTAGCTGCGCTGTTTTCAAGACGTAAGACAAAGCACACGGTCTGAAAGGCAACGATTATTATACCGAGTATGAACGGCCAAGCTTTATATCCGTATTGTTTCATAAGGGCATACAAAAGTAACGTCATCAGAATACCAAAGCAAACCTCAATCGCATACGAGATAATTGTTGTAGCGTGAGCATAATTTGTCATCAGTACTATTGCATCAACGCCTATTTTTGTATCAAGATTTGAAATAATTGGGTATATAGCGGTATTCAAGAAGCCGTATATAATGTGAGTATAAATATACCGGATCATCAAGGCAATAACCTTTCTCGGCTTTCCTTCGATATGGAAGAGTGCGGTGGAGACGGACAACCCGAGAAATGCGCTGATATAGTAATCAAAATATTTGTTAACATAAGAGAAGAAGGCTGCAATCTGACCGAGAGGAATGTCGTGCTGTATATCCCCCGTTGAAAAGGCAAAATAACAGATTTGAGAAAAAGCCTTCAAAACGCTGAGTCCAACAACAAACGAAAAAGATATGAGCAGGCATTTGTAGATTTTGCCGCTTTGTTCCTCCTCGTTTCTTGACACCTTTTCTATCCGGGAGATAATAAGATAGATAACACCGAGAGAAACTATACACTCAAGGCAAATCAAAAGAATTCCGAAAAACATCTGCCAACCGCCGAGAATAAGTGCATAGATTGCAGGGAGAGTATAGATCCCCGCGATAATCGTCGCCATTTTTCCGATTCCCTTGAAAACGGCAGCATAGTAATCTCTGTTATTTCTGTCAATAATGGAATAATTCAAGTTGATGCTCTTCTTTTTGAACTCGTAAGAAATGAAAACAAATCCGATCAGTTCAAGATAAATCAAAAGAAAGTTTGAGGGAAGCGTGCTCGAATATGTAAGTTCAACAAGTAGCGATCCCGCAAAGCCTCCTATGCTGTAAAAGAGAAACTTTTTGGCTGCTTTGTTATAGTAGGCGTATTTTTCAGAGTAATATCTTTCGTCTTTCACCTCGGAGCACTCACGGAAAAATTCGCCGCTTAGCAAAATGATCACACCCGAAAGAATGACCGTCGCTTCTGCCAAGAATGAAAATATATCCCAAAAAACAAATTCCCGATAATTTAAGAACTTGCAAACAGTAAATACAGCGGTAAGTATTGTCGCAAACAAAATACCTTTTCTGAATATTCTGCCGCTTTGACTTTCAATTCGTTCATCAAAAAACATATTCATTCCCTCCAAAATAATTCATCAAGAGTTTTATCAAGTGCTTTGCAGATCTTTATACACAACGATATCGTAGGGTTGTAATCGTCATTCTCGATCATATTAATCGTCTGCCGTGATACGCCAATGTTCTTAGCAAGCTCGGTCTGAGATAAATTCTTTTCCAGTCGGGCTTGTTTCATCTTCTCGTTCATAGCTCCTCCTTAGTCAATTATATTTGACAACGTGATTTTATCATACCACAGTGATATTGTCAAGTATATTTGACAATTTTGCTTTAAAAATACGTAAAAAAGGTGCCGCCGAGGAATATTTCCAAAAAAACAACAGCAGAAGATAACCTCTGCTGTTGCTGTTTGTAATTTGTATCAAAACGGTATCAAAGATCCGTCTTGAGTTTCGAAAAATTTGATTTATAAGATTTTTCGACTTGCACTTGTCATTCCCACTCTTTAAGTAGGGGGGATAACCGGTGGTAAACGGTGTTATTTCTGATCGTTTCTGTCTGTTCCACGAGAAAAATGCCGTGATTTTGCCGTGAATCACATTACATATTTTCGATAGTATACGCACTCTGCCACATTGTGGTATACGGTTGAAAGAGGAGGGCGAGAGACGATTATTTGATTTGCTGCATGGGGAAAGCGTCTTCGACATAATCTTTAGACGTCATATAATCCATCAAATCGTCGTTTGTAAGGTCACTGATGTCTTTCAGAATGTTGTAGAACGAAACTGTTCCGGTAAAATCAAGTTTTTGCAGTTCCATAAACAATTTGGTGCATGCCTCGCCATCAGTGCCAAATTCGCCGTAAAGACGGATTTCGAATCGCTTCTTCGATGCGTTTGCCAAGCACTCGGCAAAGGATTTATTGGGGTCGTATGTATTTACGTTTCCCGTTCTCGGCTTGATAATCATACGGTCTACTGTTACTCCGCTTGCTTTTACAGCTTGCGCAAAGTATTCGTAAATCTCAACATAAGCTACTGTAAAATATGCATTATCCGTGTAGTCTGCTGTTATGCTTTCTTCCGATGCACCTGTAGCAATTAAATCCTCTTTGGCAAACAACTGGAACGTGCCTTCATATCCTTCAAGAGCAAAGATTGAGTAAATACTACCCTGTTGTTTTTACTCAATCT
>SVSP01000032.1 GCA_015064255.1 Oscillospiraceae bacterium
CGAAGTCGGGTGAGGGAGAGCGCGTAACAATAAAGTTAGCACAAACCAAAAGTCACGCAGGCTCCTTCCGTCACGCTACGCGTGCCACCTCCCTCTCGGAGGGAGGCTTTTCGCTAACCTCATTATACCACAAATCGGCAGAGAAAACAAGTTCTCTGCCGAAATTTGTTTGTAGGTGCATTCATAGAAGCCCGCGGTCGATCAATGATCGCCCCTACGGTAAACATCCTTATGAGAAGCCTCGTAAAGCGGGCATATTTTCTTTGTGTATAAAGTTATTTTGTTCCGAAGAGTCTGTCGCCGGCATCTCCGAGACCGGGAAGAATGTATCCGTTTTCGTTCAGACATCTGTCGAGAGTGGATACGTAGATCTTTACGTCGGGATGCTTTTCAGCAACTCGGGATACACCTTCGGGAGCGCCTATTATAGCCATAAACTTGATGTTCTTGCAACCGCGCTTTTTAAGAAGATCAATAGCGTCGCAAGCACTTCCGCCTGTTGCAAGCATAGGGTCAACAAGAAGAACGAGCTTGTCCTCAATGCCTTCGGGGAGCTTGCAGTAGTATGTCTGCGGCTCAAGTGTTTCTTCGTTGCGGTACATACCGATGTGTCCGACCTTGGCAAGAGGGAAGAGAATGTGGACTCCGCTTACCATACCGAGACCTGCACGAAGGATGGGTACGATAGCAACCGAATCGTCCTTGATTACCTGCTGCTTGCAAGTTTCAAGAGGTGTCTTAACGTCTATTTCAACAGTTGCAACGTCATCCTTGAGCGATTCGTAAGTCATAAGAGTGGTAATTTCTTCAACAAGCTCACGGAATTCCTTCATACTTGTTTTTTCGTCGCGAAGAATAGCAATTTTGTGGCTTATAAGGGGATGATTAAATATTGTTACGTTTTCGTAATTCTTCATTAGGAGTTCCTCTTATTCCTCGATAGAGGGCTTTCTGCCTTTGTTGAGCACGATGTTAACAATTATACCGAGAATGAGCGCACAAGCGATAGAGGTGATATATACCTTACCGATAGACATAGCCATTCCGCCGATACCGGGAATAAGGATAGCAGAAACTGTAAAGAGGTTTGCGTTGTCTTCGAGGTCAACCTTCTGGATCATCTTAAGACCGGAAACTGCGATGAAGCCGTAAAGAGTGATACATACGCCGCCCATTACACATCCGGGGATAGAATCGAGGAATGCAACGAAGGGAGATACGAAAGAAATGAGTATTGCCATAATAGCTGTCGTTGTGATAGTAGCAACAGATGCGTTTCTTGTGATAGCTACGCAACCAACACTTTCGCCGTAGGTTGTGTTGGGGCATCCGCCGAAGAATGCGCCTGCAACAGATCCAACGCCGTCACCGAGAAGTGTGCGATGGAGACCGGGATCTTCAAGAAGATCCTTGTCAATGATGGTAGAAAGATTCTTGTGGTCTGCGATGTGTTCTGCAAATACAACGAATGCAACGGGAACATAAGCAACCGCAACTGTTGCGAGGTACGCACCGTCAATTTCCTTAACACCCTTGATTGCTTCCATAAATGTGAACTCGGGAACTGCTACGAATGTCTTGAGGCTTACTCCGCCGTCAACAAGTGCCTTGAAGGGTGCAAAATCAATAACCTTGATTGCATCGATGTTGGCAGCGTAACCGATAACAGTGAATATCATAGCGACTGCATATCCTGCGAGGATACCGATGATAAAGGGAATGAGCTTCGTCATTTTCTTGCCGTAGGTGGAAACACAAATTACAACAATGAACGTAACGATAGCGCAAATGAAAGATACCCAGATAGCGGGGTTCATAATAAAGAAGCTGGAAGTACCGAAGGTTACTTTAGCGCCGTAGGAAAATACGTCGTTAACAGCGGCACCAGCAAGGGAAAGACCGATAAGAGCAACTGTCGGTCCGATAACAGCAGTGGGCATAAGCTTGTTTATCCAGTTAACGCCTGCAAACTTAACTACAAGTGCGATAACAACGTAAACGAGAGCTGCAAATGCAGCGCCGATAATAAGTCCTGCAAAGCCGGCAGAAGCGGAAACTGCACCTGCAAATGCAGCGACCATAGAACCGATAAATGCGAATGATGAGCCAAGGAATACAGGGCTGCGGAACTTTGTGAAAAGCTGGTAAACGATAGTTCCGACGCCCGCACCGAAAAGTGCTGCAGAAGCAGTCATTCCGTTGCCGACGATAGCGGGAACAGCGATTGTCGCAGCCATTATCGCAAGTAACTGCTGAATAGCGAAAACGATAAGCTGCGGAAATTTGGGTTTGTCGTGAATGTCATAGACGAGATTTTTAGCCATAATCTTCCTCCGTTTTTTGTTCGGTAATCAAAAAGACCGAATTTTTTTGTTACGTATAATTATAACACATATATTTTTTTAAGTCAACAATTTACGGCATAAAAAGACATTTTTATTTAATATTTTTTGCTTTAAGAAATATATTACAGCGTTAACCCAAAAAAGATTGACAAAAAACAATATAATGTGATAAAATGTGTAAAAATATCGTAATCGTACGAAAAGGAATAATAAAATGAACCATCCTGATAAATATAATGCCAAAAGATATGATACGGTAGGAAGAAGTAAGCTTTTTACAGATATCGTATATCGAGAAAATAGAGAAAACGGGGAAGAACTTTGGAAATTACTCCGTGAGGAAGAACGTAGTATTGATCCCGAAGCACCTCAATTAAAGGTGTTTTACGGAGAAATGCACGGACATACGTGCTTTTCCGATGGTCAGCCCGATATCGATACTTATTTTAAAAATATTCGAGATCTTGCAAAGCTCGATTTTGCGGCAATTACAGACCACGACCACGGAGGTGTCGGAAGTCCGACTCTTTGGGCAGGCACTCCTTCCAAATGGGATCTTACAAAGGATGCGGTAAGACGCTATTACGATAAAGGAAATTTTACTACACTTTTGGCGTATGAAAGAGATTCCTATCCTTTTTATAACAATATGGTGCTTTATTATGATTCTGACTGTGGAGAGATATTCCGCGGAAAACGTGACGGTGAAATATGTGAGGATGAACTGAAAGCACTGAAAGGAAGAATGGATATACTTTTTGCTCCGCACGATTCCTACTCATTTACAGCTGGATGTGACTTTGATACTATTTCCCCGGATCTCTTTCCGCCTCTTTTTGAAATAATGTCGCGAGGAGATGCCGCAGAATATATGGGAAACCCTGCGTTTGAAGAATGGTGGGCGTGTGAAGGCGGATTTTTCCAAGATGCCTTGCGTAGAGGCGCGATAATCGGAGTTATAGCGGGAAGCGACGATCATTCGGGTACGAACGGCAGAGTGACAGAAGAAGGATACCCGTTTATGTATCCCGGTGTTACGGGCGTATGGGCAAGTGAAAATAGTCGCGAAGCTATATTTGAAGCTCTTGCGGCAAGACGTACATACGGATTTATGTTAGGCAGACCTGAAGGTGAAATGCAGGGAAGAATAGAAATAGATTTCAGAATAAATTCGCATTATATGGGAGAGTGTATTTCTCGTGAAAACGGCGAACTTAAAATATATTTTAACGTGAGATCGGATGTTCCGGTAAAAAATATAACTATCGTGAAAAATTGCAGAGATATTATGGTTTTCCGCTATAATAGAGAATGTGTGTTTGATTACCGACAGGAAAATGAAATAGATAATTTCTATCTTCGTGTAGAACTTCAGGACGGAAGATTTGGCTGGACAAGTCCTATATATGTAGGCGAAGTATACAAAGTTAAATAACAAAAAACAACGGTGGTGAAATTTTACCGCCGTTGTACTTTTTCAATTGCTTTTTATCTTCTGATTTGTTTGTATATAAGATCCCAACGATTTATAAAATCATCGTTTGAAAGATCGGGATAAAATCCTATGCGCAGATAACTTTTTATGGCAGGAATGCGCCAGTCGTCGGTTGTGAGATAAGCACTTTCCATACCTTCTTTTTTCAAAGTATATTCTGCGATTTTTGTGAGCAGAGTTCCGTAACCTTTTCCGCGTGCATCCTCACGGCAAGCGACCATATGGATAAGTCCCACTTTTTTGTCATAATCACATACAACGGTAATAGTAGCTACGGCTTTTTCGTTTTCCAAAATAAAGAAGCATTTATCTTCATTGTAAAAAGAGAGCGCTGTCATCGTATTATGATAATAATCAGGTTCCTTTTTGCCGTCGGATAATCCGTACTGAACTATATCGAGCCATTTGTCTATGGCGGAGTTGAGCTCGGTGAAATTTACTATCTTACAGTTTGAAGGCACTTCTATGGGAGAAACGCTTGTGTGATCGTTTTTCCAACGCATAATTAATTGTGACATAATTGTCCTCCGATTGTTGTTATCTAAGATTATATTACTTGAAATGTCGGTTTGCACTTCCAAATCTTAAGCAAAAACCTATCTTGCCTGCTATGTTATATTTGCAACATATCTAACAGGATCAGGTCATAATAAGCTCAAAATCACTCGGAAGCTCAAACGGTAATTTCTGAGGACTTTCGAGTAGATAATAAGCTACTGTCGTATAGTCATCATATCTTGCGCCTGTCCAACCAAGATTATCCATTGTCATTTTGAAGCTTTGATCAAAATAAATCTCGTCTTTAACGTGGAAGCGATAAAGCATAAATCTTTTCTGGCTGTTGTACTGCGACTCTTTATCGCCCAAAATGGCATACAGACCAACGTAAGGCGCACTGAATGTCTGATATTTTTTCATTGCTATATCATTTCCGAAGGCGTATGCGCCGCAGAAATAATCTTCTGTTCCTGTGTAATTCATAGAAGGGTAGATGTCGCCGTCAATGAACATTTTAGCTTCACCTTCGACCCAACACGTGTTGTGTCCGTTAAGTCCGGAAGCAAATGTCAATCCGAGGAAACGTCCTTTGCCGCTAACGCCGTCGATAACGGTGTAGGAACGTCCTCTTTTAACAGGGTGTTCTTGGTTGTAAAGCGCGTGAAAATATCCAATATTTTCGGGAAGCTCGCCGAGCCATCCGGTTATCATATAATACAGGTCACCATTTTCACGGCCTCTGTTTTCCATAGTTATTTTGCAGTGCTTTTTAAAAGGCATTTCAAAATAGCTGTTATATCCTCTGCCCGGTGCAACGAGAATGAGCGAGGAATTCAAAACAGGATATTTCCCGTCGATATCATAGAAATTTTCATCATAAGCGCATCCGAAAAATGCCGATATAGGAGCTTCAACAGAAGGGAACTCATTGTTATCCCAATAAATTCTTATAATGAAGCTGTGACCTATGTAACCCGTGAACCACATATGTGTTATCATACCTTCGCCGTCAATATCGCAAAGAGAAACTGTTTCTCCGGGCGCAATAGAAATTCTCGCACGAAGCTTAGAGCAATCTCCGCCGCGGGTGCCTCCGTTTCTCGTACCGGTCGGATTTTCTGCGGAAAAACCAAATGTTGTTCTGTTTTTTAATGTAAACATAGCTGTGATCTCCTTTATAGGGATTAATATCTGATTTTGAAAAATAACTCGTATAATACATACGCGTGAGCATGTACCGTAAAAATTATATCACGTAATTTCGAATATTTCAAGTGTAAAAAATATGTTTCTCTCATATCTTTGCATATACAGGTAAAAGCACGCCGAAGCGTGCTTTTGGCGGTCCTCAGAACCAAAGTTTTCGCGCAAAGTATCTACGTATCTACATTCAGCAAACGCGAAAACTAAGTAATGCTTCGCATTACGTGGTACTTCGTTATTATATCACGGGTATAAATAAAGCATAGCCAAAAGGCTATGCTTTATTTATTATTGTGTGTCCGATTTAGATTCAAAGTCGTGTTAAGCCAATTTAGATGCACGCCGATTTTGCAGAGGGTATGATAATCCCTTGGCAATGATGGGAATTGCACTTAACCGCTATCTTCCGGGGCGCAACGCTATGCTTCCAAACTAAACCTATGTATTTATTTTTTTAGCGAAGCGAAAAACTCGGGATCACGCAGTCCTTCAAACTGTCTTTTTTCGAGTTCTTCGAGATATTTATAAAAATCCTGTGTCATCGGCTCACCCTCGTTTCCAAACCAATCACGCGTATCTTCTTCAATATGATCGAACCACGGAACCGTATATTTGTAAATTCCGGGCTTTGCAAAAACAATCTCATCATACGCTTTTGCATACGATTTCATTTCTTTCAGCAAAC
The DNA here is from genome assembly GCA_015064255.1 of Oscillospiraceae bacterium. Classification (GTDB taxonomy): domain Bacteria; phylum Bacillota; class Clostridia; order Oscillospirales; family CAG-272; genus SIG672. The sequence continues at coordinate 6,227 of SVSP01000032.1, forward strand.
CATAAATCTGTTCCGTCGAAGCGTTAGTCGTTTGATTTAAGGTGTGGTTGATTTGTCTTCGTACGGCATAGTACAAGTTATGATTAAATTCAATGTAATTTCCGTCGGGGATCATCAAGTTTACGAGATCTCGCATAATGTCGGTATAGACGGTAGGCATCAATGACAGATCCCAAAGAATACCTTCGATATGACTCTTGATTCGCTTTTGCTTAAATTGAATCAACTCGTCGCCTTCCAAAATGTTTTCTAAAACCGCATCGCGAGAAATCATGGTTCTTTCGGGAATCATTTCCGCATATTTTCTGGCTTCATCCTTTCGACCTCTCCAGGCAAGGAGCTGTGTGATACCTTCAATAGCATTTCCTCTGATAATATCATCCTTGCAGTTTTTTACGACAGCATCAAACAGTTTGATTGCTTTCTCCTGTTCTGCGATATATCTATCATTGTCCTCATATTCAAAGGAGCGGTTAGATACTACCCAAGCGAGATTGATTAACCACTTCATATCTCCGGGATATTCAGATACTGCAATCTCACATATCTTTTGGCGTTCTGCAAAATCTTCTGTTTTGAAAGTGTGGTCGTAAGCCTGCTTGAGTTCATCATATCTCTTGTCAGATTCAACATCATTGATACCAAGCAACTCGTCGGCAGAGATATGAAAGAGTTTTGTGATAGGAATGATCAAGGATAAATCGGGACTTGATACGCCTGTTTCCCATTTCGAAACGGTCTGGAACGTGACATTCAAACAGGAGGCAAGTTGTTCTTGTGTCATATGATTCTTCTGTCTGTATTCTTTTATCTTTTCACCTATTGATTTCATAATAGCGTTCTCCTTTGAGAATTTATTCCGTTCCGGTTCGGTGACTATATTATATCAGAAAAATATTACGAAAACAATAACGCATTTTTTGAGCAAAACTCGAATTTGAAGTGAGTGCTGATGATGTGGTAGTTCAAATCTGTCCAAAAGGCCGTTACATCTATGGCTTTGTAAATAAATTTTGAACGTGTAGGGGCTGGCGCCCACGACAGCCCGTTTGTACGGTGTTTTTCGGGTCGTCGAGGCGCCGACCCCTACGGTGTGGCGGTTCGAATCTGTCCGTGGGTTTGGTGGTGTGGAATTTATAATAAAAAATGCTTTTCGCCCAGCGAAAAGCTACCTTACGTCTTCACTATTCACTATTACTTATTACTTCGCCAAAAATCTCCTCGGACGAATTTAGTGAAAAGTGAAGAGTGAAAAGTGAAAAGGTAAAAATCTCCCCGAACTTCGTCCGAGGAGATTTTTGACAGGGATAGCTGGACTCGAACCAGCGAAGTGCAAGAGTCAAAGTCTTGTGCCTTACCACTTGGCGATATCCCTAAATATTAATTTACGGTGAAATTATATCACAACGTCATCGTGTTGTCAAGTAAAATGCGAGCCGCTTTTCGCATTTTGAGAGAAAAGCGGCTTGCTTTTACAAATTGTGCTATATTAAAATTACTTAATTTCAACCTTAGCGCCAGCTTCTTCGATCTGAGCCTTGATCTTTTCAGCTTCTTCCTTGGAAACGCCTTCCTTGAGAGCCTTAGGAGCAGCTTCAACGAGGTCCTTAGCGTCCTTAAGTCCGAGACCTGTGATTTCACGAACAACCTTGATAACGCCGAGCTTGCTTGCTCCAACGTCTGCGAGGATAACGTCAAATTCTGTCTTTTCTTCAGCTGCGGGAGCTGCTGCTGCATCACCTGCTGCTGCAACGCCTACTGCTGCAACTGCGGATACGCCGAATTCTTCTTCGAGCATTGTAACGAGCTCGTTCATTTCAAGTATTGTAAGTGTTTTGATCTCTTCAAAGAGATTGGTAATCTTTTCTGTAGCCATTTTTCTATACCTCCGATAAATGTTTTATTATTTTTAAAATTATGTTTTATGCGGATAATTTCGAAAGCCTGTATGCTCCGCTACATACGAGCGATTTGTGACAATATTTTACGCTTCTGCAGCTTCTTCTGCGGGAGCATTGGCCTTGTCTACGATAGCCTTCAAGCAGATAGCGAGCTTGGAAACGGGGCTCTTCATGCTGCCCATAAGCTTTGCAACCAGTACGGGTTTCGGCGGAATGTTAGCGAGCGCTTCAACCTTGTCTGCACCGATTACCTGTCCGTCAACGTAACCTGCTTTGATTTCGAAAGTAGGGATTTCGTCAGCGTACTTCTTAAGAATCTTTGCGGGAGCTACTGCGTCCTCAGAGGAAACTGCGATAGCAACCATTCCGTTAAGGTAAGCTTTGATGTCACCGTAACCTGCGTTTTCACAAGCACGACCTGTTACAGAGTTCTTATAAACTTTGTACTCAACACCTGCTTCACGAAGTTCCTTACGGAGCTTTGTGTCTGCTTCAACGGTAATACCTGCATAGCTGACAACAACACCGGATACCGAGTTCTGAATTTTTTCGGTAAGAGTTGCAACTTCAGCCTGTTTCTGTTCAAGAATCTTGATGCTTGGCATTGTGTGTTTTCACCTCCTAAAAAAAGAAAAATCCTTCCGAAAACGTATGCACTATGACCTGCACAGTGCACGCGGAGGGAAAGACGACAAGACACGGCATACGCCGTTATATTCGCATCTATACCTCGGCAGGAAAGCTGTGCTTTTACCGGAACCTGCTGTCTTCGGTTTACCTTGTGATTATACTACACTTTTTCTCGATTGTCAATACCTTTTTACAAATTTTTTTGCTTTTTCAGCAAAAAAATCAATAAAAAACTACCGTAAAGTATGTTTACGGCAGTTGAAAATTTTATTATGAAAAATCCTTCAGAATACGTGCGTCAAACTCGGCTTTGTCGGCATCGGCGGCAAAAAGAACCTTTCTTGATGTATCAAATCCTACGTAAGATTCTTCATTGAGCCATTTTTTTGCGTAAGAATCCACGTTGAGTGTCATTCCTTTTGCAAAGCCATCGGTCAAAACCGCCACGGAAGCTTTCTTCATAGTGCAGAATGAAGGGTCAGCAATGTAGTAAACGACAAGCGGATCGTGCAGAAGCAGCTTTGCTTTCGGACGGTCTGTTTTCCAAAGTGCGCACAATTCTCTAAGATAACACTGTGCGCGGTTTTCGCCTTTGTAATTTACGATGCTTTCGTAAAGAGCATCTTCTGCAATCATTTTGTGGGTTACGTCAGCCCCGACACATTCAAGGTTGTCAAGATTTTTGAACATAACGTCTGCTGCGGGCACATCACACATAACGTTCCAATCTGCATACTGCTTGAGATATGCTCCGCCCATTATTGCAACTTTAGCAGCCTTGTTAAGCGCACTCGGGTCTTTTTCGATAACACGTGCTATATTTATAAAAGGGCCGATAGCAATTATTGCAAGTTCTTTTCCATAGGTGTTGCAAGCGTTTATGATAAAATCTATCGCTTCATCGGGCTCGACGGAATCGGGTGTATAGATAGGATCGTCAAGGTCTGCAGAGTAGTGCGGTGTGTGTCCGTAAACGGTAGGCTCTTTGTCGTGAGGAAGTCCGTATCCTGCATAAACGGGGACATTTTCATATCCGTTGCCGAATGCCTTGAGCATCTTTTTTGTCATACGCGCGCGTTCAAGAGTGTTTTGGAATACGGTTGTTATACCGACTATCTCAAAACCTTGCTTCATAGCCGCGAGCAGAGCAATAGCGTCGTCTATATCATCCCCGATATCCATATCTATGATGATCTTATATTTTTCGGACATAAGTAATCTCCTTTGTAAAAAGAGCTGTTACAGTAAACGTAACAGCTCTTAGTGTGTTTGAAATTAGCCGAGTCTCTTTTCGAGAGCTGCGAGTTCTTCGTGCATTTCTGCGGGAACGTGTTCACCAACGAGTTCGTAGAATTCCTTGATGTTAACGATGTCTTCCTTCCACCAATCGGGTTCTACGCGGAGAAGTTCCTTGATGGTAGCTTCGTCGATGTCGAGCCCTTCGAGCTGGAGGTCTTCAACCTTCGGAACATAACCGATAGGAGTTTCAACAGCGTCAACCTTGTTTTCGCAACGGTCGAGGATCCAAAGGAGAACTCTCATATTGTCGCCGAATCCGGGCCAAATGAAGTTGCCGTTGTCATCTGTACGGAACCAGTTAACGTGGAAGATCTTGGGAGCGTTAGGAATCTTCTTACCCATTTCGATCCAGTGTGCCCAGTAATCGCCCATATTGTAACCAACGAAGGGACGCATTGCCATCGGGTCACGGCGAACTACGCCAACAGCACCTGCAGCAGCTGCTGTTGTTTCGGAAGCCATAATAGAACCGACGAACGCACCGTTCTGCCAGTTGAATGACTGATATACGAGGGGAGCTGTCTTAGCACGTCTTCCGCCGAATACGATAGCAGAAACAGGAACACCTACTGTGCTGTTGAATTCAGAAGAAATGCAGGGGCAGTTCTTTGCAAGAGCTGTGAAACGTGAGTTGGGATGTGCACCCGCAGTAGCAGCCTTGTTGTTCTTGTCGTACTTTCTGAAGTCCCAAGGATTGCCCTTCCAGTCGATAGCGTTTGCGGGAGGATTGTCGTTGAGGCCTTCCCACCAAACTGTGTTGTTATCGAGGTCGTGAACAACGTTTGTGAAGATAGTGTCACGCATAGTTGTTGCAAGAGCGTTGGGGTTGGACTTGTCGTTTGTGCCGGGAGCAACGCCGAAGAATCCGTTTTCGGGGTTAACAGCATAGAGTCTGCCGTCAGCACCGACGCGGAGCCAAGCGATATCGTCGCCTACGCACCATACTTTGTATCCCTTGTTCTTGAGGAATTCCGGAGGAATGAGCATAGCGAGGTTTGTTTTTCCGCAAGCGGAGGGGAAAGCGGCTGTGATATACTTAACGTCGCCGTTAGGATATTCGATACCGAGAATGAGCATATGCTCTGCCATCCAGCCTTCTTTTCTACCGAGGTATGAAGCAATACGGAGAGCGAAGCACTTCTTTCCGAGGAGAACGTTTCCGCCGTAACCGGAGTTAACCGACATGATTGTGTTGTCCTGAGGGAAGTGAACGATGTATCTGTTTTCTTCGTCAAGATCTGCTTTAGCGTGGAGACCCTTGATGTAGTCTGCGCTGTCACCGAGAGCTTCGAGAACGTCGGTTCCGACTCTTGTCATAATGAGCATGTTAAGTACAACGTAGATAGAGTCTGTAAGTTCGATACCGTACTTAGCAAAATCACTGCCTACAACGCCCATAGAGTAGGGAATAACGTACATTGTTCTGCCCTTCATAGCGCCCTTGTAGAGCTTGCCAAGCTTTGCGTACATTTCAGCGGGATCCATCCAGTTGTTGATGTTTCCTGCGTCTTCTTTGGTAGGTGTACAGATGAATGTTCTGCCTTCTACACGTGCAACGTCGTTAATTGCAGTTCTGTGAAGGTAGCAGTTGGGAAGAAGATCCTGATTGAGCTTGATGATCTCGCCTGTCGAGATAGCTTCTGCTCTGAGAGCCTCTGCCTGTTCTTCGCTGCCGTCGATCCAGACGATCTTGTCGGGACATGTGAGAGCAGCCATTTCGTCGATCCAATTGGTGACAAACTTGTTGTTAGTCATATTTTTGCATCTCCTAACTGTTTTATAAAATATTATTTTTTGTTTTCCTTGTAAAATGCAGCTTTCGATATTTTTTTGTCAAACCAACAAAACCATCGTCCGCCACAATATATTATACATATACAAAAGATAAATTGCAAGTCTTTTTTGAAAAAAATATTCTTGTTTACAATTTGGAAACAGGTGGATTTGTGCATCATATAAATTTTGCAAAGTTTTGTATTCTTAATTAAAATATTTTCTCTCAAAATATAGACAAAAGGCAAACAATGTGCTATAATACTTAATTATATGAAAGAAAAAATGAAAACCAATACCGAAAGGACTTATTTTTATGGATTACAATCGTCTTGCCGATCTTCTTTTCCCAAGCGTAACAAAGACACCTGCGGAAATCGAAGAAGAGTTCCCGAGAAGAAATCTCCCCGAAGGCGCAAAGGTTACACGTCTTGCACCCTCGCCGACAGGCTTTATTCATTTCGGAACACTTTTTCCCGCACTTGTAAATGAGAGACTTGCACACCAGAGTGAAGGTGTGTTCTTCCTCAGAGTTGAGGATACAGACTCTAAGCGCGAGGTTGAAGGCGCAGAAGAAGATCTTATAAATACACTTGCTTATTACAGAATAGAATTCGATGAAGGCGCTGTTGCGGGCGGTGATAAGGGTATATACGGACCTTACAGACAGAGCCACCGCGCAGATATTTATCACGTTTTTGCAAAACAGCTTGTTCGCGAGGGTAAGGCATATCCTTGCTTCTCATCCGAGGAAGAGCTTGAACAGCTTAAAACTACCGATAAAAAAGCGGAAATACAGAATAAAGAATGGCATACTGACGAGGCAGAGCAACGCGCACAGCGTCAGGCTGCACAGAGAAGTATCACGTATGAAGAAGCAGAAGCACAGATCAAGGCAGGTAATCCTTTCGTGCTTCGTATCGTTGCACTCGGCGATCCCGAAAAGAAAACTCCGTTTACAGATCTTATAAAGGGTTCTCTTCAGATTCCCGAAAACGATGAGGATTTCGTTCTTCTCAAGTCGGACGGAATTCCGACATATCACTTCGCACACGCAGTTGATGATCACCTTATGGGAACAACTCACGTTATCCGCGGCGAAGAATGGCTCCCGAGCCTTGCAAAGCATATTCAGCTTTTCCAGTATCTCGGATTCAAGATGCCTAAGTTTATGCACCTCGCACAGCTTATGAAGCTCGAAGGTAACTCCAAAAAGAAGCTTTCCAAGCGTGATAAGGGCGCGGCACTTGCAGACTATAAAGCAGAAGGTTATCCGCCCGAATCGGTCATTGAATACGTTATGACCCTTCTTAACTCCAACTACGAGGATTGGAGAAGAGCAAATCAGGATGCAGACTGGAAGAGCTTCCCCTTCTCGATAAAGAAGATGAATACCTCGGGCGCACTTTTCGACCTCGATAAGTTTACAGACGTTTCCAAGACAACTATTTCCCGTATGGATGCTGAAAAAGCATATAACGGTATCGCAGAGTGGGCAAAGGATTATGACTCGGAATTTTCGGCACTTCTCGAAAGAGATGCAGATTACGCAAAGCGTATCCTCGCAATAGGCAGAGGCGGTAAAAAGCCGAGAAAAGACCTTGCAAAGTGGGATGAAGCAAAGGATTATATGTCTTTCTTCTACGATGAGCTTTTCACAAATGTCGATTCCTACCCCGAAAACTTCGAGGCATCCGATATAAAGGCATCTCTCGAAGCGTTTGCTGAATCATATGACCCTTCGACAGATAATAACGGCTGGTTTGAGAACATCAAGGCTATTTCCGAAAAGCTCGGATTCTCTCCCGACGTTAAGCTCTATAAACAGTCACCCGAAAGCTTCAAGGGTCACGTCGGTGACGTAAGCGGATTTATCCGTATAGCGGTAACGGGACGTCAGAATTCCCCCGACCTCTTTGAGATAATGCAGATACTCGGATACGAAAGAACTATCGCACGCGTTAAGGCTGCAGCAGACAAGCTGTAAGCTCTCATTTATTAGAAATCAGGAGAACTATACAATATGAGTAATAAAGATGAAATTTTTTCAATAGGCGGAAATTTTATTCACGATATCATAGATGCCGAGCTTGAGGCGGGTATAAACGATACCGTTCATACACGTTTCCCTCCAGAGCCTAACGGATATCTTCATATAGGAAGTGCTAAGGCTATATATATAAACTATGCTACGGCAAAGAAGTACGGCGGTCTTTTCAATCTTCGTTATGACGATACAAACCCCGTAAAAGAAGACACGGAATACGTTGATTCTATCTATAACGACCTTTGCTGGCTCGGCGCTGAGCCTACCGGCGGCGTTTTCTACGGCTCGGATTACTTCGATAAATGCTATGAATTTGCAGTAAAGCTTATAAAAGACGGAAAAGCGTACGTTTGCGACCTTTCCGCAGAGGAAATGCGCGAGTACCGCGGAACACTTACGGAAGCAGGTAAGGAAAGCCCGTACAGAAACAGAAGCGTAGAAGAAAACCTCGACCTTTTCGAGCGTATGAAGAACGGCGAATTTGCAGACGGCTCAAAGACTCTCCGCGCGAAGATAGATATGGCTTCGCCGAATATGAATATGCGTGACCCCGCAATATACAGAATAGTAAGAGCACATCATCACCGTCAGGGCGATAAGTGGTGCATATATCCTCTCTATGACTATGCACATCCGATTCAGGACGCGCTTGAAGGAATCACTTATTCACTCTGCTCGCTTGAGTTTGAAAACCACAGACCTCTTTACGAGTGGGTAATTGATAATATCGGCATTTTCTCGCCTGCACCGAAGCAGAGAGAATTTGCGCGCCTTAATGTAACTTATACGGTTATGAGTAAGCGTTATCTCCGTCAGCTTGTGGAAACAGGACTCGTTGACGGTTGGGACGACCCCCGTATGCCTACGATTTGCGGACTCCGCAGAAGAGGATATACTCCTGCGGCAATGTTCGATTTTGTAAAGCGCGCCGGAATCGCAAAGACGTACAGCGTAGTGGATATTGAGCTTCTCGAGCATTGTATCCGCGAAGAACTCAACGAAAGTGCAGAAAGAAGAATAGCTCTGCTTGATCCTATAAAGGTCGTTGTGACGAACTATCCCGAGGATAAGGTCGAATATTTCCCCGTGGCAAATAATCCTCAGAATCCCGATGCGGGCAACAGGATGATTCCCTTCACACGCGAGGTATATATCGACGCAGAGGACTTCTCGGATAACCCGCCGCCCAAATTCTTCAGAATGAAGCCGGACGGCGAAGTAAGACTTATGGGTGCTTATATCGTTAAGTGTAACGAGGTAATAAAGGACGAAAACGGTAAGGTCGTTGAGATACACTGTACCGCTGACCTTGAATCGGGTAATAATAAGCCTATCGACGGACGTAAAGTTAAGGGAACTATTCACTGGCTTTCCGCAAATTACTGCAAGGACGTTGATATTATGCTTTACGATAAGCTCTTCACCATACCTAACCTCAACGATATGCCCGAAGATGCTTCGTATAACGACTATCTTAACCCCGAATCGCTCAAAAAGCTTACGGGATGTAAGGTTGAACTCGCACTTGACAGCGCAAATGCAGGAGATAAATTCCAGTTCGTGCGTACAGGATATTTTGTAAAGGACTCGAAATATCCCAATACGTTTAACAGAATAGTAAGCCTTAAGGATAGCTATACTCCCGAAAAGTAAGAAATGTAAAAAGCGTTTATGATCACATTGTTTAGTCATAAACGCTTTTTTGCGGTGTTTTTGAATGAATTTTTATAAGTAGGAATAATTATTTCATTTAATTGCTTATATTCTTGCAAATATTGTTGACAAATCAACAAAGCTGTGCTATAATTATGCTGTTATACTGCGTGTAATAAATTTTGGAGAAATTATGCAAGAACGATTTAATACCTTTACGGTACTTATTGCGAAAATAAATCGCACTATAAGAAGGATAAAAACAGAGAAAATGGCTGAATTTGATCTCAAAAGCACTCACGTTTCCTGTCTGTATTACCTTTATATTAATGAAACGCTTACCTCGAAAGAATTATGCGATATCTGTATGGAAGATAAGGCATCTGTGTCAAGATCAATAGAATATCTTGAGAATAACGGATACATCAAGCCTGCCGAAAAAGAGAGTAAGAGATATAAAAGACTGCTTGAGCTTACCGAAAAGGGAAAAACGGTAGGTGAGCGTCTTTTTGAAAAGATAAATAATATACTTGATCAGGCAAGTGACGGAATTTCGAATGATGAAAGAGATACGATGTACCGTTCTCTTGAATCGATAAGCGATAATCTTCAAAAAATATGTGATAAAAACTATAACTGAATGTAGAGTCGATTTTTTAAGGAGAATATAAAATGAGCAATTATGTAATATTTACCGATTCGGGATGTGATATAAAGCCCGAGCTTCTGAAGGCATGGGGAGTACCGTTCAAGAGTTTGAACTTTCGCTTTAATGATTCCGAAAAGGAATATTCAAACGAGGATATGAACTCAAGCGAATTTTACGCAAAAATGCGCGAAGGAGCGATTGCTAAAACGTCGGCAGTTAACGTGGAAACCTTTGTGTCGGCTTTTGAAGAAATTTTGAAAAACGGAAATGATATTCTTTATATAGGATTTTCTTCCGGTCTCAGCACGACGTATAACTCGGCGCGGCTTGCGGCACAGCAGCTTGCGGAAAAATATCCCGAGCGTAAGATAATAACAGTTGATACGCTTGCGGCATCGGCAGGACAGGGACTTATTCTGAAGCTCACACTTGATAAGAAAAACGAAGGCGCAACTCTTGAAGAGGCGGCTGCGTTTGCGGAAGATATTAAGTTCAAAATTTCAATCTGGTTTACAGTAGATGACCTCGTGTATCTCAAGCGAGGCGGACGTGTCAGCCCGACAGCGGCGTTCTTTGGCAATATGCTCGGTATAAAGCCTGTTCTTCGTATGGATGACGAAGGACATCTCATCCCATATTCAAAAGTGCGCGGAAGAAAGACCTCAATATCTGCGCTTGCCGATAAATACGGCGAGCTTGCAACAAATCTCGACTCTGGCGATATATTTATTTCCCACGGTGACTGCATAACGGACGCACAGTACCTTGCCGATCTTCTTAAGACAAGATATAACGCAAACGTTACTCTTATAACAGACGTTGGAACAGTAATAGGTGCACACTCCGGTCCTGGAACGCTTGCACTCTTCTTTGTAGGAAAGGAAAGATAAGTTTCTGCATTTTTAAATAAAAAAGGACTTGGAGTTTTGATTATGGCTAAAAAAGATAAGAAATCGTCCGAACGCAGCACTATAAACGTAAAGAATATAAAATATCTTGGAGGATTTCTTCTGTCCAAGATGGCGCGAGGCGGAGCTAAACAGCTTCGAACAAACGCAGAAGAAGTAAATAAGCTTAATGTTTTTCCCGTACCTGACGGAGATACGGGCGATAATATGCGTATGACTATTGAAAGCGGGATCGCGGCTATAGAAAATATGGATTCGGATGACCTTGCCGAAGTTATGAAAGCGCTTTCACACGGTATGCTTCTCGGTGCGCGCGGAAACTCCGGAGTCATACTTTCACAGTTCTTTGCGGGAATGGCTAAGGGACTTGAAAGCTCGGAAAAGGCTGACCCTGTAACGTTTGGTCACGCACTTGAGCTTGGCGTTCAGCAGGCATATTCTTCTGTAATGACACCGACGGAAGGCACGATACTCACAGTTGCGAGAGAAGCTGTTGAGTACGCGGTTGCAAGACTCACACCGAAGAGTACTATACGTACACTCTTTGCAGACCTTGTAAAAGAAATGCACGAATCACTTGACCGCACACCCGAAATACTTTCTGTGCTTAAAGAGGCGGGCGTGGTCGATAGCGGCGGAGCAGGACTTCTTTATATTATGGACGGTTTCAACAGAGTTCTTAACGGAGAAGAAATTGCCGACGACGGTGTTAAATACGAGCTTGTGAAGCAGTCTGCACCTACTACCTTTGCATTTGATGAAAACAGCGAAATGACGTACGGTTATTGCACAGAGCTTCTCGTTCAGCTTCAGCGCTCCAAAACCGATATAGAGAATTTTGATATAGATGCTTTGAGAAGCTTCCTTGTAAGCATCGGAGACTCGGTCGTTGCATTCAAAACAGAAAGCATAGTAAAGCTTCACGTGCATACCTTCACGCCTGAAAAGGTGATCGAATATTGCCGTAAGTACGGTGAATTTTTGACTGTTAAGATCGAAAATATGTCTGTTCAGCATACAGAGCTCGGTGAAAATGCACCCGATGCCAATACTGCTGCTCAAAAAGAAGAAAATATTCCTCCCGCAAAGAGATACGGAATAGTTGCGGTAAGCAACGGACCTGGTATTGAAAATCTTTTCCTTGAGCTTGGCGTTGACGTTATAGTACACGGCGGTCAGACGCAGAATCCTTCGACAAACGACTTCCTTGAAGCGTTTGAAAAGATCTCGGCGGAGCATATCTTTGTTTTTCCGAACAACGGAAATATTTTTATGGCAGCACAGCAGGCAGGAGATCTTTACGGTAAGGCAGAAATACACGTTCTTCCGAGCAAAAATATAGGAACAGGTTACGTTGCTGTATCTGCGGCAAACTATGATAACCCCGATGTAGATGCCGTTATTGCTGAAATGAATGAAGCGATGCAGAGAGTTACTGCGGGATACGTTTCGCCCTCAATTCGCGATGCCGATATGAACGGAGTACATATAAACAGCGGAGATACGATAGGAATAATCAATAAAGAGATCGTTGTATCCGATGCCGATAAAATGACAGCGACCTGCAAACTTGCATCTATGCTTCTCGATCTTCCCGAAAAATTTATGCTGACAGTTTTCTGCGGCGAAGATTCAGCCGAAGACGAAAAAGAAAAGCTCACACAGTATCTCGGAGAGAAATATCCCGATGCAGAGGTCTATTTCATCGACGGCGGTCAGGAAATTTATCCTTACATATTTGTTGCTGAGTAAATCGGAATTAATATAAAAAGCACGGCATACTCTCTGCATTCTTAGCGGAGAAATAGGCGGCGGAAGTACCGAGGCATTGATTTGCCTCGGTATTTCTGTTTTTTGAGGGGTTATGATGCGATAGCATCGGATGTTCTCACGGTATGCTGTTCTCTGAATCCTACGGTGAATACGATGTCAATATCGTTGCCCTCGGTGCGTGACCACTTTTCCTTCTTTTCGTAGACGTATATCTTGGATATGAATGCGTGGACGATCTCGGGAGTCAGCTCCTGAATATCAATAAATCTGTTGGCGTTGACAATGAAATCGTCAATTGAATTTCTTTCCTCACCATAGCTCGCTTCGGCTTCTTCAAGCTCGGCGAGCTTTTTTGATAGCGTTGCTTGTTCGGATTCGTAGCTCTGTGCCATCTTATCGTAACGCTCGTCCGTGATACGTCCGCTGACGTTGTCCTCGTATAGCTTCTGAATGATGCGGTCAAGCTTATCGATACGCTTGCGTGCTTTGACGATTTCAGCCTTTACCGCTTTGAGCTTTTTCTCATCCTCGTCACGCTTCTTGGCGCGTGCCTTTTCGTAGAACACCTCGGGATTTTCTCTTGCAAGCTCGGTCACCCAGCGTATCTGCTGAAGAACGATCTGCTCAAGTGCCATGGCGTTGATCTGGTGCGCCGAGCATCTGTCCTTGCCCTTTCGCTGATAGAATCCGCAACTGTAATAGTTTTCTTCGGGGCGCATGGTTTTCGCTCGGTGGAGATACATTCGATTTCCGCAACTCGCACAGGCAATTTTAGCGAAAGCCGTGGCTTCTTTGCTTCGATCGAGATAATTCGTCACGTGATAGACCTTACCGTTAATGGTATGCTCGCTTTGAAGACCGACGTAGTTTTCCTTCTGCGCTTCGTAGTAACGGGCGAAGGCTTCGGGGTCTTTATTGACCGGGTCACCGTGTATATCTCGAAACATATATTCAAGATAAAGCAAGATCTTCTTGAACCATCCTGCCTTTTTGAATTCCTCACAAACGAACCAAGTAGAGAGGAGCTCGTCCTCTTTCCTCTGCTTTTCCGCTTCTATTTCACGACGTTTACGTTGAACTTCTTCCCAGTCTTCGATGCGTTCTCCCTCACGAAGGCGGGTGCGGTCATCATGAAACAGACAGCATATTCGCTTCCATAATTTTTTAATAGTCATTTTAATTTTTTCCTCCATTGAATATAGTTGTTGAAAAACTCGTCAAAAAGTTGTGCACGCACTTTTTGAAACAGTGCACAGGTGTAACGCGCAAGCGATTCAATAAAGCTCGTCAAATCGCCTTAAATCTCGTTAAAGCTCGCGAACGGCGTTGCCGGTCGCTGTGAGATGCGAGCAAATATGCACGCCTTTATCCTGCTTCAAAATCGGAAATTGGTGATTTGGAGCTTCTCCGTGAAATTTCATCTCAATTTCCGCTTTTTCTTTGTTTTCTGCGGATGAGATTTTGAATCATAAAAACAAGGGCCGAAATCAAACAAAGCAGAAAGAATATACCCGCTATCTCGGATATACTTTTGAGCTTATATGTTTGATTCCGACCCTATGTATTCCCGAATTCACAGCCGGGAGGATGGGACGTATTCGCCACGCGGAGCGGCAGTTATAGGGCGACACGAGTGGTCGCTATGAGCCTTGACGGCTCGGTAGGTCTGTTGTGTAGGGATTTAATACAGAGAGCAACCTTTCCGTGGCAATGCGGACACTCCAATATGTAATCAGCGTCGGATGCATCCGAGAGCCGCTTGAGCTCGCTGTCATTGCGCAGGAGCACGTTGGGAACGTCAGCGAAGCGATGGTTGCCGTAGGGACATTTCAGCTTCGGCATATATCTTCTACCGTCATCTGTTCTTTTTGCCATTGAATACCTCCTTTATCACGAGTCAAGATCCTTCATCACCATAGTGGCAACGCCTTGGATCTTCAAAGCATTCAGCTGTTCATCTTTCAAAACGATTGGCTTCATTGAATTATTTTCGGGGATGAGATGTATCTCACCATCGCTCTCACGATGGAAGCGTTTGAGTGTTGTGCAATCGCTGTTATAGAGCACAGCAACGATCTGACCTTCACGCGCCGTTTCCTGTTTGCGAATAAGAACGAGGTCACCGCTGTCAATCCCAGCATTAATCATTGACTCACCGCTTGCACGCAAAAGGAAGAAATCTCCGCTGCCGGTCAAAGCCATAGGCAAGCGAATATGTTCAAGCTCTGCATCGGTCACCTCGGTGAGTGGTCCGCAAGGAATGGAGTTGCCCATCTGCACACGGTTAGTATTCATCAGCTCTCTCATGTACTGCGTAATGATTCCACGGTGACCGTCATATTCAATCTCGCCCTGCTCCTGCAGGGTTTTGAGATAACGCTGAATCGTGGGGCGCGATGCACCGATACCTTGCTCGATCTCACGAGTGGAGGGAGACCTGCCGTAATCCTCAAAATATTCATTTACAAAATCGATGATCTTGACGAACAGTGATTCATCTCTGCTTCTCATAAAATGCCCTCCGAAATATAACGAGCCATTTGGATCTATTGTTATAACACAGCACAAAAGGTTTGTCAAGCGGTTTTGAAAATATTACTTACTCTATTTGTTTAACGTAAAGATTGTATCAAATATGTCGCATTGTATTGAATTTTGAGGGTATATGTGATATAATATATAAAAATATCTGGTAGAGAGGTTTTTAAATAAAAATACTTATGAAGACGATTTGGAAACTTACATATGAAGTCATATATGAAGGTATTCCGAGAAACGGAGAGCAAACAAAAAAATACAAGTCCTTTGCCGAGGCAAAGAAAGATATCCGAGAGATTATTTCGCAAATTTATCTATCGCCATATATAAAGGCAATTCGTACAGAAGGCGTCCACAAAGCTTACCGTACAGCAATGGCAGATTTTTTGGATAATTACATTTCTCGTACTGATTTTTTGAATATAGATGAATCTATTCCGTCAGACGATCCCGATGACTATGAATTTGAGCGAAATCCAATGATCGTGAACGATGCCGGCGTGAGCGTTGACGATGACGATTGGTGCGATGATGACGAAGAAATTGACGAACTTGACGATTTTGAGATCTACATTGCAAAGGATTCTCTCTCCTTTGAATATTACTATAAAGGACGACCTCATCTCAATACGGACATGGTCGTAATGGATGATGAAAATAAGGAGTATTGCTTTGAGTTCTACGTGGACAGAGCTCCAAAAAATAAACTGAGAGAGCTACAAATGACATTGACACCTTTGCAATATTGGGGCACCTCATCCTATCCTATGTTGATCCTTCGCACCTTGGAAAATAGTCAAGAACCTCTTGATCAGCAACAAATCATTTCACGCATTGAGAACGCTTATGATACCAAGATTGAGCGAAAAGCAATCGGAAGAAATATAACGCTGCTCAAAGACCTTGGATATGATATTCAGCATAACGGCGATGGGTATTTTATACCAAAGAAAGCACCCTCCCTTGAGCAAGATGATTTTCAATCAATTGTGGAAAGTATCAAGATGAATGAAACACTTGACGACGAACGTAAGCGAGATTTGATTGATAAGCTCTTTGAAATGCAATGATGTACCATATTTGTCGCAATTCAATGTGATATAATGTATATAACAAGGCAGCCACTACATCGCGTTCAAAATTCTTTGAGATTTTTGAATACGCGTGTTATAATAGCGGTGCAATTGGTCGATACCTCGAAAATACAAAATTAATTATGAAATATAAAGGAGAATGGTTATGAAATATCCGAACACTAAATTTACAGGAATGAGCATGGTAAGCAAAACAGAAATCAGCAAAGCAATTTCTGCTTACTATCCGAATGCGTCTCAAACAGGCGGAGCTCAGAGACTTGCTTTGCTGAA
>SVSP01000033.1 GCA_015064255.1 Oscillospiraceae bacterium
CTTCAAAGGGAAGAACGTAGTCAAGAGCAGATGTTTCACCTACGTCACGTCCGTCGAGAAGGATATGAACTCTTACCTTGGAGATATTTTCTTCTTTAGCCTTAACGATCATAGCCTTAAGATGGTCGATGTGAGAGTGTACGTTTCCGTCAGAAAAAAGACCGATGAAATGAAGCGCACCGTTATTCTTTACTGCGTTTGCAACAAGATTCTTCCAAGTATCGGAAGTAAACATCTTTCCGCTTTCGATAGAATTGGAAACGAGCTTTGCACCCTGCGCGAAAACCTGTCCTGCGCCGAGAGCGTTGTGTCCAACCTCGGAGTTACCCATATCGTCATCAGAGGGAAGACCTACTGCAGTACCGTGAGCCTTAAGTGTAAGTGTGGGATATTTGCTCATAAGCATATTGAGCGTGGGTGTATTAGCTTTGTAAACAGCGTTTTCGGCTTCTTCTCTGCCGATACCGATACCGTCCATAACGATTGTTACGAGAGGTCCTTCAACGCCACCGAATTTTTCGGATTTTTTAAGTGATATCATAATATCCTCCAAAATATTTTATTAAATCAAAACAACAGATATCATTATATATTATGATTGTGAATAAAGTGTGTCTTTTTGGCAATTTGTTATAAAAAATTACACTATTTTTTTATCTTTTGAAAAAATGCCTATTGAAAAGTTACTATATTTGTGCTATCATATTTATGTAAATGATACAAATATTGAATTTGCATCATAGTGATGCGTGTTGCTGTAATTTTAAACGTGTACGTAAATTTGAAAAGAGATATCATATAATGTTTGAACTTTTAAAGAAAGAAAAACTCGGAGAATCGATCGTAAGAATTGTTATCGACGCTCCGCATATTGCAAGAAAGATAGGTCCGGGTCAGTTTGTTATCGTTCGTTCTGATGAAATAAGTGAGCGCATACCTCTTACCGTTTCGGATTTTGACAGAGAAGAGGGTACTATCACTCTGATATGCCAGACGGTAGGTGCTTCCACGAAGCGACTTGCTATGATAGAGGAAGGCGAGTATATCAAGGACGTTGTAGGACCGCTTGGAAAGGTTACAGAGCTTGAAGGAATAAAAAACGTTGCTGTTATCGGTGGCGGTCTTGGTTGTGCTATCGCATATCCTCAGGCAAAATATCTCTATAACATCGGCGCAAACGTCGATATAATAGCAGGTTTCCGTTCGAGAGATTTCATCATTTTGGAAGACGATATGAAAGCGGTTTCGAGTACTCTTACAGTGCTTACAGACGACGGCTCAAACGGAAATAAAGGTCTTGTTACAGACGGACTTCGAAAGAAGATCGAAGAGGGCGCAAATTACGATGCAGTTATCGCTATCGGACCGCCCGTAATGATGAAATTTGTCAGCCTTCTTACCAAAGAGTACGGCATAAAAACAATCGTAAGTATGAACCCCATTATGATCGACGGTACGGGAATGTGCGGAGGTTGCCGCCTTACCGTCGGAGGCGAAATCAAGTTTGCTTGTATTGACGGTCCCGACTTTGACGGACATCTCGTTGATTTTGACGAGCTTATCCGCCGTAACGGAATGTACCGCCCGGAAGAGGCTCTCGCAAACGAAAAAATCCATACTTGCAATCTTGACAAAGTCGGAGGTACGAACTGATATGGCAAATATGCAGCTTAAAAAGGTTCCTATGCCCGAGCAAGAGCGCGATATAAGAAATAAAAACTGGCAAGAGGTTGCAAAGGGCTATACCGAGGAAGATGCTCGTGTTGAGGCATCACGCTGCCTTAACTGTAAAAATAAGCCTTGCGTAAGCGGTTGTCCGGTCGGCGTAAAGATTCCCGAGTTTATCGCAAAGGTGGCCGAGGGCGATTTTGAGGGCGCTTACCAAAAGATCAAGGAAACCAACTCTCTGCCTGCGATTTGCGGAAGAGTTTGTCCGCAGGAAAATCAGTGTGAGCATAACTGCGTGCGCGGTATAAAGGGCGAGAGTGTAGGTATCGGACGTCTTGAGCGCTTCTGCGCCGATTGGCATAACGCTCATACAGATGAAAATGCCGTAGATGCGGTAAAAATCGCCGATAACGCACCAAAGGTTGCAGTTGTAGGCTCGGGACCCGCAGGACTTTCTTGCGCGGGAGACCTTGTAAAAATGGGTTATAGGGTTACCGTTTTTGAGGCTCTCCATAAAGCGGGCGGAGTGCTTTCTTACGGAATTCCCGAATTCAGACTTCCCAAGGATATAGTTGACAGGGAAGTAAGCTCGCTCGAAAAAATGGGTGTCGATATTCAGCTTAATATGGTCATCGGACGCACTTTGTCGGTAGATGAGCTTATCGATGAAGGATATCAGGCGGTATTTATCGCAAGCGGCGCGGGACTTCCCGGATTTATGAATATTCCCGGCGAAAACTCAAACGGAGTTTACTCGGCAAACGAATTTCTTACCCGTATCAATCTTATGAAAGCGTACAGAGAAGATTATCTTACTCCCGTAAAACGCGGTAAAAACGTTGCCGTCGTTGGCGGAGGTAACGTTGCTATGGACGCGGCAAGATGCGCAAAGCGGCTCGGTGCGGAAAACGTGTATATCGTTTATCGCAGAAGCGAGGCTGAAATGCCTGCGCGTCTTGAAGAGGTTCATCACGCAAAGGAAGAGGGAATTATATTCAAAACTCTCTCTAACCCGACGAAGATAAATGCGGACGAAAAGGGTAACGTTATTTCTATGACCTGCATTGAAATGGAGCTCGGAGAACCCGATGCATCGGGAAGACGCCGTCCTGTTGAGAAGATAGGCTCGGAGTTTGATATTGAGCTCGATACCGTTATAATTTCGGTAGGAACTTCGCCTAATCCGCTTATTCGTATGACTACCGAAGGTCTTGAAACAAACAAGCGCGGCTGTATAGTAACCTCTGACGGAGTTACCACCACACGCGAAGGTGTTTTTGCGGGCGGAGATGCGGTAACCGGTGCGGCAACTGTTATACTTGCGATGGGCGCGGGACGTGAAGCGGCTGCGGCGATTGATAAGTATATTAAAGGGAAAAAATAATGTAAGGATATGCCTTGACTTGAATAAAGTCAAGGCATACTAGTATAGTTAGATATGAATGTAATTGACGGTGCAAAGAATGTAAAATTTTGTTTTGAGTATGGAGTATTTTCAAAGGAACGATGGAATACTTACATAGAAGAAATATATTTAGGTGCAAGAAGTGTTATTGAATCTGATGCTAAAGATTATGACTATGCTCACGATATATTGCCTGTTTTGAATTTGGTATATTCCGAATCGCAAAAACTTCAAAAATTACACTCTTCGTTTGAAAAAGTAACACATAACCTTGAAGAAAAAATAAAGAATACTCTACAAACTAGTATTGATGCCGATATTGTACTGTGCCTAGGCATGTGTAACGGTGCAGGATGGGCAACTAAAATTAACGGTAAATCTGTTGTTCTTCTTGGAATAGAAAAAATTATAGAACTTGATTGGGTAGATGAAGCTTCTATGACGGCACTAATATATCACGAGCTTGGACATTTGTGGCATTTTCAAGAGCGGACTTTATATACACATATAGAAACACCTAAAGAAAAAGCTTTATGGCAATTATACTCCGAAGGTGTTGCTATGTACTGCGAACAATTACTTATGAATGGCGAGTTTTTTCATCAAGACAAAAACGGATGGCTAAATTGGTGTACAGAGAATGAGAAAAAACTATTCAGTGAGTATCTTATAAGAGTTCAAGACGGTAAAAGCGTACAAAACTTTTTTGGAGATTGGAACAGCTTTGAAGGACATTCGGATACAGGATATTTCATTGGTGCAAAGCTTGTACGCGAAGCCACTCAAAAATATTCGTTAAAAAAGATCTTGAATTTATCTTTTTATGAAATTGAAGAGCTATTGTATTTTTGTGCTGAAAAATAATTATTGATATAACAATGAAAGAGAGAAGTCAATGATAAAAAGGCTTCTCTCTTTTCACATAACCTACCAACAGAAATATACTGACTATGAGAAATAAAAAACAGGACCGTAAACTCATAGGAGGATAAAATGTTTCTGACTGTTTTAAAGGGAATCTTTATACCGCTTGCAGGCACGTCGCTCGGTGCTGCGTGCGTGTTTTTTATGAAGAAAAATATAAGTAACAAGGTAAGGAGTGCGCTTATAGGCTTTGCGGCGGGTGTTATGTTTGCCGCATCTGTCTGGAGTCTTATTATACCTGCGGTAGAGGCGTCGGCGTCATACGGAAAGCTTGCATTTCTTCCCGCGCTTGTCGGATTTTGGACGGGAATAGTATTTCTTATCGCGCTTGACCATCTTATACCGCATATTCATATAGGCAGTATGCAAATGGAAGGACTGCGGAGCCGTCTTGGTAAAAGTATGATGCTCGTTTTTACGGTTGCGCTTCATAATATACCCGAGGGTATGGCGGTAGGCGCGGTATATGCAGGTCTTGCCGACGGAAATACGGGCATTACGGTAAGCGGAGCGCTTGTTTTGTCGGTAGGAATAGCTGTGCAGAATTTTCCCGAGGGTGCGATAATATCAATTCCGCTTGCAAACGAGGGAATGAGCAAGGGCAAATCTTTTTGGTGCGGAGTTATCTCGGGCGTAGCAGAGCCTGTCGCCGCAATTCTGACCATACTTTGCTACGAAGCGATAATCGGCACACTTCCGTATATGCTGACATTTGCCGCAGGAGCGATGATATACGTGGTCGTCGAGGAGCTTGTGCCCGAAATCGCAGAGGCGGAAAATTCGGATATTGGAACGCTCTTTTTCGCTATCGGATTTTCGGTAATGATGGTACTTGATATCGCGCTTGGGTGAATATTCATAAAATATATTGACAATTACTTTTTTTATGATATAATAATGTTGCCAAACAAACTGAATATTTGTACCGTTAGGTGTGTATTTTTATTTTGATAAAAATACATGCTCATTTCTGCATACCTATATGGTACGAGTAAGTTTGTTTGGCGACAATCCGAGCTGTATTTTTTATGCGTCAGCTTCGGTTGGCGCATTTTTATTTTAGAGGATGTGAATTAAATGTTTTTTAGCTTATCCAAAACAATAGCAAGATTCGGCGGTTTTAGACTTGGCATGGGTATTAGATTAACAAAGAAGAATTTTGCCATACTTCTGTTTGCTTTATTATTTGTTATAATGTTTCAGTTAATGTGGTATATGTTAGTTGTTTCTTTTTGGTTAATTTATGCTATGTTTTATGCAATGTTTTGGTGTTTGAGAAAAATATTAATTAAAAATAAAATAAAAAAAGATAATGAAACAAGTGAGGAAAGTAAAATGAAAACATTTATGTTGAAATTAGGAACGGTTATTCAATGGATTTTAGCGATAATTTGCCTTTTATTTGCGATAGTGTATTTCTTTGAATTTTCAAGTGTATTATTTTTGATCGCTAGTATATTTATGGCACCAATTAGGGCTGTTAGAAATTTTTTTAATAAAAAAATAAATAATAAAATCATAATTACCATATCCATATTTTTTATTTTAGCAGGGTTAATATTTGTACCTAATATAGAGAATACTGACTTGAACAATGGCGATCTTAAAACAGAACTCAATAATGGAGAAACTGGCAATACAAACATTAAGGATGATAACAAAAACGACGCCAGCGGTGATGATAACAAAAACGACGCTAGCGGCGATGACAATAAAAACGACGCCAGCGGCGATGACAATAAAAACGACGCCAGCGATGATGACAATAAAAACGACGCCAGCGGCGATGACAATAAAAACGACGCCAGCGGTGATGATAACAAAAACGACGCTAGCAGTGATGATAACAAAAACGATGCCAGCGGTGATGACGATAAAAACGACGTTGGAGATGATGACAACAAAGATGATACCAACGATAATTCATCAAATGTTGAAAATCAGACAAAATACATACTTAATACAAAGAGTAAAAAAATACACTATCCATCTTGCCGCACAATAAAAAATATGTCCGAGGAAAACAAACAGGAATATGTAGGTGATAAAGAAGCTTTGTTTGACGAAGGATATACCGAGTGTGGGGTATGTCATTAAAACTGTTTCTATCATTTTTACCAAAAAAACACCCGATTTTTATAAATATTGCGAAAAAAGGTATTGACAAACGCAGAAATGAATGTTATAATAATATGCCGCATGAATGAAAGGTGATAAATGGCGTAAAAACCTACCTTTATCAGCGAGTCTTGCACTAAAATGGTGCACAAAGAAAGAGAGGTGCTTTTCGTGTACGCAGTTTTTGAAACAGGCGGAAAGCAGTACAAGGTAAACGAAGGCGATGTAATTTTCATCGAACGTCTTGAGGCTTCCGAAGGCGATACTGTAAAGTTCGACAAGGTTCTCGTAGTTTCCGATAACGACGGTCTTAAGGTTGGCGCTCCCTACGTTGAAGGCGCAGCTGTTGACGCAGTTGTTGTTAAGAACGGTAAGGCTCCCAAAATATATGTTATGACATATAAGCCTAAGAAGAACGAGAAAAAGAAGATCGGTCACAGACAGCCTTACACAAAGATTCAGATCAGCTCTATCGCAGCTAACTGAGTGACCCGAAAAAAATGACAACGATCACTTTTTTCAAAAAAAACGGTGTTTATTACGGCTTTAAGGAAACCGGACATTCCGGATTTGCCGAAGAGGGAAACGATATAGTGTGTTCCGCACTTTCGGCGATGACAATGCTGATAATAAATGCTATCGAAGTCTCCTACGCTTCCGACGTCGAATATACTATCGACGAAAAAACCACCGATATTACAGTAATGGCTAAAGCGGCGCTTCCGAGCGAACCGGACGAAAAAAAGCAGTTTGCTGTTTCGGGACTCTTCTATGCATACTATCTGCAGCTTTGCGATTTGCTTGAAGATTATTACGATTTTATTGACGTCAAAGAAGTAGAGGTCGAGTGAGAAGCTGACAAACGTCGCTTCAGAAAATTACTAAAGTTTGTATGAAAGGATATTGATACCATGTTCAGAATAAGCTTGCAGTTCTTCGCACACAAAAAGGGTGTTGGTTCGACCAAAAACGGCCGTGACAGCGAATCCAAGCGTCTTGGTGTTAAGAAAGCAGACGGACAGTCCGTTCTCGCAGGAAACATCATTGTAAGACAGCGCGGAACTCATATTCATCCCGGCAACAATGTCGGACGCGGATCTGACGATACACTTTACGCTCTTATCGACGGAACAGTAAAGTTTGAGCAGATTGCAAAGGATAGAAAGTGCGTTAGCGTTTACGCTGACTAATTTCTGTTTTAATCGAAATATCGATACAGAAGCCGCAAAAGGCATACTATGCCATTTGGGGCTTTTTGTTTTAAGTTTTGGAGAATAAGTTATGAATAATAAATTATGGGCAGGCCGTTTTTCTAAAGAGCTGAGCAGTGTTGCAGACGATTTCAATTCGTCGATACCCTTTGACAGCCGTATGTATGCGCAGGATATAAGAGGTTCTATCGCACACGCAACTATGCTCGGTATGCAGGGAATCATCACTATCGAAGAAGCGCATACTATAATAAACGAGCTTGTAAAAATCGAAGAGGATATTACCGAGGGCAGACTTGAAATAGATATGTCCGCAGAGGATATACATATGTTCGTTGAGAGCGTTCTTACAGAGCGTATCGGGGACACTGGTAAAAAGCTTCACACAGCGCGCAGCCGTAACGATCAGGTTGCTGTCGATATAAGACTTTGGCTTAAAGACGAAACAGACGAGATAATATCGAATATATGCTCGCTTATCGAAGCGCTTACGAATAAAGCTGACGAATATAAAGAAGCTATTATGCCGGGATATACCCATATGCAGAGAGCACAGCCGATAACATTCGGCCATCACCTTATGGCATACGTTTCGATGTTTATGAGAGATATAGAGCGTCTTTCAGAGGCATCTTCTCGTATGATGTCATCGTGTCCTCTCGGATCTTGCGCACTTGCGGGAACGACGTATAATACAGACCGTCAGAGAACAGCCGATATTCTCGGATTTCAATATCCCTGCCGCAACTCGCTTGACGGTGTTTCGGACAGAGATTTTGCTATCGAGCTTTGCGCGGCATATTCGCTCGTTATGATGCATATTTCGCGACTTTCGGAGGAAATTATTCTCTGGTCATCGTGGGAGTTCAAGTTTGTTGAGCTTGACGATTCTTTCTCTACGGGGTCGTCTATAATGCCTCAGAAGAAGAATCCCGATATGACAGAGCTTGCGCGCGGAAAAACAGGCAGAGTTTACGGTGATCTTATCACTCTGCTTACACTTATGAAGGGAACACCGCTTGCGTATAATAAGGATATGCAGGAGGATAAGGAAGCGATTTTTGACGCCGTAGATACGCTTAAAGCTTGTCTTAACGTATTTGCTCCTATGATAGCAACAATGCGTCCTATACCCGAAAATATGTACTCTGCGGCACAGAAGGGCTTTATCAACGCGACAGACGTTGCCGATTATCTCGTAGGTAAGGGACTTCCGTTCAGAAGTGCATATAAGATCACGGGACAGCTTGTAGGAAAATGCGTTGCAGAGGGTAAAGTTCTTGATACTCTTACTCTCGATGAATACCGCGAATTTTCAGAGCTTTTCGATGAAGACCTTTACGGATACATTTCTCTTGAAAGCTGTGTAAGCCGCAGAACCTCTTACGGCGGAACCTCTCCCGAATCAGTTGCATCTCAGATCGAGTATGCAAAGGATTTTCTTGATGCTTTCAAAACGGACGAGGAATAAATTTGTTTTAAGGATACACGATTATGAAAGATATTCTGAATAAAAAAGGCTTTATCTGTGATATGGACGGCGTTATTTATCACGGCAGTAAAATACTTGACGGAGTTCTCGAATTTGTGAACTGGATGATAGATAACGATAAAAAATTCGTGTTTTTAACGAACAGCCCCGAAAGGACGCCGCACGAGCTGAGTATGAAGCTCGAAAGAATGGGACTTTCGGTCTCCGCCGATCATTTCTATACAAGCGCGATGGCGACCGCCGAGTTTCTTAATTCGCAGGCGCCCGGATGCACAGCGTACGTTATAGGCGAAGCTGCTCTTTCGAAAGCGCTCTACGATCAGAAAATATATATGAATGACGTTGACCCCGATTACGTTGTTATAGGTGAAACGAGAACGTACGGCTTCGAAAAGATAGAAAAAGCTATCGCACTTGTCAATAAGGGCGCAAAGCTTATAGGTGCTAACCCCGATACCGTAGGCGTTACGGAAAGCGGAATTATGCCCGCTACAGGCTCGCTTGTAGCACCTATTGAGATCGCTACGGGCAAAAAGGCGTATTTTGTCGGCAAGCCTAACCCCCTTATGCTCCGTCACGGACTAAATAAGCTCGGATGCCATAGCGCCGATATTGCCTTCATAGGCGACCGTATGGATACCGATATTATAGCGGGTATTGAATCAAATATAGATACCGTTCTTGTTCTCAGCGGAGTAACTTCGAAAGAGGATATTAACAATTTCCCGTATCGTCCGAAATACATTTTAAACGGTGTAGGCGATATAGTAGGCGGAATAAAATAATTATTAAAAAACGCAGTTTGACTGCGTTTTTTAACTCCGAAATGGAGGTTAATTTATGAGAGCACCATTTCAGATACTTGCCATACCTTATTAAACAGGTAACGATATACCGCTTTTTTGTGTTTTTCATCGCAGCGACTGCGATCAGTGGCAGTTTATAGCGGGAGGCGGAGAAGGAACGGAAACAATTCTTGAATGTGCAAGGCGTGAGGTTTACGAAGAAAGCGGAGTGAAGTGTGATAATCTTTTCCGTCTTAATGCGCTGTCCTACGTTCCTGCTGATTGTATTTCCGAAAAACACCGTAAGAATTGGCGTAGCGATATTTATATTATTCCCGAGTATGTATTTGCATTTGAGTGTAATGACGATATTTTGCTTTCACACGAACATACCGAATATCTTTGGTTAAGTTACGAGGAAGCACTGTCAAAGCTTAAATGGGATTCAAATAAAATCGCACTTTACGAGTTAAATTGCAGGATAACTTTAAAATAAAAAAAGCGGTTATGTGCACTGAAAAAGGTGCATATAACCGCTCTTATGCTTTAATTGAAAAATTCAAGCATAAATTTAGTTTTATCACTTTCGGGTTTATTGTTTTCTCCAAAATTTTTGCTATAATATAATTACAAGATGCGCACCTTGATATTAAAGAAAAAGAGGTAATTATATGAAACTTAATCTTGCAGAAACTTTAAAAGAGTTACGAAAAAATCGAAATCTTACACAGGAAGATATGGCATCTGAGCTTGGAGTTTCTTTTCAGGCAGTAAGCCGATGGGAAAACGGACTGTCGTATCCCGATATAGAGCTTCTTCCGCATATAGCATCTATGTTTAACATAAGTATGGATGTTCTGTTTGATATGGACGCCAAAAGCGAAGATATTAAAATAGAAAAGTATTGTGCTGAAGAAAGCTGCCTTGAAAGTCTTGAAGAAAAAATCTCATTGACTAAAGAATATATCGAAAAAATACCGACAAGCGTATATTTGAAGCAAAGACTTTTGAATCTCTACACAGTCAAAGGATTTGATTTTACGAAAAATAAGCTTCCCGAAATGAGAAAGCTTTGTCAGTATGTTGTTGATCACACTACGGAGGATAGTTGGATGCGCTATAATGCTCTGTATAAAATGATCTCTGCGGAAGATGAAGAAAATCTTGATATTTGGCTGTCACAGCTTGACCGCCAAAGCCGTATAACGTCAAAAGAGGCTCTTCAAAACAGATATTCCTATCGAAATGAAGTGGAAAAATACAATAAGAGTATTCAGGATGATATTTACGGTACGCTACGAGATATATTCCTGCGCGATTTTTGCAAAAGAGATGAAAAGCGTTATAAAAATGCAGAGTCGCGTATGATCGGACAACAAACTATTCTTAAAATTATAGATACTCTGCGTGACACCGATAAAGAAGTTGACGCGTGGATAGAAGACAGAATATTTGCATATTTGCGTTTGGCTGGCGGATGCTTCGGCTGTGGAAAGAATGATGAAGGCTATGAAGCACTCGAAAAATGTGTTTCTCTTTGTGAAGCTTATGCAAAGCTGCCGGAAGACTTTGTTTTGTCATTTAATTCGCCGATTCTTGATATGATATGTATGCCTGTTGATGCAAAATATTTTATCAAAGAGACGATTTATCACGCCCTGACGAATGCTGATGGCTGGGAATGGTTTAACTGTGTTCGCGGGGAAGAAAAATATAAATCACTCGGTAAAAGAATTGAATATCTGATATAATAACAAAACATCACGGAATTTCGTTTCCGTGATGTTTTATTTTAAAGTACAGCACCGTTTTTGATAAGTGTTTCCCTTAATTTGTCAGTGTCAATGCTGTGTGCAGTTGCTCCTGTGTTGTGTGCTACCGCAGCGGCTGTTCCCGCAGCCTGACCAAGTGTTGCGCAGATGGGCATTATTCTTATGGATGCTTGAGCCTCGTGTGTTGCGGAAATACATCTTCCCGCTACGAGCAGATTGTCGTATTCCTTGGGCAAAAGCGAACGGTATGGAATCGAATAGTGATCGTCACCGCTGAAATAATAGTGAGAAGTTCCTGCGCCTGCTGGGTTGTGAATGTCAATATCGTAATTTCCGAGTGCGATAGCATCGTCAAAATATGTGAGATTTTTTAGGTCTTCCACCGTAAGAATGTAAACGCCTTTAAGCTTTCGGCTCTCTCTGACACCGATCTCACTTGCTACCGAGATTATAGTGCTGTTCTCAAATGCCTTGGAGTGCTCTTTAAGGAAGCATTCCATTTCATACACCTGACGTCGTGCGATAATTTCCGCTTTACTGCGTTCAAAGGGGTTTGTGGGATCAAGCTTTACAACTCTCGTTGTGTTGAGATGCAAAATTCCGTCGCCGATACCGACAAAAGTGAGAATATCCTCGCGGGGATTTTCTATCTGTCCGGCTTTTTGCAGCTCTTTGTATTTTTCAAGAAGCATAGGACGGTCTTTTTTGTACTGCTCAAGATCTACGCCGCTTATTCTGAAGCAGGTCGTCATAGGCTGGCAGAGTCCGTCGCTTTCGCGTCCGAGCTGATACTCGCATCCCGCAAGCGCGAAAAGATTTCCGTCACCCGTTGCATCAACGAAGAATTCACCTTCGAAATCGGTGTTTCCGCCCTCGTTTGTTACGCTTACTGCTTTGATTTTTCCGTTTTCGGTCTTAACGCCGTAAAGAACGGTATGGAAGAGAATGTCAACGCCCGCATCCGTAACCATATCGTCAAGCACGAATTTGAAATGCTCCGGGCGGAAATTCATATTCGAATATTTGTCGGTGTATTTTTTTTCGCGCTCACGCATTTCTTTGAATATGCCGCCGCTGAGATATCTTACGATTTTGTATTCTTCATCTCTCGTCCAGTAACGCATAAAGGGATATACAAGGTTGTTAGCCATAGCACCGCCGAGAGAACCGCTTTTTTCTATAAGCAGCACAGACAGACCCTCGCGTGCTGCACTTACTGCAGCGGCAACACCCGTGAGTCCTCCGCCTGCAACTATCAGATCGTATTTTTTCATATTTAAGATTTCCTCCGTTAAAGATTATTAAATATTCTGATTTATAATACCATATTTTCATTAAAAAAACTTATATTTTAAGAAACTAATATTGAACAAACGAAACTTTTATGATATAATTTCTTTAATATATGTGCAGTAATGTTAAGGAGCAGATATGAAT
Organism: Oscillospiraceae bacterium; assembly: GCA_015064255.1. GTDB lineage: Bacteria > Bacillota > Clostridia > Oscillospirales > CAG-272 > SIG672. The sequence continues at coordinate 12,813 of SVSP01000033.1, forward strand.
TACAGTACGTTAAACGATCTTATAGATGCGCTGGAATACGGAAATAAGCTTCATATAGGTGTATGCTTTCTGGGAAATTACGGTAACGAAAAGCTGATATTACCATTCGAAAAGCAGATACATTCAAGTCCGGTGTGCGATGAAATGAAGAGCAGAACAAACGGTTACAGACGTTGTTTTTATTGCAGAAATGCCGCGATAAAAAGGTCGATAAGTACACAGAAATCATTCGACGGACTGTGTATAAACGGTGTGTACGAATACACAAGACCTGTAATTATTGACGGAGAAACGGCGTGCGTTATTTTTGTCGGAAATATTATGCCGGAAGATAAGCTTGCAAATAAATTAATGTCAAGGCTTGAAAACTGTGAACATCTTATATCATCGCTTGAACATAGCTTTAACAGAGAAAATTGCGAAAAAGTTGCCAATATAGTCGAAAGCTATATAAGGATGCTGCTTGAAATAAAATCGGAGAACGATTCAAACGAAAATTTCGATCCGCTTATCGAAAATATGAAGAACTATATCGAGGTCAATATTGAGTATAATATAGATATAAAACATCTTGCGAATATTTTTCACTATAACGAAAAATACCTCGGCAGACTCTTCAAAAGAAAAACAGGATATACGTTCAGCGAATATATAAACCACAGAAGAATAGAGCGCGGAAGGGAATTGCTTGTTAAAAACAGCGAGAGTGTAATAAACATCTCTTCAAAAATAGGGTTCAATAACGTCACGTATTTCAATAGGCTTTTTAAACGCGCTTACGGTCTTACACCGAGTGAGTACAGACAAAAAAGAAAATTATAAAAATTTCCAACCTTTTTAACTTTTCGTGTCTATATGGGTGAAAGCTTTCAAAACGAGGTAAAACAAGTGAACAGACAGGACGTAGAGAAAATAATAACAGAATATATTAAGCCTATATTCGGATTTGCGCTTAAGCGATGCAAAAGCATACACGATGCGGAGGATCTATCGCAGGATATCGTGTTGAAAGCTTTTCGCGCGCTTTTGATCAAAGAGGATATCGGAGATATCAGTAAATTTATTTGGACGATCGCTCATAATGCGCTGAGCAATTATTACCGCGACAGCGCGAAAAGTATGGTGGGCGTTTCTTTTGACGAGGTGTCCGAGCTTGTAACAGATCCGTACGGCGACGTAGAGAAGGACGATAACAGCGAATCTATTGCTCGGCTTCAGAGTGAAATAGCGTATCTTTCCAAGCTTCAAAGAAAAATCGTGATCGCATATTACTTTGAAAATCGCAAGCAGGCGGATATAGCAAAAGAACTTGATATTCCTCTCGGCACAGTCAAATGGCACTTGTTTGAAGCAAAAAAAGAATTAAAACGAGGTATGGATACTATGAGAAAAACAAGTGAACTTAAATTTAATCCTATAAAATTTCATTCATACGGCGTCAACGGCAAGGTGGGTACTAAATCACCCAATGAATTCTTACGTTCCGCGCTGTTGCAGAATATCTGCTACTGTGTGAGAAATGAGGCGAAGAGCGTAAATGAAATAGCGGACGATCTCGGAGTTTCGCCCGTGTACGTGGAAACAGAAGTCGAATTTCTTGAAGAATACGGATTTCTTAAAGCTGTAAAGGATAAATATATCGTAAACTTTATTATCAACGAGCCGACTGCTGAACTGCTTATTATGCAAAACGATATGTATAGGCGTGCCGCAGAAATGTTTGCGAACGATCTGTATGACGAGCTGACCTCTTCCGGCATTCTTGACGATCCGGACATCTGGTGTGGGCAAACTGACGAGCCTATCTCTCTAACGGAGTCGCCTAAAGCAGATAGGAATTTCGTTCTGTGGTCGCTGATTCCTTATATTGCCGCTTGGTCGGGTGAAAAGCTGATGGATGAGCGCATCTCTTTTGAAGAGGTTGCCACTATCCGTCCGGACGGTGCTCATAATATCTATCACGCATCTGTCGTGTCGGATGAAATGGTTCTTCCTGATGACTATGTTTTTATGAAAAACTGGTGTGGTCCTATGTGGAAGCAAGGCGATTATCAGATGATGTGGCAGATTGATTCGGAATGGTCTGACAGAGCACCGATTGAGGAACGAAATATTTCGGAAGAATTTGAAAGAACTGTTACGCTATTTAATTGGGAGGACGATAACCTGCTGTCAAAGTCAGATTACGCATGGCTTTCCGAGCACGGATATATAAAAACTAACGGCGATTACGACGGACACTTCAAGTCTGCGTGGCAGATAGTTGTTCTCTCTACAAAAGAAATAAAAGATAAGCTTATTGCCATCGGAGATCGTATTAAGGAAAAGTACAAAGACGAATTTGCTGCGCTTAAATCAGCTTATGCGGAGGCAGCTCTTAAAACTGTTCCTGCACATCTGAAAAAGATAAGGGAATATGAGCTTCAATTTCTATTCCATTCGGACGGATGGTTCCTGATTCACTGTATAAAGACTCTTTTGAATAACGGCAAGCTGAAGGAGCCTACAGACGGACAGAGGAAATCACTTACGACGCTTATTGCCAACGTATAATATTACCGCCGAGAGTAACCAAAAGGTCGCTCTCGGCGGATGATTTTATTCAGTTATTTTAATTTTACCGTTTTCTGTTTTCAAAGTATCCTTTGTCATAGCAAGGCTTTGTGTTTCGTCAGAAGCGGCAAAAACTGCATCTGTAACGGTAAGATCATACGTATCTCCTACACGGGCACTGCCGCGCGAACGGAAGGTGAGACGAAGTACGACGTTGTAGCTGTCGGCAAGCAGTTCCTTTGTGAAGGCGTTGTTTCCGCCTGTCATATCAAGATACATCACGTTTATAGAGCCAGAGCTGTTGGATGATGCGACGTTATAGCTCCACTCGGGAAGCTTTTGTCCGATTTCCGTATCGCTTTTAACGAAGACGTTGCCCTCGGAAATACCAAGAAATTCGAGTCTTGAGGAATCGAATTTGATATTCATACTTGCGGCAGGGTAATCAGCGTCACCGAGAGATGAGATAAGTACGTCGATAGTAAACGTGTCATTACCCGAAATGCTTACGTCCTTTGAAGATACGGTCAGAGTCGGCTTGCCGTTGTCTGCTGGAGGATCGTCGTCCGGCGGGAGATCGTCTTTTTGTTCATCGTCGGGATCTTTCGGATAGTCAGCGTCACACTTTATAAAAACTAAACAAAGAAGAATAGCGCAGAAAAGTATCGTGCCGCCGACGATCAAGCATAATTTTTTGTTTTTCTTGAGCCATTCAAACATAGCTTTTCTCCTTTCTGCAAGAATCAGTGCGGACAGGAGGGAAATCCTGCCCGCTGAATTCTGCGAATAATTAACAATTCTGATAATATTGATTACGGAGTAGTAGCTTTTGTAACGATAATATATTCATTATTATTAAGCGTGAATGCTTCAATAATACCGAGCGCGTCGTATGTATCGATTTTAGAATCTCCGTTTACGTTGGCTGCGAGTATTGCATCATCTCCTGTGGGAGCGTTTTCATTTCGGAGCCACATATCGATAACTGCAAGCGCGTCTTGTGCGTTAACCGAACCGTCACCGTTTACGTCACCGAATTTGATATCGGAAGATTCGGTACCGAACGTATAATTTGCGCTGTTTGTAAAGTCGTATGTACCGCTGTTGTCAACAAGTGCAATATATGCACCTATGCCAAGCTTTATCGAAATTGCTTCGTTGTACTTAAATACGTAAACATAAGTTCCGTCGTCGTAGATAAGATTAGCGGTGTTGGCAGATCCATTTCCGGGGTTTGTAACTGTGATAAGTATTGCCGTCTTATCAGAAGGGATAATATCACTTCCGTCACCTGTATAGAGTTCTGTCGCGCTGAATGATATTCCCTGAACGATCTCGGCAGTATCTGTGCCTATTGCGGGATCAAGGATATCTATTGCGGAATCCGGATCGGACGTAATAAGTATTTTTGCCTCAACTATCGAAATTTCAAGCGTGTCACCCGGCTCGAGGTCCTCTACCGCTTCAAATGCGATATTGAAGAGCTCGTAGGACGATGCAGTACCGCTTACGGTTATATTATTGTTATCAGCATTAGTATCTGTACCCATATAGGATATACGGAGCGTGGTACCGTCTTGATTAAATTTGACCGTTCCGCCTGTGAAATGTGTTCCGATAGTTACGTTTGTTACCGTAAGACCGTCGGAAATCTCAAGCACCATCTGTATACCTTTGCAGGCATTATCGTTATTCCAACCGTTTACGTTTACAGAGCCGTTGAATGTAGTACCTGCGCTGTATTCAACTTCAGGCGGAAGGATGGGTGTTGCAGTAACGTCAACGGGAGTGGCAGCAGAGGGAATACCTGCTGTGAAGGATTTGAAGTACGGTCTGTGCGAATGACCATTATCATCTTTCATACGGATGCCGTAAAGGTTACCTGTGAGCTTAAGCTTGCCCGTTTCTGTGTTTTTATCTTCTACTGTGTAGACCGTGCCGTTAAAAGATGCATTAATAACGCCGGTTTCCTCATCCCATTCAACTGCAATAGTTGTTTTGATAGGAGAGTTTGAACTTCCGAGAGCTTTGTTTTCCGCGTTAGGAATATTATAAATATTCTCATCAAGAAGCGTATTGTTTTCTTCAACTCCGTTTACGATCTTGGTAAGACAGAGTTTAGAATAACTAAGTATATATAACCAGTAATAGCTTTGGGTATTTTCATCGTAAGCAAATACGATACCGTCTTTTGCAGTACTTCCTGCTAAACTGGAAGTATAGTAATCAGCAGTGATTGTATTCTTATTAAGCTCGTTGTCAAAGAGAATAAGACCTTCGTTTGCGGAAGTACTGAGACTGAGTTTGCCCTCTTCGTAGTTCCAAATGTTGGCATCATTTATGTAATGGGTATCAAGCTGGTTGCCGTTTCCGTCTTTGCAGTTGTCGAATGTAGGCAGCTCCGTCGGTTCTGCGACTACTGTAAAAGTAAATGCAGTGATGAGTGTTGATATTACAAGCAGTAACGAAATTGTTCTTTTCATTTTTTTCTCCAAATCCAATTATTTTTACGTGAATTGTTTATCATATACAGGGTATATGATACCATAATAATTGTTGTTATTCAAGTGATATTAACGAAGTTCTTTCTTTTATTAATATATTTGGCAGAGTATATAAATTTTCGATTGATAAATTGTGCAATAAAGCTACTTTAACGCACTTTTGCGGTTTTTTATAAACGGATTTGTGATTGTTTGTTATAAAACAAAAACACCGCCGAAAATAAGCACTTTGAACTTATTTTCGACGGTGACTTTGTGATATGAAAATTATTTGTTTACGGCTTCGATAAGGTAAGAGAGTACAGGTTCAAATTTCGCTCCGTACCAATGGTTTTCTTCCTCTGCGGTTGCTTTTATACACTCTACGGTGTAGTCAGCCGCGATCTTTGCCGCATTATAAGCTGACTTTCCGCGAACGAGTGCACCGACAAATGCCGACGCGTAGATATCGCCCGTTCCGTGACAGCTGTTGGGGAGAAGATCGTGTTCGTAATAAGAATATTCACCGTTTTCATATACGACAGCACCTGTCTTGCCTTTTTCGTATCCGATGCCGGTAAGAATAATGTTTTTCGCTCCGATGGATACAAGCTTTTCGATGATAGCATCTATGTAAGCTCTGTCATATTCGGTTTTATATTCCATACCGGTAATGAAGCAAGCTTCTGTGATGTTCGGTACGATATAGTCAGCCGATGCACAAAGCTTTGCCATTTCAGCAACAAAAGCTTCGTTGAATCCGGGATAAAGCTTTCCGCCGTCTGCCATAGCGGGGTCAACGATCTTGACACAGTTTTCTTTTCCGCAGGAATCAAAAATATCTTTAACGTATTCTATTTGCTTGGTGCTTCCGAGATAACCTGTATATATCGCGTCAAACTTGATATTTTCTTTTTCCCAATGAGCGCGGATACCGGGCATATCTTCCGTAAGGTCTGTGAAGGTGTATCCCGAAAATCCTGCTGTATGTGTAGACAAAACAGCGGAGGGGAGGACGCAGGTCTCAATTCCGCAAGCCGAGATTATAGGAAGCGCAACTGTGAGTGAGCACTGTCCGACACAGGAAATGTCCTGAATTGTGAGTATTTTTTTGTATGACATAATTTTTACCTCTTTACAAATCGTTATATATGTATTATAATGATTCTTGATAATATGTAAATTACCAAAACGGGAGATTTTTATATAGCCAGATGGAGAATCAAAAAAAGTATTACACATTATATAAGACTATCAAATCAAAAATACTTTCGGGAGAATATAAACAGGGAGAAAAGCTTCCGTCGAAGCGTGTTATGGCGGATCTTTCATCTGTAAGCACGATAACGGTTGAAAGTGCATATAACAGACTTGCTGATGAGGGTTACATTTTTTCGAAAGAAAGAAGCGGGTATTTCGTATCAGAGATAGATGCCGTACAAACAGAGGAATATACCAAGGGAAGAGAACTCGATTTTCTTGATGAAGAGTACTTAGTTCCGAGCGGAGATTTTGAATATTCCGTGTGGTTTAAAACCGTAAGGAAGGTTTTGTCGGAAAAAGGCGAAAAACTTTTTGTAAAATCTCCGAACAAAGGATGCTCCGTGCTGAGAAACGCTATTGCACAGTATCTTTACAGGTATCGCGGAATGTATGCACAGCCGAGGCAGATAATTGTAGGCTCGGGCTCCGAACAGCTTTATGACAGTATAGTCCGCATTTTGGGAAGAGATAAGATATATGCAATAGAAGACCCGTCGTATGCTCAGATAGAAACGGTATATAGCGGGATGGGAATAGAAATAGAGAAGCTTAAAATGGGTAAAAGCGGTATTGAAAGCGAAGCACTTGAAAAATCTCGTGCCGATATACTTCACGTGACACCGTTCCACAGCTATCCGACAGGCGTTACCGCAAGTGCGAAAAAAAGATATGAATATCTTAAATGGGTAGAGGCGGGAAACAGATATATCGTCGAAGATGATTTTGACAGCGAGTTTTTTATTCCGGGTCATCCGATAGAATCGCTGTATTCTCTTGATAATAACGGATTCATAATATACATCAACACTTTTTCGAAGAGCCTTTCGCCGTCTATGCGTATGGGATATATGGTCTTGCCTGAAAAATTACTTGATGTATATGATGAAAAAATGGGGGTGTATTCGTGTACTGTTCCAGTACTTGATCAATATGTTCTTGCCGAATTTATTTCAAGCGGTAATTTTGAAAGACATCTTAACAGAACAAGACGCAAAATGAAAAGCGGTGAAAATAAATAACGAAAATAATATTTTTTTTTAAAAAAGTATTGACAAATAAAAGAATTTATTGTAGAATTAAGTTTGGTTAGCGAAGGCTAACTCAAAAATGCTGTATGGTAGGTGATCAGAATGAATTTGCGTATGGCAGATGAAGGAAAAGAGTATATCATAAAGAACATCGAAACCGACGACGAGGAGCTTGACGCGTTCCTTTTCTCACTTGGATGCTATAGCGGAGAGCCGATTACCGTTGTATCACGTCTTAAGGGCGGTTGCGTAGTTTCTATCAAAGACGGTAGATATAATATCGATAATCAGCTTGCTGAAGCGATAATAGTTTGACTCTGAAAAAATAATCAATAACAATCTGACGATTGATTATTTTTTTAAGTCTTGGTTAGCGTCCGCTAACCGTTTAAAAAGATTTTAACAGCGACGCTGTAAAATACCATATAACTTACTATATTAATAGGGGGAACACAAAAATGAGAATTGCACTTACAGGCAATCCGAACAGCGGTAAGACCACTATGTATAATGCCTTGACCGGACGTAGCGAAAAGGTAGGAAACTGGGCAGGTGTTACCGTAGAAAAGAAAGAACATTCTATCAAAAAAAGCTTTTACAGTGAGGGCGAAGAGATTATAGCGGTAGACCTTCCGGGCGCTTACTCGATGTCTCCGTTTACATCTGAAGAGAGTATAACGAGCGCTTACGTAAAAAACGAAAATCCCGATGCTATCATCAATATAGTTGATGCTACTAACCTCAGCAGAAGCCTTTTCTTTACTACACAGCTTCTTGAACTTGGTATTCCGGTAGTCGTTGCTCTTAATAAGACGGATATCAACAAGAAAAAGGATACGAAGATCAACGTATCTAAGCTTTCCGAAAAACTCTGCTGTCCTGTAATTGAGACGATATCCACTTCCTCAAACGGACTTAAGGACGTTATCAGTGCGGCAGTTTCGGTTGTAGGGAAGGGTCAGAACGCACCGTATATTCAGGGTGATATTGATCTTACTGATAAAAAGGTGGTTGTTGCTGCTGATAAAAAGCGTTTTGAATTTGTAAACGGTATCGTTAAAGACGTAGAAAACAGAAAGGTTTTCACCAAGGATAAAAACGCACAGGATAAAGTTGACGCCATTCTTACTAATAAGTGGCTCGGTATTCCGATCTTTGCTCTCGTTATGTGGGCTGTTTTCTGGATCTCGCAGGCAGGTCCCGGTGTATGGCTTGCTGAAGGTCTTGACGTTGGTGAAACTCATCTTTGGGGTCTTGGTGACTGCATCGGTTGGTTTAAGGATATCGTAGCAGGCTGGCTCGAAGGAACTCACGATATTATTCAGGCTATTATTCTTGAAGGTATCATCGAGGGTGTTGCCGCAGTAGTTGGCTTCCTTCCTCTCGTAATGGTTATGTACTTCCTTATCGCACTCCTCGAGGACTGCGGATATATGGCACGTGCTACCATCGTTCTTGACCCAATATTCAAGAAGGTCGGACTCTCCGGTAAGTCGGTTATCCCCTTTATCATCGGTACAGGATGTGCTATCCCCGGTGTTATGGCTTGCCGTACTATCCGTAACGAGCGCGAGCGCAGAGCAACCGCTATGATCGCTCCCTTTATGCCTTGCGGTGCAAAGCTTCCTGTTATAGCTCTCTTTGCAGGTGCATTCTTTGATAACGCCGAATGGGTAGGTACTCTTATGTACTTTGTAGGTATTGTTATCATTCTTCTTTGTGCTCTCCTTATAAATAAGCTCACAGGTCACAAATCGAGAAAGTCCTTCTTTATTATTGAGCTTCCCGAATACAAGGCTCCTTCGTTCTGGCTTGCATTCAAGTCGATGTGTCAGAGAGGTTGGGCGTATATAGTTAAGGCGGGTACAGTTATTCTTGTTTGTAACTTCGTGGTTTATATGATGCAGACATACGGTTGGAATTTCCAGGCTGTTGAAGATCCTGCAAACTCTATCCTTGCGACTGTCGCAACTCCTATCGCTTATGTTATCGCTCCTATCGTCGGTGTGGCTCTCTGGCAGCTTGCAGCAGCGGCTGTTACAGGCTTCATCGCAAAAGAATTCGTAGTCTC
>SVSP01000034.1 GCA_015064255.1 Oscillospiraceae bacterium
TCTCAAACGCCGAAGTTTTTTCCCTTCCCTCAAACTCCTATCCCTTTTCCTTGGCTAAAAGCTTTTCTTTTATTTTTTTGTCTTTAGTATTAAAGGTCATAAGCGATAACAAAATTGCTTATGACCTTTAATTTTATACTGTATAATACTTTATACTGTCGCCGTAAGTATTTCTCACAAGCTGTCTTGCCTTTTCAAGTGTGAGGCTATTATCGAGATAAATAAACTGCGAGATAAGGTTTCCCGTTGCCGTACATTCTACCGGACCCGCAACAACCTTTTTGCCCGTATATTTACTTGTAAGGCGGTTAAGATATTCATCTTTACATCCGCCGCCCACAATATTTATCGCGTTCACCGTTTTGCCCGATATCATCTCTATTTCTTTGACGGTTTTATCGTATATCGCGGCAAGAGAGTGATATACGCTCGAAAGAACGTCAGCAACAGGAAGCTCGGGCTTTCCGAGATAATTTCTTACTGCCTCTATCATATTTTCGGGTGCAAGGAATGTATCGTCTGTCGGGTCTATCTTTTCCGTAAAATCACTTTCCATAGCCATATTCATCATCTCGTCGTAGGTGTATTTCTTATTAAGATTCTTTCTTATGCTCTGGAAAAGCCACATTCCCATTATATTTTTGAGGAAACGGTATCTGTAATCCACGCCGCCCTCGTTTGTAAGGTTTGCTTCCATAGCCTCGAGTGTTGTAACGGGATAAAGATTTTCCGTACCGACAAGGCTCCACGTTCCCGATGAAACAAAGACGTTATTATCGTCAAGCGGGCACGCCGCAACTGCCGCCGCGGTATCGTGCGAAGGTGCAAATATCACTTTACATTCAAATCCGACCTTTTCTTTTATTTCCTCGGTAAAATTACCGACAAAAGAAGACGGAAGCGACAGTTCGGTAAAAAGTGACTTTTTAAGTCCTATTTTTTCTATGATCTCTGCATCCCAAGTTTTTTCTTTTGCATTCAGCAGATTCGTCGTACTTGAATTCGTATATTCGTGCTTTATGACGCCTGTAAGCTTATACGAAAGATATTCGGGAACCATAAGAAAATTCTCTGCTTTATCTAGCTTTCCCGATTTTTTATCGCAGTAGAGCTGATAAAGAGTATTAAAGCTTTGCTTTTGTATTCCCGTTCTCGCGTAAAGCTCTTCCTGCAGAATTATTTTGAAAATCTCTTCGGGTATTCCCGCCGTTCTGCCGTCGCGGTAAGAAACGCACGGAAGTATCTCCTTATTATCCTTATCAAGCAGAACGTAATCCACGCCCCACGTATCGATGGCAAGTGTTTCGGGAATCTTCCCTATTTCCCTGCAGCGTGCTATACCGTTAATAACGTTTTCAAGAAGGGACTCAATATCCCATCCGAGAGTGCCTTCAATATCTTTAATTGAATTTTCAAAGCGGTATATTTCTTCGCAAACAATTTTGCCGTCTTTTATCTCTCCAAGAAGATGGCGTCCACTTGATGCGCCTATATCTATTGCTAAGCAGTATGACATAATTTCCTCCAAATATCGGGTTTATTTGATAATATTATAGCACAAAAGATTTTATTGTCAATGTTTGTTTTTGAAATCTCAAAGACTTTATCTAAAAATCAAACGCCGAACACATAAAGCATTCGGCGTTTGATTTTTAATTACTTTTTGAACATAGGTCCGTATGTCGCGCAGGCGCGGTAATCCTGTCCCTCTTTATCCATACCAAATGCGTTCCAAGACGCAGGACGGAATATCTTTTCTTCGGGTACGTTATGCATACAAACGGGTATTCTGAGCATTGAGCAAAGTGTTATAAGGTCTGCCCCTATATGTCCGTAAGAAATTGCACCGTGGTTTGCTCCCCAGTTATTCATTACGTCATACGCGCTCTTAAATGCACCTTCACCCGTAACTCTCGGTGTAAACCAAGTACACGGCCACGTATAGTCTGTACGCTTCCAAAGTGTATCGGTTACTTCATCGGGCAGGTCAACCGTCCATCCCTCTGCTATCTGAAGAACCGGTCCGAGTCCCTTAACAAGATTGAGTCTTATCATAGTAACGGGCATTTCCGCTTTTGTTACAAAGCGAGAGGAATATCCGCCGCCGCGGAAATATCCGAGGTCTGCATAGTTCCAGGTAGAATTCTCCATTATAGCCTTCTGATCATTCTCGGTAACGTTATACCATTCCTTAATAACCGACTCGCCGTTTTCATCCTTTGCTCTGCCGTTTGCATCAAGGCAGCACGCACCCGAGTTGATAAGGTGAATAAAGCCGTCTGCCTTTCTCGCCTTGCCTTCTATGTTATATCCGGTCACACGCTTTACGGAATCTCCGCTCCAGCAGGTACGAACGTCGGCAAACATCTGCGCTCTGTTTGTAAGAAGCTTCATAAAGAGCATTCCTATACCGTTAAGAACGTCATTTTCGGTCGCAAGAATATATGGCTCACGCGCGCCGTTCCAGTCAAACGAGGTATTGAGCATCGCTTCGGGGAAATCGCAGTTAGGATAGAAATCCGTCCACTGACGCTGTCCCTGGAAGCCTGCCGCAATAGCGTTATGACCTACCTTTTCTTCTTCACAGCCGTCGGGAAGGTTAGGATTTCCGTTCATAAGATCCTTGATGATAACCATCATCTTTACAACGAATTCCCAATCTGCGTCCTTTTCTTCTCTCGTTCTCTGAAGCTCTTCGGGGTTTTTATCAAAGCCTTCGATACAGTATTTTTTAGACCATTCGAGAGCTTTTTCGTATTCTGCGTGATCGTATATACCGAGAGTCATACGGCGAATTACCTCGACTTCGTCAACAGATTCAACTCTCATACCGAGATAATCTTCAATAAAGTCTGTATCTATCGAAGAACCGCCGATACCCATACAGATAGAGCCTATCTGCAGATACGACTTTCCTCTCATTGTAGCGGCTGCAACTGCTGCTCTTCCGAAACGTAGAAGCTTTTCTTTTACGTCGTCGGGGATCTCCGTATCGTCGCAGTCTTTTACCTCGTGTCCGTATATTCCGAATGCGGGAAGACCCTTCTGTGCGTGAGTTGCAAGCACCGAAGCAAGATATACTGCGCCCGGACGTTCTGTTCCGTTAAATCCCCAAACAGCCTTAATTGTGTTCGGATCCATATCCATAGTTTCCGCACCATAGCACCAGCAAGGTGTTACCGTAAGCGTAATATCTACGCCTTCTTTACGGAACTTATCGGCACAAGCGGCAGCTTCGCCTACTCTTCCGATAGTTGTATCGGCAATCACGACCTTAACACTCTCTCCGTTTGAATATTTCAAATTATCGGTAAAAAGCTTTGCCGCGCTTTTTGCCATATTCATAGTTTGTTCCTCAAGTGATTCTCTCACCTTGAGTACGCCGCGTCGTCCGTCTATAGTAGGGCGAATACCTATAACCGGATAATCACCTATAAGCCTGTTCTCTGCCATAAAGCACCTCCGTATTTTACATTTAAATTATGTTTGTTTTTTTCATTATACTATATTCGCTCCGATTCGTCAAGTAGAAAGTACCCTGAAGGAACAAAAAATTATCAGGGTACTTTTAAGGTTTATTCTCTTACAAAAACATAGTAATCGGTATCGAATCCGCCCCAGCGATAATCACCGCTTTTCCACTCTACTATAAGATACTCCCTTCCGCATATTTCACGAATTTCATATTCGCACGCGCATTTATTCCACTTACGAAGAATATATCCCTTCGTCCATTCCTGCATATTTCTATCCGAAATTATCTCTTCACCGTATTTACAGATAACTTCTCCGCTCGGTCTGAATTCAACGCTCGCAAAATACGTTATATCTTTTTGGCAGCTATGGGGCGAAAAAGCTTCTTTATTTAAGCAAAATCCGAAGACCTTCCACTTACCTATAACAGCATCATCATTAACGAACGGCATATCGATATTATCTTTTCTCGCTATACTTTCGGCGGTGTATGCTTTATTATCTATCTGCCGCAGAACGAGAGTCGTAGGTTGTCCCCCGTGGCGGTATTCATACGATTTCAAACTTACAAACATATAAGTATTTCCGTCGTATTTTTCAATAGTATAGTCATTCACGCACGAACCATCGCCCGTATCTATGAGAAGCTTTCCTCGTGTCCATCCGTAGCACCAATATTGCTCTCCTTCAGGTAAAAAGTATATTTCTTTCACGCACTCTCCGTAGAGATAGTCCTTTTTGAATTCTTCGCTGTAAAAGTCATATTTTACCGGAAATTCACCGACAATTTCCCATTTTCCGACAACGCTTTCGTCATTTTCAAACGGCAGGTCGATATTTTCATTAAGATCGGTTTCCTTATCGGAAAGTTTAACAACCTCGCAAACTATCTCACAGAGATCGGACATCCTGCTTCCGTACACAGCGTACGGTGACACACGCTGATATCCCTGCTCTACTATCGCTTTTTCTACGATCCCGCGTGCTTTCCTCTGCTCGTTTGGGTCTATCACCGAGCTTCTCACGGTGATTTTATTTTCATTTTCTACAAACCTTACCTTTACGGTGTTTTGATCTCTCAACATCATTTTTCTTGCATCCTCCAGATTCGCAAGCGTTTCATTAATTTCATTTTTCTTCTTTTCGAACAAGGAAAGCAGCTCATCATCGCTATGGGTATCTTTAAGTATCTCTCTTATTTCGGAAAGCGAAAAACCCGCCTTTTTGAGTGCATTTATCCTCACGAAAATCGTAATCTGCTCTTTTGCATAATATCTGTATCCTGTAAAACGGTCGATATAGTCGGGCACAAGCAGTCCTTCCTTATCATAGTGACGCAGTACCGATATTTTAGTCTCACATATTCTTGCAAATTCGCCGATTTGCATACAAACACCTCTTTTATGTCAGAAATTTATTTGAAAAGTACCTTTCATCCGGATTATAAACCTAAAGCTTAGTTGAGAGTCAATAGTTTTTTTGAAATTATTTTAAGTTTTTTCTTATATCACAGATACGTAACAAAGATAATATACAAAAGCACCGATGATCTCATATTTTTGAAATCATCGGCGCATTTATTTTATGCAAGGTCAAAGTAAAGCGAAATTATACTGAATGCGGGAAGCTCTGCGGGGAGTTCAACTTCTGCATCGTTCTTACCGTCTGCTGTTATTATGCACTTTGTCATCTTGCCCTGTGCAGATACTTCAAACGGAATTGCTTCTGCTGTCGGGTTGGTGATAACGATACATCCCGTATTTTCGTTTGCAGCCGCTACTGCTATAACTTCTTCGTCATCACATTCAAGAACTGCCTGATCCTTCAGCTCGTAAATTCTGTTATACGCTGTAAGCGAATAGTATGCGGGATAGGGTTCTCTTGTTTCAAAATTGAACAAACCGCCGTAGATGCTCGGTCCGAAGCGTGCATCGTAGAACATCGCGTTATCAAGTGCGGAATTCTGGAATATAAGCATAGAAGCTTCTGTAACAGCCGCGTGCTCATAAGTTCCTCTGAGCTTACCTCTGCAGTTCCACTCGTTACAGGATGTTTCTGTTTCGGTAAATCCGTAATCGTCGAGAAGTTTCTTTGCAAAATTTGCATATATAGCGTTATTCTTATATTCGGGATCATACGTATGCCAAGAGAAGAAATCAAGAGGAGCGTTTTCCTTCTTTACATATGCAAGGAACTGTTCTGCGTACATCATATAATATGCTGTTGCGGCATTTGTCATACCGAAAGAGCCGTCCGAGCCTGTGAGATTATAGAATCCGCAACTTCCGTATCCGCCTATCATAAGGTGCGGGAATTTGGACTTAAGGTGCTTTGCAGCTACGCAGTAGAATTCGTAATAGGTTTCCTTTTCGCCCTTCCACATCGGGTTTCTGTCGGGGTTAGAGGAGTTATCGGGCTCATTCCAAATTTCCCAGTACTTGATGTCATAGTTAAATCCGTTCGACCAGCCTTCCGTATAGTGACGGATAATATGCTCGCATATTACTGCCCACTTCTGATAGTCTGCCGGCGGATAAATACGATATTTTATCGGACAGAAGTTTTCAATAGTAACTCCGAGTCTGAAATAAGGCTCTACGTTATTATCTACAAGAGCTTTAATAAGCATATCTGTATAAAGGAAATTATACGAAGCGGGATCATACGGATCCGCATCGAAATTACCGAAGATATTGGGAACGTCAACCCAGCGCATTCCGCCGTATCCGCCGCCAACGTCGTGCAGTCTTGAATACGGAACGCCCGCTTTTTTCAGATATTCGATCATCGAAAAGTCGGTAGCTTCAAATGGAGGCTGTCCTACTCCGTGCATCGCTTTTATTTTTCCTGTTTTTTTGCTGAAATCAACTTTAATGTTAGCCATAGCCGTTCATCCTTTCTTTGATTCGACATATTATACCCGAATCAAGTTACCTTGATTATATTATAATACTTTTCATTTGTCAATAAATTTTCCAAATTAAATCCGGTAATTCTATTTTATTTTCTATTGATTTTCATATTGCCGTATGATACAATAAAACGAAAACAATAAATTTTCGGAGGTCTTTTATGTTATACGGTGATATGATCCACGACGACACACCCGCTATCCAAGAGCTTCTTGACAAGTGCGGCACAGTTTATATTGACCGCCCCGGCACTTATCTTGTCAGCAGTACTCTTATAATACATTCCAACACCCGTTTTATACTTTCTCCCGGAGCAAAGCTTCTTGCCGCGCCATTATCAAAATGCGCCCTTATACAGAACGAGCATTTTGCAGACGGCAGTATCCGCGACGAAAACATTGAAATAATCGGCGGAATATGGGACGGAAACTGCGACGAAATGGGACTTGATGCGGTATATGAAGCAAAGCACCGCGAGGATTTTCCTTACAGTCCATCTCTTTTCAAGGGCAAGCTTATCCGTTTCGCACACATCGACCGACTCTCTCTTGAAAAGATGACCGTTAAGGACCCTGTCAGCTACGGCGTACAGATTGCAGATGCAAACGGATTTATCGTACGCGACATATATTTTGACTACAACTGGCATTTCGGTACTACCGACGGGATTCACGTAAACGGTCCTTCATACAACGGGGTTATTGAAAATCTTTACGGAACCACAAACGATGATATGATCGGTATGACGACGATAGACGAAACTCACGCAGAGGTCACTATGGGTGAGATAGTGAACGTATATATTCACAACATATCGGCAGCAAACGGTTATTCGGGAGTCCGTCTCCTTTCTGCCGGAAATTTCGATATGAGGAACATTCACATAAGCGGAGTTTACGGAGATTACAGACACAACGCAGTTCTTGTTTCGCATCACAACACAAGACCGAACACGCGGATTTGGTTTGACGATATTATTATCGAACACGTGCGCGCAAACAAGAGTTCTACTCCGCTTGGCGAGGATTGCTTTACATTTTGGGAAAAGGGTGCTATCGAAACTCTGCCCGTAATTTGGTTTGAAAAAGGCATAAACGTCGGAAATGCAATTCTTCGCGACATCAGCCGTCACGAAACTGCCAACACCCAAGGGGCTCTTATTCAGCTCGACAAGGGTGCGGAGATAGACAGACTTATCATCGACAACGTATATCAGACTCTTGCTCCCGGTGTGGATGCGCCAAAAATCAAAAATGAGGCTACAATAAAAGAGCTTATAGAGCGCGACGTGTAAATACATATATTGAAAGCAAAAGGTGTCTGTGCGAAAATACAGACACCTTTTTGATTTTAATTAAACATTCCGAAAAAATAAAGAACGTTCATATCCTCTATCATTTTACTGCCATGGCTTCCGTTACCGCCCTCGGTAAGATGCTGTCCGTGGTCGGGCGAATAAGTCAGAAGAGTTCGGTGATTTTTATAGCTTTCCTTAACCGCTTCGGCAATACGCGCAAAGCCCTCTGCCTCTCCCGAAAGTGCATTCAGAGCCTGTTTTGACTCAGGTCCGTAGCTATGTGCCGCCGAATCGTAATTAAACACGTGAATACTTATCAGATCATAGCAGTCCATAGCTATAAGCTCCATCGCCTTTTCCTGTGTATCGAGCGACGTCTTCATTTCGAACATATCAAGATCTCTGCCCTTAAAAATATGCACGAAGGTCGAATCCTCCTGCGCTACTATTGCTACACGCTTTCCGGCCTTTATAAACTGATCGTAAAGAGTATCGCAGGTAAGCTGTGGACGGACGTAAGTACATATTCCGTGAACTTCGGGATCAACACCCGTGTACATCGACGCGTGTGCAACCGGAGTTACCGATTCCACTGTGCTTAAAAACGGAACTGCCATATTCGTATATTTATATACGGGTGCAAAAAGGCTTGTATATTTCTGCCAGATATACTGTCCTACCGCATCTGCGTGGTAAAGCACCGCGCGGTCTGCGCTGCCTCCCGATTTTTCCTTAAGAATTCTCGACACCCACGAGATCGGCTCTGCATACGTTTCGGGAAGCTTAAAATCCATACAGTCCGCAACTGTCGCTGCAAAGTGCTTAAGCGGATAAAGGTTATAATGGTCTGCCATAAATTTTTCTCCTTGAAAAGATATGATTATACTGTACTTTTATGATTATATCACAAGATCTCAGAAATAACAAGGGATTTTAATTTTTTTATTCCTTCCGCACAAAACAAGGCAAATGCAGACATTTGCGAAGTTCAAATATTTAATTCTTGCAATAAAAAAACAAGCACAGCGCCGCTGTGCTTGTTTTTTTATCGGAGTGAGAAGATTTACGAACTTAATTTTGCGCCGACATTTTCTTCTTTCCGTTTATTTTCCCTGCGCAAAATCAGCAAATGCAGGCATTTGCGAAGTTCAAATATCTAATTCTTGCAATAAAAAAACAAGCACAGCGCTGCTGTGCTTATTTTTTTATCGGAGTGAGAAGATTTGAACTTCCGGCCTCTTGGTCCCGAACCAAGCGCTCTACCTAGCTGAGCCACACCCCGTCGTTTAATACCAATAGATTATATCACATCAAATTCAAAATGTCAACACAAAACAAAAATATTTTTTACTTTTTAATAAAAATATTGCTACCGTATTTTTAACCTCTTCGCATACGTAAAAAAGATACCAAAATAAAATTATTTCGGTATCTTTAAATGAGTCAATATTTACGGTGCTTTTTCCAGATATCCAAAATCATTGCATATCTATGCGGCGGCATACCTTTAAACGGAACATTACTTGTCGCAAAGATATATCCTCCGCCTTCGCCGCCGTATTTCAGGCAGTATTCTGCGCTGGCTGTTACCTCTTCATCCGTTCCCGTTTGAAGAGCTGCACAGTGAACGTTTCCGCAAAGTGCGACTTTATCGCCGTACATACGCTTTATTTCTCTTATATCAACACCTGCCATCGGGTCTATCGAATGGAGTGCGTGAGGTCCAGCTTCAACGAGCGAAGAAATAATCGGAATAATATTTCCGTCCGTATGCTTAATAACGTACGCACCCTCTTCTCTGCCCGCCTTACATATCATTGAAAGAAACGGTGTAATAAACTCGTCAAACATTTTGGGCGAGAGAAAAGGACCCGAATTATAGCAATAGTCCGAGCAAAGAAGAAGCACGTCTATTCCCGCCTCTTTTTGTCTGCGGTTATTTTCGATCGCATCTTTTGCCCTACGTTCTGCTTCTGCGAGAAGTTCTTCCGGCTCATCTGCTATACGGTACGCAAAATCGTACATTCCGCTTCCCGACGGAATTGCAAAAGTTCCGTCACCGTGGCAGGCAAACAGTCTGGTATCTCCGAAATGCTCACGAAGTCTTTTACGAAATGCTTTAGTTACCGGAGAAGATGGGTTATTCCACTGAGGAGCATACACAGGAATTATCGAGTAATCAAGACCTTCCCTGTTATCCTTTTCTTCATCTCCGCTGCAATATTCGGGACCCATTTCTTTTGCCGTTTTATTTCCGTAAACACGGGCATATTTATCCGCAAGGGCATACGCCGCCTTCTCAAGCTCTGCTTGAGAAAGATTCTGCCACTGATCCTCGTGCAAGCAGCGGTCATCAAGCTCATATCCGAAAAATTCCTGCGAAAGCTGAAATTCAAGCTCAAACGTAGGTATTTCATCGGGTTTACCGAGAGTTAATGCTGTTATTGCTCTTTTTGCGGGAGTCCAGAGAGTATTCATAATTACGCCCTTCCTTTAAGTTATCAAACTGCGAGTCGCTTATTATGATTTATTCTACCACACAAATTCCCGAAAGTAAATACGGTAATATAAAATTACAGTACAATTTCCATTCCGACTTTTTGCGGTTTAAGCCCGCACGATTCATAAAACCGCATCGCAGACTCATTACAGCTCCAAACGTTGAGAGTAAGATTATAGCATCCGCTGTCTTTTGCAAGCTTTACTGCCGCAGCATACAGTTCTTTTCCTATATGCTTACCGCGCATTTTTTCATCTACGCAGAGATCGTCTATATAAAGTGTTTTTATATCTGTCATAACGGAGTTGTCTATATACTGCTGATAAATACAGAAGCAATATCCCATAACTGAGTCATTTTCATCCACACAAACGAGTATCGGTCGGTTACCGTCCTTTAAAAGAGTTTTGAGCGCATCATCCGAATATTTTCTGCCTATCTTAAAAATATCCGGTCTGCCATTATGGTGAACGAGATCGACCTGCGAAAGCAGATCTCCTATTTTGGGAATATCTTTTTCTACTGCACGTCTTATCACTGTATTTTACCTGCTCAGAGCTTGTCTGCAAGGTCGAGGATAAGGCGTTCTGTCTTTTCCCAACCGAGGCAGGGATCTGTAATAGATTTACCGTATATACCTTCTTCAGCCTTCTGAGCTCCGTCCTCAATATAGCTTTCGATCATAAGACCCTTAACGATCTTCTTAACGTCGTCGCTATGACGGCAGCTATGAAGTACTTCTTTGGCAATTCTCGGCTGTTCCATCCATTTTTTACCCGAGTTTGCGTGGTTTGTATCTACGATAACCGCAGGATTAGCGAGTCCTGATTTTTCGTAGATCTCCGCAAGATGGATAAGATCCTCGTAATGATAGTTAGGTATCGACTGTCCGTGCTTATTTACGTATCCGCGAAGGATAGCGTGTGCAAGCGGATTTCCCTGGCTTTCAACCTCCCAGCCTCTGTAAATGAAGGTATGAGCGTGCTGTGCCGCAGTAATAGAATTCATCATAACCGAGATATCGCCCGACGTGGGATTCTTCATACCAACGGGAATATCGAGTCCGCTTGCTGTCAGACGGTGGCTTTGGTTTTCGACCGATCTCGCACCGATCGCAACGTACGAAAGAAGATCGGAAAGATATCTGTAATTATCGGGATAAAGCATTTCATCGGCACAGGTAAATCCCGTCTCTTTTATAGCTCTGATATGGAGCTTTCTTATCGCAACAACACCTTTAAGCATATCGGACTGCTTATTGGGATCGGGCTGATGAAGCATTCCCTTATATCCGTCACCCGTTGTTCTCGGCTTATTCGTATAGATACGCGGGATGATATAAATTTTATCCGAAACCTTTTCCTGAACTTCTCTGAGTCTTGTAATATAATCTATTACACTGTCATCATTATCTGCCGAGCAAGGTCCTATGATCAAAATAAATTTATCATCTCTGCCTTCAAATATTGCTTTTATATCCGCATCACGCTTCTCCTTGATTTGTTCAAGCTGATAAGTAATGGGAAACTGCTCTTTAATTTCCATCGGGATCGGTAATTTACGTTTGAAATTCATGTTCATTTTGTTTTCCTCCGAATATGTACATTATATTTTTTATTTTTTGTCAAATAACGCTCTGCGCTGTGTGGAATGACGCATCATTTCGCGCATTCCTTCCACATCTTCTGCTTCGAGCATTGTTTTTAAGTTATTAAATTTATCAATAAACATATTCATTTGTTCAAGAAGCGCGGCTTTATTTGCCACAAACAGTTCGCTCCACATAAGATCGTTTATACGTGCTATTCGTGTGAGATCACGGAAAGAGTCGCCTGTGAACTTCTCCATATTTTCTTTATCGTTACAGGTCATAAGCGTGATCGCTATACAGTGCGTAAGCTGTGAAAGAAACCCTACCATCTCATCGTGTTCTTTGGGCGTAAGCGTGGTTACGTTAGAAAATCCGAGAAGTCTTCCGAGCTCCATACAGGTACTGATAGCTTCCGATGAGTTTTTTTCGGTCGGTGTTACTATATAGTTTGCGCCTATAAACATCTTATCCGAGCTGTTTTCGACTCCCGACACCTCGCGTCCCGCCATCGGGTGAGCCGCGATAAATTCAACGTCAGAACGAAGAATATCCTGAATTTTATAAACGATACTTTCCTTAACACCCGTCACATCGGTGATGAGCGCACCGCTTTTGAGAAGTCCCTGATTTTCTTCTATCCACTCGACAAAAACGTGCGGATAAAGAGCAAAGATCACAAGGTCCGCTTCTCCTATGATTCTTTCGTCAAGCTCTGTCGAGCCTTCGTCAATAATATTTTCTTTTATCGCATAGTCTATCGAGCTTTGATCGAGCGTTATCGCGCTGATATGAAAACCGAACCGCTTCAAAACCCTTGCATAGCTTCCGCCAAGGAGTCCGAGACCTACGATAAGTATTTTTTTACTTACGTCTACTATCATAATAATTCTACCTCTGCTCCGAGTTTTTTGATGTCCTCAAAAAAGCTCGGGTAACTTTTTTTCACAGCCTGTGTTCCATTTATTATCCCGCCCGTTTTTGACAAGATCACAGAGAGTGCCATTACGATTCGGTGGTCGTTATGTGAATCAAGCTCTTTTCCGTTATATCTCAGTTCCTGTGCGGGAACTGTGATCATATTATCACCGAATATAAGACCTCCGCCGAGCTTTTCAAGCTCCTCGTGCATAGCCGCGCCCCTGTCGCTCTCTTTAGCTTTAAGCCTATCCGTTCCCGTAAAGGTCGCTCCGTTTTTCATTGAAGCAAGTGCGAACAAAACGGGACCCAGATCGGGACAGTTTGAAATATCGAGAGTCGGTGTACCGTTTGATATTTTATCAAAGTACTCGGTATAAACCTTATCACCCTGCAGACTGTCCGGTTTTAAGTTTCCTATCTCAATGTCCGAGCCTATATGATTAAAGGCATCAATGAAAGCGGCGTTGGAGTAATCACCCTCAATTTCACCTGAAAACGAGTGCATTTTTGATGATTTTATCTCGATTTTGTATTCATCTGCAAACGAAACGTCCGCCCCGAAGGATCTGAGTGCAGAGATCGTCAGATCAATATACGATCTGCTCTCAAACGGCGGTATTATCTCAAGCTCGGCACCTTTATTCAAATAAACGAGTGCAAAAACGAGTCCCGTTATAAACTGACTGCTTATATCGCCGCGAAGTCTGTAGCTTCCGCTTTCAAAATTTCCGCAGACCGTGAGTAAGTTTTTATCCTTTTCAAAAGTAAATCCGTGCTCACGGCAAAGCTCCTCGTAAATATCAAGCGGTCTTTCAAAAAGACGGTCACTGCCCTTAAGAATTACCTTCTTTCCCATACACAGCGCAAGCGGAATGAAAAATCGCAGAGTGCTTCCGCTTTCCCTGCACATAAGTATAGGATCTTCAGCTTTCATAAAGCTTTGCGGATCAACGCTTACTTTGTCATTTTCAGCAGTTATTTCAGTGCCTAAAGCTTTAAGGCAGTCTATGGTAGCAAGTATATCCTCGCTGTAAGAAACGCCCGTAAGTGTGCATCTTTCGCCCGAAAGAGCCGCGCCGACAAGATATCTGTGCGCCATACTCTTTGACGGCGGTGCGTCTATCTTTCCGCAAAGTCTGCTTCTTTTAAATATTGCTTTCATATTATTTTCCCGTTATTTTTTGTCAGTTAAAAAGTCTATTGCCTCAAGATATCCGTCCGTCCCGTGTCCCGTTATAGTTTTCACGCAGGCAAGACGTACGTAACTTATCTGTCTGAAATCTTCCCTTTCCTCTACTTTGGAGATATGCACCTCGACGGTCGGGATACTTACCGATTTTACCGCGTCAAGTATCGCGATACTCGTATGCGTATATGCACCCGGATTTATAACTATACCGTCGGCTTTACCGTACGCTCTTTGTATCTCGTCAACGAGTGCGCCCTCGTGATTTGACTGAAACAGCTCGACCTCGATACCCTTTTTCTCGCAGTAGTCTTCTATTTTTTTTACAAGATCGGCGTACGTTTCCCTTCCGTAATGATCGGGTTCTCTTATGCCGAGCATATTAAGGTTAGGTCCGTTTATAACAAATATCTTCAAGATATCAACTCCATTCGTTTTACTAAAATATATTCTGCTTCCGCCTCGGGCGTTTCCATATCGGGCACGGTAACGTCGGCAGTTTTCTTGTATATATCCATTCTCTCGTCATACAGCTTTGCAAGTTTATCTTCGGTATTTGAAAGCGGTCTGTAATCTGTTGCGCGAAGTCTTGAAAGCTTAGCATTCAAAAAGAATATTTTTCCGTTTTTTCTGAGATTACGTACGTTTTCTTCCCTCAGTATCGCTCCTCCGCCCGTCGATATTACAAGGCAGCTTTCGGATGACACGTCCCGTATCACTTCGGACTCTAAATCACGGAAATATTTTTCGCCTTCTGACTCAATAAGCTCCTTGATTTTACAGCCGCACCGATTTTCGATCTCGGCATCGATATCGACAAATTTGTATCCGTCAAGTTCTATAAGCTTACCGACAGTGCTCTTTCCGCTGCCCGGCATACCTGTGAGAACGATATTTTCTTTTGCCGAAAGGATTTCGGAAAACACTTTATCCGCAGCTTCCTTTTCAATTTTTGCATCAAGAAATTTTTCTACCGCGACCACAGCCTGCATAACAAGCATATAAAGTCCGCCCTCGGCTTTTACATTTTTCGCCTTTGCGTCAAGCACGAGATTTGTGCGAAGAGGATTATAGATCGCGTCTATAACACCCTCCAAACGTGAAAAAGACGAAATATCAATAGGCTTTGACTCTGTATCGGGGTACATACCCGAAGGAGTTGTATTTATGATGATTTCAGCATCACCGTGAAGATTTACCGCTTCATCGTACGTGATATTTTCATCGCTTTTTCTTCTGCTGACTGTCAGAATTTCACGCGCGCCCATATCGCTTGCCACAACGCGCGCCGTTTTGCTCGTTCCGCCCGTACCGAGAACAAGCACCTTTTTATTTTGAAGGTCTATTCCCACTCGCTCTGTAAGGGCTTTCATACCGTAGTAGTCGGTATTATATCCGTAAAGCTTGCCGCCGCGGTTTACAATAGTATTTACCGCACCGATTCGTGCCGCGATCTCGCTTACCGAGTCGAGATACGGAATTACGGTCTGCTTGTACGGGATCGTTACGTTTATAGCTTCAAAATCCTTTTTTTCAAAGAAGGGCTTTATTTCTTCCTCTGTCAGCTCTATGAGATCATAGTTATAGTCGGCAAGCCTTGCGTGTATCTCCTTTGAGAAGCTATGCGTCAGCTTTTTGCCGATACATCCGTATTTTTTCATTATAATTCCTTCTTTTCAGTCCTTCTTTTCAGACACGATTATAAAATCCGTTCCGAATCGTGCGGCGAGTACATCGCACATAACTATCGCAGTTGCCGCATCCTGTACCACTCTTGCTCTGTGAACGATAGCGGGATCGTGTCTGCCCTTGGCTTCGAGAACCTCTTCGGTCATAGTCTTGAAATTTATAGTATCCTGAGGCTTAAATATCGTCGGTGTGGGCTTTATTACCGTGCGGAAGATGACCGGCATACCGTTTGTTATACCACCGTTTATACCGCCGTTATTGTTAGTTACGGTATACACTTTGTCCCCCGCTATTCTCATAGGATCGTTTGCCTCGCTTCCTTTCATATCGGCAAAAGCAAAGCCTGCACCGAACTCAATTCCCTTGACTGCGGGAATTGAAAACATCATATGTGAGAGCATCCCCTCAAGGCTGTCAAACCAAGGCTCTCCGACTCCCGATGGCATACCGACAACCGCTGTTTCAAGAATACCGCCGACGCTGTCGCCGTCCTCTGCCGCCTCAAGAATAGCTTCCTTCATTTTATCTTCCGTATTTTCATTGAGTACTGCAAATTTCTTTTCATTCAGACTCTTTATATCCCACAGAAGATCGCAAAATTCTCTATCCGAAACACCCGCGCACTTTTTCACATGAGTTCCGATATGAATACCCTTCTTTTCGAGTGCGTATTTACATATCGCGCCTGCGGCAACGAGAGCCGCCGTAATGCGTCCGCTGAAATGTCCGCCTCCGCGCGAGTCCTGATAGCCGTGATATTTACACTCTGCACTGTAATCTGCGTGCGAAGGACGCGCAATAGTTTTCATCTGCGAGTAATCTCCGCTTTTTACGTTTTCATTTGGAATAAGAACGGTTATCGGAGTGCCCGTTGTCAGATCGTTTATTACTCCGCTGATTATCTTAAACTCGTCCTTTTCGCTTCTCTGCGTGGATATTTTCCCTTCGGGACGGCGGAGTGTGAGCATATGTGAAATATACTCGCGATTTATCTCTACTCCGGGTGCAAGTCCGTCTATGACCGCCCCTATATATTCTCCGTGGCTCTCACCGAAAAGGGTTACTGCCACGCTGTTACCAAACGTATTTTTCATAATTTATACCTTTCAAAGTATTTTAATTATTTTAGATCCTCAAGAGTGCTTTTCGCCTTTACTATAAGATCGGCACATTTTATGTTTTTCTGAATAAATTTTCCTATTTCATTTACTTCCGTCACGCTTACCGTATCGCCGTCTGCCTTTTTATCGTGAAATGCCGCTTCGATAATTTTATCCCAATCGTAATCAAGTTTGCGGTATAGGTCGCATTTTTTCAGCACTTCGATAACTCTCGGGCGGATCACGTCGCTGCACATCGGAAGCATTCCGAGTGCAACGCATTCTCCGTGATACAGCTCTGACATTCCGACGCTGCTCTCAACTGCGTGTCCTACCGTATGTCCGAAATTGAGGGTCTTACGAAGTCCTGATTCCTTTTCGTCCTGCTCCACCACGCTTTTTTTGATATTGAGCGAACGAATAATAATTTCATCAATATTCTCTTCTATATCCTTATTTTCGAAGATATCAAAGAGCTCTTCATCGAAGGTAAGAGCCATCTTTACGGCTTCGGCAAGTCCGTTTGATATCTGTCTTTTCGGAAGTGTTTTCAAAACGTCGGGGTCGATAAGCACCTTTTTCGGCTGATAAAACGCGCCGACGATATTTTTTACACCACCGAAATTTATCGCGGTCTTTCCGCCGATCGACGAGTCAATCTGCGAAAGAAGTGTGTAGGAATATTATAAAAATCTATTCCTCTCATATATGCAGAGGCAGCAAATCCCGAAAGATCTCCGACCACTCCGCCGCCGACAGCCACTACACAGTCTTTTCTTGAAAAAGAATTATCAAGCATAGTCTGAAGCAGTTTTCTAAAGCATTCAAGACTTTTTGAGTCCTCTCCCTCTTCCAACGTACAGATCACAGCTTCTTTACATTGATCTGCAAGAGTTTCGGAATACTTTTTCGGAACTCCCGTATCGGTTACCACAAGAACGCGTCTGTTTAAATTCAGTAATTTACCGGCTTTTTCGAGAATTCCTCTTTCAACTTCAATATCGTAGCTGTACTCGCCAAGATTCATACGTATCATCATACTTACGACCATTCCTTTCTTTAGGTCAAGTCTGAAAAATCACCTGTTTTTTCAGACTTAACCTCATATTTCGGTGTGCGGAGCGAAAGTTCCGACTATTTTCAAACAGTCGCACATCTTTCCGAGTTCTTCGGTCATCTTCCGTCCGTTTTCGTTATCTACCGCAGAATCTATCTCTATATAGAAATAGTACTGCCAAGAATGCTTTTTCATCGGTCTGCTTCGAAGCGCGGTCATATTATATCCGTATTTTCCGATTATTCCGATAGCATTTGCAAGCGAGCCTGCCTCGTGCTTAACCGTAAACATCAGAACCGTGCTTGAAAGAGAGGGCGAAGCTGCCTTGACCTTTGAAAGCACCGCAAAGCGTGTTGTGTTTTCTCCGCTTTTATTGATATTTGCTTCTATTACCTTAAGTCCGTACAATTCTGCCGTTTCCACACTTGCTATCACACCGAGTGTTTTATCGTTTGACTCTGCAAGTGTTTTTGCCGCAAATGCCGTATTACTTGCTTCTTCTGTTTCAAATCCGCGCATCTGTATATATTCGTTACACTGACCGAGTGCCTGCGGATGGCTTATTACCTTTTTTATATCTTCCACGCTCGCGCTCGGAAGACCGAGAAGATTCTGATGTATCTCAAGCTCGTAAATTCCGTTAATAAAGAGAGTTCCCGAGAAAATAAGATCTATGGTCTGTCCGACCTCGCCTGCGTAACTGTTTTCAATCGGAAGAACAGCCACGTCACATTCTCCGTTTACAACAGAATCATACGCGGTCTTGAAATCGCCGTATGAAATTCTGTTTCCTTCGGGGAATATCCTTCCTGCCGCTATATGTGCAAACGCGCCTTCTACCCCGCTGTATGCAACCTTAAGTCCGTTTTGCATACGGTACTGATACGCGCGGGAAAGTGACATCACATTCTTTAAGTAATCAATATAGTATCCCTTTAACACGTGATCCTCGACAAGCGCGGAATTTCTTTCGATCACCGCATCTTCCCTTTTCTGATCGAGAATAGGAAGTCCGAACTCCTTTTTATATTCATAAACCATTTCGGCAGCTCTCATTCTTTTTTCGAAAAGCTCTGCCATCTGCGAATCAACTTCGTTGATTATTTTTCTTGCTTCTTCCAGTTTATTTGACATTTTTATAAGCATTCCTTTCTTTAGGTTCTGAAGTTTTGTTCGCTTTGCCTTGGCAAAAAGTCAAAAAACTTCGGTCTGAAAAATGACTCGTTTTTCAGACTTACACCTCATTTTCACAGTAATATGTTTGAATAAAAATAAAAAAAGCCCGCGTTCAATATGCTTAAAAGCACGACGAAGCGGACCGACCGTATTTTTGTTTGCAGACGACCTTGACATTACATCTCGGTCTTCACAAAAGACGGGCAGCCCTTAGCAAAGTAATAAAAGTAATAAAAAAACTTTTTAAACATATCAGCTGCTCCTCCTTCGTAATTTGATGTTAGGTATTATACTCCACAAAAACGGGTTTGTCAAGAGTTTTTTTGAATTTTATATTTTTTTGCTCGTTTTTATCATTTTTTTGCCGATTTTTTCATTTTCAAACAATAAGTCTTGTATGTACAATTTTTTCTGCTATAATATTTTACAGCAGGTCTTTTCAAATTGTGGTTTTCTTGCAAACGCCACACAAAAAAGAATGTACACCATATTTACTTAACGGACTCATTATGTTATAATAAGACATAATGAGTTTTTCTCGTCTGATAGCACATTTATTACAAAACCAAACAGTAAAGGAGAAATCAGGTTCTATGAAAAAGCTTGAAACACATCGAATAAACAAATATCTTCACGGTACGTTCGCCGAATTTTTCGGAAATACCACATATGACGGAATATGGGTAGGCAGGGACAGCGATATTCCCAATATAAACGGCATCCGTCTTGACCTTATCGAGGCACTGCGCGAATGCGGAATCACGGTCTTCCGTTGGCCGGGCGGCTGCTGTGCGGAAAAATATCATTGGCAGGACGGTGTCGGTGAAAACCGTATGCCGCGTATGCACTTTATGAACGATGTAAACAAAGGTATATGGGATATGTCATTCGGAACGGATGAATTTATCGAGCTTTGCAGACTTTGCGATATGGAGCCTATGCTTGTTGCAAACGTTTCAACCGGTACTGTCGAAGAATTCCGCACTTGGTTTGAATACTGCAACGCGCCCGCCGAAACCAAATACGGTGCGATGAGAGCAAAAAACGGTCATCCCGAGCCTTACGGAGTTTATCTTTGGGGCATCGGAAATACCGACGAGCAGGCTTGGAAAACCGCATACAACCCTTATCTTTATGCGGGTGATTATTCCCGCTTCGTTTCTGCTCTTGACGGAAACTTTGCCGCATCCGTAAACGAAAAGCTCCCCAAAGGCGTTACCCTCGTCGGTCTCGGTCTGAGCATCCGCCACGGTCACCACGACTGGCCCGCGAAGGTTATGGACATTATTACAAACAACGGTGAGCTTAAAGGTCCCGATATGCTTTCCGTACATCATTATCTCGGTTCAATGAAGGACAAAAAATGCGGTGATGCCGTTGATTATACTGACGAGCAGTATTATTATCTGCTTGACAGTCTGTGCAAATACGAGGAAGACATAGAATTCCACAAGCAGCTCATCGCCGACCACGCCTGCAAGAGATTCCCCACTTATCTTGCAATAGACGAATGGGGTACGTGGCACGACGAGGACAGGATCGAAAAGGGCACGCATCAGCGCCAGACTATGCGTGATGCTGTCTTTGCGGCAAAGGCTTTGCATATTTTTTACCGCAATTCCGACTCTGTTGCAATGGCGATGCAGACTCAGACCTGCAATCTCAACGAAAGCCTTTTCGATACAAACGGAAAGCATTTCGTAAAAACACCTACCTTCTGGGTAATGAAGCTATTCAAGGAGCATCTTGAGCAGTTTGTTTTGGAAGACGCTTTCACAGCAGACGATTATGTTGATGCCCTTATAACCGTAAGCGACGACGGACGCCGAGTTGTACTTACTGCGGCAAACTCGCACTTATACGAAGAAAGATCTCTTACCGTTTGCCCCGACGTAGCAAAAATGTCTGTCACCATGTCAAGCACCGTTCGCTCCGACAACGTCCGAAATTACAACAGCTTCGAGCATCCCGACCTCATACGCGAAGAAGCGTTTGTCACCGGGCTCCCGAAGATTATCATCCCGCCTCATTCTGTTATAAGAATGGTTTTTGAGCAAGGCAGGTAAAACATCAGCTTGAACACAGAAACGGAGTGATAACAAATGAGATTGTTTGTTGATGATACAAGAGAATTTCCGAAATGGGGATATGAATGTTGCCGTGATGCCGATTCGGCAATTATGCTGTTGTCGATAATGAAATTCGAACACATATCTTTGGATTACAGTTTGGGACAAAACTGTAAAAACGGACTAGATATTCTTATATGGATCAAAGAGAATAATATTTTTATTCCGGAAATTAATATACACAGCAATAACATTATAGGAAAAGAACGAATGTATTCGTATTGCAAAGAAAATTTCCCAAACAGTACGATCACTATGCGAACACTTCCAAAATAATGTGTGTCGTTATTTGCAGTAATATCACACATTTTCCAAAAAGTAAATCCCTTGCAGTATAAATCTCCTTATTTTGCAGATACTAACATTACAAATCTGTAAAACAAGGAGATTTTTATATATATGAAAGCCACAGGCATTGTTCGTAGAATAGACTCTTCTGTTATAATAGGGGCAAAGGTCAGAAGCCTTGAAAACACGGGGTTTTCGCTGATTTTTGTCCGATTTCATCAATACCCCATCCGTGATGTGGCTGCCATCACAACGGCAAA
>SVSP01000035.1 GCA_015064255.1 Oscillospiraceae bacterium
ACGCCTCCAAAGTTTCGACAAAATTGTACAAAGCTCGCATATAGGTGCGAGTTTCGTACAGAAAAAATTTTTTGCCTCTCTGTTGACACGTCGAGACGACCTCGGTCGTGTAGTTATACCAAAGGAGATACGGCGCGTTCTCCGCATAAAGGAGGGAGATCCTCTTGAAATATTTACCGACCACGAGGGTGAAGTCATATTTAAAAAATATTCCCCCATCGGCGAGCTCGGAAATATCGCCTCTCAGTATGCCGAAACACTTCACAAGACCTGCTCTATGGATGTCGTAATCTGCGACAGAAATTCTGTTATCGCATTTTCGGGTGTACCCAAAAAGGACTACGCCGACAAATCACTTTCCGCAGGACTTGAAAAGATCATTGAAAGCCGCACAATCTACACTCACTCAAATGAAAAAGAAATGATCTTTGTCACACCCGAGACAAGTGATCATTTTATAAGCTGTGCTATGCCGATAATCAGCGAAGGCGACATCGCCGGATGCGTTATTTCCCTTTCGTCCACAAACGGAGAAAGAGCTCTTGACGCCGATCTTGAGAAAAAGCTCGTTATGACAGCCGCTTCTTTCCTCTCAAAGCAGCTTGAGGGCTGATTTCGGCTATTAATTCCCACTTTTAAATGTAAAAAGCACCCGAAGCCCAACTTCTCATAAGGAAGTTTGCTTATAGGATGTAGATTTGCTCCGCAGTAAACAAATAATTACCCCGACAGATTTTTTGAAGTCTGTCGGGGTATTTTATTCTGTTTGATAAACTTGAATTGGTTTAATAATGTTCAATACAGAAGTCGACCCACTCTTTCACTTTCTGTCCGACTTCATCGGCATTGAAATTATCGACATTCAAAACATCTACATTTTCTTTTCCTATAAACCATTTTCTTTTCAACGGCAACAAATATTTCATATGATGCTCAAAGGAATTTCTGGAGCGAGTATGGTCATTTTCTTTATGTCTTAATAACACTTCATTTGAAGCATCTAAAAACAAAATTCTTGTCGGCATACACGTTCGAACTTTCTCAAGTTCCTCGTGTAATGCATTTTCAATCTCCCATTCTTGTCCAATCGTTTTAGGATAATTCAATGTATAAAATTCAATTTCTTCTGCTCCAAAATCCATAATGCTGCAATTAAAATCTTTGGCTTTATTATATCGAACAACTTCTTTTTTTATCCACAATTTCTGTATTTCCAAATAATCTTCATAATTGCTTTTATCTAACTGACGACGCTTCACTTCACTGATAACATCCTCGTTGATTTCATAGCTAATATTTACATATGGAGCATTTTCTTGTAAATATCGTACCGCTGTTGTTTTTCCCACAGCCATACACCCTTGTAATGAAAGAATCATATATTTTTCTCCACAACTTGCTACTTATCGTTCCGTTTTATCGCCGTTTTCGCCTTTGTACTACAAAGGCAGATCGGACAAAGCCCATACGCTTTGTTGTAGGGATGGGTTACTCCGCCGCCTTCTCGGTGTAATGAGGTTGTTACGGAGGGAGCCCCTGCCCTACGGTGTCGTCCACATTATAACACAAATCGGCAGAGAACGCAAGTTCTCTGCCGAAATTCGTTTGTAGTTTTTGTTTTGCGGTTGTTTGCGAGCGACCAATGGTCGCCCCTACGGGTATAAACATCCTTATGAGAACCGGACAAAGTGCGTGCTCTTTACATTATACCTACTGTTTCTTCTCAAGCAAGTCGATAATTCTATAAAGTCCGAGGAAAAATCCCGAAAGTGCAACAAGTGCGATTATCCTGATACGTTCACTATCGTAAAATCCCCAACCTTCAAATATACCTACTGCTACCATTAAAACGGCAATAGCAAAGAAGGCTATTGAAAGTCCGAGCATAATTTTGTTTATATGTTGAGAAAATTTCTTCATATGAATGTCTCCTTAAAGCAGCGACAGCGCCGCGCCGATAACCGTACCGAAGCGAGAATTTTCGGGAATGATATAATTTACGTCAAAAAGACTGTTCATATGGTCGAAAACCTGCTTTGCCTGTGGAAATGTTGTCATATTTCCCGTGAGAACGATATCTTTTATTCCGTATCTTCTTGCCGCGAATGCCGCTATCATAGCAACCGACTCGAATATCATATTGAAAAGTCCGAGTGCAATATCCGACGGTGTTGCAAGGTCGCTGAGCTTACCGAAATTCGACGCGGTAAGATCCGGCGAAAGGTCGGGGTGAATATCCTGACGGGATATATCGCAAACTCTCAGGTCAACCTTTGATATATCTCCCTTGGAAGCGAGTTCCACTATATTATCGACGTTTGCCGTTCCGAGCATTTTTTTGGAAAGACCTACAAGTGTACCGCCGCCCACTCCCGTACCGCCGAGATACTCAAAATTGCCGTTTTTATCTGCGTGTACTACCGCCGTACCCGTACCCATACTTACAACTATCGCTTCATCAAGTCCCGACAGGTAAAGTCCGCCGCGTCCCACGCATGGGAATTCAACAAGTGTTTCACAGTCGATATTATAAAGCGGACTTGTTATATAGCTTGCACCTACACCCGTGAGCATTATCTTTTTTATCTGCGAAAGGTCTATACCGTTTTCCGACGTGAATTTACCGAATGCGCCGTATATTGAGGTAAGCTGATCCTCTGCTCGCACAAACATCGGTGCTACGAGGTTTTTATTTTCATCGAAGCCTACTATTTTCGTCGTACTTCCGCCTATATCTATACCGAGAACGTATTTAATTACCATTTTACAGTCTCCTTGACTTGGGATTTTTTTCAGTATAGCATATATTGGGAAAAAAATCAAGGGTTTATGTTACTTTATCGAAAAGAGGTAGAAAGAGAGCCGCCGCACGAAAGTGCGGCGGTGTGTTTATTTAGTTTGTTATTGCTGTGTCAGTACAATGTATGAGGCAATTTTAACCTTTCCTAAAGTCATCCCTTATAACCCAAAACCACAGGACGATTGCTACTATTCCAAGCGAAACTCCATTCTCCAGGCAATGAATCTGCTTCACAATAGATTTGCAATTTATTGCATCCCCCGAACGCATAATAACCGATATACGTTACACTATCAGGTATTATTATGCTCGTCAAGGAACTACAATCTTCGAATGCACGATCGTCGATGTTAGTTACACCATCGGGTATCGTTACACTCATCAAAGATGTGCAAGCAGAAAACGTATAGTTGCCGATACTCGTCAACTGACTATTTTCCCCAAATGTTATACTCGTCAAGAGAGAGCACCGATAGAATGCATTATCGCCAATGCTCTTTACGCTACCAGGTATCGTTATACTCGTCAAAGATGTGCAAGTATAGAAAGCACGATCACCGATGCTCGTTACGCTACCATCCGTGGGAATCATACTGCTTTTACAGCCAACGATAAGAGTTTTTGTCTCGGTTTCTATTATACAGTTTCCTTCACTATGATATTTAGTATTTCCGCTTGCTACGGTTATGCGCGTGAGGGATGTACAATTGGAAAACGCCCCCTCACGAATCTTCGTTACACTGTCTGGTATCGTTACACTAGTTAAGGATGTGCAACAAAAGAACGCATCATAGCCGATGTCTGTCACGCTATCAGGTATCGTTACACTTTCTAAGGATGTGCAACCCAAAAACGCACACCTACCGATGCTCGTCACACTATCAGGTATAGTTATATTCGTCAAGGATGTGCAGCCAAAGAACAGAACCTCACTGATACTTGTAACGTTATTAGGTATTATTATGCTCACCAAAGATGTGCAAGTATCGAACGCCGCTCCGTAGATATTTGTAACTGTATCTGGTATTGTTATACTTGTGAGACTACTGCAATTTGAGAACGCCTCATAACCAATGCTCGTCACGCTATCAGGTATAGTTATATTTTTTAAAGATGTACACCAAGTGAATGCACTATCACCAATCTTCGTTATACAACCAGGTATCGTTATACTTTCTAATGATGTGCACCGAGCGAACATCATCGTACTAATACTCGTTATGCCACCAGACATCACTACATTCGTCAAGGATTTACAACCATCGAATGTTTGATTGCCAATACTTATTACACTATCAGGTATCGTTATACTCGTCAAGGAGGTACAAGCATAGAATGCCTGCTCACCAATGCTCGTCACGCTATCCGGTATCACTACACTCTTCAAAGAATCACATCCGCCAAAAGCACTATTTCCGATTCTATCCAGTTGGCTATTTGTTCCAAAAGTTATGCTCGTAACGGAGTCACAGTTAGAAAACGCATAGTCACCTATACTTACCACGCTGTCCGGTATAACTATATTTGACGAGAACAAAGAATCGGAAAACGCATGATTACCGATACTCGTTATACTGCCATCGGTGGGAATAATACTGCTTTTACAACCAAGAATAAGCGTTTTAGTCGCGGTTTCTATTATACAATTTTCCTTGCTGTAATATTTTATATTTCCGTTTTCTACAGTTACACTCGCAAGAGATGTGCAACCAATAAACACTCCATTCCCGATACTCGTTATGCTGGCGGGTATAAATATACTTGTCAAGGATTTACAACCAAGGAATGCGTAACCTCCGATACTTGTTACGCTATTAGGTATAGTTATATTCGTCAACGAGTTGCACCCCTGGAACGCATATATATAGATGCTCGTAACGGGAAGTCCCCTGAACGTACTTGGTATTATTATTTCTTTAGCTGTCCGGTTGGCGCCGATTACTGTATAACCTTTTCCATCTGAGTTTAATTGGTAAGTCAAATCTGACACCACAGTACCGTCAACTTCTCCGCATACACAGGAGCCGTAGACAAATGTGTGTCCCTTAGCCGGTACTACTTTCTGTTTAACAAGAACTATACCACAGCGAGAACAGGACTTTCCTTCGGTACAACCTTCTGATGTACAAGTAGCCGCAATTGCTTTATCGATCACTTCAACATGCCCTAACTTTTCGACCGTTGTTTGCTCTACAAGTATAGTATTACAGCGAGAACAATGCTTACCTTTAGTTTTACCGTCGGTAGTACAGGTTGCGGCAACTGCCTTGTCGGTTACCTCTTTATGACCAAGCTCGTTGACGGTTGTCTGTGCCACAAGAATTTCTCCGCATTTAGAACACTTCTTGCCTTCGGTAAGACCGCTTGCAGTACAAGTGGGGGAAACCGCTTGAAGCACTTCTGTTGTTGTATGCTTACAACTTACAGTTCTTACATAATCGCAAAGATTACATTTTTCATCCTCTTCATTATCATACGTATGATCTACAATGGGAATTGAATTTTGCTCAACGATTACAATATTACATACAGAACAGTGTCTTCCCTCTGTTTTACCTTCGGCAGTACATGTAGCATCCACTGCGGCATCGACCGCTTCGGTATGTCCGACTGCTTCTGTATCCTCAGTTTCTTTTTCTCCACACTTACAGCTACGCTCTCTTTCGCCTTTTTCTGTGCAAGTAGCCTCTTTGGCAACAGTCCAGTCACCAAAAGCGTGAATATGTTGTTCCGATTTGTCCGTTTTATCGTCGTTATTAGTTGTGTCGTTTATCGTATCGTCCGGCACTTGCGGCTCGTTTTCTTCATCACAACCCGTCAGCATTACTACACACGCAAGCAAGACAAGACAAATGACTAAAAAGGGTTTCAATGTCTTTTTCATTTTCTTTCTCCTTAAACATATTAAACATAAGATATTGGGGGGTAAAAAATAAAAAGTACGCTTAACCGAGATTTGTTTGGCTTATATATGTATTGTATCATATTTTTACTCATTTGTAAAGTATTTTTACGAAAAATCAAGTCTATTTCTTACTTTATCCCCCTAAACGCAAAAATCACATCAAATTCTCTGTTAATACTCTCATTTACCTTGACAACTTGGCTTAACAAATGCTATAATAACCGATAGAGAATTTTAGCAGTTGCGGAGTATTTTTACAATGGTCGATATTACAGAAAAGCTCTTTTCTATGCAGGACAAGGCATACCGTGATTTCAACAGCAAGCTTGTTCCAAACGTTAAATACGAAAGCATAATAGGCGTGCGAATTCCTCTGATTCGCAAGACGGCAAAGGAAATCTCAGACGAAGATGCAAAAGTCTTTTTATCGTCTCTTCCGCACGGCTATTTCGAAGAATATCACCTTCACGCTTTTCTTATCGGGAAAATAAACGATTTTGACATTTGTATAGAAGAAGCCGAGCGTTTTTTACCTTATATTGACAACTGGTCGGTTTGTGATTCTTTTTCACCGAAGGTCTTTAAAAAGCACAAAGGTGAGCTTCTTGACAAAATAAACGTATGGCTTGAAAGCACTCACACCTACACGGTACGCTTTGCGATCAAAATGCTTATGGAGCATTTTCTCGATGAAGATTTCCGCCCGGAATATCCCGAAAAAGTCGCGTCTGTTAAGTCTGACGAGTACTACGTAAAAATGATGGCGGCGTGGTATTTTGCGACCGCGCTTGCCAAGCAGTACGACGCTATTTTGCCTTACCTTGAGTCCTGCGCTCTTGATAGTGAGATACACAAAATGACCGTACGGAAAATTCTCGACAGCTACCGCATAAGTAATGAACAAAAGAACTATATAAGAACATTCGGACAACCTAAGTAGGAGAGAAAAAATGAAAAATCTGCACAAATTTTCTTGGGGACTTGCCTTTATTGCAGTCGGAATTATCCTCGCGCTTAACACACTTGAAATAACAAATATTGACGTATTTTTTGACGGTTGGTGGACTCTGTTCATCATAATTCCGAGTTTTATAGGGCTTTTCAAAAGAGGGGACCGACTCGGCTCGCTATTTATGCTCGCGATTGGCGTTACCCTTTTACTTGCGGCTCAGGACGTTATGGAATACGGTATGATCTGGAAGCTCTTTCTTCCTGTCGCGCTTGTATTTATCGGTATTAAGCTCATTTTCGGTAACCTTTCCTTCGGAAAGAAGAACAAGAATAACGGCGGAAATGAAAAGTATATGAGCGCGATTTTTTCAGACAGAAAATCAAAATGGGACGGCGAGGTTTTAGAGGACAGCGAGTTCACGTGCGTTTTCGGTGATATTAATATCCACCTTGAAAAAGCGGTAATAGAAAAGGACGTTACCCTTAAAATAAACGCCGTCTTCGGCGACGTGCGAATAAAGCTGCCGAGTGACGTAAACGTGCGTGTTAATTCCTCCGTTCTTTTCGGCGACGTAAAGAACAACCGACCAAACGAAACGATAGCGTTTACATCTACCGTTACACTCGAAATAAGCGGTGTTTTCAGCGACATCAAGATAGACTGATACGGGTTTGGTGTATTTTCACCAAATTCCGAATAAAGTTATTGTATTTTGCACAAAACGAATGTTGGATTTTACAGCAAAATCACCTTTCGCTTTGTGACAAGCGTCAATTATACGGCCTTATTTTTGGTCATAGTTTACATTGATTTTATGGAGATATTATATTATAATATTTTCGTATTATATAACAGATACCGCCGGTTTTTACGGCGGATTTTACGGAGGAAATTATGAATACTTATCAGATACCGCGTCCCGAGCATCCGAATCCCCAGTGGGAAAGAAAGAACTGGACAAACTTAAACGGCGAATGGCTCTTTGAGATCGACCACGGTGCAAGCGGCGAAAACAGAGGTCTTCAGAACGAGGACACTCTTTCGGGCAAGATCACTCTTCCCTTCTGCCCCGAATCCGAGCTTTCCGGAATAGGTAACAAGGACTTTATGCTTTGCGTATGGTACAAGAAAACTCTTACCTTCACAGAAGAAGAGCTCAGCGGCAACCGCGTTATTTTCCATATCGGCGCAGCAGATTTTGAAACAAAGCTTTGGGTTAACGCAAAGCTTATCGGACTCCCCCACGTAGGCGGATTCACATCCTTTGAATACGACATCACATCTGCACTCAAGGCGGGCGAAAACATCGTTACGATTGCCTGCTACGACGATACACGCTCACCCAGACAGCCCGGCGGTAAGCAGTCCCCGAGATATGAATCCCACCGCTGCTACTACACAAGAACTACCGGTATCTGGCAGACAGTTTGGTACGAAATAGTTCCCGAAAGCTACGTTAAGTATGCAAAGATCATTCCCGATCTTGAGAACGTATCCGTTTCTGTAAACGCAGAGCTTTGCGGATGCGGCGACCTTTCCGCTGAAGTTTTCTACGAAGGCAAGAAGGTTGGAGAAGCTTCCAAGAAGAATCTTTCCGTTAACGGTCAGCTCGAAATTCAGCTCTCCGAAAAGCACGTCTGGGAGCTTGGTGCGGGCCGTCTTTACGATCTCGTTATCCGTTTCGGAAAGGACGAGGTAAAGAGCTATTTCGGTCTCAGATCTATTGAAATGAAGGACGGAAAGTTCCTTCTCAACGGCAAGAGCGTTTTCCAGCGTCTTGTTCTCGATCAGGGCTTCTATCCCGACGGAATCCTTACTGCTCCTACAGAAGAAGCACTTATCAAAGACATTCAGTGCGGTCTCGACGCAGGATTCAACGGTGCAAGACTCCATCAGAAGGTATTTGAACCGAGATATCTCTACAACAGCGACAAGATGGGTTATATGGTCTGGGGCGAATACGGCAACTGGGGTGTTGACTACTCGGATATTGCAAACCTCTCGACATTCCTTCCCGACTGGATGGCTTCGGTAAAGCGCGACTTCAACCATCCTTCTCTTATCGGTTGGTGTCCCTTCAACGAAACTTGGGATTACGGCCCTCAGGCTAAGCGTCAGGATCCCAATCTTCTTCGCATCGTTTACGAGCAGACAAAGCTCTACGATCCCACCCGTCCCTGCATAGACACAAGCGGTAACTACCACGTTGTTACGGATATTTACGATATTCACGATTACGAACAGAATCCCGAAATATTCAAGGAAAATTACGACAAGCTCTACAAGGAAGGCGAGCTTCACGACAGATTTAAGGCACGTCAGACCTGGAAGGGCGAGCCCGTATTTATCTCAGAATACGGCGGAATCGGTTTCCAGCTCATCGACAACGACTACGAAACAGGCAGAAGAACGACAAGCTGGAGCTACGGTAAATCGACCTTCAGCTACGAAGAGTTCTACGAAAGATACAAGGGTCTTACACACGCTATAATTGACAACCCGAGAATGTTCGGCTTCTGCTATACACAGCTCACCGACGTTGAACAGGAAAAGAACGGACTCTTTAATTACGAAGACCGTTCGCCCAAGTTCGATATGGCTATCATTTCCGCAATCAACAAGAAAAAGGCTGCTATCGAAGACTAAACCGCAAACTTATGCCCCGTGGATTATTTCACGGGGCATTTTTTGATATCTGAAGCAAAACTGCAAAAATCGGACATATAAATTCAAATTTGTCTGTCTCCGTACTTGAATTTCCGCTTTACTGAGTTTATAATAATACTATAGAACTATTTTGTGAAAGGTTTAAAATTTTAATTATGAATACATATCAGATACCCCGTCCCGAGCATCCTAATCCCCAGTGGGAAAGAAAAAACTGGGTAAACTTAAACGGCGAGTGGCTTTTCGAAATGGACCGCGGTGCAAGCGGAGAGAACAGAGGTCTTCAGAACGCAGACACTCTTTCGGGCAAGATCACTCTTCCATTCTGCCCCGAATCGAGTCTTTCCGGCGTTGGTTGCAAGGATTTTATGCTTCAGGTATGGTACAAAAAGGTACTCACATTTACCGAAGATGATCTCAGCGGAAAGCGCGTTATTTTCCACATCGGCGGAGCTGACTACGAAACAAAGGTATGGGTAAACGGCACGCTCGCAGGTCTTCCGCACATAGGCGGATACACCTCGTTTGAATATGACATAACGAAGCTTCTTAACGTCGGAGAAAACATCATAACCATCTCCTGCTACGACGATACGCGTTCTCCTATGCAGCCGCGCGGAAAGCAATCCGAGGTCTACGAGTCAAAGGCTTGCGATTACACGAGAAACACGGGGATCTGGCAGACCGTTTGGTACGAGATAGTTCCCGAAAGCTACATAAAATACGCAAGGATCATTCCCGACCTTGAAAACGTATCCGTTTCGATAAACACAGAGCTTTGCGGTCGCGGTGATCTCTCCGCAGAAGTATTCTACGAAGGCAGAAAGGTCGGAGAGGCTTCGAAAAAGAATCTTTCGGTCACGGGTGAGCTTGAAATAAAGCTTTCCGAAAAACATATCTGGGAGCTTGGTCACGGACGTCTTTACGATCTTATTCTCCGCTTCGGAAGTGATGAAGTAAAAAGCTATTTCGGTCTTAGAAAGGTCGAAATGCAGGGTATGAAATTTATGCTCAACGGAAAGAGCGTTTTCCAGCGCCTTGTTCTTGACCAAGGCTATTATATCGACGGAGTTATCACCGCGCCCACCGAAGACGATCTTATCCGCGATATTCAGTGCGGTCTTGACGCAGGATTCAACGGCGCGCGGCTCCATCAGAAGGTATTTGAGCCGAGATACCTCTATCACTGCGACAGAATGGGATATATGGTCTGGGGCGAATACGGCAACTGGGGTATCGATTACTCAAATCTCGCGGGCGTTGCAAACTATCTGCCCGATTGGCTCTCTGCCGTGAAGCGCGATTTCAACCATCCGTCTATTATCGGTTGGATGCCCTTTAACGAAACCTGGGATTACGGTCCGCAGGCAAAGAGATGCGATCCCAGATTTATAAATATAATTTACAGTCAGACAAAAATACTTGACCCAACACGCCCTTGTGTTGACGCAAGCGGAAATTACCACGTTGTTACCGACATATTTGACGTTCACGATTACGAGCAGAATTACACGCTTTTCAAGGAGCATTACGACAGGCTCTACAAGGAAAACGATCTTTACGACCGCGTCGGAAAGGTGCGTCAATGCTGGAACGGCGAGCCTGTAATGGTATCCGAATACGGCGGAATCGGTTTCCAGCTTGAAAACAACGGTTTTGCACAAGGAAGAAAGGGCAACTGGAGCTACGGAAAGGCTGCATTCAGCTTTGAAGAATTTTACGAAAGATACGAGGCACTCACCACAGCGATCCTCGATAATCCGATGATGTGCGGATTCTGCTATACACAGCTTACCGACGTCGAGCAGGAAAAGAACGGACTTTTCAACTTCGCCGATCGCTCGCCGAAATTCGATATGGCTGTAATTTCAAGGATCAACAAGAAAAAAGCGGCTATTGAGGAATAAATATTAATGGGGCTTTGCCCCAAGCCCCACTCAAACCCTTTTTGTAAAAAGGGTTTGAGAATCCCAAAAACTTTACTGAAAAAATTTTACAAATTGCAGACAAAATCAATTTGATAGACTTAGAAAACTTTTACTTAGGAAATATATTTCAGGAGTTATATTATGAGTTACATTTCCGATGAAAATACCGAGCTTGAAGCGCGCTTTCCGAACAATCACATTATAACCGACTCTGTAGGACGCGGATCTGTTATGGTTTATATTCCGCGGTTTAATTTAAGCGATGTGATCGACGGAGCATCCGATACTCCTCATCCCGCATTTGCGGTAAACGGAAAACTTCTTTCGGGAATATACATTTCGAAATTTCAGAACGTGATTATCGACGGTCTTGCTTATTCTCTTCCCGACAAAGATCCCGCAACCTCAGTAAGTTTTGACGAGGCGATAGGCTACTCTTCTTCAAAAGGCGAGGGATGGCATCTTATGACTGCCGCCGAATGGGGTGCTATTGCTCTTTGGTGCCAGAAAAACGGTTGGCTTCCCTACGGAAACAACGACGGCGGAAAAGATATTCGAGAGAACGCTGTAACCGCTAAAACAGCATACCGCGACGATACGCGCTCTATCTTACGCACGGCAACGGGAAGCGGACCGCTTGAATGGAGCCACAACAGGCGTGATGACGGAATATACGATCTTAATGCCAACGTATGGGAATGGGTCGGCGGAATGCGTCTTGTTTACGGCGAGGTTCAGATACTGCCATTCAACGACGGAGC
This sequence comes from Oscillospiraceae bacterium, assembly GCA_015064255.1. Classification (GTDB taxonomy): domain Bacteria; phylum Bacillota; class Clostridia; order Oscillospirales; family CAG-272; genus SIG672. Next base: position 12,014 of record SVSP01000035.1, read on the forward strand.
ATTCTGCGGCAATTCGCAAGCTTCCGACTCAAGTGTCTGGCGTGCCATTGACGGTATTTCGGGTGAGCTTATTCTGCCCGACGGAAACGGAAAAACCCAAAACAGCGTAAAGCTTGACAATATAAACGGTACATGGACGTACATAACGGGTGAGCTTTCGAGCTGCGAAGACAAGATACGCTTCTGCGATTTCGCTGACGTTACCGTCTGCGGCTGTGTTTGCACAAAAGCAAAAGAAATACTCTATTCCCTCGGTCTGCTTTCAAGCCGCGCAGACTATGATTACGACGGAGTTTCACTCTACGCCAACAACGGACTTGCCGAACGCATTCCTTTCCGCGGCGGACGCTACGGTCAAGGCAAAAACACGGGTGTTTTCAAGACCTGTCTTGACGATCCGAGGACCTTTTCGGGTAATCCCGTCGGGTTCAGAACGGCGTACGCTGTTTTTGACGGGGTAAAACAAAACGATAAATGAGAACTTAGCGGAGGAAAAAGAGTTTTGTATAACGAAATAAAATCATCCGAAGATATAAAGGATTTTCTTGAGAAAACAAATATGCTTCATGACGGATACATTATTGATGCTCACTACAAGTATTACGGTATAGAAAAGACGGAAGACGGGCTTTGTTTTTGTCCCGAACAAAACAAGCTAACGCTTCAAATATTAGTTACAAGCATTTTTAATACCGTTGTGGAAATCGAATTTGAAAATATTTTGGATTGGAAGATAAAAAACAAAGCAGGAATATTCTCTGCTTGCGTTGATTTCATTGAGCCTAAAAAAATTGTCTGGTCCAGTGAGTTTTATGCAGATATGGATACGATAAAAAACAATTCCTACGTAATTGCCAAATCTATGAAATGGCGTATTGTCGGAGAATTTTGATTTTAGAAATTTTACGTTACAGTCAAATAATCAATTCCAATTTACAGAACTCTATAAATTACCCCAACAGATTCAATATCTGTTGGGGTAATTGTTTGTTTATGGCGTATCGTATGAACTACGTTCTTTATTTCAAGAATTTAATCTAAACTAAACTTTGCAGAGCGAATGATCGGTTCGCACGGCATACCCATCGCGTCACATCTTGGATTGCCGGTCATTTCCGTGGTAATACCGCGATACATAGTAGTTTCCATTCCTTCAATCGTAACGGTAGTTCCCTCAACGGTAACAATTGCGTGCAGGGGGTCGTTAAAGATAGTGCAATTCCTCATATAGTATACCTTGTCGGTTTCCTCCTTTGGGAAGAAATCGTGAGGCTTCTCAACCCAGTCAAACGATGCAGCATTCACATCAAAGTAGCAAATACCATCCAGAATACGGATATTATCACGATGATAATGACCGTTGATCGCCATCAGAACGCTATGCTTTTTGCGTACATTTGCCTCATTGAAAATTTTACGAACCTCCAGTTGATTTTGTACGCCGTCGGCATCGCGTCCAAAGCTCTCGTGGCTGATCGTAATGCACGGATACGGCGACGATGCGATTGTCTTCTCCAACCATTTCAGTTGTTCGGGAGGCATATAATCACGGTATGCACCGTTGGCATAATAATTGCCTTTTGAATAGTTGACATATTCCCCGTTCACGTAAAAATAATTTGGGTTAAGGACGATCATTCTGTAGCCGTTACAATCAAAGTAATAATACCCATTCGACATATTGTAAAGAGCAAGCACCTCCTCGTAAGAGGAACCGTCAGCATCGTGATTTCCAAGGCAGTGATAGCTTGGAATATGAAAATCGTTATATGCCTTTACGTAATCCACGATCTCTGTCGGAGCGTGGCAAAAGTCACCTGCATGAATGATAAACTCACATTTTTTCTCCTCCGCGCGTCGCTGGATCAAGCGCAAATCGTCCCATGTGCGTCCCGGAAATTTTCCCGGAGCGTGATGCCAATCTGCAAATAACAAAAATTTCATAGCAAATCTCCTGTTATTTATGATAAAATGATTTTTCGGCAATTCTGAGTTTTTATAATTTATTCGCCTATAATGAATGAAGCTTTCGGATTTGGATCGCGGTCATCAAAAGCGTTTGTACGCTTTCCTCTTCCCATATCTACCATAGTTGCACCTTTTATAATCGGATCGTCTGTACGCCTTTGCCACTCTTCAAGCGCTTTTATGTGTCTATTATATTCATTTAGATACGCGGGATCTTCTGCAAAATTTATACGTTCCGTCGGATCAGCGTACAAATCAAAAAAGAATTCTTTCGGCTTGGTTTTATGAAAATATTTTGTATCAAGATAAATGTCCTTCGCTTTCCCCGCGTCAATATTTGCAGGACGTGCTTCATTTGCTCCGTCATAAAATCTTATAAGCTTATACTGTTTACTTCGTACCGAGCGCATAGGCTGATAAGTAGCATGAAAGGTAACTTCCGAAAAAACAAAGTCGTTTATTTCGTCGACAATATTGTCAAGCAGAGGTAACATAGATCTGCCTTGCAAAAATTCGGGTTTCTCAAGACCGAGAAGCTCACATATCGTAGGATACATATCTATTTGAGAGCACAGTGCATCGCACACGCCTCGTGTTCTTCCGGGAATACGCAAAATAAACGAAACACCTATTCCTGTATCATAAAGATTGCACTTCATATTCGGAAGCGCAAGTCCGTGATCTGTGGTAAAGAGTATTATCGTATCATCCCAAATTTCGTTTTGCTTCAAAGCATCGATCACGCCGCCGACACAGCGGTCAACAGCCGAAAGACTTTCGAGATAATTACAGTACTCTTCTCTTGTTTCGGGCGTATCAACTATTGGAAAAGGAGGCATTACGTACTCCGATTCGAAACCTTTAGATTTCGGCCATGGTTTATGTGTATTATTAAGTCCGAATGAAACAAAGAAAGGTTTATCGAATTTTTTTGAACCATTCAGAAATTCTCTCACGCACAAAAGATTATTAAAATCTGTTTCAACGCTGTTTTTTCCCTGTTTGTTTACTATATCACAGTATCCGAGCTTATTTACGTCTTCTTTAACAGCTTCGTGTTGAACTCCGAAAAGTGCTGTATGATATCCGTTAGATCTGAGATAGTTTGCAAGGTGGTCGTTTGGTCTTTCAAGAGCAAAGCCTCTGTGTGCAAGTCCGAGCATGCCGCAATTATGCGGTGTTTGACCTGTCAGCATCGCTGCACGGCTTGGCGAACATGTAGGTGCGCAACAGTACATATTACGGAATATCGTTCCTTCGTGTGCTAAAGCTGTAAGTGAAGGGTTATCCGCCGCTATTCCGTACGGCTCAATGTATCTTCCACTATCGTGTGTGTGTATATATATAAAGTTCATATTATCGTCCTTTCATAATATTACTGACTATAGGCAGTTAATTTCAGTTTCAAGCTCCGACAAGGGAACTTTCGTTATCTTGCAGCAGTTCAGCGGAATATTTCCGCCGTTTGAGTGATAATACGCGACGAGAATATAATCTTCTCCTGCGAGTATTGACGGATAGCAATATCCGTTTTCAGGGTCATCCTCTATTGCAAAAACCTTTCCGAAGCTTTTGGCGTCATCCGTGCTGACTGCGCACACAAGCGGAGTTCTTCCCCACGTACGCGGATGTGCTTCTCTTCCCGGATAGTTCGGTATCGGATTGAATATTGCCACCGTATATTTATCGTTTATTCTCTTTACGTTCATCGGTGCTGGCGGTGACGTAAAAAATTCACCTACTGTCGGAGTAGTCCACGTAACGCCGTCATCATCAGAATAACAGCTATACTGATTTCCCGACCAAGTTCTTGAATATGCCCAGACTCTACCGTCCTCGTACTGATAAAATCCCGTTTCCTGAAGTCCGCCCTGAGAGCCTTCAAACGGATGATAAACTCCCTTTCCGGTCGTTTTCCAGGTATAGCCGTCGTCGTCCGAGTAATAGGTTCTGAAAACACCCTTGTTACTTATTCTGCTTGTTCTGCCCTTTTCAAACGCTTCGTGCAGATTTAGCGGCAGAAGTATTCTTCCGCTTTTAAGTCGGAAAATTCTGTCGTTTTCGTAAACGAAATAGCCCTCTTCGTCCATACACTCATACATCTGTGACCAAGTTTCACCTTCGTCTGCCGAACGGCGCAAAAGAACTTTCATCATAATTCTTTCATCTTCGCTGAGGTATTTACAGCCGTAAAAGAGTCCGATATCGCCATTATTCATATGCATAAGGGACACGCACATATTATTTACGTCGGTATTTGTGAAGAGGTCACGATTTTCTCCCCACGTTTCTCCGTCATCACTTGAGAAAACCGCAGCTATTACCGCTTTTCCGTGATCACCCTTATCGTTTGTATTATAACGCGAATATGCGTACATTATCTTTCCGTTTGAGAGTCTTATAAACGCGCCCTCACCGTTACGCGCGTTCTTTTCCGACGTTGTGAGCATACACACTTCTCTGCCGATCTTTTTCATAAAAGCACCTCCGAATATTCAGCTTTTTTACTGCTTTTTTATAATTATACCATACACGCACACCCTTTTCAATACAAACCGTGCAATTTTATTTTTAGCGGTAAAATATAAGGGAAATACCCCGCTGTGCGGGGTATTTTAAGATTATTCCTGTGTTTTAGCTACCCATTCATTCCAGCGGGGGTCAGATTGTATTTCGGGTTTTACGATTGAGTACTCAGGCACACACCACCAAGGCCAATCTTCTGCAAGACTCATATGAGATGTTTCTATCGGCTTATCGACATCAGGATCGTTTTTCCATACTTCATGCTTAACCAATTTAATCAGTGGTGCAGTATATGATCCTTTGTCTTTGGCGTAACTTTCATCATAAAGATTGAAATGTAAAAGTGCAGAGTCCAATGCCATAAATGCTTCGTCTTTTTTGCCGTCTAACCACAAATACAGAGAAAGTAGTGTGTAGACACGTGCAATATAGGAATGGTGCAATCCATAATTACCATCGGTACAAATCATATCAAATATTTCGATAGCACCACGCAAGCTTTGCACTTTTTCTGCCACGGATATGTTTTTCTCATTGGCTATTACACTACTGACCATAAGTTCAGAACAAGCCCTAACGATTTTCAGCAATGCTGCCCCATAAGCCTCGGCGCGTTTCTTGCCGTCCACTGCTTTGGCTCTGAGAATTTCTCTTGAACCATAAATGTTGGGAGCTGTTTCAATAATTTCAAGTGCTCGTGTGTATTCCCCTGTGTTCAGATACAACTGAGTAAGTTCGCGGATCACACGATGACGCGGTTCGCCGTTTTCCATTGTCTTCAGCAATTTTTCATAGAGAGAAATTGCTTCTTTCCACTCAGAGTAGGTTCTATGTTTTTCAACATCCAAAACGTCGTATCCCTCATCATCCGACAAATGATATTCTCCGTAGCGAACATAACCTGCGTTGTACAATACCGAGGCAAGGCACAGCATAATTTTTTCGTTACCGGGGAATTCAATCAGTGCATTTCTCGCGAGTGTAATACACTCATCGATATTGACATCCTCGCCGTTGTTTTGGAAATTCATATTGTCAATTTGTGCAGCTAACTCGTCAATTTTTTTAGAGCGCTCATTGTTGTAACCAAACAGTTCGTCGATGGACACTCCGAAATAGTTTGCAATAGACGGAATCATCTCCATATCTGGATAGCCGCCATTTGCTTCCCATCGAGAAACCGCCTGCGAGGTTACGCCGATAGCTTCTGCGAGTGCCTCCTGTGTGCGTCCGTCGCGCCGACGAAGCTCTCGTATTTTTTGTCCTAAATCAAGTTGCATATAAGCACCTCCAAAATTCATTTCACCGGTGTAATTATATTATAACACGTATTTGGCAAAAAACAATTATCAATTTGTTGTTTCAAATCCAAGCATTACTTGTATTTTCAGCCTTTTATCTGCTTATGCAAACGCAAAATACCGCCAAAGACGATTCTTTGGCGGTATTTGTGTTTTTTTGTTTTTATACGTTTGATTTTTTATTACATAAACATCAAGGTGTTTACGATGCCTTCAAGATATTCCTGACGTCCGCTTGAAGGAAGCTCGGGCGCACCCATTTCTTCTGCATATTTTGCAAGCTCTTCAAGTGTTGTTTCGTCGTTTACTATCTTCTTTCCTATGCCGCTGTTAAAGCTTGCATAACGATCCTTTACAAACTCGTCTATACGTCCGTCTTCGATTATTTCGGCAGCCTTGATAAGTCCGAGTGCAAATGCGTCCATACCGAGAATAAATGCGTGGAACATATCCTCTGCTGTATAGCTCGGGCGGCGGTTTTTGGCGTCGAAGTTAAGTCCTCCCGTAAGTCCGCCTGCCTTGATTATTTCGTACATACACATCGTTGTTTCGTAGATATTATAGGGAAATTCGTCCGTATCCCATCCGAGGAGATAGTCACCCTGGTTAGCGTCAACCGAGCCGAGCATTCCATTTATTGCCGAAACGCGAAGGTCGTGCTGGAAGGTATGTCCTGCAAGAGTTGCGTGGTTTGCTTCGATATTAAGCTTGAAGTCCTTATCAAGACCGTATTTTCTGAGGAATCCGACAGCTGTTGCCGCGTCAAAATCATACTGATGCTTCATCGGTTCCTTCGGCTTGGGTTCGATATAGAAGTCGCCTGTAAAGCCTATAGATCTTCCGTATTTTACAGCCATCTTCATAAGACGTGCGATATTTTCTTCTTCAAATTTAACGTCTGTATTGAGAAGTGTTTCGTATCCTTCTCTTCCGCCCCAGAATACGTAGCCCTTTCCGCCGAATTTGACGGTAAGCTCAAGAGCCTTCTTTATCTGTGCCGCCGCGAAGCAGTAAACATCAGCCGAGTTTGTGCTTCCCGCGCCGTTCATAAATCTCGGATTCGAGAACATATTTGCCGTTCCCCACAGACACTTTATACCCGTTTCATTCATCTTTGCGAGAATATAGTCGGATATTTCGTCAAGGCGTTTATTGGTTTCCTTGATATCGTCAGCCTCGGGAATGATATCCACGTCGTGGAAGCAGAAATATTCGATACCGAGCTTCTGCATAAATTCAAACCCCGCGTCTACCTTTGCCTTTGCATGCTCCATCGTGCCCTTTTCCGCTCCGAAGGATTTATCCGCGGTATCGCGTCCGAACATATCTGTTCCTGCCGCGCATAGGTTATGCCACCAAGCCATAGCGAAGGGGAGATGCTCCTTCATAGTTTTACCGAGAACTACCTTTTCCGCATCGTAAAATTTGAACGAAAGCGGATTTTTGCTTTTTGCTCCCTCATATTTTATTGTGGGGATACCTGCGAAAATTTCTTTCATAATTAGTACACTTTATATCCTTTCTGTGTAATTCTTTATAGTTTTATTAAAATTCACCTTAGTTTTTCTTACAAAGCTCGACTTCCTGAAGCACCATACCGTATGCGCTATCCGGCGGATTTGCATTTATTACCTCGCCGTTCCATCCCTTTGCGAAATTACCCGAATAGCATATCCACATTTTACTTCCATCCGACGAAATGAATTTAGATGGGAAATTCACAAAATACGCCTGCTCGCCAAAATCCTTCATATAGGTTACAAGCTTCCACTCGCCCGTTAAAGACTCGCTTTCAAGAATATACGTATTCATTTTTGACACGGTCGTTCTACCGTCTGTTACTGCCATAAAATAGCGCTTCAGCGCGGGATTATAGGTAACGGTGACGCAGCCCATATTATTTTTCCATTCAAGAAGAGGCGCTATCTTTGCAAAATCGTTTGTCCATACCGCGTTGCCATTTTCGTCCTTGCCCGCATAAAATTCATATGCGCTCGGATCGTTGACCGTTTCGGGTGACGGTGTAACACGTATAAGATAGATCTGATCGCCCGTTATCCAGCTGTTATGCGCAAAATCCTCTATTGCTACCGGATAGAATTTAAGATCCGATCCGTGTGCAACGAGATACGCCTTGCCGTCGGGTGAATACTGCATATTCTGTCCGAAATCAACGAAGTGCGGTGAGCCTATTTTTACCGGCCAGCCTCCGAGACCGGTTTCATTAAATATCGATCTTTCGGGAGTGTGCGGACATTCCTCCCATGTTTTACCGAAATCTCTTGAAACGCGAAATCCCACGAACGGACCGAGATGAGGCCAGTTATAAACGTAGTCACCGAAGCGTGTGGATCCGTAAAGTCCGAGGCAATACGTGCCGTAGTACCACATACCGTTATGCACGAGCGAGCCGCATGGATAGCGCCCCGTATAGGGATATGTATCCGCGTACTGATTTTCGAGCGGAATGATCTTAAGATCAAGCGGATCATCTCCCTCAAGGATCGCCTGACCTGTCGTCGTTGTAAGCTCCGCTATAAGCTTACCGTTTTCTCTTCGCAAGATATACTGCGAATTACATGCAACGCCCTCTGTTACACCGTCTGTAAACGGAGAGTACATTTTGCCGTCACTTGCCCACGACGGATAGAAGGTATCGCCTACCGCGTAGTGGCGGCTTTCTCCCGTAAAGCGAAGTCCTTCCCAAACATCTGATTTCGCAAACGGAATATTTGCCGGAGGGTCTGATTTCCAAATAAAGCCTTTAAAGCTCATAACATAATTTCTCCTTTACGTATTATACTGCAATATTTTCCCGTCAGGCTTCGTTAAAAAAGTCTTTAAGTGCAGGATAAAGCTTCTTGAATTTTTGATATTTTTTCTCATATCTTGCCGCGATATCGGGATCGGGATATACCGTTTCTCTGATCTTAACGAATTTTTTCGCACACTCGGACAGGTTTTCGTATTCGCCCGATGCGACCATTGCGAGTATCGCGCCTCCGTAGCCCGGTCCTTCCTCGGTGGTCGGTATTTCAAGCGGAATATTAAGCGTATTTGCGAGTATTTTTCTCCAGAGCTGTGACTTTGCTCCTCCTCCGCAGAGCGTGCTGTGCGTAATATTTACGCCCGCTGCGCTTACTATATCCATATTTTCTTTAAGCACGAAGGCTACTCCCTCAAGCACCGCAAGAAGCATATCCCTGCGGAGGAGGAGCAAAGTCA
>SVSP01000036.1 GCA_015064255.1 Oscillospiraceae bacterium
GCATCCGAATTCGTCGTTAACACCGTGACGGATCACAGGTACGGGACAAGCTTCGGAAATATATTCGCAGACTGCCGCACCGAGACCGCCGATTATAGAATGCTCCTCGGTTGTAACTATTGCGCCGGTTTCCTTTGCTGCCTTAAGAAGCAGTTCTGTATCAAGCGGCTTGATGGTATGCATATCGATTACTCTTGCCGAAATTCCTTCAGCATCGAGCATTTCGGCTGCCTGAAGAGCCATCTGTACCATCATACCTGCTCCGACTATTGTAACGTCAGTTCCGTCCTTCAGGGTAATTCCCTTGCCGATTTCAAACTTATAGTCAGCTACTGTATCGGTTACAACATCTACTGCGAGTCTGCCGAGTCTGAGATAAACGGGACCGTCGTGATTTATAATTGCTTCAACAGCCTTAGTCATTTCATTTCCGTCGCAGGGAACGAGAACTGTCATTCCGGGAAGTGTACGCATAAGAGCGATATCTTCGCAGCACTGGTGTGTAGCTCCGTCTTCACCTACGGAAAGTCCGCCGTGAGAACCTACAACCACTACGTTAAGTCCTGGATAAGCTACCGAGTTTCTTACCTGTTCAAATGCTCTTCCTGCCGAGAACATAGCAAAAGAGTTTGCAAATACCTTCTTACCGCAGGTAGAAAGTCCTGCCGCACAACCCATCATATTTGCTTCTGCGATACCCATATCGAAAAATCTTTCGGGATATGCTTTGGAAAATCCTATTGTCTTTGTAGCTTCTGCAAGGTCAGCATCGAGTACTACAAAATCGGTATATTTTTCTGCGAGCGCTACGAGTGCTTTTCCGTAGGCTTCTCTTGTTGCAATCTTATCAGCCATAGTTTAGTTTTCCTCCAGTTCGGAAATTATTTTATCAAGATCTCTGACAGCAATTTCATATTCATCGGCATTAGGAGCTTTTCCGTGCCAAGAAACGCTGTTTTCCATAAACGATACGCCCTTGCCCTTTGTTGTTTTTGCAAGTATCATCGTAGGCTTGCCCTTGCAAGCTTCAGCTGCATCGAGTGCGGAAAGTATTTCATCGTAGTTGTGTCCGTCTATCTTTATTACGTTCCAACCGAATGCCGCGAATTTTTCATCAAGAGGTTCAGTAGGCATTACTACGGACGTGGGACCGTCTATCTGAAGACCGTTTACGTCAACGAAAGCACAGAGATTGTCAAGCTTATACTTGTTAGCTGCCATAACAGCTTCCCATACCTGACCCTCTTCGATTTCGCCGTCACCCATTATTGCATATACGCGGTAATCCTTTTTGTCGAGCTTACCTGCCATCGCCATTCCGACAGCGGCGGAAATTCCCTGTCCGAGCGATCCTGTTGACATATCAATTCCGTTTATCTTGCGCATTTCAGCGTGTCCCGACATATGTCCGTCGATACTTCTGAATGTCTTTACGTCTTCTACGGGGAAAAATCCTCTGAGAGCGAGTACACCGTAAAGTGCAGGAGCACAGTGTCCTTTAGAGAGCACGAATCTGTCTCTGTCTTCCCATTTTGGATTTGCGGGATCTATTCTCATTTTTGAAAAATAGAGTGCGGTCATCAGATCTGTAGCAGAAAGAGATCCGCCGGGATGTCCCGATGCTGCGGTGTAAACAGCTTCAACACAGAGTTTTCTTGCTTTGGCAGCAACGAGTTTGAGTTCTTTTGTTGTCATTATATTATTCTTCCTTTCACACGCTAAATAGAGCGAAAATTTACTGTTTAATATTTCTTATTTACTGATTTTTCGGACGGACAAGCTCGTTTATGGGAAGTCCGTTTTCGTAATCAAGTTGTTTGGTTTCAAATATATCCGATTCTCCGCGTTGTCTTGTCATACCCGTATATCTCCAAGTCGCTTCCGAAGCATCTGTACGCCAAGGGCGTCTTTCCCAATAATATCCTCTGAAAGGATCTCTGGTATTATTCATATTTTCGAGTATTGCGTTATGAAGTCTATCCCTTATCGATGCATACTCGGGATCGTTTATAAGATTCTTCATTTCGCAGGAATCTTTTTCAAGATCGTAGAGCTCATCGCTGTCGAGCAAGTTTACAGACAGCTTATATCTTCCGTCAAACGCCGCGCGAAGGGGCTGAAATCCTCCGAATCCGTCGTGATCGACTTCGTAACGTCCGAATTCAAAGAATACTTCGCTGTTTACTCTCACAGCGGCATCTTCAAGCTCGGGTACAAGACTCTTTCCGTCGATAACGGGCGGTATTTCACATCCCATCATTTCGAGTATCGTCGGTGTGATATTTATGTGAGAAACAGGGTTTGTATCGACTCTTCCCTTTTCGATATCACCGTATCCGATTATCATAGGAATGTGCGTTATCTCTTCGTATGCCGCAGGACCTTTTCCGTTAAGGCAGTGCGATTCAAGCATATCTCCGTGGTCCGACGTGTATATAACCGTAGCATCGGGAGCGAATTTTTCTATAAAGTCAAGCACACGTCCGATCTCGTAATCTACGAAGCTGTTACATCCGAGGTACCAACGCAGAAAATCTATATCAATATTTTCTCTGTCGGCAAAACGCGAATTTCCTGCCCAAGCTTTCTGATAATCAGGCTTGTCTTCAAGCGTATCACGTACGTTTTCCTTCATAGGAAATTTAAAATCTCTGTACATTTCCGAATACTTTTTCGGACACAGGAAAGGAGCGTGAGGTTCATCGTAAGATACTACAAGGAGAAAATCCTCGTTTCCGTGTTTTGCAAGGAAGTCAATAGCTTTGTCAGAACAGCGGTGCGCATAGGTAAATTCTTCGGCAATTCCCTCTTCATCGTCCATAGAAATACTGAGACGTGAACGAAGTCTGTCATCATCGTTTCCGAGCTCATCGATATAATTTCTCATATCGTACCAGTAATTCGGATCCCATCCTTTAGGGGCTTTTCCGAGACCGAAATAATCTCCGCCGTCGAGATGCCATTTACCGATATACGCGGTATGAACGCCTATCTTTTCAAGTCGTTCACCGACCGAATGCGTGTTGTCCGAGATACCCATAGAGTTTGACCAGCTGCCGCAGGAATGAGGATACTGCCCGGTGAAAATTCCGGCACGTGCAGGCTGACAAACAGGCTGTGTGGTATAGGCTTTTTCAAAACGAATACCGTTTTCCGATATTCTGTCAATACTCGGCGTAGAAAGATCGCTGCCGTAGCAGGATACCATATCGGTACGCTGAGTATCTGTCATAATTAAAACGATTTTTTTGCTTTTTAGCATTCTGTTTCCTTTCGGGTATAATTACACAAGATAACATATTTATATACCATTATAACATTTAGCAATCAGGTTGTCAACCGAATGAAGAGCCGAATTTTACCAAAAATAAAATTTTTTGATAGCGGGATGTAATTTATTCTATTACCGTTATAAGCTCGTACGGATCTTTTCTCTTTTTGGTACGTAGTTTATCGCTTTCATCCGCATAACCGAGGGTGATAACAAGCTTTACGGCACCGTCTGTACCGCAAATTTCAGATATTGCGCCGCTGTCAAGCCAACCGAGAATACAGCTTCCGATTCCCTGCGACTCTGCTTCCGCCGTAATATAAGCCGCGAGAATACCTATATCTATCGAACGGTAATCTATTCCTTTCATTTTAGCGCCGAGTGCGGCAGTTGCCACGTAAGGCTTTTCCGAAATAACAAGCATAATCGGAGCATCAAACGCGAATTTGTTTATTCCCATCCCCTGTACAGCCTTGGCTACTTTTTTTGCAGCGTTGCCTTTGCATACGGTAATGTGGTATGGCTGACCGTTACAAGCAGACGGTGCAAGACGTGCCGATTCAAGAATACGCTCAAGTTTTTCTTCTTCTACGGCTCTGGTCGTATCATACTTTCGGCAGGACTGACGCTTCTCCGCTATTTCTCTGAAATTCATAAATAGATCCTCTTTTCATTAAGAATAATTCTGCGTATATCTTACCATATTTTCTCCCCTTATTCAATAGTCAATATTTTATATTAAATTCGCAAATCCGATTGACAAAGCAAGTCTTATGTAATATAATTACTAAAAAATATTAGGAGATCTGAAACAAAATGAAATGGCTTATCGCATCAGACATACACGGCTCGGCTTATTACTGTGAAAAACTTATATCTGCATTTAACAAAGAAAAGGCAGATAAAATGATCATTCTCGGAGATATCTTATATCACGGTCCGAGAAATGACCTTCCCGAGGGTTATGCGCCCAAAAGCGTTATTTCTATGCTTAATCCGCTTAAGGACAAGCTTTTGTGCGTAAGAGGAAACTGTGACACCGAGGTTGATCAGATGGTTCTCGATTTTCCGATACTTGCGGATTATGCGCTTCTTCCTATCGGAGATAATTTAATATTCATAACTCACGGACATAAATTTAATACTACCGCTATTCCCCCGCTTTCGGACGGAGATATACTTCTTCACGGACATACTCACGTACCCAAATGCGAAAAATTCGGTGATTTTATTTATATGAATCCCGGATCGGTTTCAATTCCCAAGGAGGATTCACCGCACGGATATATGACGCTTGATGACGGAAACTTCCTTTGGAAGAGCTTTGACGGCGACATATATATGGAGTACACTTTTTAAAAAGCATTTTACGGACACATCCCTTTAATATCGGTTGTGTCCGTCTTTCTTTTTTAGGCATTTATAACAAAAGATCATATTTTTTAAGTTAAATATTACTTAAAAACAAAAAAATGATTGAAATAACAAAATTAATGTGATAAAATGAATTTAATATACTACTCAAAAAACTGCAAAAATAAGACATACAAATTGAAATTTGTCTATCGTATTACTTGATTTTATATTTTACCGTATTTATAATAAAGTCACAGGCAGAAATTTATTTGAGGCAAATACAGGAGAACAAATCTATGATAAGAATGTTTGAAACGCACGAAAAGCGAAAACAAAAAGAGCTTGGCGGAATTTGGAAACTTGAAACTCTCAGCGATTCTGGCAACGTAACGGGAAAGTATACCGCGACTGTTCCCTCGTGCTGGGAATCTGTAATAGGTCTTGAAGACTACAGAGGACGTGCAAAATATTCTGCTACGGTCAAGACGTCATCTGAAAATTTAAGATTTATTTTTAAAGGAATCAGCCATACGGGTGACATTTATCTTGACGGAAAGCATATAGGTCATCACTATAACGCATATACACCGTTTACCGTACCTGTTTCTGACTGCGAAGAAGGAGAACACCTTCTTGAAGTTATTGCAGACAACCGTTTTACACCCGATTCTGCACTCCACGTTCCCAACGATTATCGCACTTACGGCGGAATAAACCGTCCCGTTGCTCTTGAAGAGCTTTGTAATGCTTATATAGAATATCTTCACGTGAAGAATACCCGCACGGAAAATTCTTGGAGCACCGAGTTTGTTGCAAAAATATGCCGATTTGAAGATAACGGAAAAACTTACACGGCTACTGTCGAGCTCGCCGGAAAAACTCTTGACTTTGGAAAAATTGCATTTGAAGGAAATACGGCTGTTATAACGGCTGAAACTTCATTTACGGACGTTGACGAGTGGTTCCCCGAAACTCCCAACCTTTACATAGCGCACGCAAAGCTTTTTGAAAACGGAGAATATATTGACGATCTTAAAGAACGTATAGGCTTCAGAGACGTTAAAATAGACGGCGAAAAAATACTCGTAAACGGAAAGCAGGTATTTCTCAAAGGCTTTAACCGTCACGAGGATTACGGTATTCTCGGATCCGCCGTTCCCGAAAATATTATGAGTTACGATCTTGATATTATAGCTTCCACGGGTTCTAATTTTGTGCGTACCTGCCATTATCCAAATGATGAAAGATTCCTTGATATGTGCGACGAAAAAGGCTTTTTCGTATGGGAAGAGGGTCACGCAAGAGGTCTTAACGAAGACAGAATGAAAAATCCGAACTTCAAGAAGCAGAGCGCAGACTGCATTGAAGAAATGGTAACAAACCATTTCAACCACCCTTCCATAATTATCTGGGGAATACTCAACGAATGCGCAAGCCACACCGAATACGGTGCAGAGTGCTACAAGCTTCAGTACGATCAGCTTAAAGCCCTCGACCCTTCGCGTCCGCGTACTTCCGCAACCTGTCAACATCTGAAAGATCTTTGCTACGATATGGAAGATATAGTATCGCTGAATATTTATCCTACGTGGTACGTAAACAGCGATGTTACGGAGTATTACACCAAGATCAAGAATTATATTGATTCCTGCATTTCTTCTCCGAAGCCGCTGATAATCAGCGAGTTTGGTGCTGCGTCGATCTACGGATACCGTGCATTCAGCCACGTTAAATGGAGTGAAGACAGACAGTGTGATATTTTGAAAAATATCATCGAAACGCTTTCGTCACACGAGGAAATATCGGGACTTGCCATCTGGCAGTTTGCAGATTGCCGTATTGACGACGATTACAGAGATTGGAACAGCCGTCCGAAAACTCAGAACAATAAAGGAATCGTCGATATATTCAGAAACCCCAAGCAGAGCTATTATACAGTTCGTGAATGCTTTACGAAGATCGAAAATTATAAAAACTAATTTATAAATCATTAAATACATAAGAGAGGTAAAAGATATGAAATTTATGGATAAAAATTTTCTTCTTGAAACAGAAACCGCTAAGAAGCTCTATCACAATTATGCAAAAGAAATGCCGATAATCGACTACCACTGCCATATAAATCCTCAGGAAATATATGAAGACAGAAAATTTGATAATATCACACAGATCTGGCTCGGAGGCGACCATTACAAGTGGCGTCTTATCAGAAGCAACGGTGTATGCGAGAATGAAATTACGGGAGATGCAGACGATTATACCAAGTTTATGAGGTTTGCCGAAATGCTTCCCAAGGCTATCGGAAATCCTATGTACCACTGGACTCATCTCGAGCTTAAAACTTACTTCGGATATAACGGCGTGCTCAACAAGAATACCGCAAAAGAGGTTTGGGATATCTGTAACGCAAAGCTTGCACAGGACGATATGTCGGTTCGTAACATAATTCTCAAATCCAACGTAAAGATGATAGGAACTACAGATGATCCTGTTGACAGTCTTGAATGGCACAAAAAGCTCCGTGATGAAGGAACTTTCCCTGTTGCGGTACTTCCCTCTTTTCGCCCCGATAAGGCTGTGAACATCGAAAAAGCGGGCTTTACAGACTATATAGCAAAGCTTGCGGCAGTTTCCGAAATTAATATTACAACTGCCGAAGACGTAAAGAAGGCACTTTCCAAGCGACTCGATTATTTCTGTGAGCTCGGATGTAAGGCTACCGACCACGGTCTTGATTACGTAGTTTACGAAGAGGCTGCCGATGCGGAAGTCGAAGCAATTTTTGCTAAGGCTCTTGCAGGCGAAAAGGTAACACAGCTTGAAGCAGATAAGTATAAGACGGCCATTCTTATCCACCTCGGACGTGAATATTCAAGACATAACATAGTAATGCAGCTCCATTACGGCGCACAGAGAAATACAAACACAGCTAAATTCAATAAACTCGGTCCCGATACGGGATATGACTGCATATCCACTTATGACTGCGGAAATGCAATAGCCAAATTCCTTAACGCGCTCGAAATAGACGGACTTCTTCCCAAGACCATAATTTATTCGCTCAATCCTCACGATAATGAGCTTATCGATACGATAATCGGTGCTTTCCAGGGAACAGAGATTGCAGGAAAGATTCAGCACGGCTCCGCTTGGTGGTTCAGCGATACGAAATCGGGTATGGAGGCACAGCTCAAATCCCTTGCAAATCTTTCTATACTCGGAAACTTTGTCGGAATGCTTACAGATTCTCGCAGCTTCCTCTCGTACACACGTCACGAATATTTCAGAAGAATCCTCTGCAATCTTATCGGTAACTGGGTAGAAAACGGTGAATATCCCGATGATGACGAACAGCTTGAAGAGATCGTTCGCGGTATCTCCTATAATAATGCAGAAAAATATTTCGGAATGTAATTTTGACTTTTGCTGATTTTCTGAACACGGAAAGGATAAAGATATGAAAAATATCACCGAACAGAATATTGTTCGAAATGAAAGACCCATAAAAGTAATTCAGTTCGGAGAAGGAAATTTTCTTCGCGCTTTTGTGGATTATATGATCGATATTGCAAATGAAAAAGGCTTTTTTGACGGAAATATTGCTATTATCAAGCCTATTTCATTCGGAAGCCTTGAAAGATTTAATAAACAGGATAATCTCTATACAGTTGTTTTGCGCGGTAAAGAAAACGGAAAAACCGTAAACGACAAGCGTATAATCACATCCGTATCCAAGGCGATCGACGCTGCGGATGACTACGAAGAATATATGGCTCTTGCCGAGCTTGATTCACTTCGTTTCGTTGTATCGAATACGACCGAAGCAGGTATAGTACTTGATGAAAAGGATTCTATGGAAGCACTTCCCTCGTCCTATCCCGGAAAGCTTACGAAATTCCTCTACAAGAGATTTATGAAATTCGGTGCGGATGCTGATAAAGGACTTATAATTCTTCCTGTCGAGCTTATCGAAAACAACGGCGGAAAGCTTAAAGAATGTGTACTTGCACTTGCGGATATTTGGAATCTTCCCGCAGAGTTCAAGACTTGGATAAACGAGAAAAACATATTCTGCAGCACTCTCGTTGACAGAATAGTTACGGGTTATCCGGGTGCTGAAACGGCATCTAAGATATACGACGAGATCGGATATACCGACGAGCTTATCGACGTCGGAGAGCCTTTTGCGCTTTGGGTAATTGAAAGCGACAAGGATATAAGCGCAGAACTTCCTCTTGACAAGGCGGGACTTCCGGTCGTTTTCACTGACAATCAGAAGCCGTACAGAGAAAGAAAGGTCCGCGTTCTTAACGGTGCGCATACCTCTTCCGTACTTGCTGCATATCTTTGCGGCTTTGATATCGTACGCGACTGTATGTATGATACCCTTATGGGTAAATTCGTTCGCTCAGTTGTTTGCGATGAGATAGCACCACAGGTGAGTCTTCCCGCAGACGATGTACGCGCATTTGCCGATTCCGTATTCGAAAGATTTGAAAATCCCTTCATTGACCACGCGCTTCTTTCGATATCGCTCAACTCTGTTTCCAAATGGAAAGCAAGAGTTCTTCCCTCTTTTAAGGATTATGTGAAGAATAACGGTACTCTTCCGAAGCTTATTACATTCTCGTTTGCGGCACTTCTCGCATTCTATACATCGGATACTCTTGATAACGGAGTTCTTACAGCTAAGAGAGAAAACGGAGATTCCTATACAGTTCGTGACGATGAAAGCGTACTTAAATTCTTTGCCGAAAACTCTTCAAAGGCGTCTTGTGAATTTGTAAAGCTTGCGGCAGAAAACAAAGCTTTTTGGGGAGAAGATCTTTCTCTTTACGAAGGATTTACAGCGGAAGTAAACAAATGGTATGATCTTATCCAGAGGGATGCAAACGAAGCTCTCAAAGCGGTTTTGGAGGCATAAAATGAAAGCGCTTCAGATAAACCGCAGGGACAGCGTTGCAGTCGCTGCCGAAGCGATTTACGCAGGAGAAACCGTTTGTATCGACGGCAAAGAAATAATTCTCAAAAATGATATTCCTGCCGGTCACAAATTTGCAATTACCGATATTCCCGCAGGCGAAAACATAATTAAATACGCATTTCCGATAGGTTACGCAAAGACCGATATAAAAATCGGAGAGCACGTCCATTCGCACAATACACGCTCCAATCTCGGATCGCTTCTTGATTACAAATACGAACCTAACTTTGAGTATCTTGCTCCCAAAGAAATGAAATATTTTATGGGATATAAAAGACCTGACGGAAAGGTTGGAATACGTAACGAGGTGTGGATAATTCCCACGGTCGGCTGTGTGAATTCTATCGTACGCGAAATTGAAAGCGTTTGTGCAAAATACAAGACCGACAATATCGACGGAATATATTCGTATAATCATCCTTACGGATGTTCTCAGCTCGGCGAGGACTGTCTTATGACTCTCGATTATCTTGCGGGACTTATAAAACATCCTAACGCTGCCGCTGTTTTGGTTGTAGGACTCGGTTGTGAAAATGGAAACATCGACGAGCTTAAAAAGCGGCTCGGTGATTATGATGAAACGCGCGTGAAATTCCTCGTATGTCAGCAGTCTTCGGATGAAATAGCCGAGGGAGAAAGAATAGTCGAAGGTCTTGCGAGGTATGCAGACAGCTTCAGACGTGAAAAATGCCCTGCATCAGACCTTGTTGTAGGACTTAAATGCGGAGGCTCCGACGGATTTTCGGGAATTACCGCAAATCCCCTGCTCGGCTCGTTTTCCGATTCACTTATTTCAATGGGTGGAAGTACTATCCTTACCGAAGTTCCCGAAATGTTCGGTGCGGAAACGATACTTATGAACCGTTGCCGTACGGAAAAGCTGTTTGATAAAACGGTTGACCTTATAAATAATTTCAAAAAGTATTTTATGCGTTACGGCGAAAAGATCGACGAAAATCCATCTCCCGGAAACAAGGCGGGCGGAATAACTACTCTTGAAGATAAATCTCTCGGATGCGTTCAAAAAGGCGGTACCGCCCCTGTGGAGGACGTTCTCGGATACGGCGAACAAGTTTCCGTCAAAGGACTTTCGCTCTTGCAGGCACCGGGAAATGATCTTGTAGCATCGGGCGCACTTGCTATATCGGGTGCACAGCTCATTCTCTTTACAACAGGCAGAGGAACTCCGTTCGGGTGCCCTGTTCCGACGCTTAAGATATCGAGCAACTCCGCACTTGCAAATTTCAAATCTAAATGGATCGATTTTGATGCAGGAAGACTTCTTTGCGGAGAAAGTATGGAAGATATCACCGAAGAGTTTACCGATTATATTCTCTCAGTTGCTTCGGGAGAAATCAAAGCCGCCTCTGAACTTCTTGATAAACACGAGCTTGCAATATTCAAGGACGGTGTAACACTGTAAAACTAAAAAGACCGATGATTTAGAGCAGTTCTCTAAAGGACAGTTTTGCAAGAATACGGTATATCTCGAAAGAGGTATGCCGTATTTTGCATTTGTGGACACAAATGCAGTGCTTGTCAGGAAAAACAGATAGACTTTCGCTAACAAAAAATAAGGCTCCCTTGTGTAAAGGGAGCTGTCAGCGAAGCTGACTGAGGGATTGTTCTACGAGGTGATCAATATACTCGCAAACGCCCCGAAAATTTTTATGAATCTCCGTATTTGGTATTCTGATAACTGTCAATCCGTATTCTTCAAGAAAAGCGGTTCTTCCTTCATCGTATTGCTTTCCTTCCTCGGTATAATGTCCGGAACCGTCAAGCTCTATGACGAGCCTTGCCTCTGCACAGTAAAAATCTGCGATATATTTACCGAGAACCTTTTGACGAGAAAAGCGAACAGGATGGGTGCGCAGAAAATCATACCAAAGATGCTTTTCTTCCTTGGTCATATTCTTCCGCAGCATTTTTGCGGTAGGAACGATATCTTTATTGTGTTTTCTCTGCATTACAATCCCTCCGTCACGCTTCGCGTGCCACCTCCCTTTACACAAGGGAGGCTTTGGCTGATTAACGCCTCAATATTTCTCGATAAATTGGAATTTGATTATCTGCAATGGTAAATAATTTCTTTGCCATGTAATTGAGCATATTCAATTTCTTTACGGACGGAATCTCCTATATATCCCCCGATATTAACAACATAAATACCATCGCTAATATTTATTTTTTGATAATGTGAAAGCTCAAGCGCCGTTAAATCTTCTTTGCTCGGCTCATGACCAGACGCAACATAAACGCATTGAAGAATATTGAATCCTTTTTGAGTTTCCAAGTAGTATGCGATTTCTTGCATCTCCTTCTCAAATCTCATACTCCCACATATTGTATATGTTTTCATAATATCCCTCGTCAAATTCTTATTTATCGTTTAAATTTATCGTAAATGCATAGTGCTGATTACACATCCTATTATAGCATAAAAACCGCAGAAAATCAATCTGCGGTTTTTGCTTTTTTCTATCGGGAGGTAAAACTGTCCTTTAGAGTACAGCTCTTTTTCATCGGTCTTTTTTATATTGTAGCTGTTGTTTTACTGATTTTTTACAGATTCGAAATCTTCTTCAACTTCTTTGGAAGGTTTGGGTGTAAGAAGAGATACGACTACTATGCAGATGCAAGAGAAGATGAACGCGGGAAGAAGCTCGTAGATAGCAAATACTCCGCCGATCTCACTTATAACAAGCTTCCAAAGGAATACCATACCTGCACCGCCTACCATACCGGCAATAGCACCGGGAATATTTATTCTCTTCCAGAAGAGCGAGAAAATCATAAGCGGTCCGAATGTAGCTCCGAATCCTGCCCAAGCAAAGGATACTACCTGGAAAATAACGCTGTTTTCATCAAGTGCGATGATTATTGCTATAACTGCAATTGCAAGAAGAGTGAGTCTTGTTACAAGCATAACCTGCTTATCTGTTGCCTTCTTTTTGATAACGCCCTGGAAAATATTCTTAGCCAGTGCGGATGCGGCAATAAGAAGATAAGAGTCGGAAGAGCTTATTGTAGCTGCGAGGATACCTGCCATAACAAAGCCTGCAAGTATAGGAGCAAGAGATGTTGTTGCAAGAGTTATAAAGATATTTTCGGCATCGGATGCTGTAAGATGCTCTGTCGGGAATATCTGTCTTCCTACGATACCGATAAATACTGCTACTGAGAGAGAGATAATTACCCATATCATAGCTATACGTCTTGAACGCTTAAGCTCGTCCTCTTTGCGGATAGCCATAAATCTGAGAAGAACCTGAGGCATACCGAAGTATCCGAGTCCCCATGCGAGCATAGAGCATATCTTGAGAATTCCGTATTCGGAAGCCGCCTCAAATATAGGCTTTCCTGCTCCAACTATCTGCTGACCTGCTTCGTTAAGCGCGGGTGTGGCAAGTCCGAAGAATTCCAAAAATCCGGGAATTTCCTGCGCGTTTTCAATTACGGCACCGATTCCGCCTGCTTTTACCGTACCGATAATTACTATAACCGTAAGTGCGAGTATCATAACTATACTCTGCATAAAGTCAGACGCACTTTCTGCAAGGAATCCGCCGAGAAGCGTATATGCAAGCACGAATATTGCTCCGACAATCATCATTGCAATATAAGGAGTCCCGAAAAGTGATGAGAAAAGTTTTCCGCAAGTAACGAAACAGCTTGCTGCATATACGGTAAAGAATATGAGTATAAATGCTGCCGCGAGAGTCATAATTATCTTATTCTTTTCACGGAATCTGTTAGAGAAAAATTCGGGAAGTGTGATAGCATTATTGGCTCTTACGCTGTAACGTCTGAGTCTTTTTGAAACTATGAGCCAGTTGAAGTATGTACCGATAGCAAGACCTATTGCTGTCCACGCGGCATCAGCAAGTCCGCACCAATAAGCAACACCGGGAAGACCCATAAGAAGCCATCCGCTCATATCGGACGCTTCCGCACTCATCGCAGTTACCCACGGTCCGAGTGTACGTCCGCCCAAAAAGTAGTTTTCCGAGCTTTTGTTTGCTCTTTTTGCAAAAGTTACTCCGATAACAATGACTATCGCCATATAAATTATCATTGCTATCAGAATCTGAATGGTTTGACTGTTCATATTTTACCTCCCTGGGTACAGATTTTACTCTGAAAAGTCAATTTTAAATATTTTACCATATATTAATCGATTTGTAAATAGGTTTTTAAACTTTTGTTTGGTAAAGTGCAAATAAATTTTATGTTTATGTATAAAATTTCATTTTCTGTTTCTAGGCGAGCATCCGAACGTCTTTTTATATTGGCGATAAAATATAGAATAGTCGCCAAAGGCGTATTTTTCACATACTGTATACGGACTCATTCCGAGAAAAAGGTCATTGTCGGCGGCGTATATCTTTTTCTGCATTATATATTTTCTCAGTCCTATATGCATATTTTGTGAAAACAAATTCTGTACGTACGATATTGAAAGCGAAAAATGCTCTGCTATTATCTCTGCGTTCAGATGATTTTCTATATTATCCGATATGTATTTTACTATTTCATCAATATGAGTCAAGCTTCCGCTGTGTACAAAGTTAAGATCGTCTTTTCTGTATCTGCAATATGTCACAAGTTCTTTTATAAGCGAGAATGCTGTTTCATCAAAATCGTGCTTCGAATAACTTTTGTGATACAAATCAAGACGTGTGAAAAAGCCCTTGAGCTCGGGATCGTCTTTAATATTTATCATAAGCGGCGGTGAAAAAAGTTTTTCATAATGTTCTGTATCAATTATTTTCGGATCAAAGCCTATAACGTAGTTTTCGTACGGTACAGATGCTGTTGGTATAAGATAGTGATACGTAGCCGCAGGAATAAACAGCATATCGTACGGAGAAGGTCTGAATACCTGTCCGTCAATATTGTAATCTGCCGATCCGCTTATAAACAGAAGAATCTCACAATGATTGTGAATATGATTAAAATAAACACTTTGCGTAGGGTGTTCTATCCTTTTATGTGAAACTTCGAGAATACTGCTGCCAATTTGTCTTTGAAACATATCCGATTTCTCCGTATAAAATACTTTACAAAAAGATTGTAGCATAAAAAAGTAGAAATTGCAATAATAAAGATAAAAATGACAATTGAAAACCAAAATTTATTATGCTATACTAAAATAAAGTTCTGATAAAGTGAGGATCATATCTATGAAGAAAATGAAAATTGCCATAATTGGTCAAGGACGAAGCGGAAGAAATATTCACGGAAGATTTTTCAAAAGTACGGACAACGATTTTTGCGAAGTTGTATGTATAGTCGAAAGTGATGAAGAAAGAAAAGCAAAAGCGGCTCTTGAATTCGGATGCGATACACTTTCAGATTATACCGAGCTCTATGACAGAAAAGATATCGACCTTGTAGTAAACGCTTCCTACTCTCAGATGCACTATGAAATAACAAAAAATCTTTTGAAGCACGGATTTAACGTACTTTCAGAGAAGCCGTTCGGTCGTTCATATTATGAATGTATGGATCTTGTTCATACTGCAAAGCAAAACAACGTTGTTGTAGCGGCATTTCATCAGTCACTCTACTCACCCGCATTTCTAAATGTAAAAGATATAATTGCAAGCGGAAAGATAGGTGACGTAATTCAGATAAATCTTAAATATTCGGGATTTGCAAGACGCTGGGACTGGCAGACTCTTCAGTCGTGCTGTGCTGGCGGCGTATATAATACAGGACCTCATCCTATAGGTCAGGCACTAGACCTTCTCGGCTGGGATAAGAATACAAAAGTTGCATTTTCCTCGCTTAAAACGATACTTACAAGCGGTGACAGCGATGATTACGGAAAGATAATCCTTACTACTCCGGGAAAACCTGCCGTTGACATTGAAGTAATTTCCGCAGACGCTTTTGCAAGTGACTACGTATTCAAGATCTTCGGTACAAAGGGTACGCTTATTTCCACAAATCAGGACTATAAGCTGAAATATATAGAAGATTTTTCGCAGTATCCCGAAAGACCCGTTATAAGAAAATCGCTTTCCGATGATTCGGGAAATCCCGTTTACTGCTCTGAAAAACTTAATTTTATCGAAGAACAAAATAAAATTTCCGGTTCGTCTTTTGACGTAGCCGTAAAGAAATTCTATCAGATGATGTACAACTCTATATTCTATGGTGAGGCTCTTGATATCACACCCGAGCACGCGGCTCAGGTAATCGGTATAATCGAAGCTTGTCACGCGGAAAATCCGCTTCCGATAAGATTTGACTGAGAGGTGTCATATTATGTATAAAATAGCCATACTCGGATGCGAAAACTCGCACGCCAATAATTTTCTTAATCTTATAAGTGAGGGACACTATCCCGAAATAGAGGTCGTGGGAATCTACAGTAATGAAAGCGAAGCCGTAAAGAAGCTTCACGATCAATTTGGCGTAAAAATAATGGAAAACTACGATGAGCTTCGCGGTCAGCTCGACGGGGTTATGATCACGGCGCGCCACGGGGACAATCATTACAAATATGCAAAGCCTTACCTTGACGACGGTATTCCGATGTTTATCGACAAGCCTATAACCTGCAGTGAAGACGAAGCAACCGAATTTATGCGTGTTGCAAGAGAAAAAAACATCCGTCTTTGCGGCGGAAGTACTTGTGCTGCTCTTCAGGAAACTCTCGAACTTGCTCAGGCTGTACGCGAAAAAAGCTGCGGCGAGATACGAGGCGGTTCTCTTGCCTGCCCGATACACACGTCGAGTCCGTACGGAGGCTTTTATTTCTACGCACAGCACCTTGTTGAGATAATGACGACCGTATTCGGTAACGATGTACGAAAAATATATGCCGACAAGCGTGAAAACAGCGTTACTTTTATGGCAAGTTATGATAATTTTAACGTAAACGCAACTTACGTTGAAGGAATCGGATACTATACGGTATCGATATACGGCGCAAAATCGTCAAGAAGCGAAGTACTTACCTTTACACCGCAAAGCTTCAAGCACGAAATGAACGATATGCTTGATCTCTTGAACGGAAAAGAAATGAAAAAGAGATATGAAGAATTCATAAACCCTGTTTTCATAATAAACGCAATTATGCGTTCAATGGAAAGCGGTAAATGGGAAAATGTCAACGAAATAAATATTTAACAGGTGAAAGAAATGCTTATAAAAACCATAAAAACAGAAAAGCTTGAAACTTCCATATACGAAACCAGAGCAGAAATGGGCAAGGAAGCAGCCAAAGAAGCTGCCCGCGCCATAAAAGCAGTACTTGCAGAAAAAGAATTCGCAAACGTAATTTTTGCGGCGGCTCCATCTCAGAACGAAATGCTTATGAATCTTCTTAAAGAAGATATAGATTTTTCTCGCGTTAATGCTTTCCATATGGATGAATACGTAGGACTTTGCATAGATGACAGCCAATCGTTTGCGCGTTATCTCAGCGACCACATTTTCTCGCTTGCAAACTTTGCATCGGTAAACTATATTGATGCTAAAGATGACGCTGATATTGCATGCGAAAAATACACAGAGCTTCTTGCAAAATTCCCTCCGGACGTTGTTTGTATGGGAATCGGAGAAAACGGACACATCGCGTTCAATGATCCGCCCGTTGCAGATTTTTCCGATCCTGAAGTTATAAAGAAGGTTCAGCTTGATGAGATCTGCCGTATGCAGCAGGTTCACGACGGATGCTTCCCTTCGCTTGACAAGGTGCCGAAATATGCACTTACTTTGACTATACCGACACTTATGTCAGCAAAATATCTTATATGTACAGTTCCTGCAAGCACAAAGGCAAATGCGGTTAAAGCTATGCTTTGCGGTGAATACGGAGAGGTTTGTCCTGCTACTTCCCTTCGCAAACACAGCGGCGCAAAAATGTTTCTTGACGCAGACAGCGGTGCAAAGGTGATTTGAAAATATGAAAATTAAAATTCTTTTTTACGGTTTTCGTCATTCACACATCAATACACTTTACAAAAAGGTTTCGGCTTCCGATCTTTTCGAAATAGTTGACTGTGTTGAGGAAAATACTCCCGCAAGAGAAGCCGCAGAAAAAAATCTCGGTGCAAGTTTTTCGGGAAGACCGTACGACGAATGGCTATGTGAAGACATTGACGTTGTAGCAATCGGAAATGCTTACGGTGAGCGCGGAAAAGTAATAATAAAGGCGCTTTCCGCAGGAAAACATATAATTGCCGACAAGCCTATATGCACGAGTGTAAAAGAGCTTGACGAAATTGAGAAACTTGCTGGTAAAAACAATCTCAAGATCGCGTGTATGCTTGATCTCAGATATATATTTCAGGCTATCAAAGCAAAAGAAATAATTCACAGCGGCGAGCTTGGTGAGGTCAGAAACGTTTCCTTTAACGGTCAGCACGTTATAGATTATGCACACCGCCCCTCGTGGTATTTTGAGAAAGGAATGCACGGAGGCACTATAAACGACCTTGCAATACACGGAATAGACCTTGTGAGAATGATAAGCGGTCTTGAATTTGCAGGTACAGACGGAGCAAGAGTATGGAACTCTTATGCGTACAAGCACGAGCATTTCAAAGATTCTGCGCTGTTTATGGCGCGGCTAAGTAACGGCGCGGGTGTAATTGCCGATACTTCTTATTCTGCACCCTCGCAGGGCTTTTCGCTTCCGACGTACTGGGAATTCAGATTTTGGTGCGAAAAGGGTCTTTTGACTTTCTCGTACACACTTCCCGACGTTACCGTGTATAAAGAAGGTGTTTCCGAGCCTGTTATCTATAAACGCGAAAATGTCGAAAGCGATTATCTTTCCGAGTTTATCGACGAAATAAATTCCGGAAGAAACGAAATGACAAAAAATATACTGACTTCAACGAGGTGCGCGCTTGGTATTCAAGCATTAGCCGATTCGGAGGTATCGAAATGATGAAATACCGCTTGTGCGGAGGAAATCTGATAAAAGAAAACGGTATTGAAAAGAGCGATCTTCTTATTTCCGACGGCAAAATAGAAGCTGTAATATCTCCTGATACTCTAACGACGGATGAATACATCAAAACAGATTGTAACGGATATTATATCTCTGCAGGCTTTATTGATATTCATCAGCACGGCGGAGGCGGAAACGATTATATGGACGACGATAAGGATGCATATTTTAATATATGCAGTGCACATCTTGCCCACGGAACTACCTCTGTTATGCCGACCTTTCTTTCTGCAGATAAAAGTTCTATTCTTTCCGCGATAGAACGCTACAAGGACGCAAAAAATGATCCCGGAATCAGCACGACTCTTCTCGGAATACATATCGAAGGACCGTATATTTCTTCAAAGCAGGCAGGCGCACAAAAGCCGGAGCATATACGTATATTCGATGAAGATGAATACCGTGAAATCTATTCAGCCTCCGAAGGACATATCAAACGTTGGAGTGTAGCACCCGAAATAGAAGGTGCGGAAAAATTTGCAGACTTTGCAAATGAAAATGGTATTACACTCAGTATTGCACACTCGGATGCCGATCTCTACACGGTAGAATCGTCCTATAAGCTCGGATTTCGTCATATAACGCATCTTTATTCGTGTATGAGTACGATCATACGCCGCGGCGGATTCAGAGTTCCGGGCGTTCTTGAGGCTTCGTATTACATTGACGATATGAACGTGGAAATAATAGCCGACGGATGCCATATCCCCCCTTCTCTGCTTTCTTATGCCGTGAAATTCAAAGACAACGATCGAATAGCCCTTATAACAGATTCAATGCGCGCGGCAGGACAAAACGTGGAAAAGAGCTATCTCGGAAGTATGCACGATCCTCTCCCCGTTATAATCGAGGACGGAGTTGCAAAGCTTGAAGACAGAAGTGCGTTTGCGGGAAGTATCGCTACCGCTGACAGACTTATCCGAAATATGATAAAGATAGGTGTTCCGCTTCACAGCGCAGTTAAAATGATGACTGTAAATCCGATCAGAATGATGGAACTTAACGTCAAAAAAGGAAAACTTCTTGAAGGATACGATGCGGATATTTGTATTTTCGATGACGATATCAATATCAAAAAGGTGTTTTGCCAAGGAAAACTTGAAATTGAAAACGAGTAATAAAAAATCACTTGCAATCTTTTTAGGAATGCAAGTGATTTTTTTTATCGGATTTTATTCAGCGTAGAAATATATGTCATTGTAGGTGTAAACGTACTTGTTATCGGTGTAGTGGTTTTCGGTATTGTGTTTATTCGCAACTTCGGTAAGATAACCGTCCTCGTTATAAGAGAACGTATATTCGATATCCGACTCTACTTTCGGATCAGATACGCTCGTACCAAAGGTATATACGTAATGTGCGGTATCAAGCGATCCGTTATTATAGCTATACGTAACCTTGTCAGTTGTTACTGTAGAATAACCTGTTGTATATTCTACAGTATCAGTTTTTACGTATGAAGCAATCGTTCCGTCTGCATTATACGTATATTCACAAATTTTACTATATGTATATTCGGGATTAGAATTCGTTAATTCAACTTTTATAAGTCTTCCGCTTGTATCATACGTAAGCGTAGTTGTATATCCTCCCGTAGCGGTTGTATTATGAGTAGATATTATTCTGCCGTTTTCATCATATATAGGTACGGATTTTTTAGAAATATTATCTTCATCACCGACGTATATATAGGAAATACGTCCGTTATCGTCATACTTAAAATTGTATTTTGTATAGGATGGCGCATCTAAAATTCCGTATTTATACAGCGGTTCGTCGTAAACAGTAGAACCACCCATATAGTAAATATGCTTAATCAGACCATTTGAATCATACGTATATTCCAAAAGCTTCGAGCTGAACGGATTATCAAATACATTCTTGTACGTATGTGTAATGTCTGTGAGCGCATTCTTAACTACGGTAAACTTAGCAAGATACTCGGACACATCTTTGTAATCTTTTATCTTTGAGAATATACCGTGAATATATTTAAGATATTCGTTTCCGTATATGAATGAATTATATCCTTCCGGTAGGTAATTATTACCCTTAAGACATTCGGCAAGATATAATTCA
>SVSP01000037.1 GCA_015064255.1 Oscillospiraceae bacterium
CCTCAGACTCCCAACCCTTTTCCTTGGCTAAAAAAATCTTTTATTATTTTGTCTTCAGTCTGTTTACCTTTCGATTGTCCCTAAATAATTAAAATAAAAATTTTTTCAAAATTAATGGTGTTTTTTTGAATTTTTGTCGTCTATATATATGAGAGGATCTTTAAAAACAAATCGTGAGGAGAGAAACTTATGAAAAATCCCATCCACCGTTCCGCAAATAGACACAGCTTTAGTCAATTCGCAAATTTATGATCATCGATGAAGGAGTAACTTATGAAAAAATTTATTGCACTTTTAATTTTGTTTACACTTGTATTTAGTTTACTTTCCTGCGAAGCAACGGTTGAAGAACCTAAAACGGACTCTGAAGAAAATCTGACGCAAAACGACGAAGAAAAGCCGTCAGAAAAGCCTGATAAGAATGTATACTTCAACAATATTGCTGATTTCAAAGACTATATAAGCAACAAAGAAAACCAAAGCAAAAATCGTCTTATTGATGCAAATAAGTATATAGAACTTGATTCAATAATTCCAAACGATGAAGTAACCCGAATATCCGTAGATGGAAATAATGCTTATTCAATAATTGCAGGTGATATTACCGTACAGATTGTTTATCCGGCACACAAAACGGTACGCGAAGATGCTGATGAATATATTAAAAATTTTCCGAAATTGATAAATCACACACCGTACGATAGTTTGAGCATCATTAAAGATATTAAAGATAATACGGAATATGTTTGGATAGATCTTGAAAAATATGAAATGATCTATACACGATCCTATAATGATGAAAACAATGTCACGGAGATATCATACTGTTGGTTTGTTATAGATAATTATTGGTTATGTATGCGTATAGAAGATCATAATTCGTCCGCTCAGGAATCATTTGTCAAGGCTCTTAACCCCGCCTACGGCGCCACCGACGACAGCGTTATCGCCATGCTCGACAAAATAAAGGCACTGATCCCAAAATCCTAAACAACCGTCATCCCCGACCGACGTAAAAACTAAATAATACAAAAAGCAAGAGTAAAAGGAATTCTTTTTATTCTTGCTTTTTTGTCGATATGATATAAATCCCTCGTTTGCAAGACAAACATATCGAGAGCGTCAGCTCATATCGAACGCCGTAGGCGTATATCGAAAATCACATAAGGGATTTATATTGATTTTCCGCAGTCGGCTGTTTTTTATCATCAGCGTGCCCTCTGCGTCCTTTCCGAAAATTCACAAATGTTAATTTTTCGTAAATCGAATTGAATTTGTACAAATTCGGTTGATTTTATCGATAGATTATTATATAATATCGTATATATCGACAAAACTTCATTAGGAGATCATCGCTATGATATCAAGAACCAGACCGGCAATTTCCATCATTTCGTTACTTCTCGTTTTCATTTTCATTTTCGCATCCTGTTCGGGTGTTGTATCGGATATTCCGAATGATAATCCGAACAATAATGAAAATAACAATGATAACAGTAATAGTAATAATAACGAAAACAACGAACAAAAGGACCCTTTCACAGGAGTTTATATCGAAGAAGCTATTCCTACGATATACCTAACAACCCCTAACAACACAGAAGTTACAGTCAAAACCTACAAATCGGCCACTATGCGTCTTGAGCTTAACGAACGTTACGCCGACTACACGAGCACATACACCGACGAGGACGGCGGCAGAATTCAGATTCGCTGCAGAGGTAACTCTACTTACGGAAACGGCGATATGAAGAGAAAGAACAAGTGGGCGTACAAAGTAAAGCTTGATACCAAAGCCGATATGCTCGGTATGGGCGAAAGCAGACACTGGTATCTCCTTGCTAACTGGTTTGACGTTACCGCTATGAGAAACAAGCTCGCTTACGATCTTTCGGGCTCTCTCGGTATGACTTACACAGAGTCTACTTGGGTTAGGGTGTATTTCAACGGCGAATACCGCGGTCTTTACTCTCTCGTTGAGAGCGTCACCGTCGGTGAAGGACGTGTCGAAACATTCGACTGGGAAGAATATGCCGAAGATATTGCAGATATGTATGCTCTTAAAAATCATCTTCCCGCAAACGGTCGCAATTCCCTTCGCGATGCAATGAAGAAAGATCTGGGGTGGATAACAACTCATAAGGCAAAGTTCAAGTATTCCAAAGAAACAATCGGTGAAGACGGTCAAAAAATTTATACACCTGTAACAGAGGAAATAGACCTGACGGGATACTTCGATCCTGACAGCCTTGATTTCACGTCCGGTTATTTCATAGAATACGACAACCGACTTGATACGACGGGCACCAAATGGTCAACAAACAACGGTATTCCCGTAATGCTCGTAACTCCCGAAAATCTTCAAACAAATGAATATATGTATTCCTACGTAAAAACTCTTATTCAGGATTTTGAAGATGCCATTTCCTCACCTACGTTCTATAACGCAAAGGGCAAGCATTACAGTGAATACGTTGACGTGGACTCTCTTGTTGACTTCTGGATGATATGGACTGTATTCAACAACATTGAGTTCGGCGTACTTTCTCTCTTCTACTACATTGATGACGGAAAGATCGTTTTCGGTCCGTGTTGGGACTTCGACAACGCAACGGGCAACATCGTAACTCTTAACGAAACCTGGGAGCGTTGGGACCGTTGGAACGGCGACAGAAAAGGCTCGAAGGGTTGGTTCAAGAACGTATGCTCGGACCCGTATTTCACAGCACTCTGCCAAGAAAAATGGTTCTCTATGCGCGAAGCTATCGATGATATGATGCAATCTCTTGATATTTATCACTACTATATTTCCGAAGAAGCAATAAAATGTTACGAAAGAAACGGTCCTCGTACAAACTGGTATCTTAAGAATCGTAACGGCGGTAAGAGTTATGATTTCCAGACCGACTTTGAGCTTCTCAAGGATTGGCTTACGAATCACATAATTTGGCTCGACGAAAACCTCGCCGTACAAGACGCAAATATCGACGATTCGGGGTATGTGCGAAGCACTAAGATATATTTTACTGCATCACTAAATGGCACAACATTAAGTAAAGACAACATAACATCTTACGGTGTTGCAGGCGACTACATAATTTCCCCTGACGCTACCGGCACTCTTAAAATTAAAGTAACGACAGACCATACAACATCCGCGACTTGTGAACTTTATCTCAACGGTACAAAGAATCTCGGCAAAAAGACTTTGAAAACTTCAACACCGGCAGAATATGAGATAAACACATCCGATCTTAATATGGAACCCGGCTCTGTAAACGTTATGTATATTCCCTCCTACAAAAACGACGGATCTGTTCGTTCACTTACTTCCATTATTATACGAGTCTATGACGTAAAGAATCCGAGCGTCACACAGGCGGCTGTTACCTTCGGAAGCGCAGACAACGTTATCGTTGAAACTCAGGGTACTGTGATCAAGGCTCCCGAGATCACAACCATCCGTCCCGGATTCAAGGCTCTCGGCTGGACAACGGGAGATGACAAAGTTTACGCGCCCGGTGAAAATTACACGGTTTCGAAAAACGAATTCCTTTACGTGCGTTGGGAGCGTACCGATATGAACGCCTTTATGGTTCTCGAACCCGAAAATCATAAGTAAAACATTATAAAAACAAAAAAGCATCCTTTTTGAAAATAAAAAGGATGCTTTTTGATATATAAATCACATATTCCGTTTTTTTAATTCCAAACGCACTATTTCGATGCAAATCTATGCAAATGTTAATTTTTCGTAAACCGAATTGAATTTGTACAAATTCGGTTGATTTTTTATCGCAGTTATTGTATAATCACTCTAAGCGTTCTAAACTTCAAGAACAACTGCTTAATTTTCCCTGGGAGTACTCTATTATGACAAAAGCAAACAAAATCACAATATCTTTAATCGCTTTACTTTTATCACTTGTTTTTATTCTGTCATCCTGCTCTGGTGTTAAAGAACCTGATACGGATACGGATAAGACAGAAAGCGATCCTCAGAAGGATCCTTTCACAGGAATTTTTATTGAAGAAGAAATACCTACGATAAATATAACAACCCCTAACAAAAAAGAGGTCAGAACCAAAGTATATCACGAAGCCACTATGCAGCTTGAGCTTAACGAACGTTACGCCGACTACATGAGCACATACACCGACGAGGACGGCGGCGGAATTCAGATTCGCTGCAGAGGTAACTCTACTTACGGAAACGCCGATATGAAGAGAAAGAACAAGTGGGCGTACAAAGTAAAGCTTGATACCAAAGCCGATATGCTCGGTATGGGCGAAAGCAGACATTGGTATCTCCTTGCTAACTGGTTTGACGTTACCGCTATGAGAAACAAGCTTGCTTACGATCTTTCGGGTTCGCTCGGTATGTCTTATACACAGTCAACTTGGGTAAGAGTTTATTTTAACGGCGAGTACAGAGGTCTTTATTCTCTTGTTGAGAGTATAACTATCGGCGAAGGACGTGTCGAAACCTTCGACTGGGAAGAATATGCCGAAGATATTGCAGATATGTATGCTCTTAAAAACGATCTTTCCAACAGCGCCCGCACTTCCCTTCGCGATGCAATGAAGAAAGATCTGGGCTGGATAACAACTCAGAAAGCAAAATTCAAATATTCAAAAGAAACAATCGGTGAAGACGGTCAAAAAATCCACACTCCTGTCACCGAAGAAGTCGATCTGACCGGATATTTCGATCCGGAAAGTCTTGATATTACATCGGGTTACCTTATTGAATACGACGGCCGTCTTGATACAACGGGTGCGGCGTGGAGAACGAACAACGGTATTCCCGTAATGCTCGTAAATCCCGAAAATCTTCATACGAATGAAAAGATGTATTCTTATGTAAAGACTCTTATTCAGGATTTTGAAAATGCTATTTCATCTCCTACGTTCTACAATTCAAAGGGCAAGCATTACAGCGAATACGTCGATGTAGACTCTCTCGTTGACTTCTGGATGATCTGGACTGTATTTAACAACATCGAATTCGGATATCTCTCGCTTTTCTACTACATAGACGACGGAAAGATCGTTTTCGGACCCTGTTGGGACTTCGACAATGCTTCGGGTAACATCGTAACTCTTAACGAGACCTGGGAGCGTTGGGACCGCTGGAACGGTGACCGTGCAGGCTCTAACGGTTGGTTCAAGCAGCTCTGCTCCGACCCCTATTTCACATCTCTTTGTCAGGAACAGTGGTTCTCTATGCGCGAGGTTATCGACGATATGATGCAGTCGCTCGACGTTTACCACTACTATATTTCCGAAGAAGCCATAAAATGTTACGAGAGAAACGGTCCTCGTACAAACTGGTATCTTAAGAATCGAAACGGCGGTAAGAGCTACGATTTCCAGACCGACTTTGAGCTTCTCAAGGATTGGCTTACAAATCACATAATTTGGCTCGACGAAAATCTCGCAGTAAAAGATGCAAATATTGATAATGCAGGATATACAAGAAGTACGAAGATCCACGCTTCCGCATCCTTGAACGGAACGTCGCTCAGCAAAGACAACATAACATCTTACGGTGTTGCGGGTGACTACATAATTTCCCCCGATGCAACCGGCACCCTTAAAATAAAAATAATAAACGAGCATACCACCGCAACCTCTGTATCTGTCTACATAAACGGTACAAAGCATCTCGGCAAAAAGAGCATCGGTACCAAAAACGCGGTTGTTTTTGAGGTTCAGGTTTCCGAACTTGATCTTACGCCCGGTGCAGTAAACGTGCTTTACATTCCCGAATTCAAGAGCGACGGATCGCTGCGTGCACTTTCTTCACTTCTCATCAGAGTTTATGACGTTAAGAATCCGAGCGTTACACAGGCGGCTGTTACATTCGGAAGCGCAGATAACGTTATCGTTGAAACTCAGGGTGCCGTGATAAAGGCTCCCGAAATTACTACCGTTCGTCCCGGATTCAAGGCTCTCGGCTGGACAACAGGTGACGACAAGGTTTACGCGCCCGGTGAAGATTACAAGGTTTCCAAAAACGAATTCCTTTACATACGTTGGGAGCGTATTGATATGAACTCTTTTATGATACTTGAAGACTGATTAAAATAAGGAAAAGCTATTTATAAAAATCGCAAGGGACAGTTATCTGTCCCTTGTGAATTTAAGATAATTAATGCTGAAAATACGACTATGCTTATATGTCCTATCTGCAAAACAAAATTAACGCGCGAGGCTTCACGTTACGTATGTGAGAACAGACACTCGCACGATATTTCAAAATACGGTCACGTAAATCTGCTTATGTCACAAAAGGGCGGAAACCACGGTGACAGCCGCGAAATGCTCCTTTCGCGGAAGAATTTTCTCGACAGCGGAGCTTACTCCCCTATGCGAGAAGCTCTTACCGAAACGATCGTTCAACTTACCGACGGATATAACAGCGTTTCCCTGCTTGATTCGGGTTGCGGCGAATGTTACTACACATCCCGCATAAAAGAAGCGCTTAACTCTTTCGGAAAAAATCCGCACGTTATCGGAATTGACATTTCCAAAGAAGCTCTACGTCTTGCGGCGCAGCGCTTCAACGGTGAATGCAAGAAGGTCGATTCCTCTGTAGAGCTTGCGGTTGCAAGCTCTTATCAGCTCCCCGTTGCAGAGTGCTCTACCAACGTCGTAATCTCGGTGTTCGCGCCTCTGTGCAGCGACGAATTTGCAAGGGTCCTCAAGGTCGGCGGATATTTTATCACAGTAATTCCGGGCAGAAGGCATCTTTGGGAGCTTAAATCGGCGATATACGAGAAGCCGTATGAAAACGAGATTATGCCATACGAAATAGACAAATTCGAGCTTGTTTCAAAGAAAGAGTTGTCCGGAAAATTCACGCTTGCGAGCAAAGAAGCTATCTTTGACCTTTTCACTATGACTCCTTATTTTTGCCGTACAAGCGAACAGGACAAAACCAAACTTTACTCCCTTGACTCTCTTGAGTGTTCTTACGAATTTGAAATACTTGTATATAAAAAATCGTAACAGAGAAACTATTGCAATTTTTTGAAAAATAATGTATAATATTATCAACTACTAAAGAAAGGAGTGACATTTATTCTGTTTGGCTTCAGAAAGAAAAAACATTTATCTTCCGAAAGAAAACGAGCTATTGCATTTGTAGATTACGAACATTGGTACATTTCTCTTAACAATCTTTACGGCATAAAACCAGACATTCGTGCGTGGCGAGCTATGCTGTCCGAAAAATACGACATCAAGGGTATATATTTTTTCGGCAATTTTTCAAATCCCGCACTTCGTGCAGAAATATCCAAAATACGTGAGATATCAAACCTTATAATAGAAACTCAGAATTCTACGTCTTATTACAAAAAAGATTTTACAGACTTTATTATGCTCGACCATATTTATCAAAGCGCAATAGATTCGGACAATGTTGATGCTTTTATTATTTTTACGGGCGACGGACATTTTTCATCGGTTGTAAGCTACCTTGTTACGAAATGCCGCAAGGAAGTCGGTATTTTTGCAGTTCGCGATGCGCTCAGCAGCCAGCTTAAAAATTCTGCATCTTATTCTGTTACCGTGCCCTCAAATGAAGAGCTTACTTTACATATTGAACGTCTTATTATAAAATCGATAAGCACAGTTTATGCAGAAAACGCAAAGCCCCGTCCTACTTTTTTGGCAACTGTTGAAGCTGTCGCAAAAAACAATTCTATCGGGCGCGACATTGTAAGCAGTACACTTAATTCTCTTATTAAAGACGGTATAATTTATCAAAAACGCATAAGGGTCGGATATAACAAAACAATAAAAATACTTGCGATAAATCATCAGTCAGCAAAAAAGCGGAACATAATGGAATAAACTAACAAGCTAACGAGCACTTCCCTTTTGAGAAGTGCTCGTTTCGTTTATATTCTGTCCCTTGACAGTTATTTGTCAAAACTCGGATTGCACGCGTAGAAGTTCTTCTTATTTTCGAATGCGTCCTGTGCGATACCGAGGGCATCACCGAAACGCTGATAGTGTACTATCTCTCGTTCACGAAGGAATTTAAGCGGTTCTCTTACGTCGGGATCGTCTATAAGTCTTAAAAGGTTATCGTAAGTTACGCGTGCTTTTTGTTCTGCTGCAATCATATAAGAACAAACTTTTCAGAAATTCCAATGAATTTCTATGGGAACATTCCTTGTTCCGGGGATTCGCCTGCCGATAGATACGTAATCGATCAGCATTTCCACGATTTCGCGGTTAAGGTGTTCCAAGTTTGTGTATTGAAGAATAAGCTCGCGGCGGTTATCACCAAGTTCAATTTTCTCGTCGATTTCAGCCAACTGTTTTTCGCTGTCCGAAGCTACACGTTCAAGGCGTTCCTTTTGTACAGTAAAATCTTTCGACAGTTCCACAAAGTCGCTTTCAGTTATCAAGCCCTTAACCTTATCCATATAAATATCCCGAATACCTTTTGCGTATTCTTCGATTTTTTTGCGGTACGATGCAAGACTTGCAAGTACACTCTTTTTCTGTGCTTGCAGGTTGTTGCAAAACTCGATGTTTTGCTCTAACTCGTCTTTGTCGAGATATTCTGCGGAAAGTCTGTTTATCTCGGCTAATACAAGCTCTTCCAAACGTTCAAGCGAGATAAAAGCACCTTCACAAGCGTCTTTGGCAACATAGCGATTTGAACACTGCAAATAATGCTTACCGCCTTTCGCAGGTGACATTTTTGACGAACGCATAACGTATCCGCAACTCGCACAGCGGGCTTTTCTTGCAAACAAGCCGATTGTTCCAACTTTAAATGGCTTTGCCCGATGTGCTATCATAGCTTGCACTCTGTCCCAAAGCTCACGGTCAATGATCGGTTCGTGTGTTCCCTCTACAATGTACCACTGACTTTTAGGGCGCGGTTTGTTCTGCTTGGTCTTATAGGAGATACTGCCGTATTTTCCTTGTACCATATTGCCGATGTAGATTTCATTTATCAGCATATCGGATATCGCAAAGTATTTCCAAAGTGTGCTGTTTTTCATAGTAGGCTGTTTGTAGCGAAGTCCTTGCTGACGTTTATATTCGGTTGGGTTCGGTACGCCTCTATCATTGAGAATACGTGCTATCGCAGTTTTACCGTAACCTTGTGAAAACAGTGTAAACACTTCTCTTACAACGGCGGCGGCTTCTTCGTCGATTATCAAGTGTCCTTTCTGATCGGGATCTTTCTTGTACCCGTACAGCGCAAAGGCACCGATATGAAAACCGTTCTCGCGCCTGTTTTTAAGAACGCTTCTGATATTTTCCGACATATCCTCAAGGTACCATTCATTGACAAGTCCATTGATCTGCCGTGACTTTTTGTTTCCTTTGTTCGCGGTATCTGCGTTATCAACAATGCTGACAAAACGAATACCCCAAACGGGAAACAGCCCGTGTATGTACTTTTCAACGAGTTCAAGCTCGCGTGTAAAGCGCGATTGTGTTTTACATAGGACAATATCAAATCTGTGCTGTTCTGCGTCCTTCAGCAGACGGTTAAACTCAGGGCGCCGTCTGTCAGACCCCGTATAATCGTCGTCGCTGTAAATGTTGTAAAGCTCCCACCCCTGTTCCATAGCGTATTGCAGCAACATTGCCTTTTGGTTTTGTATGCTGCCCGAGTCGTCTGTTTCAAATTGCTTATTTCTATCTTCTTCGGATAAGCGGCAATAAATAGCTACTTTCATTTTATCTACCTAAAAGCTAATGACAAGCTGTTCCTTGGG
This sequence comes from Oscillospiraceae bacterium, assembly GCA_015064255.1. Classification (GTDB taxonomy): domain Bacteria; phylum Bacillota; class Clostridia; order Oscillospirales; family CAG-272; genus SIG672. Next base: position 9,759 of record SVSP01000037.1, read on the forward strand.
TATATTATACCGCAAAAAATGCAACTTGTCATTAGCTACTATAAAAGTTTACGCTTTTACCTTTCTCTATTCGATTTACAAGTTCGATCCATTTCTTTGTATATTCTTCTTTGGTCGTTGTGTTTTCGCCGCTTTTGAAAACACTGACGCAAATGATTTTATCGTCGTTACTTTTGGATTTATCGCTTTCTTTCATTATTTAGCCCCCTTTCGATAAAACGGCTAATACACTATATGAAATGCGGCAAGTCCGCTATTACAACAAATTAACATATTTATACTGTGTTTCTTTTATGAAAGAAAAATAAAATTACCCCTACCAATAAAATGATATGCACCTCCAAAAGTGTCTAACCTTCGAGGTGCATATCAACATATCAAGTGGGGTCTTAAGATGATTAAAATTAAATACTTTTTCGTTAAAATTCAGATCATATAAAAGACTGCTCGTTTCTGTCAATTACTTCTTGCTGAACGAGCTTGTGCAAATGTGTGAAATAAGCACTGAATCCGCTTACACGTACTAACAGATCTCTGTAATTTTCAGGGTTCTTTTGAGCGTCAAGTAAGGTTTCTTTGGATATGCAGTTGATTTGAAGCTCCATACCTCTGCGCTCAATGAAGGTTCTTATAAGTGCCAGAACGATGTCCTCGTTATCTCCACTCATTTGGTTGGGGGCGAATTTGACGTTTACAACTATTCCTCCCATATACGGAGTGTGATCCCAGCTTGTAGCGGAGAGTATTGCTGCAGTAGGACCTTTGATTTCTCTTCCGGCACTTGCCGAAGAGCTTGCCGCAAGCGGTGCGCCTTTTAATCTGCCGTCGGGAGTTGCCTGTGTTACAAGCCCCATAGTGACGTTTTCGATGTAGGTAAACGTGCCGGGTACAAGAAAACTGTTTCTGTAAGTTGTAATTCCCTTGCAGGCACCGATAATTGCTTCCGATACCTGTGCGGCATATTTGTCCACATCTTTGTCGTCGACGCCGTAATGAGGAATACGGTTGATAATGTACTGTCTTAAAGGCTCGTTGTTTTCATAGTTGGCATCAATGATATCAAGAAGCTCTTGCATTGTAAATTTCTTTTCATTGAAAACAAGAGTTTCGATAACCATAAGTGAATCCACCACGTTGGAAATACCTACAAAAGTCGGCTCAATATGATTGTATTTTGCACCGCCTTCGTCAATGGATCTTCCGCTTGCCAAACAGTTATCGACAAGGCAGGACACTCGTAAAGGTTCACCGCCGTTACGCGATCTTTCCATCTGTCTTCTGTTGATATGAAGCTGCTGTTCTTGAATCTCTTTGTGTAATATTTTCTCAAAGCTGTCAAGAATGGGCTTGACAGATGCGGCATCAATATTTTCGCGCATAGCGTCGAGCAGTGCGTTTGCGATATTGTGATAAGGTGCGCAAGGATAGATTCCCGAGCAACCGATAGGTGTAATTTCCGTACATCCGGTATTGCAATAATAGTGAGCATCTTCGGGTGCGATACCGATCTTCATAAGCCCTTCGGTGATCAGATCGTCATTATAGATAGCAGGCTGTGTGGCACCTGTAGCGTTGACTTGAATTGCACGGCGGAGCAACTTGTCACTGTTGTCCTTGCTGAAAGCAAGTGCGATCTTGCCCGTGCCGGATTTTACGATCTCAGCTGCATCAAGTGCCATAAACGTTATATCGTTTTCTACGATATTTCCTTGCTTGTCTTTTCCGCCGACCATAGAATCGTAAGCCGCATTCGGTACGATATACGCATCGGGGAGGAGCAGGAAGCAACACAAAAGTTCGAGAGCTTCATCGGGAGTGATCCTTCCGGCTTCAATATCAGCCTTGTAATATGGGTAGAGATACTGATCTATTCTGCCGAAATAGTAAAGCTCCCAAAGAGTGAATGAGAAGAAGTGAATGGCTTGCAGAGCTTCGTGGAAGCTTCTTGCAGGTTCTGCGGGAACACGAGAAACTATTTTGTAAAGCTTTTCAAAATGAGCCTTTTTATCGCCTGTTGCCGAATCTGCCTTTTCTTTTAACTTTTCCGCATATCTTTTTTGGAGAGTAAGCTCGCTTTCAAGCTCCATAAGGCATCCTTCGTAAAATTCGTATTTCGAAAGATTTTCGGGAATATTAAGATCAAGCGCACACATATGAGTTTTAACCTCAGCAATTAATCCGTTGATTCCTACTCTTAAGAGCTTAGGATAGTCCAAAGACATATGTCCGAGCGTAAGATAGGTTGTATTCGGTGCGCCGCGCATAGCAAGCTCAAGTTCTTTATATTCTTTTGTTTCTTCTTCGGTGAGAGGAGTATAATCGGGTCGTCCGACAAGCAGCTCGTCGTCGTGTATCATGGGCTCCATATTGTTCAGAATTGCAGCCTCCGCATATGCAAGACGGAGTCTGGCGGTATATGGTCTTGATTCCAGCAGAGCTTTATTATAGGGTGTAACGGCAGGCCCGATAAATTCTGTTCCGATACTGTTTATGTAAGCACGCATAAAATTCAAACGCTGACGCATTACTCTCGTGTAGCCAACGTGATTTTTGAATACCGGTTCGTTAAGATAAAAATCTTTTATACGGTATATTCTTGCAAGCTGATCGTTGTTAAGCATTGATCTTTTCTCCTTTTTATTTTACCAATCCAATCCGCCGCTGACGAAAACGGGACGTCCGATAATTCTTTGATTTTTTTCTGATGCCAAAAACACTGTTAAATCTGCGACCTCTGCGGGCGATCCCATCGTGCCGAAGCAGTTGGGGAAGTCCTTGGGCTTGCCTTCTTCCCAACACATCATATCGGTGGTAATAGGACCGGGGGCTATCGATGAGAGCATAACACCTCTTTTGTAAAGATGCTTTGCCATACCCATTGAAAATCCGACTACTGCCCATTTGGAGATTCCGTAAGGCATTGCAGACGGCTGAAATCCCGTTTCGGAAGCCATATTTATAATTCTTCCTTTTATACCGTTGTTAATAAAGTAATTAGCTGCAGCCTGGCAGGAAAAATATACGCCTTTAACGTTAATATCCATAATGTTATCCCATGTTTCCTCGGGTACTGCCAGAAAAGGTTCTCTTTCTATGACACCTGCATTGTTGACTACGATGTCGAGTCCGCCTAAAAGTTCAGATGCCTTCTGCATTACACCGTCTGCTCTCGATACCTCTTTGATATCCCATTCAATACAAAATACTTTTTGTCCGTATTCGGAAATTTTTTCTTTTACGATATTTAACGTTTCAAGCTTTCTTCCTGCAATAACGATGTCAGCACCTTCCCTGACAAACGCAAGTGCGATTGCCTCGCCGATTCCTCTGCTGGCACCTATGATTAATGCTTTTTTTCCTTGAAGTTCCACTATAATCCTCCGAAAGTAAGAAAATCTTGCGTTTTATTATATACTAATTCTTTGTAAAATTCAACAGCAAATTGAAATTTATTTTTGTCTGAAGCCATTAATTTAATATGTTTAATTTTCTTTCTTCTCTGTGATCAATTTTTTGATTTTTTCGCGATTGTTTTTTGCAGAGGACAATATCAAACCCGCGGTGTTCTGCGTCATTTATATGAAATGCGGCAAGTCCGCTATTACAACAAATTAACATATTTTATTATATCCCGCGTTTATATAAAAAGTTTGTAATATTTACACAAAACCAAAGTTCTAACTTTGTAAACTATGCCGTTTACAGGATTTTCTGAATATGATATAATATTCTTAACAAAATGATGGAGGTATAAATTATGAAAAAAACAATTTCATTGATTTGCGTGATGCTGTGTATAGTTCTTTTGTTACCCTCATGTTCTTCTGACAAAAAAGTCAGCAAAAAGGCTTTGGATAAGTTGGAGGAAGGTATGACTTATGAAGAAGTTGTTGAACTATTCGGATTTGAAGGATTCGAAGTATATAGTTTGGGAGATTTTTATTATTGGCAAATAAATGACAAAGAATATGCAGCTATATATTTTGAGTTAGAACACGAAGATGGATACTACTCAAACGCCGATAAGGTTATTGTAAAACGTACTGACGGTTCATTGTATAAAATAGAATCATTTGTTACTGATGATCAAGTCGAAAAAATAACAAAAGGAATGACCAAAGGAGAAGTGAAGAAGCTTTTGGGGTCCAGCGGGATTGCGTCCAGCAGCGGACTACATTCATATTGGGCAATGAGCGAAAACAAAATATTAGACGTATATTTTTCCTCGGAAGAATCGGTAACTTCTGAAGAAGACAAGCCTGTAGCCGAAGTGACAATAGTTACTCGAGTCATAGAATAGAAAACGGCATCGCGTATCGAGCAGAAAAAGAAAGAATCGATCTTACCGATTAAGATTGATACCAGATATCCCAATTATATTAATTGCAAGTACAAGAATGGAGGCTTTTTTTAATATGAGAAAATCGTCTTTAATAATATCAGGTGTCCTTATATCTTATCTAATTGTTATTTGGATTGTTGCTATATTACTTGCCGATAACTGGTTGATCTATAGCCCCGATTTATTTATATTAATATTAATGTTCACATTTCCTATATTTATATCATCCCTTGCTATTTTATACACAATTGTTCAACTAATTGCGAAGCCGCATCGTTTCAACATTTTTATGATATTAAACGCTCTTATAGGGTTTACCACAATAGGTATATGGATTCGAATGATCTTTTTCAAAAGAGATGTTGATCTTTCTTTAAATATGCTTATAACGGCAAGTATATTGATCTTTGTTTGTTGGTATATTGACTTCTTAATTAGCTTCATTAAAAGCAAAAAGATCACGACTAAATCAGAGAACAATACTATGTAAAAGCAATACACAGATAGTCTCATAATTCGTTTTGACAAGAATGGCGTCGCGTATCGAGCAGAAAAAGAAAGAATCGATCTTACCGATTAAGATTGATGATTGATATCCAAAACATAATCCCACCGCTTTGAAATGAAGCGGTGGGAGTTTTTAAGTTTAGGCAAAAAACTTCGTAATTACTTCACCAAAAGGGTTTTGACGTTTTTACCCGATTTTGCGTATGCAATTGCTTCGTTGATCTCGGAAACCTTAAACTTTGTTCCAAGCTTTTCGATCTTTTCATACAGCTCGGTATGTACTGATAAAAATTCAAGATACGTGCGGACGTCACACATAGAATATTGAGAAGAGCCAATAATGTGAAGAGCCTTGAAGGTAATCATCTGAGGCTGAATTTCAATACCGCCCGATGCACTGTACTGACCGGGAACGAGATAGATTCCTCTGTTTCTGAGGATATCCATTCCCTGAACAACAGCGGCAGGAGCACCCGAGCATTCCATACAAAGATCTACTCCAAGTCCGTCGTTTTCTGCTTGAAGCGCTTTGGTTACTTCCGCAGTACCCTCTCTCGTAAGATTGAATACCTTATCTGCGCCAAGTGTAAGTGCCGTATTTTCTCTTGTCGTATCGTTTCCTGCGGTGATAGCGTAAACCTTTTTGACTCCCAATGCCTTCAGATATACAAGAGCAAACGTACCGACAGGACCAAGTCCCTGCACAACTGCAACGTTGATCTCTGAAAAATCAACTCCTGCTTTCTTTGCCAGTTCACAAGCGTGAATGGCTGTTGGACCTGGGCAAGCAAAGGTTGCGGCAACCGTAGGAGGAACGCCTTTCGGAATCTTCACGAGATTGGAAAGAGGTGTATAGTTGACCTCGGCGTATCCGCCGTAAAGATAAGGAGCAGTTTCAATGCTTCCTGCGTTTGTTACCTGCATATTGACACAGTTTGCATCGTCTCCGTTTTTGCACAGGATACATTCTCCGCAAGGAAGAGCGATATCCGCGATCACATTATCGCCAACGGCGAGTCCGTAGTTCTTTGCACACTCTTCGTCCAAGTCTGTAATTTTACCGACAAATTCGTGTCCGATCACAGTAGGCGGGGTTATTTCCAGCTTTCCGTTATGAAAATGCAGATCGGTGCCGCAAATACCGCTGGCGATCAGCTCCATTTGTCCATATCCCTTGGGTGTTGGGGTTGTCTCAAATTCACGCACCTCGAAATCCTTGTGCGCTCCCATAAAAACAGCTGCTTTCGCTTTCATAATCATTCTCCTATCATTCTATTTTTACTGAAAAATATGCTTTATAAATTGCTTCAATGTTACCGAGTTCTTCTTTCGTGAGAGGCTGTTGTGACTTATAGGCATACTCAAGCCCCATAGCCTCGTATTTTGCGCTGCCCAAACGATGAAACGGCAACAGATCCACGTGTCTAATTCCAATATCGCTCAAGCGCTCGCAAATTGCCTGTATCGAACGCTGTGACGTATTAAAGTTTGGTATCAAAGGGATTCTTATCCAAACCGTCATACCGTCCTCATTCAATCGTCTTATATTTTCAACGACAACTTCAAGATTGCCTCCGATCTCTCTGTATTTATTCTCGTCTGCCGTCTTGAAATCAAACAAATATCCCGATATAAAGGGATTGAGTATTTGGAAAGATGAATACGCCACACACCCTGCGGTATCTACAAGGACCGAAACTCCGTTTTCCTTCAACATACTCGCCAAAGGTGCAATTTCGGATGCTTGAAGCATCGCCTCACCACCCGAAAGAGTTACACCGCCGTTACTTTCGTCATAAAAATCCTTATCCTCCAAAAGCTCCGGGAGGATATCCTCTGCTGACACAAGCCTTCCGAGTGTTTCGGTCTTACCCGTTGATGAGTAAGTTAAAACTGCGGGGGAGGTGCTCAGATTTTCGGGATTGTGACACCAAGGGCAGCGAAGATTACAGCCCTTAAAGAATACCGTAGTGCGTATTCCTTCTCCGTCACCCACGGAGAAATGCTGAATATTTGATATATTTAACATAGCGTTACTCCTGCTGTGTTCGGTTTAGAATATCAAGCTGAACGTCCTTATCAAGAGTTACGTAAAAGGCGGAAAATCCCGAAACACGAACCACAAGATTCTGATATTTATCGGGATGCTCCATAGCATCGATCAAGGTCTCACGCGAGGTGGCATTGATCTGTATCTCTTGCCCTCCGTTCTTGAAGTAAGTCTTGATCAGCGGCATCAGCTTTCTGCGCTTTTCCGGGGTAAACATAGATGGAGAGAACTTCTGATTTACTACGCTTCCGCACGCAACCTTGGTATAATCGGGCTTAGAAAGACTATTTACCGTTGACGTTGCTCCTCTTGTATCACGTCCGTATGTGGGAGAAGCGGCATCGGAAAGAGGCTCGCTGCGCAGTCTTCCGTCCGGAGTTGCATTTATGATCTTTCCGGCGTGAATGTTACTGACGTTTGCCGCTGCGGCAATATAGATTCCTCCGCCGTCACGGGTCTTTTTCTTTTCAAACAATGAGCCTAAACAGTCAATGAACCAAACGGCATACTTATCGACAAAAGCATCGTTGTTGCCGTATTTGGGCGCTTCAAGCAGTTTTTGACGCAATTCACCGTAACCTTCAAAATTAGCGTTCATAGCATCTCTGAGTTCAACAAGTGTCGCCGCTTTATCTACAAAAACAACCTTCTCGATCGCGGCAAGAGAGTCACTTACCGTACCGATTCCCATCAGTGCAGCTCCGTGAACCGATGGATATATGCTTCCGCCGCAGTTAATATCAAGTCCTCTGCCGATACAATCCCGACAGAAGCAAGACAAAAACGGCTCTGCGAAAAACTTTTGATTTATAGAATCGTTTGAAGAATTGAATTTAAAAACATATTCATCCACTCCGAGTGAGAGCTGCTTTTCAAAGACGTTCATAAAGTCCGCCATAGAAGAAATATCCTCCAACTTACAAAGGTCTGCTCCCACCGACCTATTCGTAGCACTTACTCCGTTGTTGAAAATATAATCGAAAAATCTCGGCGTGTCAAATCTTCCGTCAGACCACGGCGGCTGTTTTCCCGTAACAAAGTTTTCAATACAGCCGACCATAGAATAACCGTAAACATCTTCTTCGGCATAACCGTATTTTTTGAGTGCCGCAATATTAACGTCGTCGTTCATTATCGCGGGATATCCAAGACCTGTTCCGATCGTTTCCAGACATTCATCAAAAAAATCGTCCGGAGTATTTTTCGTATATCTGAGTGACAAATTAGGTCCGGGAACGTTACAGCTTCTGACCGCACGGAGAATACAACGGCTCAGTTCATTCACTTCACATTCGCCTCGTATGTTTTGACCGCCAATGCAAATATTAACAACGTCGTCCTGAAGTCGAATGAAAACGTTTTCAAGAAGCTCGATAACCATCTCATCCGTCAAAATTCCTTGGTCAATATCAGCTTTGTAAAAAGGATATAAATACCGGTCCATTCTACCGAGTGCCATTGCATAGCGTCCCTCCATCAAGAACGCCGTATGACAAAACCAAACAAGCTGAAGCGCCTGCGCAAAGGTTTTCGGAGGACCAACTACGATAGCGTGGCAATTATTTGCGATGAACTGTAAGCGTTCCTTATTAAAATCGGGAGAAGACATTAACGCCTCTGCTTGCAGCATATATTTTCGGATCATTTCAGAAAATCCGCAAAGCGTTTTTTTCATAGCCTGCAGAGTGGTGGTCTTATCAGAATCGTTCTTATGCACCTCAAGTGACGTATCGATTTCGTCTATCATACCGGGCAAGCCCACGCGAAGAATATGCTCGTAATCGGGAGCATAGTGATCCTTATTCGTAATAAAGCTTCTCTGTGAAAATCTATCTACCATATTCTTTGCGTAATTCAGAACAAGCTCATTTTCATCACAAAACAAAGAATGCTTATTCCCTGCTATCCATTCGCTTTTGAGTATCACGGGATTTGGCAGTGTAAAAAGAGAATAGATACCGTTTGCCCGTATGCTCGAATAATCGGCAGACATATCCGCTATATATCCCATATAGCGAAAATAATGGGGGGGAATAGACACCGTTTCTTTGCTTTAGTTCATTATTTAAGCTCTCGAACAATTTCATATACATACCTCCGTATTCAATATAGATCTGTACTTATTTTACCGCTGCAGATGTATAATATCAATGAACACAATTAATAATCTTGACAAAATTAATATAAGTCGTTATAATATAATTAAGAATATTATCAAAAACGCTCGGAGGTCCTTTATGCAAACCTATGAGATTGAAACGTTACCTTGTGTAAAATTCGCGCACGTTTATCACGCAGATACCTATTTCAACAGCTTTTCGAAGAAGGAAAACTCTATGGAGATCACCTATATATCAGAAGGCTCAATAACCGTCGAATACAACGGCGAGGAACACGTAGCAAATAAAGGTGACATCCTTCTTCTTACGTACGATCAGGAGCTGACAAACATAAAGGCATATGCTTATCACGAGCACCATACAGTCTTTGCAAATTTAAAATGGTCACTACAAAATAATATCAGCGGATTATATTTGCCGCTTATCACTCCCGCGAGATATATCACCCAATCGGCAAGTAATATAATTGACCAATTGATACGCAATCAGTTGATCTTTAAAAATTCTCAAGTCAAGGGAGCTGCGAAGTTTCTTGACCTGCTTTGTGAGATCGATCAATGCAACAGAAGGCAAAGAGATTTGAATTTACCGAGTGAAGTGCTATATACACAGCGCGCAAAGGAATACGTTCAAAGTAATCTGCATATTCCGATCACGCAAAAGAGCGTTGCACAGTACCTTTCAATTACCCCCGAATATCTATGTTCGGTATTCAAAAAGGTAGAAGGAATCTCCTTTCAAAAATACGTCAACTATGAAAAGCTCGAAGCAATCAAAAATCTGACAGAAAAGGAACAAGCCCACCTGTACGAAGCGGCAGCACTTTTTGGATACAGTGATCCCAATTACGTTAGCCGCTTATTTAAAAAATACTATGGATACAATATTACAGATAAACAAAATCGCTATCCTACAATAGTAGAATAGCGATGAAAATACAGGCAAAATTTATCGTTTTAGCCCTCTGTAAATGCCTCAACTTTTCCCGTCAAAATGTGAACTTTAAGCGATATATATTTATTATCACGCTTAAACATCCACACGTTCACCGCGGGCGGCTCGAACCACTCGTCCGTATCTCTTTCTCCGTAATGCTCTACGTAATATTCGTAGAGCTTTTTGTTAAATTCTTCTTTTGTTAAAATGTTCATTTCATCACCTTTTTATACTTCCCTGCGAGGAAGATGGGGTCGTGCATTAGTTCTTTAACCATATTACACCTACAAATTGGAATTTGATTGTTTATCTCAATGCTTTCATAAGCAGATATTTTTGATTGCCATT
>SVSP01000059.1 GCA_015064255.1 Oscillospiraceae bacterium
TAAAGTCCGATTTCAGGGTAGCCTTCTCTGTGCGCGGCTCTTGCCATCGCAAGATACATACCTACTTCTGTGCATTCGCCTTCGAAGTTAGCCTTAAGACCTGCGAGGATCTCTGCCTTATCTTCTGCAGGAACGCTGTCCGGAATATCCTTGCCTACGCCGATAACGTGCTCTGCCGCCCAGCTCTTTTCGTTTTCCTTAACTTCATTAAACTTTTCTGCAGGAACTCTGCACTGAGGGCATCTTTCGGGAGCGCTGTCTCCTTCGTGAACATAACCGCAAACTGAACATACAAACTTTTTCATAATCTTTTTCTCCTTATAATTAAAAAATATTTAAAATATATAAATTATTATTTCTAATAAATTATTTCTGATAAATTATTTATTTCTGCAAGCCGCGCATTTTCCGTAATAAACGACTTTTTCACTTTCGATCGTGAATCCTGCATCTATTACATCCTGCGCTACCTCTTTTTTCAGAGGAAAATCGTATATGTTCTTGCAAGTGCCACATACGAAGTGTGCGTGATCCTGAACAAATCCGTCGTAATACACGCATTTATCAGAGGTCTCGACCGCTATTATTTCGCCGTCCTCAAGCAGATGACCGAGGTTTCTATACACTGTTCCGAGACTGATATTCGGGAGCTTTTCCCTCACCGCATCGTAAACTTGAATTGCGCTGTGGTGCTGTCTTTTCGATCTGAGAAACGTAAGTATTTCTCTTTTCTGAGCTGTATCTCTCATTCCGTCTGAACCTCCTTAATAGTAATAATTACTGTTACCGTTCATATTATACACACGAAATATCAATTTGTCAAGTACTTTTAAAAAAAAATTTTGATTTTTTTATTTTATTTTTTATTCTTCACTTTTATACAGTTTTATTGACAAAGTCATAGCGTTATGCTATACTTTAACAAGGTAACATACTATATTATTACAGCACTTAAAAAGGAAGTTACAAATATGAAATTTGATCTTAAACAAACTGCAAAAGAAAAAATGATAATAGTTGCACACCGCGGAGTATGGAGCGGTAACGTGCCCTGCAATACGATCCCGGCTTTCAACGCAGCGCTCACTCAGGGTGCAGATATGATAGAAATAGACGTCGATATGTCAGCCGACGGAAAGCTTTTTATCTTCCATCCCGGAATGGAAAAGGTTTTTCTGAACACCGACAATAAGCTCGGCGAAACCACTGCCGACGAGATTATGAAATTCCGCTATTACAATTTCGACAACACACCCACGCAGTACGGTCTTAACACATTTGAAGAGATACTCGAAGAATACAAGGACAAATGCTATATAAACGTAGACAAATTCTGGCTCTATCCGAGAGAGGTCACCGAAATGATCCGCCGTCACGGGATGATGGATCAAATTCTCGTAAAGACATCCCCCGCTGACAAATATCTCGACATTATTGAAACCTACTGTCCCGACGTTCAGTATATGGCAATCGTTTCCAAACCCGAGGACATTGAGCGCGTCAAGGCGAGAAAGCTGAATTATATAGGAAACGAAGTTATTTTCTCTACCGATGAGAGTCCTTTCGCTTCACTTGAATTTATCGAAGAGCAGCACAAAAACAGTCTTCTCGTATGGTGCAACTCTATTGTTTATAACTACCGTGCCGTTCTTTCCGCAGGACACAACGACGACATCTCTGCCGCAGGTGATCCGGACAACGGTTGGGGCTGGATTGCAGACCGCGGATTCGACTTTATGCAGACCGACTGGCCGCTTATGGCTATCGACTATCTCAAAAAGACAGGCAAGCTTTACCGCAAATAAAAATGAGCAAAAGTCTGAAAAACGGGTCATTTTTCAGACCGAGTCCAAAGAAAGGAATGGTCATAATTATGCTGCTTTCACAGACAGCGCGTTCAGCGCTCCGCGACCTCAGCATTGAAGACAAAACGAGCATAGTTTTCGGCGGTTTTGAAGAGAGTAACGCTTATGCCGATTTTGCAATTCTGCTCGGCGGTCATCCTGACGTTTTGTTGGAACGTTCTCAGGCAGCCGCAAAGCTTTATCACGAAGGAAGAGTGAAATACATAGTTCCTACGGGCGGTGTTGAGTGGGATTACACCGACGAAAAAACCACTGAAGCACTGCGTATGACAGCTCTCCTCAAAGGACTTGGCATCCCCGAAGATGCAATCATAATCGAAAACGAGGCGCGTACTACCGTTGAAAATATGATATTCAGCTTACTTCAGATAAGCAGAAAGATCGATTTTTACAAAGCTAAGGATGGTGTAAAAGTAATAATCGTTACATCACCGCGACATATAAGAAGAAGCCTTCTTCTTGCGAAAATGCTCCTTCCCGAATTCTTCGAAATATCGGGAGTTACCGCAGAAACAAATATCGCCACCAAGGAAAATTGGCACGACGACGAAAGATCAAGAAAGTATATCGCAACAGAGATATCTCTTATGAAGCATCTTGTTGACAGCGGTATGGCCGAAGATATTGAATTCTGAGTTTAAATAAAAAAGCTATGAGATTTTGTTTCTCATAGCTTCATACTGAAGACAAAATAAAAAGAAAAGCTTTCAGCCAAGGAAAAGGGTTGGGAGCTTGAGGGAAGGGAAAAAACTTCGGCGTT
>SVSP01000038.1 GCA_015064255.1 Oscillospiraceae bacterium
CGACCTCGCCGGCTCTTTCGTAGAACTGTGCAAGACGGGAAGTAAGATATGCGGGATAGCCTTCTTCGCCGGGCATTTCTTCAAGACGTCCGGACATTTCACGAAGTGCTTCTGCCCAACGGGATGTCGAGTCTGCGATAACCGCAACAGAATATCCCATATCTCTGAAATATTCCGCAATAGTGATACCCGTATATATAGAAGCTTCACGTGCCGCAACCGGCATATCCGATGTGTTTGCGATAAGAACGGTACGCTTCATAAGCGACTCGCCGCTTCTCGGGTCTTTAAGCTCGGGAAATTCAAGAAGAACGTCTGTCATTTCGTTTCCGCGTTCTCCGCAGCCTACGTAAATAACTATGTCAACGTCGCTCCACTTTGCAAGCTGATGCTGAACGACTGTTTTACCGCTTCCGAAAGGACCGGGAACGCAGGCTGTACCGCCCTTTGCAAGAGCGAAAAGTGTGTCTATAGAACGCTGACCTGTAACGAGAGGCGTTACGGGAGGCAATTTCTCAGAGTAAGGACGTGCGATACGTACAGGCCATTTCTGAGAAAGAGTGATGTCGATCACTTTTCCGTCTTCTGTTTCAAGCTTTCCGACAGGCTGTGAGATCGTGTAATCACCGCTGTTTATTTCGATGATCTTACCCGAAGTCTTGGGCGGAACGAGTATTTTGTGAGTAACGAGCTCTGTTTCCTTTACAGTACCGTAAATGTCACCGCCGCGAACCGTGTCGCCGACAGAGAGGGCAGCGTCGAAGTGCCACACCTTTTCCTGAGAAAGTGCGGGAACGTCGATGCCCTTTATGATATTTGTTCCGTATTTTTCGTAAATAACGTCGAGGGGACGCTGAATACCGTCATAGATACCGGTAATAAGTCCGGGACCGAGTTCTACAGAAAGGGGAGCACCCGTGGAAACGACTCTGTCGCCGCGTCCTATGCCTGCTGTCTCCTCATATACCTGTATAGAAGCTCTGTCGCCGTGCATTTCAATTATCTCGCCTATGAGCTTGGCATCTCCGACGCGTACAACGTCGAACATATTAGCCTCTCTCATACCCTCTGCTATAACGAGAGGACCCGAGACCTTAACAATTCTTCCTTCTACCATTTTATATAGTACCCCGTTTAGTAAACGGTTCCTTTCTTACATATAGGAGTTTGTAGAGTTTATTCTTTAAAAAGTATATCTGCGCCGATAGCGCGTTCTGCTGATTTTTTGATATTGTGCATACCGATTCCGCGGCTTCCCGATTTTCCGGGTATCATAATTACGGCGGGAAGGGGAGTATCCTTGTATTTTGATATAGTGTCGGTTATTTCACAAGCAAGGTCTTCCGTGATATATATTATCGCATATCCCTCGGATGCAAGTCTGACAAGCGTTTTAGATGCTTCGTCGGGAGTTGCTACGGGAAATACGGAAAATCCGACCGCAAGAAATCCGAGCGTACTTTCGGTGTCACCTATTATACCGATTTTGTTCACTTGAGGTCACCAACCTTCTGAAAGGGAAAGAGATCAGAATTTTCCGATGCTTTCCTTGATTTTTGAGGGAAGAACTCCCGTTTGTTTTGATGCTGCTATCATTCGGAGCATTTTTAAAGCGTAAGATGCTTTTATAAGATAAGCTACGCATATTTGGGCGCCGAACGTAACGCTTTTTGCGCTGTCGACGTATTTCATATACAAGTCTTCGCAGTTTTTCGCAAGACGTGTAAGAGAAAGCCTGTCACCGTCTGCCACGGCTACGTTGTAACCCTTTAAGGCAAGTGCGGAAATAAGACCTTCTTCTCCCGAGAGGATCGCCTTTTCAAAGAATTTCTTGTCGAGCTTTCCGCCGTCTATGAACATACTTGAAAAAAGTCCCGTAGTATCGCGCATACGCATAGTACGTACTGCGGTCAGGATATTCGTAGTGTCGATCTTGATTTCAACAAGCCGTCTGAAATATTCTTTGTCGTAAGAATATACCGAGTCGATCATATCCGCATAGCAGGCTTCGTCTAAAATAGAGTCGATCAGCTTTGGATCGCCGCTTTCGGAAAAAGCTTTTTCAGCTTTTTCGAAAGCATTTGCCATATTCTTCGGGAAAATGTCAAGCTCTTGCTTTTTTACGGCATCGTAAACCTTGTCAGCAGGTACTGTGCCGAGATCGATAAGAAGACTGTCAAAGCTTTCTCTTCCGCGTGAGACAGATTTTATCACGGTTTTGAGATTGTGGCAGTCGTAAGATACTTTAAGAAAATCGAGTATCGCGGGTTGCGGCATTGATTTTGCTATGACACGAAATTCTTCAGCAAGATAAGCCGTAACCGTTTCTTCTGCATCAAACATACCGTTTTCACCGTAGATCGGTTCTATCGAATATTCGGGAAGCATTTTGAGTATCTCGGAAAGATCCTTTGCATCAGCCATTCGCATAAGAGCATCGTAGTTTATGCGGTGATTTTCTCTTGTGCGGATCATAGCCGAAAGATAGATATAATCGTCTTCGCGTACTTTTTCCGCTTTTTTGATATTATTTATGTTCGTCATTTAAATACACTCTCCTTTAGCCGAAGAGTATACGGTAAACGTCGCTCTCAAGACTGTCTCTGAGCTGTGAAAGAATAAGACCTATCGAACAGTTTATCTCTATTTCTCCGCAACGCAGGATAAATCCGCCGTCAATGCTTGCGCTCTCGTCCGAAACGGAAAGGTTTTTGCCTTCAGCCGACGTGAGTACAGAGGCGTCTTTTATCATATTCGCGGAAACCCTTTTTTTGTCTGTTTCCGAGAGAATTACGACGTACTGTTCACACGCGCTGATCTCGCCGTCCGTGTCCTGTTCGAGAGAGATTTTTTCGGATGCAAGCTGATTCTTTACGGTAGATACGAGCATTATTGAAAGCATTTTTTCATAATCGCTGTCGGGAAGACCGATAAGCTTGAGGCGGGCTTTTTCAAAAGCCTCGTTGATCTTTGCGTTTTTTGCTTCGAGTAAAGAATTGCGTTTTATCTTTTCCGCAGATGCTACCGTACGGGAGCGAATGCTTTCGGCATCGACTTCGGCATCGGAGTCTGCATTTGCCGCAATTTCGGCGGCTTTCTTTTTATATTCTTCGTTAATGGCGTCAGCTTCTTTCTGCGCCGCAAGGAGAATTCCGTCAGCTTCGCTTTGAGCTACCGCGAGTATTCTGCCTGTAATTTTTTCACTTGAATTCATACAAAAGCCGTCCTTTCTGACAAATTTTGTTTTGATCTTTTTGTTTGGAACTAATTTTTATTTTATCAGTAAAGGAGGATAAGAAGTGCGGAAACGAGAAGTGCGAAGAGCGCGTATGTTTCAACGAGAGCCGAGCTTGTGATAGCTGTACCGAACTTATCCTTCTGCTTCGATATCATCTGAACGCCTGCAGCGGCAACCTTTGCCTGGTGTATAGCGGAGAAGAAGCCAACGAAAGCGATGGGAAGGCAAGCAACGAGGAAGAACATTCCCTGTTCGAGAGAAAGTGTGAAGATAGATCCGTTAAGTGCGCCGCCCTTGAGCATTACAAGGAATGCAACAACGAAGCCGTAAAGACCCTGAGTTGCGGGAAGAGCCTGAAGGATGATAGCCTTACCTGCGATAGAGGGATCCTCGGAGATAACGCCTGCTGCAGCCTGTCCAACAAGACCAACGCCCTTTGCAGAGCCCCAGCCTGCGAGTCCTACTGCGAGAAAAGCACCGAGAAGTGCAAGTGCGGAACCGAAGGTCATAGTAGAAAGATACTGACCGAATGTGAAAGAAGCAGCTTCTGCTGTAAGAAGTGTAAACATTGTTTTGTCCTCCAAAATTTATAAAAGAATTTTTTTATTTTTGATAATCAGTCCTTATTTTCAGGATCTGTTATACTTGTGTATTTCTCACGGCTCGTGAGAGGAATGAATTTGCGTCCGCCGTCCTCATAAAATTTTCCGAAGAATTCTATATACTGAAGTCGGCTTGCGTGAACGAAAGTACCGATTATATTGATTCCGAGGTTGAGAAGATGTCCGACCAGAATAACAACTACAAACAGTACGAAACCGACAGGACTCGGAAGTGCTATCGTTGCAAGGATGTTGAATACGCTTGCGATTATCGCGGATGTGAGTCCGAGTGCCATAATTCTTGAATAAGAAATAAGGTCAGATGCAAATCCGACGAATCCGTAAACCGCGCCGAAGCCTCCGATCACTCTTCCAAATATACCTTTTTTCTTGAGCGCACCGCCGGTCATCATAATGGCGATACCGACAGCGAGTACAACGATTCCGATAATTTTGTTTACGAAGATGAGTCCTGCGCCCGCGAAAACTATAAACCATCCGCCGACGTCGAAGAAAGCTTCAAGGAAAGAAGAGTCACGGCATACAACGTAGAACTTTATCGCAAGACCTACAAGCATATGCACAAATCCGACCGCAAGAGATACAACTATGAAAAGTATAGGCTCTTCAAGCGGATTTATAAGAGTAAGCGGCATTTCAAACGCTTCTCCGCCAAAGGCTGTTACGATAGCTGAGGGAAGGTCTCCCATATAGCTACCCAAAAATACGCCCGCGACGGTACAGGATATACCGCATATTGCAAAGAGCTTTACGAGCTGCTTTATTCCCTTGCCGAGGTCGAGCTTTTTAAGTGCCCAGAAGCCTCCGATGGCAAGGATAAGACCGTAAACTACGTCTGCAAGCATAAGACCGAAGATTATGAAGTAAAATACTGCCATAATTGCCGTCGGGTCGAATGATCCGTAGGTAGGAAGCACGTACATATCGATTATGCTTTCAAACGGCTTTGCGATACTGTTGTTTGAAAGAAGAACGGGTACGTCGTCGCCATCTTCGGGGTCCGAATATTCTCTCCAGCACTCATAGCCTTCGAGGATCTTGTCTATTTCGCCCGTTTTCTTTTCGGGTACCCATCCCGAAAGGATTACTGCCGATTTTGTGCATATCAGCTTCTTTTCGGCTTCTGTTTTCGAAATTTCGGTGCTGACTATATCGCACGCAAGACGAAGAATATCGGTTTCCTGTGCAAGCTTCATAGCTTTTGTTTTGAGGTTTGAACGCTCTATTTCGAGCACCTCGCTTCGCTGGGAAAGTCTGACGTATTCCTCTGCGGCAGAGAGCTTGTATGCTGAAAAATCAGCACGTATAAATCCGTTTTTCGATAGCAGGGATGTTACCTTGTCGAGCTCATCTTTAAGTGCTATAACACAGATGTGCGAAGCATTTTCGTTTTCCGAAACCTTTTCGATAACTGCGTTTTCGCATTCAAGAGCAAGCTCTTCGCGGAGCATATCGAAGGAAACGTCCTTAGGGATAGAACCTGCGACTATTTCGGTGGTCAGAGTCCCACTTACCGAGAGCTTAATGTCGAAATCCTTCCACGGAGTGAGGAAAGAAAGGGAAGCTCGTATTCTTGCCTCTTCCGCGAAGATGTCATCGATTCCCGAAGCTATCTTGTGTGCGGAAAGTGCAAGTGAGTCGGCACCGGTAAACGTTTCGCCCGGTGTGTCGTAGCTTGCTCTCGTGTAGGATTTTCTCCTTGCGAAAAGACCTTTCGGAGCTTTTTCATATTCTTTCAAAAATGAAATTGCCTTTTCATATTCACCGAGCTTTAAATAAAGCTCTGACAGCTTTTGCGAAAATCTTTCGTCGGGCGAGAGATTTTTGTCGCCGTCGAGTGAAGAAGCCGCGTCCGAAACCTCTACGCTTCCCGTCCACATAAGCTTTTGCATCAGCTCGTCTGCATCACAGGCGGCAGCGGCAAGCGTGAGCTTTTTCATTTTGACTATTGCCATAAGCTTCCTACCTTCCCGATTATGAAGTTCACCGCATCGGGGATATTGGCAGATGCTGCGGCAGAAACGATCATAGCTTCGTTTTCGGCAGATGTTTTTGCCTTTTCAAGAAATTCCTCAGACGCACGTACCAGCTCGGAATAAGCGTTTTTTCTTTTGGCTTCCGAGTTTTCTCTTGCCTCACGGCAAAGGGCTTCGCCTTTTATCTTGGCATCCGAAACCATTTCGGCAGCCTTGGCGTTGGCAGAGATTTTTATATCCGCTGCCTTCTTTTCGGCAGTGAGTATTTCGTCGAGTATTTTGCCTGTCATTTATATCATTCCTTTCGTTTGATTTTTATGGATATTGTTGTCATGGATACGGATGTAAGATATGATTTTAAACCGTCTGAATGACAAAATAAATCAATTTCAATTATAGCACAAGTTGGTATGAAATTTCAATAGTTTTTAGATAATTACGGGATGTTTTTTATCATTTCTTGACTTTGCACAATTTTTATACATTTATATTGTCTATTTTGTAAGAACGAAATTTGAGTATTTCTTCGGGAGAGTAGTCTTCGTTTTCGCACACGGCAAAATCTTTATCAAAAGTATAAATTTTTGTTCCCTGAACATAAAAATTCTGCTTTTTTTTCCGTGCTTTTTTTGAAAAATGCTTCGCTTTTTTCAGTATCATACATTCGGTATCCAAAGTAAGAGCTTTTACAGTAAAGATGCTTTTGGAGTTTGAATATATCGTCCTTGTTTCGCATTTCAGAGAAATATATTTTTCTTTAAAAGAAAAAGCTTTCCAGACGAGTGATGCGTGTATAGGAATGCCGATTTCGTCGCGTATCTCTCTTGATCTTTTGGAAGTTTCAATCATAATTTTTAATTTATAAGCGATCTCTTTTTCGGCAAACGCTTCGAGATATTTTTCGTAATTTTCGGCGGTTTGCTTGAAAAAGTCATTCAAAATGCTGCCGTCTGTATCACACTGAGGTACGTCGATCGAATATAGGATTATATCACGTCCCGAAAAAGACATTTTTCCTGTTTTCTTTGTGCTTGGGTTATTGATTACGGTCATTTTTTATGTGTCCTTTCAACGTGTAAAATAAGATCATAATAATTATATGCCCGATATAAAGCAAAAAGCAGACTGGATTTTAAAATCTGTCTGCTTCAAAAGCTGTTAATTGAATTTTGAAAGGTCTTCTTCGGTCGGTGTGTCTTGCATCTTCTTGAATTTTTTTACCATGAATATGTAGTCGCCGATAACCGTGAGAGTACCGAATATCCAGGCAAGCGGGGTGGCAAAGCACATAAGTGTAAATCCAAGTTCTTCGCTGAGTATAGGCGCAATATCAGGTCTTCCGAAAAGATAAGGCTTCATAAGACATACAACGACCATAGAAAGTCCGGCGCGTCCGAGAATTTCGGTGAATCCCGATATCATAGATAATGTAGTACGTCCGACTGCTTGAAGTACACTTTTGCAAACTATAAGCGGAGAAACTGTGAACACAAGCAGGGTGTTTATAACTATGTATTTGTATGCGTTACTTACAATCAGCGCGTCGATATCCTTGTTGAGAAGAAGGATGAGATAACGTCCGAGAGGAAGCATAATGAGAATTGCTATTGCGCACCAAATAAATCCGACAAGATTGGTTTTTCTTGCGCCTTCTATAACACGCGAATATTTTCCTGCACCGTAATTCTGAGCCGCAAATACGGAAACAGCAGAACCGAAGGAAAGAAGAGGTTGTGTGACGAATGTTTCAAGCTTCGATGCCGTAACGTAAGCTGAAACGTAAAGTGTTCCGAGGTTATTAGTTGCAAACTGCATAATTATTGCGCCTATCGAAAGCACCATATTCAGAAAAGCCATAGGTATACCAATCTTGAGAAGGGAAAGATCAAGCGCTTTGTCGCGTTTGAAATGCTTTTTCGAAATATGAAGAAGAGGTTGCTTCTTTGCTATGTAAACTATACACAAAATACCCGAAATGAGCTGTGCTATTACGGTCGCAAGACCTGCGCCTTCGGTGTCCATTCCAAGTATGGCTATAAAAAGATAGTCGAGGATTATGTTTATTACACAAGCGGCGATAAGAAAATAGAGGGGAGTTTTTGAATCTCCGAGTGCTCTTATCATATTAGAGAGCAGGTTGAAAAGTGCAGTTACAAAAAGACCTGCGAATATACAGATTATGTATCGGTATGAACGATCTATTATATCTGCGGGAGTGTTGAGAAGCTCAAGTGTGGGGCGAGCAAAAATTATGCATATAACCATCAAAATTGCTGTAAGTATAGCCGAAAGACGTATACTTGCCGCAAATGAATGTTTTATTTTTTCTTCATCACGTGATCCGAAATAGCGTGCGGTGATAGCTGAAAATCCGGCGGTAAGAGATTGTACCGCGCCGACGGTCAGCCATATCAGACTTCCGGTCGCGCCTACTGCTGTGTAAGCATTAGGGTCGAGCGTTTGTCCGACTATGATCATATCCGCAATATTGTAAAACTGCTGAAACAGATTTCCGATGAGATACGGTATCGAAAAAATCAGGATTTGTCTTATGGGAGAACCTTTTGTAAGGTCTGTTGTCATTTTTAAGGGAGTCCTTTCAAGTAAAAGCTTGTGTGCTGATACATTGTAGTTTAGGAATAGTTTTTTGTCAATGGATAAAATAAATAAAAAACAGCGGATTTATAAAATTATTTTGACTTTTTGAGTTTTTCGCAAAGTTCAGCATCGGGAGTGACTACCGCGCTCCAATAGGTGTTATATGTCACAAATCCGGGTTTTGATGCAGATGGCTTTTTTATATGTCTGATAAGAGTGTAATCGACAGATACGTTTTTTCCGTCCGAAAGGGAAGAGTTGTAAGCTGCGACTGTCGCCGCCTCGGTGAAATCCTCGGCAGACGGCTCTTCTCCGCCTGCAAACATTATGACGTGACTTCCGGGAGCGTTCTTGATGTGAAACCACCAATCGCCTTTTTCGGCAAGCTTCGTCGTTATATAGTCGTTTTGCAGGTTATTCTTTCCGCAAAGCAGACGGTATCCGCCCGACGTTATATATTCGATAGGCTTGCCCGTAGGCTGTACCTTTTTGGATGAATTTTGCTTTTGTACCGAGCTGTATCCCGCTTCGGCAAGCTCACGTCTGATCTCGTCAAGCTCGCTCTGACCGGATGCGCGCGAAAGACTGTCGAGCACGGAGTCGATGTATGCAACCTCTCGCTCGGTGTTTTCGATCTGCTTTGATATCTCAAGCTCTGCATTTTTCATTTTTGTATATTTTTTAAAATAAGCCTGCGCGTTTTGAGCGGGAGTAAGTCTTATGTCAAGAGGTATCAGTATTTCGGGAGTATCCTCTTCGTAGTAATCAACTGCTTTCGCGTGAGTCATACCCTTTTTGAGCATATAGATATTTGCTGTGATAAGCTCACCGTATTTTCTCATTTCTTCCTTCTTTTCGCATTCTTCAAGCTCGGAAAGCTGAATTGCCGTCTTCTTTTCAAGACGTGCTTTCGTGTTGGTCAGCACCTTGAATATGTCGGCGGCGCGCTGCTTTACACGTTCGCTGTTGTCGCGGGAAGAGAAAAATGTTTCGATAAGCTGTGAAATACTGTCGAAATATACCTTTTTCATACCCGAATACTGAATAATATCGAAGAAACAGTACTCTACGGGACGGGAATTTTCGTCAACTATCATTACAGCCTTGAAGCTTTTGGTTTTGAGTGTGTCTACAAGCTTAAAGAACTCGTCGCAGAGTGCTTCGGCTGGATGAGCGAAGCTTTCCTCGCTTCTGTATGCGATCTCTCTTGCGACAAGCGAAGAAATTCCGAGATAAGTGTCGCTTATAAATTTGTCGGCACGTTTTTCGCTTTCGTAGACGGATGAAAGAAAGCCTTCACGCGTTTCCTCAAGCGGATTTTTCTTGTCCTGTGCGGGGGGCACTTCGTAGAGCATTCCCGAAAGCACCTGTCTTACTCTGCTTGTGGTGAAATCTACGGGACGCACCGCGCCGAGTATCTTCATATTGTCGCCGTGACAGAAAATAATGTTGCTGTATTTTCCCATAATTTCGGCAACGAGAGTAACTTTAAAGGGATAACCGAGGTCATCGTGTGCCTCGAAGTCTATGAAAATTATTCTCTCAAATCCGAGAGTGCGGACAGAGAGCACTTTTGCACCCGTGAGATATTTTCTCAGCATCGTACAGAACATAGGCGGAGCCGACGGATTTTCCTTACTTGTATTTGAAAGATGTATTCGCGGATTGCTCGGCGAAGCGGAGATAACAAGGCGGAGATTTTCGCGGCCGATATGTAAAAGCAGTACTATCTCGTCACGCTCGGGCTGATGAACCTTTTCAACTCTTGCGCCGACAATACGGGCGTCAAGCTCGTTTGCGATCGCAAGCACCATACCTGCGTCAAAAGCCATAACTTAATCCTCCGTTTCTTCTTCGCTTTCCTCGTCTGAAGATTTTTTTGCAAATTTTTTCATATTGATTCTTTCGCTGACAGCGAGTGCAAAAAGTTCGTCACACTCGATAAGAATTGCAGTTTTTTTGTCTTCCGAAACCGAAATATACGCATAAAGTCCGTGCGGTGCGAGATTTGCACACACGTTTTCTGTTCTCAATACACCGTATTTTTTCAGATCCTTTTTCCCCGATATTCTCACAAGACTGTCCTGCTCGCCGATCTCAATTTGAATAAGAACGTTCGGGATCTTTCCCGAAAGACGGCTGACCTCGAATTTGTCGTTTGAAACCGTGTAAGTATATTGACAAAGCATATATCTCGTAGCTATGTACAGTATCCCTGCAGAAACCGCGAAGACAAGTCCCTGACTTACTGCCTTGTAGTCAAGATCAAGCGCCGCGATAACGGCAAGTATAATAAGCACGAAAAAGAGGACCGCTTCTGCGATGAGCGCATTTTTCATATATCTTTTGGGTTTGTAGCTTAACATTTTTTGTCCTTTCAGATGTTTATCTCTGCAATATTTGTGATGATATTTTTGTCTTTTATTAAAATCAGCCCGTAGGTTGGTACGCGCGAGTCGCGCGGCTGAGAAATACTGCCCGGATTCATAAGATATATCGGCTTTTCGTCATCGTTTTCTGCGGGAATATATCTGCTTTCGGGAACGTGCGTGTGACCGTAAAGTATAAAATCAACGTCGGGCAGAGCTTTTTTTGCATTTTCGATAAGAGCTTCACGTCCGCCTTTTACGCCGTAAAGATGACCGTGCGTCATAAAAAATCTGTAATTTGCGAAAAAGGGTGTCGCGTAAGGAGTCTGCGCGTCGCCGCATATGAATCTGCTGTCGCAGTTGCCGAGAACAGTGTATCCGATAACCCCGAACTGACGGCAAAGCCTTGAAAACTCGTAAGCTCCGTCGCCGAGATGCAGAAAAGCGTCTGCGTCACGGTGCATTTCAAAAACCTTTATAAGATTCCTCGTGTTTCCGTGTGAGTCGGAAAGCACGATTATTTTTCGTTCTGTTTGAGTCATTGTTTGTTTCTCCGAAGATGGATTTGGATAGGTTTGTTTTATAACAAAACGCATATAAACTGCATATACTGACTTTGAAGCGTAATATATCGCAAAGGGAGGAATATTTTATGGAAAAATATGAAATTTCAGCGCAGGACGCCGATAAGATAAGAGCTCTTGCGGCACTTGACAAGGATAGCTTTGCCGCGCTTATATCCTCGGCTATGAGTGCGATGGGAATGAATAAGGCGCAGGCGGCGGCAATAAGTGCAAACAGCGAGGCAATCCGCGGTATGCTGATGTCAGCGAGTGATTCGGACATAAAAAAACTTGCCGCACGGCTCGGACGTGAAAAGACGGATGAGCTTTTAGGTCTTTCGTCAGGCACCTCGGACGGCAATCAGCCCACATAACATAACGGCATAAACTTTTGAAAGGTATGGTCATATCAAATGAACGGTAATATCGGTAATATGGGTGATACGGGCGATATGGGCTCTATGATAGCTAAAATGCTTGAAGACCCTGAGGCGCTCGGAAAGGTTATGAGTCTTGCAGGAACACTTTCTTCATCGGGACTGCTCAGCGGTCTTTCGTTCGGGGAGAGCGACGTAAATAAAAATGAGACCGAGAAGAAGACCTTTGAGGAATCCGGTAACGCCTCGGTCGAAAATTCCGAGCAAGAGGGTAGAAAAACAAATCAGAATAAATTTGTCGAAGAGAGCGTAACTAAAAATCATACTGCATCACACCGAAAGGTAAAATCATCGGACAGAATAAGGCTTCTTGAAGCTATGCGACCGTTTCTCTCCGACGAGAAACGCGATAAACTCGACGTTGTGATAAAAATACTCGGTCTTGCCGACGCGGCGGGTGGACTTTACAGAGGAAAGTGACGGTGGTGTGAGAGTGTACAGCAGAAAATTTTACGGCGCAGAACGTACCCAAAGAAACCGACCTGCCGTTACGGTAGCATCTCCTCCCGTAAAGAGGGAAGCACTTGAAAGAAATCCCGAAATAAAAACGTTTCCGACCGCAGCGGAGCCTGTTTCCATAATGGCGCTCGATATTCCCGTTACAGAAGAGGGCATTACTCCGCCTTATGAATACACAGATCCAAAAGATTTTTTGCCCGAAGCAAATGAAAACAGATTTTACAGCGAATCTGTTGAAGTGTCGGAGAAAATCGAAGCAGAAAAAGAGACCGAAGCGACGGTATATCCCGAAAAAGCTTTCGAAGAAGCTTCCGAAGAAGCTGTGATTTCGGAAATTCCGAAGGAAAAATCAGAGGCTTCGGATACCGCTGACAGCTCCGGTGACGTCGATAATACGGGCGACATCGTGCGCTGTGTGCGCGGTATGACCTTTGACGATATGATGCTGACGGGACTTCTTATGCTCGGCGGATCGGGAGATTACGATGACGAAATTATGCTTATTCTCGGACTTATACTGATGATAGGCGTATAAATTCGCTGCTTTTAGGGATTATTATACGGTCTTGCGGCGGTTTTTCAGCTTTTTCAGGATATTCAGTGCGAGTATGACAAACGGCTTTACGTTGAGAGCGATTATAATAAGTGCAAATACTATCCCGCCGATAAACCAGAATTTCGGTCTGAGTGTTACGAGAGCAACCTGCCCGATTATCAGAACGGAATTCAAAGTTGTTTTGAGGGGAGCTGTGTCGAAATCAATGAATTTACGGACGCTTATGGCGCGTATGACAAATACGGCAATATAGCAAACGAGAGTTGCTAATGCCGCGCCGTAAGCGTCTTTATATGTGGTGAGTAAGATGAAATTAAGCACTACGTTAAGAACAGCGCCTGCAAGGGAGGTGTATAGCGAATAAGTCGATTTTTTTACTACCGTATATATACTTCCGAAGAAGGACGAGCAGTTATAAAATACCATAGCCGCGGTCAGAATCGGAACGTACACCCAAGCGGATTGATATTCGTCGGAGAAGAGAAGCCTTACAAGAATCGGTGTTCCCGCGATAAGTACGGACGATACCATAAAGTACATTCCCGAGGACGTCTTAAATACGTTTGAATAGAATTTTCCCGTCTCGTCGTTTCCGAATTCACTTATGGCAGAGTTTTTCCAGGCGGCGAGGAAGATCCCGCTTACGAACATAATGAGCGAGGGAATTTTGTAAGCCGCGGAATAGATTCCGTTTGCCGATTCGCTGATAAAATAAGTTACCATAAACTTGTCGGAAACGTTTATTATCCACCAGAAAACCGCCGTAGGAATAAGCGGAATACTGAATCGGAGCATCTTTTTGAGAGTTTCCTTCTGTACGGCAGTAAGGTCAACGTATCTCCAAAGCTTCAGCGCGAAAATAAGTATAAGTGCGGCAACTACGTCTGCAACTATAACCGAAAGGACGTATCCCGTAACACCCATATTAAGAGGTAAGAGGAAGAGAATGTTGCAAAGAAGCATCGTGAGCGTGTTGGCGATTCCCGCTACGGCTCCGAGTCCGAATTTGTTAAGTGATATTGCAAACTGTGAGCAAAGCGAATGGAATATCGATGCCGAAATATAGAGCAGAATGAGCCATACGTAATCGTGAAAATAGTTTATTGAGGCGAGGATTGGTATTACTACGGCAAGGATAAGCGAGCCGATGATCCAGGCAACTATTCCCGATGAAAATACGTCCTTTTGAGAATAACTGCTGTCCATCAGAAATCTGTGTACGGCATCTGCTATACCGAGTGAGATTATTGGGATCAGTAGAATGGCAGTTTCTGTAAGATTTTCCGCAAGACCGTATTGGTCTGTCGTGAGAAGCTCCGTGTAAAATCTTACGAGAAGATATTTTAAGATCTTGGAACCGAAGCTGCCTACGGCAATCATCGCCGTGTTGCTTATCAATCTTTTGTACTTGCTGCTTTCTGACATTTATATGATACTCCGTTGTTTGATGTAGTAAAATTTCTTTTCGGTAAGTTTTGTTTGGCGGTAAAGGAATTGTTGGACGGAGTCCACCTCATCCGACGCTAACGCGCCACATTTCCCTCGAGGGGAATGCAAAAGTAAGCGAAAACCGCAAACTGCACCCTTTGATTGTTGTTTTTTTAGTAAAGTTTTTGGGATTCTTAAACCCTTTTTTCAAAAAGGGCTTAAGCGGAATCCATAAGGCGAAACCGACGCTACGCGTCGCTCGGTAATTTTGCTATCGGACAGATGTCCGATTTTTCGCTTCGCGAAAACCGCAAATTACATCCTCCGCTTCTTGTTTTCAGTAAAGTTTTTGGGATTCTTAAACCCTTTTTTCAAAAAGGGTTTAAGCGGATTCCAAGGGCAGAGCCTTTGGTCAGACAGCGCCCGTATATTCGGGAGAGCCGGGGACAAGGCGTAGCCAAAGGGGCATATCGGGGTCGATATCGACCATTACACCGCCGTGCATTACGGCAACGCGTCTGAAACGTCTTGAGTTGTCGTAGAGATATGCAACGTCGCAGTAAGGAAGAAGGCGTGTGAGATTTGCGGAGAGAGAAGCAAACCGCTTGCGTATAACAGCCTCTTCTATGCCGTGACCGCCTTTAGCAACGCGCTCTTTTACGCGTTCGATAGCCATTTCGACGTTTTCTATGCCGACAAAATAAAGGGTTATAAAATATCCGGCTTCGCGGGCCTGCTTGGCAAAACGCACTATAGCTTCGCCGGGAAGCGTGGTTTCCTGATTTATCGACACTCTGCTTTTTATGAGGTCGCCGAGCAGATTCATCGCGCTTCTTGCGGCTTTTAACTGAACGAGTGTATCGCGCCAGTCGCCGAGAGATGCCGCGATGTCGTCAACGCTGACACGCGTGCCAAGATCGGTGTGCGGTGCAAGAACGTTGTAAAGCGCGGTCTTTCCCGCACCGTTTATTCCGGCAAATATGGTATAATTCGGTCTTTTTTCGTTTCTTTCGCTTGATGACATATTTATCTCCGCTTACTGAAATTTGTTTGATCTTTGGGCTCTTTGACGGCTCGATCCTTCGAGATCAGAGAAGCGTTTGGTTGATTATCTTTTCCTGCTCAAGCTGTAATTTGAGATTGAGGAGCGTTCTGTAGAGCACCTTTTCATTTCTGTCGGTACTTGCGGCTATTGCGTTTTCAAGATCGGGAACGCTGATTTCGGAAAAGGCAGAGTATATGTCTTTAAGACGTTCGCTGACGGACAAATCTTTTTCTTTTGCGCGTGAAGAAGCGACGTCGGCAATTTCTCTATCGGTTTCGAGGATAAGCATACCGGTGAATTCCTCCGTGAAAATGTTTTATCTTAATTTTATCACTTTTTTTCGGTTTGACAATCTCTTTTTACCATAAAAATTATAATTTACAAAAAATTTATCAATAATTCACAAAGAAAATTGACAAAAGTTTATCAAAAGGTCTTTACATTTCGATAAGAAAGTGCTACAATAACGCTGTATGAAAAAATAAATTATCTGGAGGTATCACAAAGTGATAAACAGAAGAAAAGTATCAATGGACGGTAATACCGCCGCGGCTCACGTTTCTTACGCGTTCACCGAAGTTGCAGGTATTTATCCCATCACACCTTCATCCAATATGGCTGAAGTTACTGACACTTGGTCGGCATCCAACAAGAACATTTTTGGCGAACCCGCAAAGAACGTGTTCGGCACAAACGTAAAGGTTGTAGAAATGCAGTCCGAGGCAGGTGCTGCAGGTACAGTTCACGGATCTCTTGCAGCCGGCGCATTCACCACTACATACACCGCATCTCAGGGTCTTCTCCTTATGATCCCCAATATGTACAAGATCGCAGGTGAGCTTCTTCCTTGCGTAATTCACGTTTCTGCAAGATGCGTTGCTTCCCACGCTCTTAATATTTTCGGTGACCATTCCGACGTATATGCTTGCCGTCAGACAGGTTTTGCTATGATGGCAGAGTCCAACGGTCAGGAAGTTATGGACCTCGGCGCAGTTGCACACCTTGCTACAATCAAGGGAAGAGTTCCTTTCCTTAACTTCTTCGACGGCTTCCGTACATCTCACGAGATCACTAAGGTTGCTGCTTGGGACTATAAGGACCTTGCAGAAATGCTCGACTGGGATGCAGTTCAGGCTTTCCGTAACAGATCTCTCAACCCCGAAACAGCTCCCGTTCTCCGCGGATCTGCTGAAAACGGCGATATCTTCTTCCAGCACAGAGAATCCTGTAACCCCTACTACGATGCACTTCCCGCAATCGTTGAGGAATATATGGACAAGGTTAACGAAAAGCTCGGCACAAACTACAAGCTCTTCAACTACTACGGTGCTCCCGATGCAGAGCGCGTAATCATCGCTATGGGCTCTGTTTGCGACGTTGCTGAAGAAGTTGTTGACTTCCTCACAGCTAAGGGCGAAAAGGTTGGTCTTGTTAAGGTAAGACTTTACAGACCCTTCGTTGCAGAAAAGCTTGCAGAAGCTATTCCCGCAAGTGCAAAGGTTGTTTCCGTTCTCGACAGAACAAAGGAACCCGGCTCTCTCGGCGAACCTCTTTACCTCGACGTTGTTGCAGGTCTTAACGAATGCGGCAGAAGCGTTAAGGTTCTCGGCGGTAGATACGGTCTCGGCTCCAAGGATACAACTCCCGCTTCCATTTTCGCAGTTTTCGCAAATATGGCAGGCGAACAGAAGAACCACTTCACTATCGGTATCGTAGACGACCTTACAGGACATTCTCTTACCGAAGAAGCTGCTCCTAACACAGCTCCCGTTGATATGATCCAGTGCAAGTTCTGGGGTCTCGGCGGCGACGGTACTGTTGGTGCAAACAAGAACTCTATCAAGATCATCGGTGACCACACCGACAAGTATATTCAGGCATACTTCCAGTATGACTCCAAGAAGACATCGGGTATTACAATTTCTCACCTCCGTTTCGGTGACAGCCCCATCAAGTCTTCCTACTATATCAATAAGGCTGACTTCGTTGCTTGCCACAACAACGCTTACCTCAAGAAATACGATATGATTTCCGACGTTAAGCCCGGCGGTAGATTCCTTCTCGACTGCCCTTGGAATGCAGAAGAGCTTGACGCTAACCTCCCCGCATCGGTTAAGACGTACATCGCTAAGAATAATATCGAATTCTACACAATCAACGCGACCAAGATCGCTATCGACCTCGGTAACGCAAAGGTTAAGAACACAGTTCTTCAGTCCGCTTTCTTCGCACTCGCAAAGATCCTTCCTATCGACGAAGCTATCGAGTATATGAAGAAGGCAGCATATAAGTCCTACATCAAGAAGGGACAGGCTATCGTTGACCTCAACTATGCCGCTATCGACGCAGGTAAGGACGCTCTTACCAAGGTTGACGTTCCCGCAGAGTGGGCAAACGCAGGTGTAACAGCTCCCTCCGATAAGGCAACAGGTACAAGAGACGACCTCGTTGAATTCGTTAACGATATCGTTGTTCCCGTTGGTAAGATGCAGGGTGACTCTCTCAGCGTTGCTACGTTCGCTAAGTACGCTGACGGTACATTCCCTCAGGGTTCTGCAGCATACGAAAAGAGAGGCGTTGCAGTTTCCGTTCCTCAGTGGAATCCCGAACACTGTATCCAGTGTAACAACTGTGCATTTGTATGTCCTCACGCTTGTATCCGTCCTTTCGCTATGACAGAAGAAGAGGCAGCAAACGCTCCCGCAGTTACAAAGTTCGCGGCAAAGCCCGTTATTAAGACAACATATAAGTTCACAATGGCAGTAAGCCCTCTTGACTGTATGGGATGTACTCTCTGCGTTAAGGCTTGCCCTGTAAACAAGAACGAAAAGCTCGGCACAGCTATCGAAATGAAGCCTATCGCTACTCAGTACGAACAGCAGGAAGCTTACGACTACGCAGTTGCTAAGGTTGCAGAAAAGAAGGAACTCATCAACGTTACAGTTAAGGGATCTCAGTTCAAGCAGCCCCTTCTCGAGTACTCGGGATCTTGCGCAGGTTGTGCAGAAACATCTTACGCTCGTCTTATCACACAGCTCTTCGGTGAAAGAATGTACGTTTCTAACGCTACAGGATGTTCTTCCATCTGGGGTGGATCGGCTCCCGCAACTCCTTACACAGTAAACAAGGAATCCGGCTACGGTGTAGCTTGGGCTAACTCGCTCTTCGAAGATAACGCTGAACACGGTCTCGGTATGTATATCGGTCAGAAGACAATCCGCGAAAAGCTCATCGGTATGATCGAAGAAATGGCAGCATCCGATAAGGCTTCCGATGAATTCAAGGCAGCAGCAGACAAGTATCTCGCTACCAAGGATAATGGTTCTGAAAACCAGGCAGCAGCTCAGGCACTTATCGCAGAGCTCGAAAAGGCAGCAGAGGCAGGATGCCCCGTTGCTCCCAAGATTCTCGCTGAAAAGCAGTACCTCTCCAAGAAGGCAGTTTGGATCTTCGGTGGAGACGGATGGGCATACGATATCGGCTTCGGCGGTCTCGACCACGTACTCGCTTCCGGTGAAGATGTAAACGTAATGGTATTCGATACCGAAGTTTACTCCAACACGGGCGGACAGGCTTCCAAGGCTTCTCAGGTTGGTCAGGTTGCTCAGTTCGCAGCAGCTGGTAAGGCAATCGGCAAGAAGAACCTTGCAGAAATCGCTATGTCTTACGGATACGTTTACGTTGCACAGATCGCTATGGGCGCAGATATGAACCAGACTCTCAAGGCACTTGCAGAAGCTGAAGCATATCCCGGACCTTCGCTCATCATCGGTTACGCTCCTTGTGAAATGCACTCGATCAAGGGCGGTATGGCTAACTGCCAGGCTGAAATGAAGAAGGCTGTTGACGCAGGCTACTGGCATATGTTCAGATACAATCCTGCAGCAGAGACCAAGTTCGTTCTCGACAGCAAGGAACCCACAGCAGACTATAAGGAATTCATCAACGGTGAAGCTCGTTACACACGTCTTGTACAGGCATTCCCCGAAAGAGCAGAAAAGCTCTTCGCACAGGCTGAAGCTAACGCAAAGGCTAAGTACGACAGACTTACCAAGATCGGTAAACTCTACGAATAAAAAAAGACGCATAGCGTCTTTTAGCAAGAAATTGCACCCGAAAGGGTGCAATTTTTGCATAAAAACGATGCCGAAGGCATCGTTTGGCAAGAAAAACTCGCCTTTAGGCTGGTTCTCATAAGGATGTTTACAAATTTTGGCAGAGATATTGTTTTCTCTGCCGATTTGTGGTATAATGGGTTTAGCAAAAGCCTCCCTCCGAGAGGGAGGTGGCACGGCGTAGCCGTGACGGAAGGAGCCTGCGTAATTTTGGGTTTGTGCTAACTTTATTGTAACGCACTCTCCCTCAGTCGCTTCGCGACAGCTCCCTCCC
>SVSP01000039.1 GCA_015064255.1 Oscillospiraceae bacterium
GGAAAGGGGATGAGAGTCTGAGAGAAGGGGAAAAACTTCGGCGTTTGAGATGGTTTTCCCCTTCTCTCAGTTAATCTTTATGACCTTGTCTACACTTTGAGAGCCGAGCAGTTGCTCGGCTCTTTTGTTTATTATAATTTTATCACCAGATAACGATACGCTTTTCGGGAGCAATATACATCTTATCCGTTTCCTTTACGTCAAACGTCGAATACCACTCACTGAAGTTTCTCGGAGGCATATTGGCACGAAGCACGGAAGGTCCGTGTACGTCGACCGAGAGAAGAAGCTTAAGATATTCAGGTCTTCCCTTCTTGCACCATACTCTTGCCCAGTTGCAGAAATATTCCTCGAATGATACGCCCTCTGTTTTTGACATAATATCAAGTGTAACCGACATACCGCCGTTATCCGCCATATTTTCGCTTACGATAAACGCTCCGTTTACCTTACCCCAAGGAAGCTCAATGCCGTCAAACTGCTCTATCATCTGCTGAACCTTTGCTTCAAAGCGCTTGAAGTCGTCTGCTGTCCACCAGTCATTGATATTTCCGTTTTCGTCGCACTTTGCGCCGTTACTGTCAAATGCGTGAGAGATCTCGTGTCCGATAACCGCACCGATACCGCCGAGATTTTCGCTTCTCGTCTGCTTCAAAGAGTAGAAAGGAGCCTGAAGGATCGCCGCAGGGAATGTGATATCGTTTACGAACGGGTCATAGCAAGCGTTTACCATATGTCCCGGCATTGCCCAATTTTCGGGTTCAGTAGGCTTATCAAGCTTACTGAGAGCATCAAGCTCACGAACAGCCTTAAGCGAAACCATAATATCAAGAAGCGAATCTTCCGCATTAAATACCAGCTTATCGTAAACAGCTCTTACCTTATCGGGATATCCCATCTTTACTCCCATCTTGGAGAGCTTGAGAATTGCCTTTTCCTTAGTTTCTTCGCCGAGGATCTCGTTTGTTGTGATTCTATCCTTGTATGTGTCGATTATCTGATATACGATTTCGGTAATATCCTTCTTTGCTTCTTCTCCGAAGTACTTTTCACCGTAGTATATACCGACAGGCTCCGAATACATACCCGATGCAAGGTTATATGCAAACTTTTCTATCGACTGCATCTTTGCAACGCCCATAATTGCACGGCTGTACATACCGCCCATATCACGAAGCTCTTCGGAAAGGAAGGAACACGACTTCAAAAGTCCCGTAACGTAAGCCCAGTGCTTATATATCTCAAGATTTTCTGTGCTGAGTACGTTTGCAAACGCACCGAAGAATCTCGGCTCTGTAACTACGATAGTTGAGGGAACAGATCCGAAAAGGTCGTTGAGGATAAGATCGAGATCAAGTGTCGAGAGCATCTCCTTGACCTTGTCTGTGTCCATAGGGTTATACATTTCAACGTACTTAGACCATTCTTCGCTTGACTTTACAAGACCTCCGAGAATTTCGTCAAATGCAAGAGCATCGTTTACATACTTTTCCTGATCCTCGTTCGAAAGGTCGGTCTTTGCCATAACCATTTTAGCAACGTTTGTCCAAATTCCGATAAGCTGTGCCTTCTGCTCAGCCATCTCGGGCTTATAGTAAGAAGCATCGGGAAGGATTACACCTGCACCCTGAATATAAACAAGATGCTGTTTTGTGTTTTTCATATCGGTTTCAACGCCGATATTGATAGGTGTAGGTATACCCTTAAGCGACAGAGTCTTATACATCGCACTGAAATCTTTAATTTCTTTGATCTCGTCAAGAGCGGAAAGAAGTTTAAGTGCGGGTGTGATTCCGTGTTTTTCTTTTCTGTCGGCATCTTTTACGATCGCATACAGCTCGCACGCTCTTTTTATATATTCGTTAGGATATGAGCCGTTTGCGCTCATAGCTTCAAATTCGTCCATCATAATCTTCTCAACGCCGTCCGCAAGCTCTGCAAAGCCGCCTGCGATAGGTTTATCGTCGGGAATAACGAGCTTATCGATAGTTTCCTGATTGACATAGGTATAAAGGTCGTCTTGAATTCTGATATTTTCCATAATTTTCTCCTTAGTTTACATTACTATACGCGTAAATTCTGCATTTCTTTCATTATATCACACAGTCTTCAAAAAGGCAATAGAAATTATATCAAAACTGCAAATAGAGTTGATTTTTAACAAAGTTTCTCAAACAGCAAGCGCATTTACGGAGTCCGCTTGCGGAGTGCTGTAAATAACAAAAAGCACAGCGTTGCTGTGCTACTTGGGGAGAGTCTGAACGGGGCTTTGCGCCGTTTAGTGAAATCGTTCGCTTACGCTCACGGTGAAATAATTTGCTACACAAATTGTGAAATTTTCTGCTTTCGCAGAAAGTGAAATTAAATCCACCCGCTCGCCGTCGAGGCGAATTTCACACGCCGTAGGCGTATTTCACATTGCAAAGCAATATTTCACCCACCCGCAAGGGTGGATTTAACTGAAAAAGACAGATTCCTGTCGGAATCTGTCTTTTTCTATGGACCCGGGGAGAGTCGAACTCCCGTCCGAAAACCTCTTGATATGACTTTCTACGAGTGTAGTTTGTCTGTAATCTCCCGAAGACGTGCGGACAAACAAAACACATCTTCGGCAGCCGTCTTATGCGTGATCGTTACGACGACGAGCTCGCGATTCACGTTCATCACTGCATGACACTCAGTTTCGGGCCGTGATACTCCCGAAAGGAGCGGGCTGCCTTATGGCAGCGGCACCGCTTACGCGGCCATTGCTACGTTATTGTTAGCGTTTAATTTTAAAGTTTGGGCAGTTAAAGAGTGTGCCCGTCTCTACTCGCTTATCATACCTCAAAATCCCCGTCGAAACCTTTACGGGCCCTTGAAATATTATTGCTTAGTATTTTTCTCTCGACGCACGCTCAACGTCGCGCTCCATCTGCTTTTTCGCCTCTGTGTCGCGCTTATCGTACAGCTTTTTACCTCTGCACACACCAAGCGAAAGCTTCAGATTTTTACCCGAAAAATAGAGCGACAGCGGAATCAGCGAAACGCCCTGACGTCCGACAAGTCCGAAAAGCTTCATTATCTCGCGCTTATGCATCAGAAGCTTTCTTTCGCGAAGCGGATCTCTATTGAAAATATTTCCCTTCTCGTACGGACTGACGTGCATTCCGCGGACGAAAATCTCACCGTCTTTTATGAAGCAATAGGAATCTTTTAAATTCACCGCACCAAGACGTATTGATTTTACCTCCGTACCGTAAAGAGCGATTCCCGCCTCGTACGTTTCATCGACAAAATAGTCGTGATATGCTTTTCTGTTGGCGGCAACTGTTCTTGTTTCCTTTTTCTCCATATCGGCGGTTCTCCTTTCTTTTCGGTTTTAATAGTATAGCATAATTTTATGTCTTATTCAAGTATTTTTTGTCTTTTTCTTGAAAACCCTTTTTGAAAAAAGGGTTTTCAAACTTTCCCAAAAACTTTTATTAAAAATTATTCTTTTCCTTTTAGAAAAGTTTTTGAAAGAGTGCAGAGGAAACTTTTTTCAAAAAGTTTCCTTTGCCTAATTTATCAGTTCCTTATAAATAGCGCTCTTGCCGACTCCACGGGCGCGGGCGGTTTCCTTGATGGCATCCATTTTTGCCATTCCGAGCGAAATGTAATAATCAACCTGTTCCTGTACGGACATATCCTTCCAGAAGCATTCGCCGTCGTCGGTCGCGCCTTCGATAACGATAACATACTCACCGCGCGGAGCGTTTTCCTTGTAAAACGCAACTGCCTCGGCAAGTGTCGTGCGCTTTACTTCCTCGTTGAGCTTAGTTATCTCACGGCAAAGCGCGGTCTTGCGGTCACCGAAATGCAAGTAAAAAACCTCGAGCGTTTCGGAAAGCCTATGCGGTGCTTCGTAGAATATCATCGTGCGCTTTTCGTTTTTGAGAGTGGTGAGATGAGCATCAACTTCGCTCTTTGTGCCCGAAACGAAGCCCTCAAATACAAATCTGCGCGTATCAAGTCCCGAAAGAGTTAGCGCAGTTATTGCCGCGCACGCGCCCGGTACAGATGTCACTTTTACTCCGTTTTCAGCACACAGACGGACGAGATCCTCGCCCGGATCGCTGATCGCAGGTGTTCCCGCGTCAGTTATGAGCGCGCAAGACTCACCGTCACTGAGTCTTTTTATTATCTGCGGACCGCGTTCCTTTTTATTATGCTCAAAATAGCTCACAAGAGGCTTGGATATTCCGAAATATGTGAGAAGCTTCAGCGAATTTCGAGTGTCCTCGGCGGCTATAAAATCGACACCCTCGAGAATCTTAAGTGCTCTGTACGATATATCCGCAAGGTTTCCTATCGGAGTTGCAACGAGATAGAGAGTCCCGCTTTCTATTTTATTTTTCTCTTCGAATTTTTCTTCAAAGTTAGGCTCTTTCATATTCTTCACCAAACTCTCCGTTTTCATATATATAAGTGAGATCGTCAGTATAAACAAGAGGCTTTGCAGAGGCATCGGGGTGCATTATCAGCGGCTTTGTAAAGAAAAGTCCGCTTGCTGCTCCGCGTTTACCCTCAACAAGCACAAGACTCGGACGGCTGCCCGCATCGGGATAAACAACTGTTATACGCTTAGGCTCGATTTTACTGCTTCGCATAGCATCGAAAAGATCGGTCAGCCTGTCGGGGCGCCACACTACGTAAAAGCTTCCCGAATATTTAAGAAGCTTTGACGCCGCCTCACAAAAATCCTTTATATCTCCGCAAACCTCGTGCCGTGCAATATATTTTTCGCTGTTTGCATTGAGAAATCCGCTTCCTTTTTTCATATACGGCGGATTTGAGAAAACACAGTCAAACCGTCCGAAAAGATCGCTTTCGATCTCCTGAACGGGGGTGCAGACAGTTTTTATCTTATCAGAAAACCCGTTATCGTTTACGTTACGTTCTATGAGTGATGCAAATGATTCCTGTATCTCGAAGGCGTATATCTGCGAGAATTTACCCTTTGCGGCGGCAAGAAGAGAGATGATTCCCGTGCCTGCGCCGAGATCAGCCGCCATACCTTTCGGAATCTTACGCAGATAAGCATAAAGCAAATACGCATCCGTACCGAAGGTAAGACCATTTTTGTTTTGAACAAGCGTTATATTTTCGTTGACATAGTCTCTTCTTTCAGATGACATTTCCGACATAGCGACAGTTCCCTCCTTTCGCAGATAACGGAAAAACTTAAGGGCAGAACTTAAAGATCTGCCCTTGCAAGTTTGTTTCCGATTTCCTCGGATTATTCAGCCTTAGGTGCACCTACGGGGCAAGCGCTTTCGCACGCGCCACAATCAAGGCACTCGTCTTCGTTGATTACGTACTTTCCGTCTTTTTCGGAAATAGCACCAACAGGGCATTCTTCGGCACATGCACCGCAACCGATGCATTCTTCAGCGTTGATTTTGTAAGCCATTACAAACACCTCCGATATTTTTTTCTCATTATATCACAAACATTTTAAAAAATCAATGAGTATTTATATATTTTTTAAAATATTTTATTCTCCGCCCTGCTTTTATCCGTCAGATTTATTCGGATTCTTCGGTTTTCTGTATCTCGAACGGTTATAGCGGTGCGGTTTGTGGTTTTTTGCATTTTCTTCTTTACTCTGCGTCACGTCACCTTGAGAATTTTTCTCGGCGTTTTCAACATTTGCATTATCCTTTGCAGGTACACCGTCCTGATTTTTAGGCAGGGATTTATTATCCTTATTTGCACCGTTTGAACCGTTTGATCCCGAATTATTCGAACGGGACTGTCTTTCCTTATGATGCTCACCCTTGTCGCTCGTCTTTTTCGGATGCTCGGGACTCTTTTCGGAACTTTTCTCTTTTGTTTCGGAAAGCTGCTTTTCAAGTGCCGAAGCCTTTGCTTCGACCTGTTCATTTGCCTTAGAAGAATTCTGAACATCTTCAATATCAGCTTCCTTCTGTTCACGAAGCATTTTCTTTTCCTGTGCAGCTCTGAATTCTTCGGGAGTTTCGGGGCGAAGAAGCTTTCTGTCGTAAACTTTCTGTTCTTCGGGCGTTTCGTCAAGAGCGACCTTTACAAGTCCGAGAAGCGGTTTTGCCTCCGTAACCTTACCTGCACCGTCCGGAGTAATAACACGGCTGTCAACCTTAGGTGTACGCCTTGCCTCTTCCTGATACGTGTCATATTCATATCTGAGGCAGCACATAAGGCGTCCGCAAGCACCCGATATCTTTGCAGAATTGAGAGCAAGATTCTGCTCTTTTGCCATTTTTATAGACACCTGAACAAAATCTCCGAGGAAACTGTGACAGCAGAATGCTCTTCCGCACACTCCGAGCCCCCCCATAAGCTTAGCTTCATCGCGTATGCCGATCTGTCTGAGTTCAATTCTCGTTTTAAATACCGATGCAAGATCCTTTACAAGATCTCTGAAATCAACTCTGTCATCCGAGGTGAAGTAGAAAAGAAGCTTGGAATTATCAAATGTATATTCGACGTCTATAAGCTTCATATCAAGAGCGTGTGCAACGATCTTCTTCTGGCAAATATCAAAAGCTTCTTCTTCTTTTTTCTTGTTTTCCTCAAACTTGGCAGTATCGTTTTCATCCGCTATACGAATAACGTTTTTAAGAGGAAGTACAAGCTCTTTTTTAGACACCATTTTATTGGTAAGCACTATTTTACCGTATTCGACTCCGCGTGCCGTTTCGACGATAGCATTGTCACCATCTTTTGCCACGAAACCGTTAGCGGCAAAATAATACATTTTACCCGACCCTCTGAAAGAAACGCCTATTACCTCGGCAAATTCGGGCATATCCGCATATTCGTTATCAAAGTAAACGGGCTCTTCGCTCTTTTCCTTGTTATCAACTGCATTTTTGCCGTAAACATCGTCGTGCGCAAACGAATCCTCTGATTCAAGTTCTTCAAATTCGTCTTCGCTCGCAACATTTTCTGATTTTTCGCGTTCTATAATTTTATCCTGTCTTTCGAGCTTTCCGAAAGATTTTCTGCGATTTTTATATGCGCTCATATGAATTTCCTATTCTTGTTATATTTATCTGTATTTTCTTTTGGTGCAAATTACTGTGAAAACGCTTTCCAAAGAGATATTACCATTTCGGCTTTAATATTTGCAATAGCCAAATTACGGTCAAGCTTATTTAAAAGCTCGGTAACCGTAAGCTCTGCTCTGAGAAGTGTTGACATTCCAACCTTTCTCGAAAGCTCTGCCATTTTTTCGTCGTCACCGAAGAGCATTTCGCATTTGCCTATACTTCTTGATGCGGTCATATCGCGAAGTGCAGTTCTCAGCATTGAGAGAAAATCGGAAAGCTCTTCCCTGTTTTTAGCAGGAAAAGGGAAAACGGCAAGTGCCGCCCTATCCTTATCGGTAAGAACACCGAGAAGCTCTACTACCTGTTTACCGAGAGCCTGCGTCATATCGCCCTCGCCGATTATTCGGAGTGCTTCTCCTATGCTTCCGCCCGAGCGTGCCAAAATACGCGAAAATTCATCCGGTATTTTTCTTGACATTTCAAGTGCGCGATCACTTTTTTCAAGAAGATACTCCCGAATTTCTTCCGCTGAAAAGACCTGCATACGAAGTATCGGTGCGCGTGACCTTACCGTTGCAAGAAGCGATGCCGCATTTTCGACAAGAAGCATAAAATAGACGTTTTTAGGCGGCTCTTCAAGGAGCTTTAGTATTGCATTTTGTGCTTGTACCGTCATCGTATCCGCATAACGTATTATATACGCCTTTATATCCGAATCATTCGGCACTATAAAAGCAGTTGCGCGTATTTCTCTTACAGCCTCTATTCCTATTGTCTTACGGCCGTTTTTCGGCTCTATTTCGTAAACGTCGGCGCATATTCCGCGCAGAATTTTATCGGCAGCCGAATCACTGCCCGAAAGCTCTGCGGCTATTGCGCGTGCAAGAGTAAGCTTACCGCTTTTAGGCGGTCCTTCTATTATAGAAGAATGAACAAAACGACCGTTTGCAATATCGTCGGATACTATTCGCTTAAGAATATCGTTTTTATATATTACCGAAGAAAGTATGCTTCCGATCTCACGGCAAGTATCTGCCATCTTTAAATGCTCCTTACTCTTCAAAATTTTCCGATAATTTATACCGTAACATATCAATTATAGCAGATATAATTGATTTTGTCAACTAAAACTATATTTTGATATACAAAATATTATGCAAGTATTTCGCGAAGCTCTGACACGTTATCCGCAATCTTATCTGCGCCCGCAGAAGAAAGGACTTCACGGCCTCTGTATCCCCACGAAACGCCGACAGAATACATTCCCGCATTATGTCCGGTCTTTATATCAACATCCGAATCTCCGACAAAAGCGATTTCCGAGGGCTTTACACCGAGCGTTTCTGCCGTATAGAGCACAGATTCGGGAGCGGGCTTTACCGCAAAGCGTCCGGCACCGAGAGCAGCATCGAAAAAGTCTTCACCGAAAAGCGTTTTTATTATTTTCTGTACGTGCACGTCCGATTTGTTAGAGAGTACGGCTATCTTAATTCCCGCCTTTTTCATATTCTCAAGCATATCGACAATTCCTTCGTAGGGTACCGAATATTTCACGATATTTTCAGAATATTTCTCTGCATAATACTCTGTGCAGACAGCGATATTTTCTTCGCTTCGCGCATATTCGGGCAAACTTCTTGTAACAAACATTTTCTGACCGTTACCGATAAAGGTTTCTACCTCTTTTCTGCTCCTTTCGGGATATCCGAAATGCCTTAGCATCTCATTCATAGCAAAAGTGAGATCGCCGAGTGTATCGACAAGTGTGCCGTCAAGATCAAAAATTACAGCCTTAAACATAAGATTTTCCTCATTTATCCGTTTTTTTATTTCATTTATATATTTTTTACAAATCCTTTTTTCGGATTTCTGTTGCAAATACAAATATTTTGTGATATTATTATATATAGTTTATTATTAAAATTACAAAGGAGTGAGAACGTGAAAAAATTAGCCGTCGCAGTCAAAACTATTTTGGCATTAGCCATCATCGCATCGCTTGTTATCGTTTTGGCATCCGATATTTTAAATATTTCACCCGTCACTTCTACGCCCCCAAACAGCGAAGATCCGGGTACACCTCCCGATAACAATGATAAGCCAAACGACAAGCCGAATAATAATCCCGGAGATAATCCAGGCGACGTTCCACCCGACGAGATCATTCCCGATTGGTCAATAAAACCCACTGTTGTAAAAAACACGCTGACTGATAAAAAGGGCAACATACTTTGCGAGTCGAGATATTCCTATCCGTACGTGACGTCAAACGACGGAAGCGACGTTACAGCCTTTGTGGAAGCACTCAGCAAGATATCATCAGAAATAAAAGAATACGTAAACGCCCGTGCTCAGCTTTACAAGCTCGGAACAAACGACGATTTCAAAGTTCAGCCACAGATCACAGGATACTACACCGTAAACCGTTTTTCATCCGAAATTTTCAGCATAAGCTTCATATTCTCCGAGATTCTCCCCGACGGTGCGACACGCGAATCGCGTATAAATTATAATCTGGACATTCTTCTCAGCTCAAACGACATAACTCTTGACGCTATTATGAATGACGCCGTAAGCGCAGTAAACAGCATAATCGCAGACAAAAAAAGCAGCAGCGAGTTCCCTGTGCTGTACGACAACTACGAAAAGCGCGTCGAAAGCACTATAGATACCGCGTGGTCGGTAGAGTCAAACGGAATTCTCTTTTTATTCCCTTCCGGTACTCTTGCACCTGTATCAAGCGGGCCTATCGAAATATTTATAAAAAACTCCGAACTTTCATCACTTCTCAGTGAATACGGAAAAATACTTCTGAATATTGCCGAGTAATCAAATCTTATTTTAGGTAGAACAAAAATGGAAATTCCTCTTTTAAAGGTTGGCGACATACTCACACTCAAGAAATCGCACCCCTGCGGATGTGACAAATTTGAAATACTCCGTCTTGGTTCGGATATAAAGATAAAATGCACTTCATGTGCCAAAGCGCTTGATATTCCGCGTGAAAAGCTTGAAAAACGAATAAAATTTATAAACTAACAAAATCGCCGTGCAGTTAAGCTTAATTGCGCGGCGATCTTATTTACTTTTAACTTATACGCATCAGTTATTTGCTCCGAAAACCTTGGGCGAATATCTGAATTTATGGAAGCTTTCCACTTCGTGCACTGTTGTATGGTTTTGAATTACTTTAGGCAAGCCGAATACGTTTACAAGCTTATTATCTTCATCAAAAATCAGATTGAAGATAAGATGCTCATACAGTTCAAGCAGTTCCTTTTCTTTC
This sequence comes from Oscillospiraceae bacterium, assembly GCA_015064255.1. Taxonomy (GTDB): domain Bacteria; phylum Bacillota; class Clostridia; order Oscillospirales; family CAG-272; genus SIG672. The sequence continues at coordinate 10,342 of SVSP01000039.1, forward strand.
ACCGTAATATCGGTATCTCCCACGTCCTTAAAATCGTGGAAATCTCCGTCAATATCATACCAACCGAATGCGTTTATCGCGGGAATAACCTCGCGGATATTATCAATAGTTTCAAAAAATGCGCTCTTACGTATTCCGCAAATGTCAAGCATCGCGGTGGAAAGATAGTTGATACTTGTGAGGCTGTCGTTTATATCCGAATCCATCTCAAAATTAGACCAGAAAAGGTACGGGATGGTGTACATCTTCTGCATATCCTCTACTGTCGATGCACCGTCTATGCCCATATAGAGAGAAGTAAACGAGCTTGACATCGTAGGCTGATGGTCCCCGAAGACAACTATAAGAGTTTCCTCTTCGGCATCGTCGAAGTAATCCATAAGATATTCAAGCGCTTTATCAGATTCGTTTGCGCTCGACAGATACTCACTTGCCGCGCTGTCGCCCTCAACGGTAACAGTCGGTTCAAAGGAAGAGTGATTATATCCGCCGTGATTCATCATAGTGACCGCGAAAGTAAAGAGCTTTTCGCCTTCCTCTTTCGTTTCATATATATCGATTATTCTATCGTATATTGCCTTATCGCTTACGTGACCTCTGTAATAGTCCTCAGCGGGAATTTCCGAGAAATCACCCTTGAAATAGACTTCGTCAAATCCGAAATACTTATATATCGAATTACGGCTCCAGTTTTCGGGCTGTTCGGGGTGTATTCCTACCGTTCTGTATCCTGCGTAATTGAAGAAATCAACGAGTGTGTATGAGTTCTCCTCGTTAAGTTTTCCATTGTAAACCACCGATCCTTCGGGGATAAACGCCATAGAAGAGCCCGAAAGGAATTCGTATTCCGAGTTTGCCGTATTTCCTCCGTAAACCGAAGAAAGTGCATTACCTTTTATAAACGTCTGTGTACTTCCGTCTTCAAAGGTGAAGACTCCGTTTTCTATTGAGTTCCAATACGGAAGAAGCTCAACGTTTGTTTCAAGCTTTGTTTCGGCTCCCGAGTTATCACAAACCTCTTTAAGATTTGCAAAAGACTCGTTCATTATAACTATAACATTTACGTCTTTTGAAGATCCGACAAGCGATGAAAAATCATTTTTCTCAATAGCGTCAAGTATTGCGCCGGGAGAATATGTAACAGGTGCCTTTATTCTCGAATTCTTTATCGAATAAATAAAGTTAAGATAATATCCGTTATATTCAGTTCCCTGTGAACGGTAATTTCTCGAAGCATATCCGATGGATATTCCGCTGAACACGGTAGTGACACAAAGAACTATCGTAAGTGCGGCAGTAAGAAAATGCTTCATTGATTTCTTGAGTCCCGAAAATTTTGGGTAATCGGATCTGACAAGATATACTATAGCAACGACCGAAAGGATTATCGAAATTATCGATCCTATCATCAGCGAAAAAGAGTAGTCACCCACGACCGCAAGTGCCGTACCTATAGACTTTATATCGTTGAAGGAAATTTCTCTTCCTCTCGTCTGAACAACAAAATTGTTCGCAATTCCGAGAATAACCGAAGCTGAAAGCACAGAAATTATTCCAACCTTCATTGATTTGAATATCAATGAAAAGGTCATAATAAGAGCGTAAATAATCAGCGTGTTCATTATTATACGAACAACTCCGCTGAGAATTCTCACAAGGATATTGCCCGCAATTACTCCGACAATGTTACACTTAAAAATTGATGAAATAGAGGCACTTACAGCGAGCTGCATAAGCCAGAATATTATAAATGCCCAAAACAATGCTGTTATATTTACAGTAAGCCAATTCGCTTCCTTGCGCGGCTTAAATATAGCAGTAAACAAAATAGTTATCTCCTCCTACAACAAAAAGGTTGCAACATTCGTGTTTGCCGTGCCACAGATAGACACAGCAAACCGATTTTAATCATCATTTCATACCATTCTATTTTACTCATTTTTTCGGTTTTGTCAATACAGGCAGATCATTTTCGTATATTCGCACCATTTTCAAGAGAAAAAACGATTTTTTTAGCGAATTTTAACTATAAGATCGGCAATTATTTGAGAGAACACGAAGATATATCGTATCCTATTATTTTTCTCACCTCGTACATTATTTCAGACACGAGAGAAGCCGTTTTTCTTGCCTCAAGATAGCTCTTTTTATTCTCGTCAGACTTGTACGAAATAAAATCCGAAAGCTCACAAGCCATACATTCGACCGGTGTGAGTGTCCTATGTATATAATCAAAATTTCCTTGCGCATCCTTATATCCGACGCCGCGAAGCTGTGCAGGCTGTTCAATAGACACCGTACCTTCACGGCAGATTATCTCGCTCCTCGCGCTGCTTTCGGCAAGCTTTGTAAATGTCAGGACCGCATCGAATTTATCGTATGTCAGTATAACGCTGTCCGCAATATCTGCTCCGCTTTCCCAAAAATGCGCCGATGCGCTTATTTTGCTCGGCTCACCGAAAAGTGCCGCCGCAAGATAAACGCAGTAAACGCCAAGATCCATAAGAGCGCCGCCGCACGAATTCTTATCAAAGGTCGATATAGTTTCTCCTTTTTTTACTCTTTCAAGCTTAGACGAGCGCTGTGAAAAGTCTATACGCGCCGAAACCACGTCGCCCGAGACCGCAAGCTTATTTTTTATGGCATCAAGCTGAGGAAGATGGTAATTCATCATAGCCTCTGCGTAAATAACACCCATTTTATCGGCAAGCGCGCAAAGTTCATTATGTTCAGCGGGAGTTACCGTGATAGGCTTCTCGCAAAACACGTTTTTACCCGCACTGATAAAGAGCTTTGTATATTCATAATGCGTCATATTCGGGGATGCTATATATACCGTATCGATATTTTTATCTTCTGCCATTTTATAAAGGTCATCAAAGCACTTTGCTCCGCCGTGCTTTTCTGCGAAAGCCTCTGCTCTCTCCATACTGCGCGAAAATTGTGCATAATATTTTGCGCCGTCCGTTATCTTGATGGCATTTATAAAATTTTCTGTAAGCCAAAACGTTCCTATAACCGCAATGTTCATATTTTCCGTCCTTATGTGATGTTTTTATTTATAATAGCACATTTTACGTTTTTATTCAAGAGGAAAATTCACTCAAAAACAAAACGTCCCCGACACAAGAAAATCTTGTTCGGGGAGTTCTGATAAAACTTATTCAGCGTCTGCAGCTTCTTCAGCTTCAGCTTCAGCCTCTGATTCTTCGCATTCGCATTCGCACTCGCATTCGCAAGCTTCGTCACACTCGCATTCGCATTCGCAGAGTTCGTCGCAATCACAGTCGCATTCGCAGCAGCAGCATTCTGCGTTCTTCTTATCGGAAATCTTCTTAACGATAATAGCAACAACAGCAGCAATAGCGGCAACAACAGCAACAGCACCGATTATCTTAAGAGCTACGCTGAGAGCACTCTTTTCCTTAGCCATAGTATTTCTCCCTTCTCCGACAGGCTGATATTTATCGAAACGGCAGATATTCTGTCGGAAATCAGACCGTTCGTTATTCCCGAAAATTCAGGTCACGCTTAGTATATCATATCTTATTTCAAAAATAAATACTTTTGAGTGCTTTTTTTATGTATCAATTGTAAATTCTGCATTTTTTATTAAATTTCATTCCGGCAAAGTTTTTGAAGATAAAAAAACTTTATTAAGTCCGTAACAAAAAATTCACCCGTTTTTCTTGCTTTTTTTATAGATATGTGATATAATATGATGTCTAATTATAAACAGGAGTAAAATTCCGATTCTCGACTTTGATTTTTCGATTTCGGAAATATGTGTACATAATATGTCACACCCTTTTGAGTGGTTATCGCTCACATCGACCGAACTTAAAGAAAAATTAAAGGAGCTTGGCGAAGCTCCCTTCCGTGCAGATCAGCTCTTAAAATGGTTTTGTTTCGGTGCTTCTCCCGACGAGATGACGAATATTCCTAAATCTCTGCGCGAAAAGCTTTCCGACAGAGAGATCGGACTTCTCTTCTACCCGCAAATAGTCAGAAAACAGCAGTCTTCTCTTGACGGGACCGTAAAGTATCTTTTCGAAATGTATGACGGTCAGCTTATCGAAAGCGTTGTAATGAAGTACGAACACGGAAATACTATATGTGTTTCTACGCAGGCGGGTTGCCGTATGGGATGCAAATTCTGTGCATCAACACTCGGAGGAAAGGTGCGCGACCTCTCTGCCGGCGAGATACTCGGACAGATAATTTCCGCACAGCGCGATTTCGGTGAGAGAATTTCCGGCGTGGTTATGATGGGTATCGGCGAACCGCTTGACAATTATGACAACGTTATGCGTTTTTTATCGATTGTCGGAAGCAAGGATTCACTCAACATCGGATACCGCCACATCTCCCTTTCGACCTGCGGTCTTGTGGACAAAATAGAAAAGCTCGCAAATGAAAATTTCCCGATAACGCTTTCAATATCGCTTCACGCGTGTTGTGACGAGGACCGTTCCCGCATAATGCCCGTAAACAACGCTTGGAATATCGACAAGCTTCTCACAGCTTGCAGAAAGTATTTCGACAAAACGGGAAGACGGATTTCATTTGAATATACCCTCATATCGGGCGAAAACGATTCGGTCGAGCAGGCAAAAAAGCTTGCACAGCTCATAAAAAAATATTTCGGAAGCCGTCCGGTGCACATCAATCTGATACCGCTTAATCACGTTGACGAAAGGCAGTTTTCGGCGGGAAGCCGCGAAGACGTAAAGCTGTTTTGCGACACGCTGAACTCTCTTCACGTAAACGCGACCGTCAGAAGACGGCTCGGTCCCGATATTGACGCCTCTTGCGGACAGCTCCGCCATAAGGCATCTTCAAATAATGACAAATAATGAAATTCATATAAACAAATAAACAAGCACAAACTAATTTTGAAATCTGGTGATATTTTGTTTTTCTACGGTGAAAGCGACAAGGGTCTTGTCCGTGGTGAAAATCAGGACAGCTATATATTTTCTGAAATAAACAGCTCCTTTTTTCTTGCTGCAGTATTTGACGGTATGGGCGGACTTTCATCGGGTCTGGTTGCGTCCACGCTTGCAAAGGAAACGCTTACAGAATATCTTACCGATGCTTTAAAAAACTACGGTGCCAAAAGAATAATCGACTCAAAAATAAAAGACATACTTTCAGACGCTGTAGCATACACCTCACTGATTGTCAATATGCAGTCGCTTAAATTGCCCGAAGGTGAAAGTATGGGCACAACTCTTGCGGCAATACTTCTGACACCCAAAAAAGCTTATATTTTTCACGTCGGTGACAGCAGAGTTTATGCTCTTATCTCGGGAAAGCTTAATCTTACAACGACCGATCACACGCTTGTCCGCTATCTTTTGGATACGAAACAGATAAATGAAGAAGAAGCCGAAGATCATCCCCTCGCTCACGTTTTGACAAAAGCAATCGGTACAGAGGATTTTATACTGCCCGACATCACTGTTTTGAATTTATCCAAGGTAAATTCTTTTCTGATATGCTCGGACGGTCTTACGCTCCACGTAAGCGACAGCGAGATAGCTTCTGTAATGAAAGAAAGCTTATTACCCGAAGAGAAGGTTGAAAAGCTTATGGAGCTCACCAAAGAACGCGGTGCAAATGACAATATCACAGTTTTGACAGTTTCGCCCGACGGTGAAAAAACATTACTACGAAAGGAACACTCATAATGACGCAGTTTGATAAATACATCGGTATGCTCATAGACGACAGATACGAGATCAAAGAAATTCTCGGCATCGGCGGTATGGCTGTCGTTTTTCGTGCATACGACAAGCGCGACGAGCGCGATATAGCAATTAAGATACTCAAGGAAGAAGCTCTTTCGGACGAAAACGCGTTTGAGTGTTTCGACAGCGAGTCACGCGCAATATCTATGCTTTCTCACCCAAACATCAGAAAGATATACGACATCTCAATGACCGGTGAGTACAAGTATCTTACAATGGAATACCTCGACGGACCTACTCTCAAAAGCTACGTCAAATCGAAGGGTTCTCTCTCTCACGAAGAAGCTCTTGATTTCATTACGCAGATACTCGACGCCCTCGACCATACCCATTCCAAAGGTATCGTTCACCGCGACATCAAGCCGCAAAACGTAATCGTCGTTTCTGATAACACAATAAAATTAACAGATTTCGGTATTGCAAAGCAGTACGACCCTCACGTAACCGAGCCTGACGACAAGGGTGTCGGAACGGTATATTATATAAGTCCCGAGCAAGCGCGCGGTCAGAACATCGATGCCCGCGGAGATATATATTCGGTCGGAATTATGCTTTACGAGCTTATTTGCGGAAAGCTTCCCTTCACGTCTGACAATCCTATGGAGGTTGCTTATATGCAGATAAACGACGAGCCTCAAAAGCCGTCCGAAATAACTGCACTCCCAAAAGGTCTTGAACAGATAATACTGCACGCTATCGAAAAAGATCCTGATGAACGTTTCAGCGATGCGGGTCAGATGCTCGCCGCCGTAAAACGCTTCAGAGAAACACCCGATGCTATATTTGATTTCGTTTCGGTTCCTGCAGATAGCCGTTTCTTCAAGGCGGCTCCGCAGCACAAGGACGATATAATCGTTGTTCCGTCGGCAGGAAATCAAACCGATCTTATCGACAAGCAAAATGAGGATGAAATTTTGAGCAAAAAGAAAAAATATACCCCCAAAAAACCGAAAACCGAAAAAATAGTCACTACTGTTGTCGAAACCAAGCCGTCAAAGGTTTCGTTTATCTCTATAATTGCAGGCTCACTTCTCGCTTGCATTATAGTAGCCGTTATGACGGTATATTACGTTTACGACAATTATATTATGGAATCCCTTTCTTCGAGCGATTCACAGCTTCTCGTAGTTGAAGATTTTACAAACAGAATATACGACGAAGAGATGCTCACACAAATGAAAAAGCTCGGATATTCGGTCACTGTCATAAAAAAGCAGGACCAGAATTATATGGTTAACACTGTAATATCGCAATCGCCCGAAGCAGGCTCGAAAAGAGTTATTATTCCCGGTGAAAAGAAGTGTGACATCACTCTTTATATAAGCAGCGGCGAATCAATGACGATCCTTCCCAACTACGTAGGAATTAATCATAAGGACGTCATAATCGACCTTAACCGTATAGGATTTTCATACGAGATCATTCGCGAGTACAACTCTGCCATTCCAAACGGTAACGTAATCTATACCTTCCCCAAAGCAGGCTCGTATATAACAAGCGACACAAAAATAACACTTTACGTAAGTAAGGGGCAAGAGCTTTCTTACGTTACACTTCCCGATCTTTCGGGCAAAAACGCAAGTGCTATCCACGCTATTCTGATTGAAAACAAGCTTCGACTCGGCGAAGTCACCTATGAGTATTCTCCTACGGTTCCCGCAGGTCAGGTAATAAGTCAGTTCCCCTATTTCGGATCTGTCGTTCTTTCTCACGTTACCGAGGTTTCGATAGTCGTAAGCCTTGGCGTTGATCCTTCAACTATTTTACCCGACGATCCTATTGTTAATCCGGACGATCCAAACGCAAATCCGGACGATCCAAACGCAAATCCGGATGATCCGAACGCAAATCCGGATGATCCGAACGTGACTCCCGACGATCCGAATGCAAATCCCGACGATCCGAATGCAAATCCCGACGATCCGAATGCAAATCCCGACGATCCCGGTACAGGCACGGATCCTACACCCACACCT
>SVSP01000040.1 GCA_015064255.1 Oscillospiraceae bacterium
TCAGCTTGTTTCAGGCGGTCAAATTTTATTTTTCCGCCCTCATCCTGCGAATCAGCAGGGGAAAGCTGTGCATATTTGCGAAACGGTGAATGAGATTTTTCATAAGTTTTCCTCCTGTTCTTATTTAATTAAGTGATAATATGAAAGGTAATATTATCCTCTGATTTTATTATACACATTTTATGGCATTTGTCAACACATTTGAACAAAGTTGCGCCTGCTTTTTGTTTATTATGCCAAATACCGTTCCGAGTCTGTTGCGGCACAAATTGACACATCGTCGCATAAGTGAAAACATAAGTGTAAATTTAGTTTTACACAAAAAAATAGCGATTTTTTTCGTTTTTTCAGCATATTCTATTGACGAAATCAGCATTTTCATATATAATGATGAAGCAATAGGGTAATTTAACGAATACTTGAAACGAGGTAAATATAAATGGCAAATTTGAATTCACTCTTCGGAAGTAAGGTCTTTAACGACGCGGTAATGAGGGAAAGCCTTCCGAAAGAAACGTATATTTCCCTGCGCGACACTATTTCCGCAGGCAAGGAGCTTGACCTTTCTGTTGCAAATATCGTAGCAAACGCTATGAAGGACTGGGCGATCGACAACGGCGCGACACATTACACTCACTGGTTTCAGCCTATGACAGGCATCACCGCCGAAAAGCACGATTCCTTCCTCACGGTACAAAGCGACGGCACGGTACTTACAAAATTCTCGGGCAAAAACCTTATCAAAGGCGAGTCTGATGCATCATCATTTCCGTCGGGAGGTCTTCGCGCAACCTTCGAAGCAAGAGGCTATACCGCGTGGGACCCTACATCTTACGCTTTTATAAAGGACGATACTCTTTGTATTCCGACCGTATTCTGCTCTCACGGAGGCGAGGTTCTCGACAAAAAGACTCCTCTTCTTCGCTCTATCGAGGCTTTTTCCCATCAGGCGCTCCGCGTTATGCGCCTTCTCGGTGACAACGAATCAATAAGAATCACGCCTATGGTCGGCGCAGAGCAGGAATATTTCCTTATCGACAAGGATATGTACGAAAAGCGCAGCGACCTTATATACACAGGCAAAACTCTTTTCGGCGCAAAGCCACCCAAAACGCAGGAGCTTAACGACCAGTATTACGGAACTATAAGCCCAAAAGTTAAAGAATATATGGCAGACCTCGACCTTGAGCTTTGGGCACTCGGCGTATACGCAAAAACAGAGCACAACGAAGCTGCGCCCGCACAGCACGAGCTTGCTCCTACATATTCCAACGCCAACACAGCGACAGACCACAACCAGCTTATGATGGAAACTATGAAAACGGTTGCGCTCCGTCACGGATTCGTTTGTCTGCTCGGCGAAAAGCCCTTCGACGGCATCAACGGAAGCGGCAAGCACAACAACTGGTCTGCTTCAACAAACACGGGCGTAGGACTTTTCGATCCCGGCAAAGAGCCTTATGAAAACACACGTTTTCTCCTATTCCTTGCGGCTATGATAAAGGCTGTCGATGAATACCAGGATCTTCTCAGAATTTCCGTCGCGTCTGCATCAAACGACCGCCGTCTTGGCGGACACGAAGCGCCGCCCGCTATCCTTTCCATCTTCCTCGGCGAAGAGCTTACCGACATAATAGACTCTATCATCACGGGAAGAAGATACGGCGGAAGCAAAAAGACTCATATGGAAACGGGTGTAAACACACTTCCCGAATTCGTACGCGACAACACCGACAGAAACCGTACCTCCCCCTTTGCCTTTACGGGTAACAAATTCGAATTCCGTATGCCGGGTGCTTCTCAGTCGATCGCCGACCCCAACATCGTCCTGAACACGATAATGGCAGAGGCTCTCTCTGAGTTTGCCGACAAGCTCGAAAAGAAGAACGAGGACATCGAATCTGCCGCGCGCCGTCTTATAAGAGATACCTTCAAAAAGCACCGCCGCATTCTTTTCAACGGCAACGGTTATGCCGACGAGTGGGTGACCGAGGCTCAGGCACGCGGACTTTGCAACTACCGCACAACTGCCGACGCAGTACCTCATCTCACAGATTCCAAAAACATTTCGCTCTTTGCGCGTCACCGCGTTTATACAGAAGCCGAGCTCATCTCCCGCCGCGAAATTATGTTCAGCGACTACGTCAAGATGACTCACATCGAAGCATCTACTATGCTTGATATGGCGAAAAAGGAAATAATTCCCGCATCAATTTCTTATATGAAGGAAATCACGGAAACCGTCGTGAATTTCAAGAGCATCGGAATAGATTCATCGCTCAACATTTCGCTTTTGAATGACATTTCAAAAAACACCGATGCACTTTCAAAAGAGCTTGACAATCTTGCAGACAGACTCGAAAAGCTCGACAGCATCAAAGAAGTATCTATGCAGGCAAACTTCACCCGCGACGAAATAATCCCCGAAATGAACAAGATACGTCTTTATGCAGACACTCTTGAAACGCTCGTTGCAAAGAAATATTGGCCTTTCCCGACATACGGCGAAATGCTGTTTGTATAAGTAAAGCAAAACACCCATATCAAAGATACGGGTGTTTTTACTTTATCTTCTGATCAGACTTTTCAAAAGCTCTCTTATTCTGATATCCTCACCGCGCAAGGCTTTTCCGCGGTTTTCATAGTGCTTAAATATAATAAGTCCGCCGACAAATGCGGATATCATAAATACCGCGGTATTTCCTGTTTTTATACCGTATATCACAGGAAAAAGCGCGCCTGCCGAAAACGGCATAACGTAGCTGTAATTAACTATAAACATAAGAGTGAGTCCTAAAACAAGAAGCATCAGAAAGAGTGCCGGATCAAGTGCCAAAACAAGTCCGCCGAATGATGCAAGTCCCTTTCCGCCCTTAAATTTAAGATAAAAAGGAAAAATATGCCCAAGCACAGCGCAAACTCCCGACAAAAGACCGGCAAGACGAACAGTCGGGCAAAGGAATATTGCGATATCAACAGCTATTACAGCCTTAAAGACATCAAACAGCATCACAAATGCACCGAATCCCTTGCCGAAATTCAGCATAACGTTTGTCGCACCGAGATTCCCGGTTCCGCTTTCTCTTATATTTTTCTTTTTGACTTTGGATATTATCAGCGCAGGATTGATACAACCGAGCAGATAACCCGTAATTAAACAATATAAAGCTTTCATATTACACCGATAAAACTAAATTTATATATATTATATTCAAAATGGCAGCAATTATATACCTAAGTGAAGCAGTTTTGCGGTAAATATCTTTTGACAACAGCAAAATGTAAAATCGAAAAAACAGATCCGAAACAAGAATATACGGCAAAATTCGGATCTGTTTTGATTTTTATTACTGATATTTCACAAGAGATTTGACTGCGTCATACAGCCTTTCAACATCCTCTTTTTGCGAAAATGCGCCAAAGCTCGCGCGCACGCCGCCGCTGCCGTAGCTCCCGATACGCTTATGCGCAAGCGGAGAACAGTGCATTCCGCTTCGTACGCATATTTTCTGCCTATCGAGATATTCTCCGACCTCTTTGCACGACATACCGTCAATATTAAAGAGCAGAATAGAGCCTCTGTTGTCGTTTGGCAGATAGACCCTGACACGCTTCAGTGATAACAGCTTTTCTCTCGCCGAAAGCATCAGCGTGTTTTCGTACTTTCCGATATTTTCCGCACCGCGCTCGATAATATACTTCATTCCCTCGCAAAGGCCTGCTATCGAGGGAGTCGGGAGTGTCCCCGCTTCCATACGGTGAGGAAGCATAGTCGGCATCTCGTTTTCGGACGTGCTTATACCGCTTCCGCCATAGTAAAACGGGAATATGTCGGACGCGCTCACCCTGTCGCCGAGCACTATAAGACCGCATCCCTGCGGACCGCAAAGTCCTTTATGTCCGGGAGCGCAGACAGCCCACGCCTGACATCTTTTTATATTAATTCCGCTGTTTCCCGCCGACTGCGAGGAATCTACTATAAATTTGATGTTTTTAGAAGCGCAAAGCCGACCTATTTCATCTATCGGAAGCTCTATCGGACATACATTCGATTTATGACAGGCGACCACGAGCTGAGTATCGCTTTTTATACGCCTTTCTATACCGCTGACGATTTCTTCGGGGGTGCCAACGCTCGGATAAATATCAAAGGTCACTCTGCCCTGCGATGCGAGTGCGTAAACGGGACGGTAAACCGAATTATGCTCAATATCCGAAATGAGCATATGTCCTCCGTTTTTCATAGCTGAAAATATTACCATATTGAGCGCTTCGGTAGCATTATGCGTAAAAATGACGTTTTCACTCTTGCTTCCGCCAAACACCTGAAGCGCAAGCTCTCTTGCTTCGTTAATTTTGGATGACGCCTGCCTTGAAAGTATATGCGAGCCTCTTCCGGGGTTGCCGCCGTATTCATTTACCGCACGCACCATCTCCTCTGCCACACTCGGCGGCTTCGGGAAGGAGGTCGCCGCGTTATCGAGATATACTATCCTATCGGGAATATGAATGCTTTCACCCGAATTCTCGTGATAATTTCTGTCGTTTCTGTAGTAAATTTGATTCCCATTTCTGTAATTTTGATTTACACGGTAATAATTTGAACTTCTTTTCATAATACAGTTTACACCTTTCGGTATTAATCTTCTTTTACATATTATGCCGAAAGAGTTTCTGTGACACAAGGATGTCATTTTACGTTTCGTGCCTTTTGTACGCTTCTTGCCTCCCTGCAAAACGCGTCCTCTCTTGACTTCTTATCCACATTCTGCTATAATATCTTTGTCAGAACTTCAAAAAATATCCAAACGGAGTTATCTTAAATGAACTACATACTTCTTTTCGTTTCTGTCATATTTTTCGCGATAAATACGGTATCGCTCAAGCTTTTTCAGACCAAAATACAAAAAAATCCCGCATCTGTCCGCCTCTTTCAAGCAGGCACCGCACTTGTGGCATCTGTATTCAGCGCGCTTTTCGGAGGACTTATCCTCCCCGAAGTATCCACATTTATTCTCGCAGTAGCTTTCGGCGTTCTCTTCTTTTTGACCGCATATTCGACCTCACGCTGCTTTGAGTGCGGTCCGATGTCGCTCACAGCTGTCATAATAAATATGAGTCTTGCCGTGCCTATCGTCTATTCGTTTATATTCTTCAAAGAAGCAATAATAGCACGCCGCGTCGTCGGACTTTGCCTTATGCTGCTTTCGATAATCCTTTCGGGATTTTCACAATCGGGCAAAAACAAAAACGAGAAAAAGGGCGGTATAGTCTGGCTTTGCATTGTACTTATCGGATTTTTCAGCAACGGCTTTGCCTCTGTGATTCAAAAGGAAAATCAGTTTACTGCGGGCAAGGAAAGTGCATCGACATTCCTTTCTATAGGTTATCTCTGTGCCGCACTCCTCTTCCTATGCCTCTTCTTTATCGAAAACAAAGGCAAATTTCTTTCGCCGAAAAAGGATATATCTTCCCTGCCCGTTTTCCTTTTTATTATGGTATTCGCGGGACTCGGCAGTATCGTCGGATATACACTTCTCGGCGACCTCAGCACGAAGATAGATGCTTCCATCCTCTATCCGTGTCTTAACGGAGGTCTTGCGCTCGTTGCGTCGCTCGTTTCTATGCTTGTTTTCAAGGAAAAACCGACTTTTATGAAGATACTGTCACTCATCGTCGGACTTTCCGCGATAATTCTTCTCGCGATGTAAAAAAACGTTATAATTTTTGCCGTAATATTAATTCATCTCGAAAGGACTGTAAATCTTGAAAACAATACTATGCGTTTGATTGAAACAGTACCGCGAATATCAAATATTGATTTAATCAAAACAGGAGGTACATATGAAAAAATTAACAAGAGAATCCGGTATAGTTGTCAGCGAAGATTATAAGAAAATGTTATCCATACTTGATCATATTTATTTCTCAACATATGATGATTGCTTGGGTGGATTAATGAGTTGTTGGTCAATTGACATCTTCTCTGATGGTGCTCCGGCAGATTTGGGTGATTATGAAACTTGGGTCAAATGTGAGCGAGAAAAATCAGATAAAGACATTTTAGAAAAAACAATTCACTTTTTGGAAAGCTTTATTGCAGAACTTGAGTATTATGAATTGCAACCCACCTTGGATATTGTTAAATCGTTAACTATGGATGATGTGAATAAAATACTGTCAGCCTCACCCCCAAAAAACTCACCCGAAAAAAGATTTTATTACTGATTTCACTATTTTTCCCCGAAAGGACTGCAAATTTTGAAAAGCACTTTTCCCAAAAACGATGCTATGCGTCTGCTTGATCTTGAAAAAACAAGACAGCGAAATTTCAGAATACTTGATCTTTACAGCAATTTTTTAAATCTTGAACCCGATTTTATAAAAAAAGATCTGATCGACGAGCTTATGCGCGACTGCGGTGTCAGCACTCTCGAAGCCTACACCGCGATACTCTCCGCTGCCTTCGATATCGACAGCGACGCGCGCAAGGAAGACAGGATATTTGAAAAAGAGTACCTTGAAAGATCGGTCGAAATTCTCGATCCGAAAGAATATAAAAACAGCTCTTATATTCAAAAAATCAGCTTTCCGACAATAAAACGCGCCGCTTGGGAGATGCGCACAGGCTTTTACGCACCTTACGAAGCCTTCGTTTGCCGCGGCATTACTGTCGAAAAAGATCTTAAAGAGCTTCCGCACATCGGGTTCTTCAAGGAAAAATTCGAATTTCCCGCGGTTTACGAAAACGGGCGCGAATGGATGACGGTCACGCCAAACGAAATAGAAACTATGAGGGCACCGATTGCCGAAGCAAGCGGCAGAGTCATCACCCTCGGACTCGGACTCGGATATTTCACACATCAGGTTTCCGAAAAAGAAAACGTAAGCTCTGTCACGGTAATCGAGCGCGACAAAAATATAATCTCACTCTTTAAAGAGTTCATTTTGCCGCAGTTCGAGCACCAAAACAAGATAAACGTGATCGAAGCCGACGCTTTTGAGTATCTCGAAGCGGGCGATATCGAAAAGAATTTTGACTTTATGTTTGCCGACCTATGGCACGATTCGTCCGACGGACTCGGTCTTTATATAAAGCTCAAAAAGCTTGAAAAAATGCAAAAAAGAGAGGAAAATTCCTCTCTTATACGCAGATATTGGATCGAATCGTCAATTCTCTCACGCCTCCGCTGGCTGATCTATTCGGAGATCACGTCGGGTGAAGCAGGCGGAAAATTAAAGATAAAGACCTTTGATGAGCTTATTTCGCTCTTATCGGACAGCTCTCTTGCCGATATCGCGTCCGATATGAGGCTGAACGTAGCTGAAAAATAATCATTCGGCGTTTTCGGTATCAGACTCAACCTCGGGATACGCCACCGAAAAGAGATATTTTGCTCTTTCGTGCTCGCCTACGAGCCAAAGATAGCCGAAAAGTGCTTCAAAGCCGGTCGCTCTTCTATACTGCGCGGCAGACGCGCTTTTCGGAATACTCGCACTATGCTGATTTCGTCCGCGCTTATACACATCGGTTTCTTTTTCCGTAAGAACAGGCAAAACTCTTTCTATTGCCGCCGACTGCGCCACTGCCGTAACGTATCCGAGCGCGGCTTTATTCAGATTTCCCGCGCCGTGTATTCCCTTTTCAACGAGGCGCTGTCTTGTGAGAAGCTCTATGACGGCATCTCCGAGATAGGCAAGCTCGCACGAGCTGATAGTATCATTTATATCGATCATTTCGTAATCACTTTCTAAACTGAAATATATTAAGATTATACCGCCAAAAGCTAAGTTTGTCAACCGAAAACAATACTTTTTGTGAGTATTTTTGCCTTTATTATTGAAAAACGGAAAAATATATGTTATACTGAAATAAACTAATACAAAATCGAGGTTTACAGAGATATGAAAGTAGAACTTCTTGCATACACACCCGACGCCGACAAGCTCGTTTCGGCGGCGGCAAAGCTTTGCTACGCAAAGAGCGACATCAGCGGACTTATGGAAAATTTAACTCCCGACAAGGTTGCGTCTTTTCTTGAAACGCTTACAAAGCTCGGTCACGAAAGCCCTGTTGAGCACGCGTCCTTCACTTTCGGTATCGAAGGAGTTTCCCGCGCACTTCTCGCACAGATAACACGCCACCGCATCGCATCTTTCTCGGTTCAGAGCCAAAGATACGTTGAAAAGAGCTCGTTTGACTATATAACACCGCCCGAAATTGCTTCGATTCCCGAAGCAAAAGAGCTTTTCGAAGCGGAAATGCGCCACGATGCCGAGGTTTATGACCGTCTGCGCGAAATGCTTCTCGAAAAGCACAAGAGCGCACTTATTGCAGATGGTATGGACGAAAAGGAAGCTCTCCGCGTTGCAGGCAAAAAAGCCAACGAAGATGCACGTTTTGTCCTCCCCAACGCCTGCGACACACGCATCATAATGACTATGAACACACGCTCGCTTTACAATTTCTTCGAGCTTCGCTGCTGCACGCGCGCACAGTGGGAAATCCGCGCACTTGCTATCGAAATGCTCCGTCTTGTCAAGGGTGTTGCGCCCCTGCTCTTCTCTGCCGCAGGTCCTGCTTGCGTTAAGGGCAAATGCTCCGAGGGTCCTATGTCCTGCGGAAGAGCGCTCGAAATGCGCGAGTATTTTAAAGGAATCTAAATTGCCTCAAATTGCCTCCGACGGCTTTCTCGGAACCCCAAAAACTTTGCTGAAAATGAATAATGGCTTTTTTAGGAAAGTTTTTAGGAAGGTGAGGAAACCGATGCTTCGCATCGCTTGGCAGTTTCGCTATCGGACAGCCGTCCGATTTTTCGCTTCGCGAAAACCGCAAACTGCTCCCTTCGAATAATATATTATCCACTTTCAGAAAAGTTTTTGTGGGAGGTTTGGAACCCACTTTTTTCAAAAAGTGGGTTCCAAAAGGAGTTTAAAATTATGTTTAACGGAAAAATGAAAGCACTCACATTCAGTTATGACGACGCGCCTTTTCAGGATAGACGTCTGGTTGAGCTTTTCAATAAATATGGGCTCAAATGTACTTTTAACATCAACTCGGGACTTTTCGGACAGGGTCACCGTACGATTATGCCCGAGGAACTGCCGAGCCTTTATAAAGGACACGAGGTTGCGGTACACACGGTAACGCATCCGCATCTCGAAAATATGACAGATGATGCTGAAATTGTCAAAGAAGTAGAAAACGACAGAAAATATCTCTCCGAAATAATGGGCTACAACGTAGTCGGTATGGCTTATCCCTACGGCACGTACAATGACAACGTCGTAAAGCTTATCGACGAACAGACAGGCGTTCTTTATTCGCGCACGACGAGAGCCACCTGCAATTTCGACGTACAGACAGACCTTCTCCGTTTCCATCCGACCTGCCACCACAAGCACCCCGACGTTTTTGAGATGGCTAAAAAGTTCATCGAAATGAAACCCGATACTCCTCAGGTATTCTACATTTGGGGTCACAGCTACGAGTTTGACCGCGAGGACGGCGAGTGGGAGCGTATGGAAGAGCTTTGCAAGCTTCTCAGCGGACACGACGATATTTTCTACGGAACTAATACAGAGGTTTTGCTTGGTGAATAATTAAAAGACAAAAAAACACTTGTATCGCGGTACAAGTGTTTTTTTATGAAATTATTTGCCGATTATAAGCTCCTTATACATCGCGTACGCCTGCTCGGCAATAGATTTCGAGCCGAAGCGGTCTGCGACCAAACGCAGATAGTCCTCGTCGAACGTACCCTTGCGATCATACATTCTTTTGATCGCGCGGGCAAGGTCTTCGGGATTTTCGATCTCACAGAATTCGGCACATTTCTCGTCAAGAAATCCTTCGGGTCCTTTGCATCTCGTGGTAACGACGGGAACACCTGCGGCAAGTGCCTCTATCGCGGGAATACCGAAGGTTTCGATATTTGATGCAATAACGAGAGTGTCGGCGCGTGAGAGATATTCGGATGCTTCCTCGGGCGTTTTTCTGCCCACAAAGTTTACAACGTCATTCATATCAAGCTCGTCCATCGCCTGACGGTAGATATATTCCGCCTCGCCATTTCCGACGACCGTGAACTCGAATTCTCCTATTTCATTCTTGTCGCGCAGTATTTTTAGCGCTTTTATCGTATCGTCCACGCACTTTCCCGGGCGGAGCGCAGAAACGGTAACGAGTCTGAACACGCCGTCATCGCACGGCTTTTTCGGCTTACTAAACACCGAGGTATCGACAACGTTAGCGAGAATTTCAGAGGATATTCCGTGATTTTCTTTCAGCATAGTGCGCAGATATTCGCTCACGCAGGTGAAGCGTGTGTTTTTCATAACGAAATCGACGTACTCTTTTGCTTCGGGATAGGAAAAATGTCTGAACGCGTGCTCTGTGACCATAACGGGAATACCGTATTTTTTGCCGATGTACGCCGCCGCATATCCTGCAGGGACAGCAACGTGCGCGTGAAGCACGTCGGGTTTGCCGTGTTTCTTTACATATTCCTTAAAGAGCTTTTCGACAGTTTTGGTATACGCCTGTACCTGAACCTTGTATCCGAGCTTTGAAAGACTCATCATTCTGCGAATATACACCGTATATTCCTCATAAACGTCATCATATCTCTTTTTCATAAAGGGATATTTTGGGAGCTGTCTTACTCCCTGACGGTCGATATAAAGCATATTTACATCTACGTCGCAGTTTTGGGCGAGTGCCTTGCAAAAGGTTTTATGGTATATTCCTATAAGCTTATCCTTTCCGTTTGGGTACCAAGTGGGAATGACAAGCACGTGAAGTCTTTCTTTCATTTCGAAAACGCCTTTCTTTTCAGATAAATAACTCAAATATGTATTATTTTATCACACAAGAAAAAATATGTCAACTCAAATGACCGAAATATTCTTCTCTCTGAGTATTCTTTCCGCGTTTTCAAGCTCTTCCTTCTTCGGAAGCCTTTCGGGAAGAGTATTTTTCATTTCAAGCGACGCATATTTCGAGCCTGCATAATTATGATACGCAAGCACGCGCACCTTCGTAAGATTTTTAAGCTGTGACAGAAGTTCGGCTATCTTCTCTATCTGATCGGAGTTAAATTCGGGCACGTAAGGTATTCTGACTTCGATTTTTTTGCCGCAGGAATCGATATATTTGAGATTTTCGAGTATTATTTTATTCGAAACGCCCGTACATTTGATATGAACGTCCTCGTCAAATGCCTTGACGTCATAGAGAAAAATATCGGTATAAGGCATTACGGCGTCAAGAGCTTCCCTTTTCACAAATCCGCAGGTATCTACTGCCGTGTTTATTCCGTTTTCTTTTAGCTTTTTGAGAAGTTCTTCGCAAAACCGAGATTGCATTAAACATTCGCCGCCCGAAAGAGTAACACCGCCGCCCGAATTATCATAAAATTCCTTATCTTCGAGAAGCGCGGGAAGAAGCTCGTCAACGCTCATGTCTTTTCCGTAAAATTTCAATGCCTCGCCAAGACAGACCTCCTCGCATTTTCCGCAGGCCTTGCAGAGCTCTCTATCGAAAACGTGAGAATTTTCGACCATTCCGTGCGCGTTATTTAGGCAAGCATCAATACATTCGCCGCACGAAATGCACTTATTTTCATAATAAGCGAGCTGTGATGCAAACGGAATTCCCTCGGGGTTATGACACCAAACGCATTTAAGCGGGCAGCCCTTCAAAAACACAGTCGTTCTTATTCCGTCGCCGTCGTGTACGGCAAAACGCTTTATTTCGGTCACTTTGCCATTCATATTTATGACCATTCCTTTCTCTTGGTTATGAAGTTTTGTGCGCTTTGCCTTTGCAAAAAGTCACAAAACTTCGGTCTGAAAATTCAAATTATATTTTCGGCACGAAGAATATACATATCCTGCTCTTCTTTTGCCATATTGTTCCACAAAACGTTCCAGCCGCAAACTCTCACCTGAAGATTTTTATATTTTTCGGGATGCGCCTGTGCATCTCTCAGGGTATTGGCATCGAAAACATTGAAGTGTATAGCTGCACCGCCCTTTAAAATATAGGTGTTCAACACGCTGTAAAGCACTTCAAGACCGTCTTCGCCCTGTACGGACGACGGATGAAGCATAGCGTCAAGGCAAGCGCCCGAATCCGAAACCGAAAGGTCTATGCTCGTCGCCGAGCTTATCAGCGCGGTTATACCGTTTTTGTCCATTCCTGTCGTGGGGGAAACGTTTTTTGACGTATCTTCGAAATCTCTTCTGCCGTCGGGAGTTGCCTCTGTTTTTTTGCCCTGGTCGATAAACGCGCGCGCAGAATGAAGCTCATATTCGTAGTTGCCGCCGTGGCAATTTTTTCTGCCTACAAAGTGCGACGAGAAAAAATGATGAAGTGCGTTCGCGTAGGAGTCTGCCATTTTGTCACCCACTCCGAATTTATGCTTGCATCCGAGCGCTTTGAGTCTGAGTTTTTCATAACCCACCCAATTATTTTCAAGCGCGTCTTTAAGCTCGGCAAGGGTTGTGACTTTTTTCTCATAAACAAGCTCGTAAACCGCCATAAGTGCATCTACCGCGCTTGCAAATCCGTTTACGAGAACATCCGAAACGTTCTTTATTCCGCAGTCGAGCGCATCTGTCATACTTTCCATACACGCAGGTATCGTCGCCGAATAAAAAGATGACGGATTTATCTCGTGAATATATTTTTCCATATAATCAAGGCAGTACAGCGAATTTTTTATAATATCGTCAAACTGTGAGAGATATGCTTCATAAAATTCTTTAAAATCCTTAAAATTCGCAACGTCGCCCGTTTCGATGCCTACCTGTATTCCCGTTTCCTTGTCTTTTCCGTTGTTAAAAACAAGAGCTATCGGCTTAAGCGCGTTAAAGGTATTAAAAGAGATTCCTATGCAGTTTGCCTTCGTGGTATATTCGTAACAGCCTTTTATAACCGAATCAAGTGCCTCCTCATAAGTCGCACCGTTTCTCATCAGAGCCTTGAGCGCAGTATCTTCGCTGACGAAGACCATACTGTTTGATCCCGAGCGCACCATATCGAGCGCCTTGAGGAGAAAATCCTTCGGCGTATT
Organism: Oscillospiraceae bacterium; assembly: GCA_015064255.1. GTDB lineage: Bacteria > Bacillota > Clostridia > Oscillospirales > CAG-272 > SIG672. Next base: position 13,080 of record SVSP01000040.1, read on the forward strand.
TGGATTTACCTTTATCTGAAGCTTAGGATTATATATTCCGAGAGAATCGTAAACGTCAAGAATAAGATGCGTAACCTCGTTTACCTTCGAGGTACCGTCGGGATTCGTTCCCGCAAGATAGACGGGCTGTCCCCAATAGCTTCCTATTGCCGAAAACTGCATAATAAAATATGCGATAAAATCGGTCAGCTCTTCTCTTGTGAACGTACCGTTTTCAATATCGCGCACAAAGAAAGGATATATCGCCGCGTCAAGTCCGTATCCGAGTGAGCGCACCTGATAATGATCAACACTTTCGCTGACCATAAAGTAAATATATATCATCTGAAGAAGATCAAGCGTATTTTGCGGAGCGCCCTCTTTAAGGTTTTTCAGACAAGCCGATATTTTCCCTGCTTTGCCAAAATCCTTCGTAAGAGAATATCTGTACAGACGGTCAATAAAGCGCAGCAGCGCCTCGTATTCTATCTTGATGGAGCGATAAAAGGCTTCCTGCTTCTCGCTTATATTTCCATCACTTTTAAGCCTTTCATAAGAATCGTCGGCACGCTTCATAATTCCGACAAATCCCAGAGAGATAAGTGAATCCCAATCGGGCACGGTATGGTCAAAATCAAGTCCTATCCAAGCGGTGCCCGTCTTTCCGTAGTCGAGATTTTTCGTGCTTTTTGCTTCTGCGCGAGCCTTTGCATAGGTTTCGTCGCGCCATTTCGCTACGGTATATTTCCCTATAAGTCTGTTCCAACTGTATATTCCGACAAAATAGTCGTGTTCATTCACATCAATGCGGGTATTTTCGAGCACGTATTCGATAGCTTTTGCCTTTATTATCGGACGCGGCTCGCCGCAAAGTGAATTCACAAGCTTTTCAAGACCTTCTCTTATACCTTCGTCGTCAAGACCCGTAGAGCTGTCATATTCATAGCCGTGGTAAGCCATTCTGTTAAAGGAATTGAAAGGCTCGCTTGTTTTATGATATTTATTTTCAAGATAATTTCTGTCATTTTCGGGCATAGTATAAATTTTCATAACGGTCTCCGTGTCTATCATTTTATTTTATTATATAACCGTACGCTGTTTAAGTAAATGAACAAATCAAACAAAGATGGATTTTTCGAACATTTTTATTGACAAATATATTATATTGTGCTACCCTAAAAGAAGAGATTAATTTACCGTGAGGTGAAAATACTGTGGAAAACACTCTAAGCGTTCTTAAAATACGAAATATTTTTGAAGGCGAATTTATTTCCGGCGAAATAGCTATGAAAAAAATCGGACGTCACAGCGATGCTTTCGCTTGTATCGTTTCGGGAAAAGTAGAATACCTTTTTGACGGATATTCTTTTATTGCCACTCCCGAAAACTTTGTTTATCTCGCCAAAGACAGTCTGTACGCTATGAAAATTTATGAAAACAGCCGATATATCTGTATAGATTTTGATTTTGAAGAATCAAGCGAAACGCGCAAAAGCTGTTTATTTCAAACCGCAAGTGCATCGGTAAAAAACGAATTTGAGCGAGCCTTTCATATTTGGGCAGCAAAAAATCCCTGGTATATTTCCGATGCGATGAGCATCCTTTACTCACTTTATTCGCAAGGAATAAAATCTCTGAACAAAGAATACGGAAAGACCAATCAAAAATTCTCAGAAATAGTTGCATTTATTCTGCGCAACTACTCTGACAGTGATTTTGGTGTAAGCGCTATTGCAAGCTTTGCGGATATGTCGGAGGTACATCTCAGAAGAGTGTTCAAATCGGCACTTAATACCTCTCCGAACAGATACATAAATCTTTTGCGCCTTGAAAAAGCAAAAAATATGCTCATCGCGGCAAATTATACAATAGAAGAAATAGCATCGGCAACAGGCTTTGGCGACCAATATTATTTCAGCAGAATTTTCAAGAAAGAGCTGGGCGTGTCGCCGTCAAAATATCGCAGTCAAAACGGAAAATTATAAAAAAACGGCAAAGGCTTCGTAAAAAACCTTTGCCGCTTTTTATTAACTTTTCAGTGTCCGATCAATTAAACTCATACTTTGAGCCGTTAACTGTAACGCTAACCTCAGGAGTCTTTTCGATCTTGGTTGCAGAGAAAGGAGAATCGTATGTGTTGATCTCAATTGTTCCGCCCTTAAACTCTATAACCTGTTCAGCCTTGATAGCTGCATCGATACTGTCGATGGTGATGTTTCCGCCCTTGATTATAACGTTTGTGAAAGCCTGAATACCTTCATCTCCTGCCGTGATCTTAACGGTTGCGCCGTCCTTGATCTCAACGAAACCGAGAGTAGCATCCTGATCCTGTGTAGACTTGAGTCCGTCGCCGTTTGCGGTAATTTCAATGTTTCCGCCCTTGATCTCAAGAGAATCCTTGCCCTTGATACCGTGGTTTACTGCATCTACAACAATTTTTCCGCTTTCGATATTAACGTCGTCCTTACCTGTGATACCGTCGTTATAATTTGCATCAACGATAAGAGTTCCTTCGCCCATAATGAAGAGGTCGTCGTGGGAGAAGATAGCTGCATCGGGTTCGTCTGTACCTTCTGCAAGAACATAGTTGTTTCCGTCTGTGATCTTGTTGGTTGTGTCCTTTTCAAGATAGATATAGAGGTTCTTCGCCTGCTTGCAATAGATAGGTGCAAAATCAGAGCAAGTGATCTCTGCGCCGGCAAGAACGAGGAAAATATCACCTTTTTCGATAAGGTCAACAATAATGTTACCGTTGTCAAGCTTACCCGTAAACTTATATGTTCCGGGAGCATTTATGGTAACGGTTGTTTCCGAAATGTTTACGCCGGACTTTTTATCGGTCGAGATACTGTTTCCGGAAAGAGTAATGTTTGTCGGGTTGCTGGACGGTTGGGGAGTAGCCTCTGCCGGATTGGTGCCTGTGCACGAAAATGCAGAGAACGCCAAAAGAAGCATTGCAAGTGTAAGTGCTGTAATTCTGATTATTTTTTTCATAATTGTCTCCGTTTTGTTACTTATAGGCAAGTCTATCCTACCTACTGTAGGAGTATTTTACCATTTGTTTAAGTATTTGTCAAGTAAGTAATATATCTATTTTATAAACGATTTTTTAACACTTATTTATTGAATGTAAAAAAGCCTACACAAATTATGTGCAATTTCCACAAATCACGCTATTTTTGAAAAAATCGATGCGTCAAGAATTATTTTAACTTCTGTTATCTGTCCGTTTCTCTCTACCGTAAAGGTAACTTCATCGCCTGCAGAAAGGGACAAAATAAAGTCGATAGCCGTGAAAAGTCTTCTTATTTCCCGTGTTTTGCCGCCGCTTGAAATCGAAACGAGTTTATCGCCGATCTCAAAGGTGCCCGAAGCAACCGAGCCTTCCGTAAGCTCGGAAACAACGATCGTTTCCTGAATAAGCACCTGTGATTTTTCTTCATCGAAAACAGCCGAAGAATCATCTATCTGTATTCCCATACCGATGGTTGCCTTATATACTCCGCTTCTGCCGTTTTTTTCATAGTTATTTATTATATTTTCAGTCGCAGCATAAACGATATTTGCGGGAATTGCGTATCCGATATCATCAACACCGTCTATCTCGGTCTTTGCGTTTACTATACCTATGAGGCGTCCGTTCGCATCGAAAAGTCCGCCGCCGCTGTTACCGTGATTTATGGGAGTATCCACTCTCATAACTCTCATTTCAATAGCACCGCTTCCCTTTGGCGACGCTACATCCACGTATTCCGAATCAACGCTGATTATTCCCGATGTGACCGCAATTCCGCCGCTTTCGGGATTTCCTATCGCAACTGCAAGTGTTCCTGCGGCAATTAAATCGGAATTTATCAGAGTTACCGCAAGAACGTCAGAATTTTTAATTACTTCGCTGTTTTCAACCTTAAGCACCGCAATATCATAATTCATACTGCCGCCAACATATTCGGCTGTGACAGCCTTTTCTTCATAGTGCTGACCATAGAGATAAAGCTTTATATCGTCGCTTATTTTATCGGAGGTATTGCTCGACTTATCATAAACTACGTGATAGTTTGTAACGATATAAGCATCACCTTTATTTTTATCGAGCTTATATATTACGCCCGCACCCGCGCTTGAGTATGTTGTGACCTCGGGATCTCTTCCGTAGCCCGCATATTCATTTTTTTCAAAGAAAGAAAATACGCTTACCACCGAACGCAGACCGATAGCCGCCGCGTAAGAAGAATCGTTTCCGGTTGCAATTCCGTTTTCACCGTCCTTGCCATCCTTGCCGTCCTTACCGTTTTCGCCATCTTTACCGTTCTCACCGTCTTTACCGTTTTCGCCGTCTTTACCGTCTTTTCCGTTTTTACCCTCAAGACTTTCAAGCCATTCTTCCTCGTCACCCTCAAATCCGTAGCGCACGGCAATATCGTACGCCGATTCTCCTGTGCAGGAAGCAAGTGAGCAAGCCAGAAAAACAGCCGCAAGTAATGCAGAAATACTTCTGCAAATAGATTTTTTAAATATATTCATATCGCACCGCCAAAAAATATTTTTAATATTATAATACACTAAAATGTGTACTCTAAATGAAGTAATGATGAAAAATCCCGCTTCACATAAATTATAACACAAAAAAAGAGAAAACGCAAGGTTTTCTCTCAAACTGAAGACAAAATAATAAAAGAAAAGCTTTTAGCCAAGGAAAAGGGTTGGGAGTCTGAGGGAAGGGAAAAAACTTCGGCGTTTGAGATGGTTTTTCCATT
>SVSP01000004.1 GCA_015064255.1 Oscillospiraceae bacterium
TTCAACTTCTTCTCTCGTTCTTGATGACGAATACGGATTATCTGTGGAAATGAAATAATATTGTTCTATATCCATGTGCTTGAAGTTTAATTCTTTGGCAAGCGCACCGGCAAGTGTTGTTTTACCGTTTCCATTTAGTCCACATACACATATTCCACACTTCATATACCGCCTCCGTATTTATCGCCAGTTTCGCATTTGTTTTACAAATGCATCGGGCTATGCCCACACCCTTATTATAGCACAAAAACCGCAGAAAATCAATCTGCGGTTTCTGCACTTTTGTGATTTCTCCGTTAAGAACAACAGAGAAATGAAAAACTGTTTTTTTACAAATTATGATTTTTTTCTTTTGCGGATTACCGAGGTCAATACAGCGACTATCATAACGACAAACATAAGTGCTGCCAAAATATAAAACATCGGTCCGTAATTTACCTGGGAAGCCGAGCAAATCTCACATTTGCGCGTTTCTTTTATGATAATAAACCAATCGCGAAATTCTTTGTTCCAAGTATGCTCGTCGGCAACTCCCTTGTTACCGCATTCGGGACATTCAAGCCAGTGCACATCGTTGTCCTTTTTAAAAGGCTCCGAGTCTTGCTTGTAGCCGCACTGCGCACATTCAAACCAATGCTCCTCACCGTCGTCTTTCGGAATTTCCGAGGCTTCCGAGTAAGAATAATCTTCGTATCCGACTATCTCATCAGAAGCATACGACGGTAATAACAAAGTCAAAAGCATCGTAAAAGCAAAAATAACGATAAGTATAAGAGAAAGTCTTTTTCTCATAATATATTTTACTCCTAAAAAGTCTGTAATTATATGGCATCGCCGTTGGCGTCAAAGAGGGGGAGCTTTTCAAGATAGATTATATCGTCGCGGTCAGCGCCTCGCCCTCTGCAAGAATAGCCATACGTCCGACAATTTCCGCGCCTGTAGCGTTCACAAGTGCTTCAAGCGATTTGAGCGATTCTCCTGTAGAAATAACGTCGTCAACGATAAGAACACGCTTGCCGCACATCATTTTAGCATCTGCACCGTCGATATAAAGGTGCTGTGTGCGTGCTGTTGTTATAGAGTTCACTTCAACGTCAAGAACGTCGCTCATATAAAGCTTTGTGGACTTTCTTGCAACAACGTACTTTGCGTCCTTGTTCTGACGGGCCATTTCGTGAGCAAGCGGAATGCCTTTCGATTCTGCGGAAAGGATGTAGTCGTATTCGGGAGCCTTTTTCAGAAGAGCTTCCGCAGCTTTTTCTGTAAGCTCGGGATCACCGATGATAACAAAAGCACCGATATAAAGCTTTTCGTTAAGGGGGCAGAGCTTAAGCTCTCTTTTAACGCCTGCGATGGTAATAGGATAGAATTCTTTCATTACATTTTCTCCTTGTCAAACTGTGTATTAATTATATTTTATCTTAAAAGACCGTATTTCGCAAAAATTTCTTTATAGCTTAAGTAATTTAAGATCTCAAGGTCAACTTTTACGCTGTCATCTATCGGAGAGGGAAGATCCTCTTCGCGAACGGCGATAACAGCGAGCGCTCCTGCTGCGTTGGCGGCTTTGAAACCGCTTCCGGCGTCCTCAAAAACGATACATTCCGACGGATCGAGCCCCATTTTATTTGCGGCGGTGATGTAAACGTCGGGCTCGGGTTTGCCCTTGATGATACCGTCGGCGTATGTAATATTGTTAAAATTAAACCATTTGCTTATACCGAGCTCACTAAGGTAAAATTCAACGTTTCTGAGGTCCGAGCCTGTTGCAAGCGCGTACGGAATCTTGTTATCCAACAGATAGTCGAGCATTTCGGGCGCACCGTGTACGAGATGCATAAATTCGGGATGCTCCACGCAGTAAGCGATGTATTTGTCTTCCTTGGAATTAGCAAAAGCGCGTACAGCCTCGTCAGTTGCATTTGGATCAAAAAATTCTCTGTAGACCGTGGAATTCGGCTTTCCGAATACGTTTTTTATTAAATAATGATCGTCGGGAACAGGCTTTCCCGCTTCCTCAAGCTTTTCTTTAAAAGCCTTTATGTGAAATTTTGTGTCAAAAAAAAGAGTTCCGTTAAAATCGAAAATTACGCCCTTTGCAGTTTTCATATGAAATGTCCTTTGTGAGTTTTATATATAAAAATTATATCACTTAAAATGCAAAAAGTCAATAATAAAAGGAAAAAGAGAAAATAAAAATAACAAGTAGGACACCGTTTTCAAAATTGCACAAAAAAATATCATAAAATCCATCCTACTTTGTGAAAAAGAGCATTGACAAATCGTGCCTGTTGTGGTATTATAATGGAGCAGTTCGAAATGCGGGTGTAGCTCAGTGGTAGAGCTCCAGCCTTCCAAGCTGGCTATGTGGGTTCGATTCCCATCACCCGCTTAATAAAACGGTCTGAAAAGACTAAGAGCCGCACCATTTGTGCGGCTTAAATTTTGAATATGTACCCTTAGCTCAGCAGGATAGAGCAACTGCCTTCTAAGCAGTAGGTCGAGGGTTCGAATCCCCCAGGGTACGTGGAAAAGACAAGCTTCGTCGGAGGCTTGTCTTTTTTTTATCTTCACTTTTTCAGCACCGATTTCGGTGCTTTTTTTATTATTCTCGACAAATCGCAAAAAATATGTTATAATATAAAAAACTTCACGAAACCATTACACATTTTCAATTTTTTCGGTACTATTATTTATGAAGGACCTTCAAAGTATGTCGGAAAGGAGGCAAGTTATGGAACTTCAAACAAAGCAAAACGTGAAATTCCCGATGGACGATAATGGTATAATAGAGCTTTACTTCGCGCGCGATGAAAAAGCAATAGAGGAAACCGACTTAAAGTATGGAAAATATCTTTTTACAGTTGCGTATAATCTTTTAAGCGACAGACTCGACTGCGAAGAATGTATTAACGATACGTATGTCGGCGCGTGGAACGCTATGCCGCCCGAAAGACCGGATTTTCTGAAAGCATTTCTTACCGTTATCACACGAAGAATTGCGGTAAAACGCTATCACAGCAAACTGAAAAAGAGCAATATTCCGTCAGAAATGACACTGTCTTTGTCAGAGCTTGAAGATTTTGTATCGGGTGATGAAGAGGTAAGCGAAGCGTTTGATGCAGAGCGTCTCGGAAAGGTTATTACGGATTTTGTATCTTCGCTCCCCGAGCGCAGACAGTTTATATTTATGAGCAGATACTACGCATCAGAGCCTATTGACAAGATCGCGAGCCTTCTCAGCCTGAGCCGTTCTATGATAAATAAAGAGCTTGCCGCCATTAGAAGCAGTTTAAAGGAAAAACTTGAAAGTGAGGGTTATTTGGTATGAAAAAAGAAGAATGGAACGAAGGTTTAAATAATATCGACAGCGACCTTGTGAAAAAATACGTTGAAGAAAAAGATAAACTAACCGTTAAGAAAAAGAGGAAAAACGTGCTTGTCCGCATCGTTTCGGCTGCCGCGTGTTTTGCACTGATATTAAGCGCGATCATCGTTGTGCCGATGCTTACAGGGGATAATATTCCCGTTGATATTCCCGTTTGGGATGATGCTAAGTATTCGGCAACGGATATTTCCAAGTTGTTTGATACACAAAAAGAAGCCATTGCAACAAACGCTTACGTTAAACGCTATGTGTCCGACTCGAAATACTTGTATATTGATGAAATACCAAGTGAAGAATATTTAAGTATTTATCAGTTTAACGTTCAAAAAAGACCATTAAAAAAGAATGAATTTAAGGATTTCATAGATACTTATCTCCCAGGTATAGCAGATTCTTTGAACATCAATGTTCCAAAATACGAAATTAAGAAAGAAGATGAAGTTTATTTTAGAGTTCATATAGAAAGCGGTTCTTATAGTATGAATATGAGTCAAACCGAAATCAAGCATCGTTTTTCGTTATATTCTAGCAGCAAAAGTGATAGAAAGATGATTTTAGACGGAGAGACGGTACAGATAGATCAGAGAATGTCAGATGAAGAAATTATAAATTCCTTGAAATCTGTCAAAAATAAGCTTTTTGACATCTTTAACGTGTCTTTTTCCGATGCAAAAGTTATCAGATATTTTGATTATTATTCTGAATACGGTGCGACAAATGTAATGATTTACTTTTATGATGAAAGCGCCAATCCAATAAACTCGTTAAGGACACAGCCCATTTCTGATTATATATGTATCAGTTTTGATAATTTCGCCAATTATGAGGGCGATATTGTAAGCGACAGTATTTTGACGGTTGCAGATATTGAATTCATTAAAACGCGAGTCGATATAAGCAAAGAATATGAAGTTATCGGAGAAGCAAAAAAAATATCACTCGAAGATGCGGAAACACTGTTATACAACGGCTATGTCTTCGGCGGACATTCCTGTCCTCTGTGTATGGCAGCGCAAGAGAAAATAAGCTTTGACAACTACGATTTTGTTGACGTTGAATATGTGTTTGGGAGTGATTATTCTACAAACAATCCGACCAAGGGAATTCCGTTTTATGCTTTTTATAAGAAGATCGGAACTACCAAGAACGGAAATATTTGCTACGCCAAGACCTACGTTGCGGCAATAGAGGTTAGCGGATATAAAGAATATTTTGAAAGCCAAAAGGACAGTCATAAGAATACAAACGAATATTTTGATTGATATAATAACAGCGAGTGCCGAAACACTCGCTGTTATCTTTTAATAAAAGCTACACCCCATACTTCACCTTTATCCTCTCAAGCTTTTCGCCAAAGGGCTTTGAAAGTATCAAAAGGAAGATAAAATTCGATACCGAATACAGGATAGTATGAGGAATAGCGGTAATGAACGATGCTGTAAAGAACTGAAAGTTCAAAGTATCGCTGTACGAAAGTACTGTCCATACGTCCATAATGACAGAGAAAATTATTCCCGAAATCACGCCGAAGATAAGTAAAAACACCTTGCTCGATTTAAGAGGCTTTGCTAAAAATCCGGCTAAAAGTCCGAGAAGTCCCCACGCGAGCATCTGAAAAGGTGTCCAAGGTCCTTGACCGAAATAAAAATTCGATAACAGAGCAGAAAGCGAGCCTACCATAAAACCCGACTCTCCGCCGAGATACATAGCGGAAATAACGGTAAGCGCGGTAACGGGCTTGAAAAAGGGAATAAACCGTCCGACTACCGAAAGAGCTATCATTATAGAAACGAGTATAAGCCTGCGCGTGCCAGTTTTTTTCTTTTCAAATCCTGTGATAAACAGACAAACGGTGAGAAGCGCGATACAAAACGAGATAAAAATGTATTTTTTACTGTCTAAAAGAGAAATGCCTACCCAAATTACAGCAGGAATTAAGATAAACGGAATAATAAATCCGAGTATCTTCCGCAGAAGTTCGTTTTTTATTATCATAACTGCTTCTCCTCGGACTTCTTTCCGTTCAGAGCGCAAAGCTCTGCAATATCCTCGACGGTTACGGCATAATCGAAATAACCCTTTGACATTCTTGAAGCGGCTGTGGTGTAAAATTTGTTTTTGGAGAAGAATTCTCTCGGTGTGCCGACAGATACTATATCGCCTCTGAAAAAGAGAGCGCAGCGGTCGGCACAAAGGGAAGCGAATTCGACGTCGTGAGTTACGATAAGAACGCTTATTCCGCTTGCCTTGAGATTTTTTATTACTTCGAGCAAAATCTGCTTTTTGTGCGCGTCAAGACCTTTCGTCGGCTCGTCCATAAGTATAAGACGCGGCTCAGTAGAGAGTACCTTAGCAAGAGCAACGAGTTGCTGCTCACCGCCCGAAATGTCATAAGGATGCTTGTCAAGAAGCTGCGAAAGATCGAAGGGAAGAGTATTTATATCTGTTTTGGAGTCTTCGAGCTCCTCGCGTACGGTGTTTCGCAGAAATACGCTCTGGACGTCCTGCGGCAGAAGCGTAAGACAGTTTGTGTAAAGAGTCTGCGCGGGATAGTCCTTCAGTTTTTTGCCGAAAACTTTTATTTCACCGCTGTAAATTTTGCGAAGACCTGCCGCGCACGAAAGAGATGTAGTTTTTCCCGAGCCGTTTCCGCCGAGAATACAAAACACCTCATTTTCATATACCGAAAAGCTGAGCCCCTTAAGAATGTCGGGGAGATTTCTCTCGTAGCGGAAATATACGTTTTTAAATTCAAGAGCTTTTTTGTCGCCGTGTGCATATTCTTTTTCATCAAGTGCGCGCAGTCTGTTTTTGTAATTGCTTTCGATAAAGCCTCTGCCGTCCTTTACTGTAAGAGGGCAAACTCCCTTTTCGCCGAGCATATGATAAAGTCTGACAGAGGTCGGCATAGACAAAAGGAGCTTGCTGCCACGGTCAAGCTTTGCCGTAATTTCGGCAGGATCCCCGTTTTCAATAAGAATTCCGTTTTCCATAACCATAAGCCTGTCGCACATCGGGATAAGCTCTTCAAGACGGTGCTCGGCAATTATGACCGTGAGTGAAAAATCGCGGCTGAGCTTTTTGAGCGTTGCAAGAAAATCGGAGGTCGCAATAGGGTCGAGCTGTGAGGTCGGCTCGTCAAGAATGAGAATATCGGGGTCGCTTATCATCACCGAAGCGAGATTGAGAAGTTGCTTCTGACCGCCCGAAAGAGTAGAAACGTCGCGGTCGTACCAATCCTCAATACCGAAATAAGATGCCATTTCTGCGACACGGCGGGCAATTACGTTTTGCTCAAGTCCCGAGTTTTCAAGTCCGAAGGCAAGCTCGGAATAGACCTTGTCGGTAACTATCTGCTCGTCGGGATGCTGTGTTACAAAACCGATGCGCTCGGACGGTATTTCCGAAATGGGTGTGTTTTCGATGAAAATTTCACCGCTTTCCTCGCCGTTTGGGGATATTTCGCGCTTTAAAAGCCTTAAAAATGTCGACTTGCCGCTTCCCGTTGCACCGCAGAGTACCGTAAAATCGCCCGAATTTACAGAGCAAGACAGATTATTTACCGCGCTTTTTTTGCAATTAGGATATGTAAAAGTCAGATTTTTGACTGTAAGTAGCTCCATTTTAATTTTTCTCCGATCTCGTTAAATGTAGGAAGAAGTGATAAAATTCCGTAGGAAATATATGCCGAAATACTGAAAAGGTTCAGATCGTCAAGCTTTATAGTAGGATAAAACACAAAATCAAGCTTGCTGAGGAAAATAAAGGTCAAGGTAACTGCCGAGCATAAAAGAGTAACAGATAAAATTATAATGTCGGCTGATCTGAACTTAAAAAGGGAATAGTGCGTGCGCCTCTGTTTTCCGTATCCGCGCGCTTCCATACTGTTTGCGGTTATGATTCCGTTTTCGAGAGCCCACGTTATCAGGATCGAAAAGACACGCAGATCGCATTTTATCTTGTCGAGAAGATTGTCATCCTTGTAAAGACCGAGTGCCCTTTGGCTGTCAACGATTTTTCTTGTGCGCTCTTTGAACAGAGCTATGTATCTTATTCCCATCGAGAGTATAAGCGCGACTTTGGGCGAGAGCTTACCGAATACGTATAAAAGTCGGTCCCTTGTCATAATCGAGCTGAATATTTTGAACAGATATAGCACGGTAACGATGATTCCGGCGCTGACTGCACCGAAGACAGTAGCTTCAAGAGTTATCGGTGAATCGTTTATAAAAAACAAAACCGTTCTTCCGTTGTGGGAAGTGAGCGGATTTATAAGCGTAAGTATGATAAAAATAATAAAGAAAAATAAATGAGTTTTCAGAGTGTTTTCTCTGTTTCTTATAAGAAAGTAAGATACAGCACCTACAAAAGCAGTAAGGAGAAGAATAGGATTTTGTGAAAACATAATTATAGAGCTTGTAAGCAAAAAATATAAAGCAACAACTATCGGGTTGTAATTTTCAAACGATCTCATTTTCTTCTCCTTTCTTTGTTTTTTGTTTCTTTCGGTGAATATTTACCCGCCGTAATCTCCGAGAGTCAGCGTGTAATTCCATTCTATAACATCTCCGTCGCTAAGCTTGTATTCACTTGCCCCAACAGACGGAGTTTTTCCGTTTACGGTATAAGTCCACCCCGAAAGATCACCGAAATCAAATTCGTAGATGTAATTTATACCCGAAATATATGCCATAGAGTCGCTTCCGTTGTTTTCAAACTGAATCTTGTACTTCTTCGAGGCTTCAACGAGAATAGAATATACGCTGTCGCCATCCTCAATGTCAAACGCGGTCGTATCAAGAATGATTCCGTCGCTCGGTATGTGCTCAGCCAAGCCGGCAATTTTTTCACAGCTTATTTTGACAGTCACGCTTCCGATGATATTTTCTTTCGTTTCGCCGCTGTCGCTGTAATAATCGTCAGCTGATTTTATATCTGTAAAATAGACCGCAGCAGATAAGATCACAGCAATAAGCAGTGCTGAAATGAGCTTTTTACAGTTCATTCGCTTTTTTAGAAGCAAAATAAGACATATCAAAGCGGTTATAACGGCTATTGCAAGTATTACCCATAATTTGTAGCTGAAAGACGGGGCGTTTTCCTTCTGATCGTTACCTTCGCCTTTGTTTCCATCATTGCTACCGCCGATATTTTCTTCGGGCGGTGCAGTAGAGGGAGGGACCTCGGACGGCGGATCTTCGACAGGTAGATCTTCGTTATTCTCGGATTTGTCAAGACTGTAAAAAGCGTTTTCGCCGTTTATCAGACGAAGATAGGAAATTACACCGCAAAGCACCTGAATAGTTGCATTTTCGTTTGATTTTTCGCCCTCGATATGAGAAAAACTGCCGTCATCAAGTTTGAATTTTTCTATTCCGTCAAAAAGTGAATTCCCGTTTTTTATAAATCGGCTGTCGTTTGCGCAGTCTATGCCGAGCGAAGACAGAGCAATAAGAACCTGAACGGTGCTTTCGGAATTTGACACTCCGTAGCTTGCGAAAGTTCCGTCTGCAAGCTGTTTTTCGGAGAGTAGGGAAAGCGCTTCGTCGATGGCAGATTTGACGTTTTCGTTACTGTCAATAAAAGGCACCAACGCCTGCACGGTCATAGCCGTAGCATCCACGTCGCCGTACTGTCCCGTAATTGCCCAGCCTCCGTCATCGCATTGAAGTCCGAGCAGCTTATTTACGATATCCGATGACGAATATTCGTTGCTCACGTAGCCGTTATTCAAAAGATGAAGTCCGAATACCCAGCTCATAAGACCTTGCTTGCCGATAGAATCATCAAGAGTCGCGGATATATATTCGTGCGAGCTTTCTATCGCGGCAAGGGTAAGCGCATATTTTAGCCGCGAAGACGCTGAGCGAACAGTGTTATTTTCAAGATATGAGGTAAGTGAAGCCTCATATCTTGAAAAATCATAGCTTCCGTACTGCGAAAGCGCAAGTATATACCATTCTGCACCCTGTGAGGCGTTTTCGGAAAATTTGCCGTCGATCAGACTCTGTACAGAGTTGCTTTCGCTGTCGGCATCGTGATAGGAGAGAATACCGTCCAAAATATTCTCGGCTCTTTCTGCGAAATTATCGGAAGAATTCTCTCCGTAGCAGGGTACAGACGATAATATTAAAATAAAAGTGAGACAGTATATTAATATTGCGGAAAATTTAGATACCATTTGTTTTATATCTTATTTCTCTTTGCGGGGATAAAAGCCATACCGAAAATCAGAGCTGCGGGGATCAGAGCGTATATAGCTGTAAGATCGCCTGTTTCGGGATTTCCTGTGCTCTTTTCGGAAACATTTACCTTTACTGCTGGAGGAACGAGTGTCTGAGAAGAGCTCTTTGCGCTGATAACGAAGTCGCCGGTCTTTTCCATAACAAGCGTAACCTTGCCGCTTGCATCGGTCTTGTATGTTGTTTCCTCGCCGTTTACTGTGACTGTAGCGTCTTCAACGGGAAGAACTACGCTGTTCCAGTTTGCGTCATATCCGATATAAGAGAGTGTGAGAGTGATGCTTTCACCCTTATTTATCTTCTTAGTCTGTGCGTCGAAGTAGCAGAATGTGTCGCTCCAGGTTTCGAGGTCTGTGTAAACGTACGCGTTTAAGTAGTCACCGTTCTTTACGGTGTTGGTGAGACCGGTTGCAGAAGCATTATTTAACATGTAGCCGTAAGAACCGCCGTTTTCAGCTCCCCAAAGCTTCATAAGCGAAATACCCCATTGGCTTTCCTCGCTCTTGTAGCCTGCTTCTGCGCCGCCCTCGTACTTTGCTTCGTGTGCACAGTAGAGAGCGTCGTTTATGGTAAGCGCGCCATCGTTGTCAATGTCATTTACGGTTATCTTTTCCTGAATAAGGACAAGCTTTCCGTCTTTGTCGCTGATGGTTACGTAAACGCTTGTGCTGTCGTTTTCTGCAAATACGTTAAGTGCAAGTGCAGAGAAAACGATGAGAACGGTGAGTGTGACAGAGATGAGTTTTTTCATTTTTTACCTCTTTCGTTTGCTTTTTATTTTATATATAATAAAAATTATATATCTTCGGGATTTTTTTTCTGCTTCAACGCGGCTGTCTTAGCGCGCTTCGCTCTTATTCGCTTTTCTTTGTTTTTCTGTGCGCGGTCATCGTCGCGCGGAGCTTTTATACCGGCACTTTCGAGAGCGCGGGGCCACGGACCGAGAAAGGCTTTTATCGCGACTACCACCGCGTCCGAAAAATCGGAGCGCTGAGGATATCTTGAAAGACCTTCTTCGGTAAGCTCAGCGTACTTTTTTCTTAAAATGAGAATACATTCTTCTTTACTGTATTTTTTATCGGACATAAAGCCTCCAAAGCATAAAAAAACGCTTTTTTACTGTTTTATAAGTAAAAAAGCGCAGCTATCCTTGTAAATAAAAATGGGTATAACTATCCCATAGTCTTACTGAAACGGCTGCACTTTTCATATCCAAAAATGCTTATGTAAAATATACATAACCCTCGCGTTTGTTCGGGGAGTATTCCGACTTATGACAGCGTGTGTCAATTACGGTAATGATGGTTGCGACGGATTTGCACCGAACTTCCCTCTGATCTGCAAATAGCAGACCCGAACTGCGATAAATATTAAATTGTGTTAAAATCGGTTTACGGGTGCAGTATAACACCTCTTTTTCGTTTTGTCAATAGATTTTTTATTTATTTCTGCTGTAAAATATATTGACACACTTGGTGCAGTAAGGTATAATTGGATAAATTTCAGTTTTGTCACGCATAGAGTGACAAAGTTACACGTTTGTTTGGTGGACTTACGGTATGAAAGAAAGTATAATTATATCAAAAATATCAGATAAGCGTAAGGAGATAATATTATGACACTCGGTCAGAGGATACAGCAAATAAGAATTGAACATAACCTGTCGCAAGAGGAATTTGCGGCAAAGCTCGGAACTACGCGTCAGAGCGTTTCGCGATGGGAGCTTGATCAGACGTATCCCGAAATATCGAAAATAGTACTTATCAGTAAAATATTTTCGGTAAGCACGGATTCTGTTTTAAAAAACGGAATAAGCACCTTTGATACTGAGGTAGAGCATTTTACCTGCGGTGTATATAGGGGCGCTAAAAGCGAAATAGTGGAAACGGATAAATTTGTGCTTGTTATATATTCGTCGTACGACAAAAATATATTGGGCGCAAGGCTTTACAAAGGCTTTGAAAATAAAAAACGTCTTGTTGCCGTGTGCGAAAGAAATATAGCCGAGGAAAGAACCGAATTTGCATATTCTGTAGAGGATAGCGATCCGTATGCAAACGTTTCAAACAGCGAAAGACTGAAAAAATGTCTGACAGAGGCATACGACCCGTCTGTAAAGCGGTCAATGCGGCGTCTTGAATATTTTGAGGTCGATCACGACGGCTCACCATTGCCGACGGTAAAAGAGGCGGGAATCCCGAAATGCCTTACTCTGTGGCGAATGGCGGACAGTTATTTTTCAAGCTACGACAGATTTAATTTTTACCTGTGTACGGGTAAGACGGAATATGTTTTCTCGATCGATCCAAAAGATACGAATATTTACTGCGGTGCATCGTACAATATCGTTTTCGACCTCGGACTTTTCAGCGGCGGACAGTTTTTCAGAATACGGAATTATAAGGATAACAGCGAAAAATGGACCAGATTTTTCTGCGATTTTTCATACGAAGCGGGTGAAATAAATATACCGACAGATCAGTGTGAGCTGGGAAAATGTATTCAGACAAGCAAAGGTCTTATGTGGTGCGTAAAAAGATACAGTGACGACGAGATAGTTTTGCAGGGGTGCGGTGACGATGAATATACGTATCGCCGCGAGGATAAAAGGACGGAGCAGTTTAAAAGTTTGTAGCTCGGTCATCCCGATTTTTTTTAATTTAAGTCTGCCGAAGCGTCAAGCAAAGGCAGACTTTTTTTGTTTGCTGACCTAAAAAATTTCACAATATTATTGAAATTTTACGATAACTGTGCTAAAATCGCAATTGAAGAAACTTGTTAATATTTGTCATATCTCGGAGGATAAAACTTATGACCTTAAAAATTTCGGTTGTAGCTATAGCACTGCTCGGCAGTCTTTATACGCTGATACTTAATATTGTGGGGCGTCGCTCGGCAAATAATCCCACTCCCGAAAATCTTTCGGACGTTTACGATGCTGAAACCTATGAGAAATGGAAAAAATATAAGGCAGAATGCTCCCGTCTTGATATTGTTTTTACCGTAATCGGCGCGGTAATTACGGCAGCCCTCCTTTTTACCGATCTTTACGCGTTTTTTGCGAGTCTTTTCGGGGAAAATATGTACGCGCAGATATTCGGTGTCGTACTTCTTGAAGCAGTTGTCGGCGCTCTTGTGGGAACACTCGAAAGCTATATAAGTAATATGATAATAGAGCAAAAATACGGCTTTAACCGCACGAGCGTGAAGACGTTCGTTTTTGACAGAATAAGATCTGTTCTGCTCGGACTTGCACTCTCCTGCGCGCTCGTATATCTTCTTATGGCGATACATATGGCTCTCGGCGTTTGGATGATACTTGTTTTTGCCGCAGCGGTCTTCGCTTTTACGCTTCTTATCAGCTTCCTTTACCCGATACTCAGCCGTGTCGGAAATAAGTTCGTGCCCCTTGAGGAGGGTGAGCTTAAAGACAGACTTATGGAGCTTCTCACAAAGCACGGATATAAGGTAAAAGCAATAGAAGTTATGGACGCTTCACGCCGTACGACCAAGCTTAACGCTTATTTTACCGGCTTTGGTAAGCTTAAAACTATCGTACTTTACGACAACCTTGTAAACGCTATGACAACAGACGAAATATGTGCAGTCTTTGCACACGAGCTCGGACACGGACTTAATAAAGACGTTCCTAAATTACAGGTTATGAATTTCGGAAATCTTGTTCTTATGGCGGTCGTTGCATGGCTTACGGTAAGTATTTCCGAGCTTTATACCGTATTCGGTTTTGAAGAGGTAAATTACGGATTTGCATATATTCTTATGGGTGTTTTCCTCGGACTCGTTCAGCCGATCACTTCTATGATAATGAACGCGCACAGCCGCAGTGCAGAATACCGTGCGGACAGACAGGCTGTAAAGGAAGGATACGGAGAAGCTATGATAACAGCACTCAAAAAGCTCGGTAAAGAGAATTTTGCGCACCTTGCTCCGTCAAGACTGAACGTGATAATGGAATACAGCCATCCGCCGCTCAGCAGCAGAATAGAGGCTATCGAGCGCGAAATGAAAAAGTAAAAAGTAAGCTTATAAAAAACACAGTATTCCGAAAGGAAATAAGTATATGGAAAGAAGAGAACAGCTTGTTTCTCTCGTTTCCGTTTTTTCGGACAGCGAAGAAACCAAATTAAAATTCGCAGAGCATCTTGAAGAACTTTTCGACGTTATCTCCCCCCAAAAGATAGGCGAAGCTTTCTGCAAAGCAACTGAAAATAACGATTACGTATCGGCGGTGAAGATATGCGCTGATTATTACCGCAGTAAAGACTCTGCGAAGATACCAGAGCTTTCCGGACACGGCTCGTATAATGAAAAGGCTGTAGAAAACACTCTTGTCGGTACTTTTACCGTTGTAAATATAGATTGGACTTTTCCCGAAGGAAAAGTGGACTTTCTGTTTGATCCCACAAATATTCTGAAGCCGATAAATCACGAATGGCTCTGGCAGTTTAACCGTCATGCGTACTGGAACGACCTTGCAAGAGCATATACCGCAACGTGTGATGAAAAATACGCACGTGTCTTCAGAGATCAGCTTGTAAGCTGGATAGAACAAACCGATATACCGAAAAATTGGAACGGTCCGGGAAGCGCTTGGCGTACTATAGAGTGCGGCATAAGACTTCTCGGAAGCTGGCAGATAGCTTTCGACGCTTTCAGAAAATCAAGCTCTGTTGAAGATACGGTGCTTCTTCTTATGATAGCGTCTATGCACAGACAGTCGGTGCATCTTGTGAAAAATCCTACGGGTAAAAACTGGCTTATGATGGAATCAAACGGAGTTTATACCTTCAGCTCGCTCTTTACAGAGCTTTCCGATTCCAAAGAAAACAGAAAAATTGCCGCGAGCCGTCTGCAGGAAGAGCTTGAAGCGCAAATACTTCCGGACGGTATGCATAACGAGCTTTCGCCCGATTATCAGAGCGTTGTCCTTAATTGCGGACTGAATTTTTACAGTATCGCATATGAACTCGGTGTGGCAGACGAAATCCCCGAAAGCTTTACGGAACTTCTCAAAAAGACCGTAAATGCCGCAATACAGCTTTCTACTCCCGCACTTACACAGCCGCGTACAAACGATACGTACACGATAAAAACTTCGAATTTTACTTCGCGTGCAGAAAAGCTTCTCGGAAAATATCCCGAATATATTTATGTGAATACAGCGCGTAAAGAGGGAAATCCGCCCGAAGGTGAAAGTGCTTCCGCATTTCTTCCGTATGCGGGATTGGCGCTTATGCGATCCGATTGGAGCGCGGATGCTATGTATATGTGCTTTGACGTAGGACCTCTCGGAACGGCGCACTTCCATCAGGATAAGCTGAATATAAATATCTATAAAGGAAACGAAGAGCTTATTTATGACGACGGCGGCGGACAGTATGAAATATCCGATATGAGAGATTACGCTATATCCGGATACGGTCATAATACCGTTCTTGTTGACAGGCTTGCACAGTACAGAAAGGCTCCGCTTGTGTCGGAATCTGCGATCGACGCGGGATGGGTAACAAATCTCGAGTTCGATTATGCATATTCTGTGTATGATGATACTTACGGAAAAGAAATGATAAGACCTGCAACGCATAAAAGAGAAGTACGCTTCTGTAAGCCCGGATTTTTCTGTGTTGCGGATACTCTTACGTCAACAGACGGAAAATCTCACGATTACGAGTTGATCTTTCATCTTGATACAACGAAAATAAAAATGCTAAAAGAGTATAAAAACGGCGTAATATCCGATTTCGGAAGAAAGTATGAAATCGTTATGATACCGATAGATGACTCGGAAGATGCAGAGCTGAAAGCCTTGTCGGGGGAAAGCGGTGAAAACATCCGCGGTTGGTATAACGGAAGAAACGAGGCAAATCTTCATAAAGCAGTTACCGTTTCAAGAGAAGTAAAAAATGTTAGAAATTGCAAATTCACGACACTTTTGTTTCCCGTAAAAAGAGGCGACTCTCTTCCTAATGTCAAACAACTTTCCGACGGAAAGATAGAAGTTTTCTTCGATGGTAATAAATATAATATCAACATCAATGCACTCAATAAATAAAGTGCAAAAATATTAGATCGTAAAAGATTATAAAGGAGATTTTTTATGAAACAAGTTAATATTACCGAAATAAAAGAAAAATTAAGATCTGAAGCTATATATGCGCTGACACATAAGCCGATAATAACATACTCTTCGGACAGGGTTAAGGTTTGGCACGATGCATTTCTTTTGACAAGAGATCTGCCGACACAGCCGCAGAAATATTCTAAATCGCTCA
Source organism: Oscillospiraceae bacterium (assembly GCA_015064255.1). Lineage (GTDB taxonomy): Bacteria > Bacillota > Clostridia > Oscillospirales > CAG-272 > SIG672. The sequence goes on from SVSP01000004.1 coordinate 15,924, forward strand.
AATATTTCCTTGAAAATATTTCAATACCGATTAATGAGAATGATATCCTTATTGGTAGAATGGTCGAAGAGAGCTTTACCGAAGAGGAAGAAAAGGTCTTTCAGCAAAAATATATGTCAGAGCCGGGATGCTTCGGAAGACCCGATTTTGTTACCGAAAACGGACACTGTTCGCTCAGATGGGATATTCTTTTTGCCAAAGGAATATCGGGACTTAAAGCCGATGCGGAAGGATGGCTCGGGCATTATAAGAAAAACGGTAACGAATCGCAGGTGGATTTCCTTGAGTCTGCTATAGGTATGTATGAGGCTATTATAATATATCTTAAAAGAAGCGCGCAAGAGTGCCGTAAATTCGGGAAAATCGAGCAGGCAGAGATACTTGATAAGATTTCTTTTTCCGCACCCGACGACTTCTTCTCGGCAATGCAGCTCTACTGGACGGTAACATTTATCATATGCGCATATCTTGCATCAAACCCGACGCTCACGCTCGGCAGACCCGACCTTTTCCTGTACGATTTCTATAAGAAGGATATAGAGGAAAAGAAGCTTACAAAGGAAGAAGTATCGCTTATTGTCGCCGACTTTTACGCTAAAAATAACCTCATAATGGGTAGAGGTGAGCATCAGATCAGCGAGATATATGAAAATTCAACCTGCACGGGGTGGCACAGAATACTTGCATACGACGCTCCGCAGTATCTCATTCTTTCGGGAACAGATCCCGAAACGGGAAAAACTGTCGCGAATGAGCTTACGGAAATTTTTGTCGATGAAATCGTACCTGCATATAAAAATCCTGTAATAGAATTCCGTTATTCAAAGGGAGTAGGGGAAAATTATCCTAAGCTGTGGAATAATTTTGTTTCCAAAATCGCAGACAGCGCCTCGGCTATGATATATAACGATATAGGCATTATTGAAGCATATATCAAAGACGGATTCGACTTTAAGACTGCCGCATCTTACGAGCATTACGGCTGTAACTGGCCGACGATACCTACTACCGATACCATAGGTCCTTCTTTGCAGACAAACGTGACCCGAGTGATGTATTCGATTATTCACGATTATGCGGAGCGCGAAGATGAATTTGACCGTGAACGCTTTTTGTCTGCGGTGTATGATACTTTTTTTGACATATACGCTAAAAGAGCACAGGTAATAAAAGAAATAAGCGCGAAAAATCTTCCCAACAGTAAGCATATAAAGCTTGTTGCGTGTTTTTCAAAGAATAATATAGAAAATGCGGGGCTTTATTACGAAAACATAAACGTACTGGCAAGTATCGGCACGGTATGCTCGGCTATCGATATGGCTGTAGCTATGGAGTATATGTGCAAGGAAAAGGGATATTCTCCCAAAAAGCTTATGGAGATATGCGACCGTGATTTTGAAAACGACGAATATACGCTCGCACTTTGTAAGAACGCTCCAAAAGCGGGACAAAACGATGAGCTTGCGGATTTTTACGTTGAAAGAATTCCGCGACTTGTCTTGGATGCGGCTGAAAGGTCGCTGAAGGATATTCCGAGTCACTGTCACATCCGTTATTGCAGCGAATCGGATACGGGACATATTGCCATAGGTGCTTCGCTCGGTGCTACCCCCGACGGAAGACGCAAAGGTGAATCTATAAGCCAAAATAATCAGCCTTCCCACGGAAGCGCTAAAAACGGTATAACGGCTATGCTTTCGTCTATGAATAAGATGCCGCTTGACAGACTGTTTTCGGGTGCTATGAACGTTACGATACAGCCGAAAAACTTCGCAGGCGAGGAAGGTATTGCAAAGCTTGCCAAGATAATGGAGGTTTATTTCGAAAAGGGCGGTCTTCAGCTTCAGATAAGCGCTGTGGACAGAGATAAGCTTCTCGCGGCACAGAACGATCCGGACAGCTACCGCGACCTTATGGTGCGTGTTACGGGATACAGTGCCGTCTTTGTCGATCTCAGCCGCAGAGCACAAGACGATATAATTGCACGAGATGCGCTGTGACATTTTCTGATACTTCCGAATAGGTTGATAAACAAATAAATCTGAGTATCTGACGTTAAAGGAGACTTTACTATGAAACAACATAATATTAGCGAAATCAAAGCAAAAATGAGAGAAGAAGCGATCTACGCTCTCACACACAAGCCGATAATAACCTATTCTTCGGACAGAGTTAAGGTCTGGCAAGATGCGTTTTTGATAAGCAAGGATCTGCCGACACATCCGCAGAAATATTCTGTTTCGCTTAAATATTTCCTTGAAAATATCTCTATTCCGATAGATGAAAATGACGTTCTTATCGGAAGAATGGTGGAAGAGAGCTTTACCGAAGAGGAAGAAAAGGTCTTTCAGCAAAAATATATGTCAGAGCCCGGATGCTTCGGAAAACCCGATTTTATAATCGAAAACGGACATTGTTCGCTCAGATGGGATATACTTTTTGCAAAGGGTATTTCGGGACTTAAAGCCGATGCTGAAAAATGGCTTGAGCATTACAAGAAAAACGGCAACGAAAGTCAGGTTGACTTTATTACTTCTGCTATCGGTATGTACGATGCAACTATAATCTACCTTAAAAGAAGTGCAGAGGAATGCCGTAAATTCGGAAAGATCGAGCAGGCTGAAATATTTGATAAGCTTTCGGTATCTGCACCCGATAGCTTCTATTCGGCAATGCAGATATACTGGACGGTAGAGTTTATTATCTGTGCGTATCTTGCAGGAAATCCGACGCTTACGCTCGGCAGACCCGACCTTTTCCTATACGATTTCTATAAGAAGGATATAGAATCGGGTAAACTGACAAAAGAAGAAGCCTCTCTTATTATCGCGGACTTTTACGCTAAAAACAACCTCATAATGGGTAGAGGTGAGCATCAGATTAGCGAAAAATATGAAAACGAAAAATGCACGGGCTGGCACAGAATACTTGCATACGATGCTCCGCAGTATCTCGTTCTTTCTGGAACAGACCCAAAAACGGGCAAATCGGTAGCAAACGAGCTTACAGAGCTCTTTATTGACGAGATAGTACCCGCGTATAAAAATCCGGTTATAGAATTCCGTTATTCAAAGGGAGTAGCCGAAAATTATCCCGAAATGTGGAAGAACTTCGTTTCAAAGCTTGCAAACAGCGCATCGGCTATGATTTATAACGATATAAGCCTCATCCCGATGTACCTGAAAGATGGATTTGACTTTAAGGAAGCTGCCGCATATGAGCACTACGGTTGTAACTGGCCGACAATTCCGTGTAAGGATACTCCTGACCACGGTTTTCAGGGTAACGTATGCCGTTTAATGTACGGTGCTATTCATAAGTATGCGGAAAATGCAGATGAATTTGACCGCGATGGCTTTTTGACGTCTCTTTATGACTCGTTCTATGAAGATTATAAGAATAAAGCAGAACAAATAAAGGCAACAAGAGCAGTAAACGTACCGAATAGCGGACGCATAAAGCTTTACTCCTGTTTTTCTGCGGATAATATAGAAAAAGCGGGACTTTATTACGAAAACTGGAATATGATAATGAATCTCGGCACGATATGCTCGGCAATAGATATGGCTGTGGCAATGGAATATATGTGCAAAGAAAAGGGGTATTCTCCCAAGAAGCTTATGGAAATTTGCGACCGTGATTTCGAAAACGATGAATATACCTTGGCACTTTGTAAAAACGCTCCGAAGGCGGGAGAAAACGATGAGCTTGCCGACTTCTATGTTGAAAAGATTACAAATCTCCTTATAGATGCGGGCGAATCTGCAATGCAGGGTATTCCGAAGCATTGCCGTCTGCGTTTCTGTACCGAATTTGATACCTCGCATATAGGTATAGGTGCCGGAATAGGAGCGACACCCGACGGAAGACGTAAAGCTATGCCTGTAAGCCAGAATAATCAGCCCGCCCACGGAAGTGCTAAAAACGGTATAACAGCAATGCTTTCATCAATAGCTAAAATGCCCTTTGACAGACTTGCATCGGGTGCCATGAACGTTACTATACAGCCTAAAAACTTTGCGGGCGAGGAAGGTATCGCAAAGCTTGCCAAGATAATGGAAGTTTATTTTGAAAAGGGCGGTATGCAGATGCAGATAAGCGCAGTTGATAGAGATAAGCTTCTCGCGGCGCAAAAAGATCCCGATAGCTATCGCGACCTTATGGTGCGCGTTACCGGATACAGCGCGGTATTCGTTGATCTCAGCCGCAGAGCACAGGAAGATATAATAGAGAGAGACGCGCTTTAATTCAAACATAACTTTAAGTAAATAAGTAATTTCGGAGGTAAAAATGATAAGACATATTTGTATGTTCAAAATAAAGGAAGAAAATAAAGAAAAAAATCTGGCGGACCTTTTAGAAAAGGTTCAGTCGCTCAGGGCAATTTCGGAGATAAAGCGCTTTGATGTGGTTCTCAATGTTGAAGGTACTCCCGAAACAAACTACGACGTGTCGCTTATTTTCGATTTTGATACCATTGCAGACCTTGAAACTTATCAGAAGAACGAGATTCACGTGAATTTCGGTAAGTTTGTGTCTGCCATGCGTGAAGCAAGAGCTTGCATAGACTACGAGATGTAATAATAAAAAATACGGCAGAATTACCTTTCTGAAGTGATTCTGCCGTGTTTTTTCAGATGAAATTATCTGTTAAGAAACCATATTCCGAAATTGAGATATCCGGCAAAAGCTACCCAAAGCAGATAGGGAATTTGCAGATATGCGGACAGTTTGTTTATCTTATAAAAAGAGCTTATCATCTTGATTATCGTAATAAGCAAAGCCATAAGACATATAAACGCCGCAAAAAATGCTCTGAAACGGAAAAATATAATGCTCCAAGCGAAGTTTAAAATGAGATTAAACGCATAAATAACAAGTGCTTTGTCCGCGGATTTCGGATTGATTTCCCGATTTGTATAAACGAGTGCGGCACTTATTCCCATAAGCACGTAGAGAACAGTCCAGACGATAGGGAAGAGTATGGACGGAGGTGCAAGCGGCGGAACTTTTATTTCGCCGTAGATCTGCATACTGTCACGCGTAAGGAACGCCGCAAGTGCCCCTACCGCAAGTGCTGTTAATATAGAAATTAAGTAGGGTTTGATTTTAGACCATAAAGAAGTCATAACGGATACCGCCTTTTTGTTTTTTTAGTACATTATATGTAAATGAGATACCGAATAATGTGAGTAATCAAGAAAAAGATTTTGAAAGGTAATATTAGGTTGTTTTTGGATTGACATTTAAAGCTGTTTGTGATAAAATCATAGGGAATAATACCGTTATTACGGAAAAAGAAAGGCAGTTAATATTATGAAGCTTTCAAACAAATCAATAAAGCCGCTTGTACACGGCGTATATCAGACAAAAGAGGAAGACGGATATCTTACCTTCTATCATTATGACGACGCGCAGATCGAATATCTTAGATTCAATGAATTCTTCTATGACCGTGCAAGGGCTTCGTCTTCTGTAACACTTGAATTTGAAACAGATGCAAAAGAGATAGGATTTGATTATAAGATATTCTGGGTAGGATCAAAGGATACCGTTGACGTATATGCGGATAACGTTCCCGTTTGTATTACGCATCTTAAAGCTCTTGCAGATAAGGGCAAGATGGCTTTTAGCCTTCCCGAAGGTAAAAAGAAGCTGACAGTGTATTTCCCGATAGACGTTAAAATCGGTATAAAGAATCTCCGCATAGAAGGAAAATGGCGTAATATCAAGAAAAAAGGACCTAAAGTTCTTTGGATGGGCGACTCCATTACACAGGGTTACGGTACCTTTATTACGAGCGAAACATACGTAAACGTTGCTATGCGTAAGCTTGGATACGACGTGCTTAATCAGGGTATAGGCGGATACTATTTCGATGCTAACGTCATTACTCCTATGGAAGGATATACACCCGATAAGATAATTATAGCGATGGGTACAAATCAGCACACTTGGTCGGATAATGAACGTAGAGTAGCAGAATATTTTGAAAAGCTTGATAAGGTCTATAACGGAATCCCCACCCTTGTTCTTACTCCTATATGGCGTTGCAATCCCGGTACGGATATGAAGAAGCTTCTCGAAATAGCAGAAATAATAAAGGTAGAATGTGCAAAGTATCCGAATATAAAGGTTGTTGACGGATTTGAACTCGTTCCCAATCTTCCCGATTACTTCTGCGATGCACTTCATCCCAACGCACTCGGCGGAGAGGTTTACGGAAACAATCTCGTAAATAAGATCAAAGAACTTAAATTTTAATTAAAAAAGGTATTAAAAGATATGAAAAATCTTGAATTTAAAATCCATAATCCGATAGACGAAGGATGGTATGCAGACCCCGAAGCAAGATTTTATGAAGGCAAGTACGTAATATACGCTACAATGTCGCTTCCTTTTGACGATCAGCACAATCATGTTTGCTGGACTTCCGAAAATCTTACGGACTGGGAACGCCACGACGATATTATCGATATGTCGGGCTTTCCGTGGGCGACACGTGCTATCTGGGCACCGACCATCATAGAAAAGAACGGAAAGTATTATTATATTTTCGCATCAAACGATATTCACAGCGATAAGGAAAAGGGCGGACTTGAAATAGCTGTTTCGGACTCCCCCACAGGACCGTTCAAGGCTCTTCTCGACCGTCCGCTGATAAACGAATTTCATAACGGTGCACAGCCGATCGACGCTCACCTCTTTAAAGATGACGACGGTACGGTATATCTTCTTTACGGCGGCTGGCGACACTGCAATATCGCGAAAATGAATGAGGATATGACAGGATTCGTTCCGCATCCCGACGGAAGCATTATAAAGGAAATAACCCCGCCCGATTACGTTGAAGGTCCTTGTATGTTCAAAAAGGACGGAAAGTATTATTTTATGTGGTCGGCAGGCGGCTGGACGAACGGTACTTACCGCGTAAATACCGCATTTGCCGATACTCCGTACGGACCCTTTGAGGACTATAACGAGGTTCTTTCAACTGGTGACAGTAAAATAGCAAACGGCCCCGGACATAACGGATATATCTATATTCCCGAAGAAGATCTTTATCTTATCGTATATCATCGCCATAAGCCCGAAATCAAAGACGGAAACGCGCGCTTTATGTGCATAGACGTAATGAACTTCGGTGAAAACGGAAGAATTCTTCCCGTTACTATGACGATAGATTGGGAATATAAAAACGGTAAAGCGACAATACTCTGAAAATTTACAGCCCGCCTGATCAAGCTGAAAAAGGCGGGCTGTTATTTTGTGTTTGAAGTTTTGCATATTTTTTGAAAAAAATTGAAAAATAATTTTCACTTACCCCTTGACAAGCTCTGTTTTTTGTGTTATAATCGCGACGTTGACTCGTGTTGACGAAAATATGGAGGGCGTAGCTCACTTGGTTAGAGCGCCAGGTTGTGGCCCTGGAGGTAGTGGGTTCGATTCCCATCGCTCTCCCTCGAAATAAAGACTGGTTTAGGCAATTAAATCAGTCTTTTTCTTTTTGATGCGCTAAATATTCGCAGGTGCTTGCAAAACAAAAGAGATTTTTGTTTAAAAGTGTAAAAAAAAAGTTAATTTGACTGAATTTCTATTGTAATTATAAAAAATATGATGTATAATATGTTGTTAAATTATGTGTACCTTTAAAATTTGTATATTGCCGAAAGGAATATTAACGCTATGGAAATGAATGAAAGAATAAGTAAACCGAATTACTATCTTGATATCGCACGTACGGTAGCAAGCAGATCGACCTGTCTGCGTAAAAAATTCGGCGCTGTAATAGTAAAAGACGACACTATAGTATCAACCGGATATAACGGAGCTCCTCGCGGAAGAAAGAACTGTGACGAGATAGGAAGCTGTATGCGCGATAAGCTCGGAATACCGAGAGGAGAACGCTATGAGCTTTGCCGCTCTGTGCACGCAGAACAAAACGCCATAATAGCAGCTTCGAGAGAGCGTATGATAGGTGCAACACTCTACCTTGTATGTATTGACAGTAAGACGGGTGAGCTTGTGGGTGACGTTATGTGCTGTATGATGTGTAAGCGTACCGTAATAAACGCGGGTATCGAAACCGTTGTTATCAAGACAAGCGAAAAAGACTATCTTACCGTCAGAGTTCGCGACTGGATAATAAACGACGATAGCCTTTCGGGTGTTTTCGGTTATTGATAACGCTATAATACATATTTTCTGATAAATTTTGAGTGAATACAATGGGAAAGAAAAATACAAATAAAAAAATTAAAATACAGCCGAGAGAGAATACGGTGAAAAAAGAAAAAATCAGTTTTGTTCCGTGGCTCATAATACTCGGGGCGATACTTCTTCTCGTGCTTGTTTTTGTACTGTCAGAGTTTATTGATAATTATCACTACGTGCGTAAATTTTCTTTTGACTACTCTACGGGTGAGCTTTACGATAAGAAGAACGATATAACGTATATAGAAGCACCGAGCGGATATGAACCGATACGTATATCGAATAAACCGTATGCGACAGACGGAGAGAGACAATACTATCAGATAGGATTTTTGACAGAATCGGGTAAAGAAGAGATCATATCTCCGTCTATTGCAATTGCCACGTCACCTGACGACGGCGCGTATATATATTATGACCCGAGCGCACTTCTTCTTCCGGATGTAAAGTCCTTCGAAGCTAAAGAAATACTCGTTTGCGATATGAATAATAATACTCTGCAATCATTTGACGAATCGGAAACGAAAACCTTTCTCGAAGCCTTCGAAAATGCGAAAAATGTTCACTTTGTTGCGTCGGGTTCTGTGTTTACACTCAGACTTCGTTCTTCAAAGATACCGTGGATGTCATACTGTATGTATCTGTATATCGTAGGTGATGCTATGTACGTGGAAGATACTACAGAAGATGTAAAAATCAAGCTTCCGTCAAATGTGTGTAAGCTTTTTGACGAGGATCTTTTAAAGCTTTTCGGTAACGGATAAGCATTTGTGGAGAAAAATAACTATGGACCTGCAGATAAGACCTTTTGATATAGCTTTTCTGGATGAAGTTTCTGAAATAGAAAATATATCGTTTTCTGTTCCGTGGTCAAAAAATTCCTTCGAGGACTGCCTTAAAAACCGTCTGATAGATTTTTTTGTTGCTGCTTTACCAAACGATATGTGCGAAGCCCGTGTCGCGGGATATATTGTTATACTTACGGTAGCTCCCGAATGCGAAATACTTAACGTTGCGGTATCTCCCGAGTTCAGACGTATGGGAATTGCCGAAAAGCTTTTAAGATACGTGTCGGACAGGGCAGCTGAAAAGAACTGCGATACTCTTATGCTTGAAGTGAGAGAATCCAATGCGGCGGCAAGAGCTTTGTATGAAAAAATCGGTTTTTATCCGGTAGGACGACGTAAAGGCTATTATTCGAACCCTGTTGAAGATGCAATACTTATGGATAAAAGCCTTGTGTAAATTTCTTTTATTGAATTTGGAAAGGATGTTGTAACCGTGAAAAGATTTTTCAGCGATTTTCTTTTGAAATTTTTCACCTTTTTGTTTCTTAATTTGCCGGTAATACTTGTTTATTTTGCAGTAGCGTTAATATTTAAGTTTCCCGTTTTGGATGAGCTCGTAGGCAGACTTTCCGAGAATTCACCGGAGCTTAAGTCTGTTCTCGGTGCGGTGCTTTATTTTATATACGTTGCGGCATATTACGTTATTTTGTACCTTTCTGTATATAAAAATAATTCTGCAAGGGTAGCGTATATTAATAATACGGCAAATGAAAGCTACTCGTTTGCAAGCGAGGTAAAAGAGTATTTCAGAGCATTCTTTGTGAGCGATCTTTTGGCGTCCTGCGTTGTTTCGTTAATATCGTTCACACTTCTCGGTGCTTTTGCAACAAATAAATTCTTCAGAGTAATATTTATTACACAGTACGGTATGTCACAGCTTGTAGGTATGGAAGTAGCTACAGTGCTGTATGCTTTGTTTACAAATGTATTTGTTTTCTTTACAACCGTGATTTCGCAGTATGTATGGAATAAGAACAGACTCGGCGGAAAAGCCTGACGTAAACGAATAATTGAAAATATCCGAAAGGAATCCTGTAAAATGATAATTTTGGCGTTTGAGTCTTCGTGTGACGAAACATCTGTTGCTGTCGCTGAAATTGAAAACGGCGTGTATAAAATACGCTCCAATATAGTTGCTTCGCAGATAACGATGCATACACTTTACGGCGGAGTAGTGCCCGAAATTGCAAGCCGCGCGCATACTGAGGCAATATCAAAGCTGACCTATGAGGCATTGTCTGAAGCGAACGTTATACCCGATGATATAGATTTCGTCGCGGTAACCTCAAATCCGGGACTTATAGGAGCGCTTCTTGTGGGCGTAGGATACGCGAAAGCGTGGGCGTATGCAAATAATAAGCCGCTTGTGGCAGTAAATCATATAAAGGGTCATACAGCCGCAGCTTACTATTCTCACGAAGGACTTGAGGCTCCTTTTTTTGCACTTGTTGCATCGGGCGGACATACTTCGATGATAGACGTAAAAAGCCCTACCGAATATGTAACGGTCGGAAGAACCCGTGACGATGCCGCGGGCGAAGCCTTTGATAAAGTGGCAAGACTTCTCGGAATAGGATATCCGGGCGGTGCAATAATGGATAAGCTGGCGTACGAAGGCAACGAAAAGGCTATAAAGCTTCCGTGCCCCGCACTTGCAGACAGTATTGATTTCTCGTTCAGCGGACTTAAGACAGCTGTTATAAACTATGTAAACAGCGAAAAACAGCGCGGAAATGAAATTTCGCACGCGGATATAGCAGCTTCATTTTCGGCGGCTGTGGTTAAAGCAATAATCACAAATCTTGAAAAAGCACATAACATATACGGATATAAAACACTCGTTATAGCGGGCGGTGTTGCCGCAAATTCTCATATACGCAAAGCGGCAGCAGAGTTTGCCGAAAATCACGGTATAAGACTCTGTATTCCCGAAAGATCACTCTGCGGAGATAACGCCGCGATGATCGCCGCGCAGGGTTATCACGAGTATCTTGCTGGTAATATTGCGGACTCCTCGCTGAACGCTTTTTCCTATCAGGTTACATAAATTTTTTGGTGATTTGCACAAATTTTCTTTGTGTTTTGAATTGCCATATACGGTATAAACTGTATATAATCGGGTATATACAATCCTTGAAAAATATATTCACCTGTGGAAAACTTGCTCCGAAAAGCGGCAAATCCACAAAAAATGCGTTAAATACGGCATTAATTGTGGAAAACTCTGTGGAATTTGTGGATTCATCACGATAAAGTAAGCTGTTATTTTATTCCGTTTATACGGTTTTACAAATTGCACAAGACAAAATTCGGCGGGTACTTGACAAAAAAATATTTTTATGCTTAGCAATAAATTCAAAAAAGAAAGGTCTATAAAAATGGCAGATAAGGTAATCGTAAAAGAAAAATACGCAAATGAAATCGATAGTGCGGTAGAGAAGTACAGAAAGCTTCTTGAATCTCAGCTTGAAAGAGTTGAACGTATAAACGCATCTCGTGAAACTGTTGACTATAAAGCTCTCGACAAGATCATTATAGGTGTGTGCGGTGGCGACGGAATCGGTCCCGTTATCACAGGTGCGGCTATGAAGGTGCTTGAATATCTTCTCGACGGTGAAGTTAAGAACGGCAAGGTAGAGTTCAAGGTTATCGACGGACTTACAATAGAAAACAGAGCAGCTCAGAATAAGGCTATTCCCGAGGACGTTCTCGAAGAGCTTAAGAAATGTACAGTTATACTTAAGGGTCCGACAACAACTCCCCGCGCGGGCGATCCGTGGCCGAATATAGAAAGCGCGAACGTCGCTATGCGTAAGGAACTCGACCTCTTTGCAAACGTTCGTCCCGTAAAGGTTCCCGAAAAGGGAATCGACTGGACGTTCTTCCGCGAAAATACAGAGGGAAGCTATGCGGTCGGCAGTCAGGGTGTAAACGTAACAGATGATCTCGCACTTGATTTCTGCGTTACAACAACAGAGGGAACAGAGAGAATCGCACGTCTTGCGTTTGAATTTGCACGTGCAAACGGAAAGAACCGCGTTTCTATCGTAACAAAGGCAAACGTAATCAAGACAACAGACGGTAAATTCCTGCGTATATGCGAAGAGATCGCAAAGGAATATCCCGAGATCACAACAGACGAATGGTTTATCGACATTATGACAGCAAAGCTCGTTGATGAAAAGCGCCGTACGGATTTTCAGGTATTTATCCTTCCCAATCTTTACGGAGATATTATCACAGACGAAGCGGCTGAATTCCAGGGCGGCGTAGGAACCGCGGGAAGCGCAAATATCGGTAAGAAATATGCTATGTTTGAAGCAATTCACGGAAGCGCACCGAGAATGGTTAAGGAAGGACGCGCACAGTACGCAGATCCTTGCTCAACACTTCGTGCGGCAGCTCTCCTCCTTTCGCATATAGGTTATCAGGCAGAGTCCGATAAGCTTTCAGATGCGCTTGATATATGTATGTTCAAAGAAAAGAAGCTTACGGTTACAGGACGTGATACCGGCGCAACCTGTGAGCAGTTTGCAGATTACGTGACAGAAACTTTGAAATCTCTTTAATTTAATAGTAAATTAACAGAAAGCAGAGAGTTTTGTGCGATTTTTTGCACAAAACTCGGTTTTCTGCAGAAAGGTATGGTTGTAAAAATGCCAAAACCATTTAAAGATATAGATCTTAAAAAAAGAGCCGAAATTCCGCAGGCAGTTATAACAAGACTCCCACGTTACTACCGCTATTTAAGACAGCTTGTAGATAAGGGCGAATACAGAATAAGCTCGCTCGCGCTCTCAAGACTTATGGGTACTACCGCATCGCAGATTCGTCAGGACCTCAACTACTTCGGTGGCTTCGGACAGCAGGGATACGGATATAATACCAAAAACCTTTGCGAATGTATAGCCGATATTCTCGGTAATAATAACTGCTATAATACGGTTATAATCGGTGCGGGTAATCTCGGAAAAGCTATTGCAACCTCGTCTTCGTTTGCTCATACGGGAATGTTTTTGAAGTGCCTTTTCGACGTGAAGCCCGAGCTTGTAGGTCAGAAAGTAAACGGCTGTGAAATAAAGCATCTCGATGAGATGGAGGAATTTTGGGCAAGTAACCGCGTTGACGTGGCTATTCTGACTCTGCCGTCGGATGCCGCTGTTAAGGTTGCTCATAAGCTTGCCGAGCTCGGAATAATGGGAATATGGAATTTTTCAGAGGCAGAGCTTGGACTTGACCCCGAAAAGGTAGCGGTAAGAGACGTCCATCTGGTAGATTCTTTTATGACACTCTGCTTTGATATCAAGACGATAGAAAATAATATTTGAAAACAGTAGAGCAGTATTTTAAGGAAACGTTTTAATAATGAATTTGAATATTGAATTTGGAAACGGCGTAATTTCTTTGCCTGAAAAAGCTCTGAATGTTCTTCAAAGTGCATCTTCAACTGAAATAAAGCTGCTTGTATATATTGCGTCCGATAAGTCTGTCCGTGAGAATTTTTCTCACGAGGATGCCGCACTTATGCTCGGCGTAAACACGGATGATATTGCAAATGCGCTTAAATTTCTCGTTGACTCGGGACTTGTGTCGGGCGAAATTTCGAGAGAAAAGGCTGATATTTCGGTAAGAGTAAAGAAAGCGGGAGAGCGTTCGGTTACGGTCATAAAAGCCGGAAACGATGCTCCTACATATACGGGCGCGGAAATAGAAGCAATATTTTCGCAAAAGTCGGATATTCGTCTGCTCGTTGACGAATGTCAGAGAATATTCGGTAAGATGTTTACGCTGATGGAAATAAACAGAGTAATATCTCTTGCAGACTATTACCGTTTTGACAATGAATATGTAGTAACGCTTTTCCAGTACGCGGCAAAGATCGGAAAGCCGTCTGTTCCGTACGTTGATAAAATGGGAAGAGAACTGTACAATCAAGGTATAGTTACACTTGACTCGCTCGAAAAGAAGATAAAGCAGCTTGAGGATTTTTCTACGGTGGAAGGGTTTGTGCGCAGACTTTTCGGTATGGGAGAAAGAAAGCTTACCTCGAAAGAAGCAAAATTTGTGGAAATGTGGTCTCAGGAAAGCTATCCTCAGACGATGATAGAGCTTGCTTACGAAATATCGGTAAATAATACGGGCGCTCCGTCAATGCCGTATATAAATAAAACTCTTACAAATTGGAGAGAAGCGGGATACCGTACAACAGAAGAGGTTGTAAAATCGATAGATAAGTACAGACAGGAAAAGCAGGATAAGAGAGATCAAACCACAAGAAAGATGGATGATCCGATGGAAGAAGCAATTCTTTCAAGCTCTAAGAGCAGACTTCAGAAAATACTTAAAGAAAACAATAGTTAACACATATTTTTGTGTTTTGAGAAAGGAAGGGGTATAAATGGCGTATAATACCGAAGCATTCAAAAAAGTTATGGATGACTATAACGCCAAGCGTGCTGCGGCGATAGATGCGGCAGAAAAACGTCTCCGCGATATTGGAGAAAGGTGCCCTGAAATAAAAATGATAGATGCTATCCTTGCGGGAACGGGCCTTGAAATAATGGAAGCCATTTCGCAGGGACGTGAAGGAATAGAAGAGAGAATGAAGCTCATCAGAAAGAAAAATGAAGAGCTTCAGCAACAGAGAGCAGATTGCCTTGCGCTTTTAGGATACGGTCCCGATTATACTCAGCCGAAATTCGAATGTTCGAAGTGTAAGGATACAGGTTATGACGGTACTCGCCTGTGTGAGTGCTTCAAAAAAGAGCTCGTGCTTGAAAGCTGCAGAAGATCGGGTCTTGGCAGACTCGTTGATATGCAGACCTTTGATACGTTCTCGCTTGATTTTTATAAATATAACAACGAAGTTTACGAGAATATGCGGCTCGCATACGAGGCTTGTGTAAATTATGCAGAGGATTTTTCGCCTGCGAGCGAGAACCTTATGCTTATCGGTGATACAGGTCTCGGAAAGACGCATCTTTCAACTGCTATCGCAGGTAAGGTTATCGAAAGAGGCTTTGACGTCTGCTACGATACGGCGACAAATATTTTCGGAGCATTTGAAAGCGAACGTTTTGGAAAACAGTCTTCTCAGTTTTCTACGCCGACCGAAAGATATTTTGAATGTGATCTGCTTATAATCGACGACCTCGGAACAGAGCCGATAACGCAGTATACAATATCCTTCCTCTATAATCTGATAAATACAAGATCGATGTACAGACGTCCGGTGCTTCTGAATACAAATCTTTCGCTTGCGGATATGCAAAAGAAGTACGGTGACCGTATAGCATCGCGACTCTTCGGAGAATCGATAATACTTAAATTTACGGGCAAGGATATCAGACTTCAGAAGATAGGTATAACCTGATATGAAATTTTCAGATAAATTTTATTTCACCGAAATATGCGGAGTGGGAATATTTAAATCGGAAAATATAACCTTTCCGCACGCCTTTTCGACAAGACTCGGCGGTGTAAGTACAGAAAAGATATATTCAAGCCTGAATCTTTCTTACAGTCGCGGTGACTCCGATGAGAATGTAAGCGAAAATATATCGAGATTTTGCCGCACGGTAGGCAGCACTTCGCCGCTTCTTGTTACAGCATCACAGATACATTCGTCAAACGTTTATACTGTGAGCGCCGCAGATGCGGGAAAAACAATTCCGGATACGGACGGCTTTGTAACATCCGAAAAGGGAATACCGATTTCGGTTTCGATAGCCGACTGCGCACCGATACTTCTCGAAGACAGAGAAAACAAAGTCGTGGCAGCGCTTCACGCAGGCTGGCGCGGAACAGTTTCGGGGATCGCCGCAGAAGGTGTTCGCAAAATGATCGGACTCGGATGTGATGTGAAAAATATCCGCGCCGCGATCGGTCCGTGCATACATAAATGCTGCTACGAGGTCGGTGAGGATTTCTTTGAAGCGGTAAAAAATGCGCGCGGAAACGATTTCGCCCAAAGACACATAAAGCCGAGCGTCAGCGGTAAATACCACGCAGATATAACATCTATGAACGGTGAGATATTGCTTGACTCGGGCGTGCTTTTTGAAAATATAAGTGTTTCCGAAAAATGTACCTGTTGTGAAAGCGAACTCTTTTTCTCGCACAGAGCGTCAAAGGGGCAGAGAGGCGCACTTAAAGCTGTAATAATGCTTGACTTAATATGATTTTTGCAAAAATCACGCTAATATCATATACAATTCAAGATTTATTTACAAATTGATGATAAAATAAAGCTTAATGCTTGTTTTTATAATAAAAAATATTAAAAGTAATCGCGTATATTCGTTTTATAGAAAGGGACGGTTATATAAGTATGATACAAATTGAAAATCTTGTAAAAAAATACGGCGATAAGACTGCCGTAGGCGGAATTACATTCTCTGTTGAAGAGGGTGAAATAGTTGGTTTCCTCGGACCGAACGGTGCGGGTAAGACAACAACAATGAGCATTATCACGGGATGCCTTTCGGCAACGTCGGGTAAGGCTCTTATAAACGGTATAGATATTCTCGAAAATCCCATCGAAGCAAAGAAAAATATAGGTTATCTTCCCGAGCTTCCTCCGCTTTACCTCGAAATGACGGTAAAAGAATATCTTAATTTCGTTTACGATATGCGCGGATGTAAGCTTGACAGAGAAAAGCATCTTAAAGAAATATGCGATACAGTAAAGATTACAGACGTTGTTAACCGCGTAATACGTAACCTCTCCAAGGGTTACCGCCAGAGAGTAGGTATTGCACAGGCACTTATCAATAATCCTAAGGTAATAATTTTCGACGAGCCTACAGTAGGTCTTGATCCGAAGCAGATAATCGAAATAAGAAACCTTATAAAGGCACTCGGAAAGAACCATACCGTTATTCTTTCAACACATATTCTTCCCGAAGTACAAGCTGTATGCGACCGTATCGTAATAATAAATAAGGGTAAGATAGTTGCAAACGAAAAGACAGAAAATATTTCGAAGATAGTTGACGGAAACCGCAGACTGAATGTTAAAGTATGCGGACCGCAGAAGGATGTTATCGCGCTTATAAAGTCGCTTCCCGGAGTTTCATACGTTGACGTACTCGGTTCGCACGACCTTGACAGTACTTCGTACCTCGTTGAAAGCGAACCTGGTATCGATATCAGAAAAACACTCTTTAACGCTCTCGCTTCTCGCGGATGGGCGATAATCGGAATCGAAGCACTCGGAATAAATCTTGAAGACATATTTATTGCGGTAGTTGACAGCCCCGAGCCCGATAAAAAGCAGAAGAAAACAAAGAAAAATAAAATGACTGTCGGTAAAGGTAGAAAAATTGAAATCAATCTCGGTACCGAAGACAGCGATAATAAATAAAATATAAAATCATAACCAAAACGAAAGGAATTCTTCACGTGTTTTGAAGAATTAACGGTAGAATAAATGCTTGCGATTTATAAAAGAGAACTGCGCTCTTACTTTATTTCTCCGATAGGATATATCTTTATTGCCGCATTTCTTTGCGTCAGCGGAATACTTTTTGCATCTACTACCATTCAGGCAGGAGAAGCAAGTAACGTAGGTTCGTATTTCTCGATGCTTCTTATAATTTTTATTATAGTCCTTCCTCTGCTTACTATGAAGCTTTTTTCTGATGAAAGACGTCTTCGTACAGAAGCGCTCCTTCTCTCGGCTCCCGTAAGCCTTATGGGAATGGTAATGGCTAAGTTTCTTGCAGCTTATACAGTATTTTCGGGAACTTTCCTCATTTCCTGCCTCGATTTCATAGCACTCTATACCCACGGTGAACCCAATACCGCTATAATTCTCGGTAATATTATAGCTATCCTTCTTGTAGGCGGAGCTTGCATCGCTATCGGTGTGTTTGTTTCTTCACTCACGGAAAACCAGCTTATCGCCGCAATAGGCACTATGCTTATTATTGCACTCTTCGTGTTCACAACCGTACTTAACAGCTATATAGACAGCTATGCGGTAAGAGCCGTTCTCAGCTGGATTTCCATACTCGATAGATTCTATAACTTCTCATACGGATATTTTGATTTCAATGCAATCCTTTACTATATATCGCTCTCGTTTGTATTTCTTTTCCTTACGGTGCGTATATACGAAAAACGCCGTTGGAGCTGATCTCTTTAAGAAATTTTCAGCACTGCTACAAAAAAGAAAAAAGGAAATTATACAATGAGATATGAAAAATTAAAGAAAAGATCGCTTGCCGCACTGATAACCACATCAGTCGTGGCTGCCGTTCTTCTCGTAAATATTCTTGTGTCGTATATTGCATCGGCAAATATTCTGTATCTTGATCTTACAAAGACAAATTATACCGAAATAACCGAAAAGTCGGAAGAATATCTTTCTACACTCGATGCGGCGGAAAATGATATAACGATATATTTTCTTGCGGATAAGGACGAGCTTCAGAATGCAAGCTTCAGCTACAGTATAGAATACACGGGCGATACGACAAGCCTGTGGGGAATGAAATATATATATGAGCTTGCACTCGTGTATGCCGAAAAATATGACTTTATAAAAGTAGCGCAT
Source organism: Oscillospiraceae bacterium (assembly GCA_015064255.1). Classification (GTDB taxonomy): domain Bacteria; phylum Bacillota; class Clostridia; order Oscillospirales; family CAG-272; genus SIG672. Next base: position 34,545 of record SVSP01000004.1, read on the forward strand.
CTCGATATAAGTGACGATGCGGATAAGCTCGAAAAATATAAATCGAGTATTTCTACAACCTTTAATAAACAGAGAATAATAATAGATAACTGTATTCCCGAAAAGGATGAGAACGGAAATCCCGTTGTTGATGCAGACGGAAACCCTGTAATGCACCACAATTTCCGCGTGTGCAACAGAGATTACTTCTATTATTTCGATTCCGAGAATTACTATGCGTACGGATTTAACGGTGAGCTTCGTTTCACGTCGATGATAATGAGTGTCGCAGGGCAGAGTCCCGTTGCATATTTCGCATACGGACACGGCGAGGATATCGGTGACTATACGGTGGGAAGTAATACTTCTACATCAGATGAAGATTACGGCGATGCACAGGCTCTTCGTGATTACATTTATGATTCGGGTTTTACGGTTAAGAAGATAGATATTTCAAAAGAATATCAGACCCTTCTTACAGATTCAAGCGCAAGACTTCTTATTATATTCGATCCGAAAAACGATTTCACGGGTGCAGATGCAGAATCGGATGACGACTCTTCCACAATAAATGAAATTGCTGTGCTCAGAAAGTTCGCTAACAGAGAAAATTGCCACCTTATGGTATTTTCCGATCCTTCGGATAATGAGCTTCCCAATCTTTCCGAATACCTTTACGACTACTGGGGTCTTTCTTTCGATAACTCTACGATAAAGGATCGCGGAACAAACAGCCTCGTGCCCGACGGAAGCATATTTATGGCAGACTATGAAACGAGTGAACTCAGCCCCGGTACAAGCCTTACGGCAGGTCTCAGAAATCTTGACTCGCTTCCGAGAATATACTTCGGAAATGCAGGTACTATATCCGTAAACAGTACTTACTCTAATGAGATAGGTTATTACGAAGGAAACGCCATAAGATTTGCGGGTAATGTCTTCGTAACACCCGACTCTGCCGAGATCACACTTAAGAACGGAACTGTAGTTGACGGAAAAACCGCTGACCCTATGGCACTTATGGCTATAACGTATGAAATATGGTATAACGATAAGAATAACGAAATTCCCACGTACGTCCTTGCGTGTGCATCGACAGATTACGTTTCCGAAACCGCACTTTCGAACGAATACGGAAACAGCGACGTTATAGGATACCTTCTCAGAGTTATGGGTAAGGATACGTTCACCTTTGACGTTGAAATGAAAGTAATTGAAACAGAAGAGGTAGAAACAATTTCACAATCTCTTATGAACGTTTGGATAGTCGTTATATGCGTAATTCCTCCGGTAATTTCTCTCGTTCTCGGTGCTGTGGTCTTCGTTAAGAGAAGACACGCATAAGTTTGATTGCAGAAAGGAACACTTAAGCTATTATGAATTCAGTAAAAAGAAAAAAGTTTAAATACGGTTCGCTTGCAATCGGACTTACCGTTGCCGTTGTGGCGTTCATTGTAATACTGAACGCGGTATTTTCAGCACTGTCCAATCACTTTTTCTGGTATTTCGATATGACATCGAGCCAGATATATCAGCTTTCTGAAAATACTACCAAGTACCTTGATAAGATAAACGGTGAAGAAAACGATATAACTATCTATTTTCTCGCAGATAAGGATAACCTTAATATGCCTGCAAGTTCATCAAGCAGTATAAGCGACAGCTCTCTTTGGGGTATGAAGCCTATACACGAGCTTGCTCTTCAGCTTGACGATGAATATGATTTTATCTCGGTCGATTATATAAATATCACGACCGAACCCGATAAAATAAAAAATATCGTCGGTGAGGATTCATACGTAACTACGAACTTCGCTTCGAGCTATATACTCATAGTGAATAATACGTACGAGCGTAACAGCGACGGAAGTATAGTTCAGGGCGCAGACGGAAATCCTGTAAAATATACTGATTATAAAATCTGTAACAGAAGCTCCTTCTACCTGTATGACTATTCGACAGGCTATGTAAATGCTTTCAGAGGAGATTATTACTTCGCGGCGGCTCTTATGTCTATCACTAAGGTAGATAAGCCTAACGTTTATTTCCTTGCGGGACACGGTGAATCGGTCGGTGACGTAAATGATGAGTCTGCATCCTCTTACGGTAATGCACTTGCACTTTACTATATTTTTGAAGAAGCAGGATGTAATGTCAGAAAAATAGACCTTCAGTACGATAATTTCGATGCAAATGAAAAAAATGCTATCGTAGTTGTTTACGGACCCAAGCGTGATATAACCTCGTCCGCAACAACTATGGGTATTAATGAAACAGATAAGCTTAAGGCTTTCCTTGACGGAGAAGGTAACTCTTTGATGTTCTTCTTTGATTCAAACGCCGTACAGCTTACAAACTTTGAAGCGTTCGTTAAAGAGTACTGCGCGGTTGATATTTCCGATACGGTTGCAAAGGATTCCGGTGAATCATCTATCTCGCACGACGGTTATGCAATAGTAGGAAATTATCAGACAAATAAAGCTTCAAAGGCGTATAAAATTTCCGAAAGACTTTCCTCGGATGGTATGGCAAATAAGGTTATATTTGTAGATGCGCTTCCGCTTACGATAACAGATGATTCCAAAACAGACGCGGTTATGCTTCTTCCGAAGTCTGCGTCAGGCGATGAATACGTTGACGGAGCATCGCTTATTACAATGACCTCTGTCGATAACGGCGGAAAGATATTTGTTTGCGGTTCCACCAATTTTGCAAATCCTATGATCCTCGAAAGCGATATTTACAGTAATAAAAACTTTATCTTCTCTATGATCTACGAAACCGACATTGGAGAAGTTCCTATGAATATCGACGTTAAGATAATCAGAAGCGAAGGTCTTGACAGAACAGAACAAGAGGCTCGTATGTGGACGATTATAGTCTCTGTAATTATGCCTCTTGCAGTGGCACTTATCGGAACAGTAGTATATGTAAGGAGAAAGCACTCTTAATGAATAATAACGTAAAGAAAATAAAAAGCAGTGTTTTTGTAAAACAGAAAAATACAATAATAGCACTTGCAGTAATATTTGCAGTTCTTCTTGCGGCATATCTGTTTATAATAATGCCTCTTATGGAAGACGATACTAATGTAGATGTTACACCCATAGAGCTTATTTGGAAAAATGAAGTAAAGGGTGTAAATAACAGAGTAATGATGTTCGAGCATATAGAGAGAGCCTCTGTTGCCGAAATAAAAGTCCATAACCCCGCGCTTGCCTCAACGTACGGAAAACAGTATGTCGATTGGTCGGTTTACAGAGCTGAAAAGGGAAGCGAAATAGGCGGTTACACCATCGAAGAAGATACCCTCTATTTCAAGGGGTATGAGTTTGCTCCGATTTACGAGGACGATACCACAATGACGTCTGCGATCGCATCGATCATTAACGATGCGGGATATACGCTTACTCTTTCGCGAGTAACAGACCACGCTACAGATTTCTCAAAATACGGTCTTGATTATGAAAACGATGAAGAGGCAATATATTGCGAGATCACCTCGACAGACGGCGCAAGCTATAAGTTCTACGTAGGCGATAAGATTCCTTCGGGAACAGCGTACTATGTAAGAGTTGCGGGTAAAGATGTATGTATGGATAAAAACAGCGAATTTTACGGTCAGGAGATCGAAAACGATTCGGTTTATATTTACGACTGTGCAAACGTTTTGATCTCTCCTACCGATGCTATCTCGCCCATACTTACCTATCCTATGGATTCTAATACTCAGGCTTATTTTGACGCGTTTTCGATACTTGAATCTTATAGTGTGGACGGTGAAGACGCTGAAACCGTAATCGAATTTTTCGCGGTAAATGATTCTTATAAGAAGAAGCCGATATCGGCATTTGCACCGATGGCACTTTACTATACAACTGTTCCGAAAGGATACTATTCTTCCGGTGCATTTGAAAATCTTTTCGAGAAATTTATGAACGGACTTTCGGGAACGAAAGTTTGTGAGCTTGCTACACTTATGACAACCGTTGATGAAGAAACGGGTAAAGAAGAGCTTTACTACGGATTTTCAGATGAAGTTGTAAGTAAGTATTTTAAAGACGGACATACTTACTGCATAAGCTTTAGCTGGAACGGATTTCCAAGCGTCATTTACGTAAGTGAAATGACAGAAAACGCAACGTATTACGTATATTCACTTATATATAACACGATATGCGAAGTAAGTGCAGATACTCTTTCCTTCCTTGAATGGGATAAAACGATGTTCATTGAAAAGGAAATCTTCCAGATGAATATCATACAGTGCGAAAAGATAGAAATATCGGGAACCTACTTTGATTATGCACTCGAATCGGGAAAAGAAGCAGGTCAAAAACTCGTAGAGGCAATTTTTAATCTTGAAATTGGAAAAGATGATTCTCTCAGTGTCACCTCTCCGAATGCGAATATAGGAAATATGACAGAAAAAGATTGGGTTGCCAATTTCCGTGTGCTCTATCAGATACTTCTTACTATGGGCGTGCGTGACCCGATCGATGAGGAATATGCCGCTGAAATAATGAAGGGTGAGCATTTTGCCGAAATGACCGTTGTTTCCGCAGAACAGACTGTTTATAAGACAGACGATGAAGGTAACGAAACAGCCGTTGTTGATTACGTCGTTCCGAGTATGACAAGAATTTTCAGATTCTATAAATATACTTCGGGCAGATGTCTTGTTACGATTGAATCTATTGACGAGAACGGAAAGTCGGAAGGCGAAACCGGTTCCTTCTACCTTATGACAGCCGGAGTTGAGCTTATGCTTAAATCTGCGGATAAGCTCATAAACGGAGAAACCATCAGTAAGTATGAAAGAAACTGATAGGCAAAGGATGTGATTTTGATGAAAAAAAGAATTTTTGCCGCATTTCTCTGTATAGTGATGCTTTTTGCGTCGTTGGCTAATTTGTCTGCCTGCTCGGAAAACAGTAAAACCGTTATGACGGTAGGCGATTATAAGGTTTCATATGCAATGCTCAGATATTTTGTAATGAATTATATGAACGGCTACGAAAATGTCACACCGGAAGATTTTGCTTCAAATGAGCATCTTCAGGAGCAGCTTTATAATAACGTTATCAGTTCTATATCAGAGCTTGCAACATATTCGCTTCTTGCCGAAAAGCACGAAATAATACTTACAAGCGAAGAGAAAAAAGAAATCAAAAACTCGATAAAAGAGCTGAAGAATTCTTATGAAAGCAAAAAGGATTATGAAAAAGATCTCGAAGCTAATTATATGACGGAAGCTCTTCTCGAAGAAATATATACGCTGAACGCTAAATGCGATAAGCTTTACGATAAGCTTGCCGACGAATATACGGGTATTTTTAAATCTGACGTAGAAACAATAGATGCGGACATAGAAGCGGGAAATTTCTTCTCAGCCGAGTATATCGTGTTCTATTATACGGATAACAATAAAGAAGAGCGCGAAGAAGTGCTTCAGGGCTTGCTTGACAGATCGAAGGCAGGCGAAAAGATGAGAGATCTTTTGGACGAAGCATATAAGACATACGGTGAGCATATTGCATATGAGCTTTATACGATATTCACCTATCATGAAAAGACCGAAATCTTTGAGGATACGGTAGTTTCTCTTGATATAGGCTCTTACAGTGACGTTGTCGATACAGGAAATTCCTTTATAATCGTTCACAGACTTCCTCTTGATATGGACTATATTGACAAGAACTATAATACGGTAATTGCAAAATATCTTTCCCGTGAATTTTTCACGTACGTTGAAGAATTTTCAAATACTCTTGAAGTTGTGTTCAAGGAAAAATATAAAGATATCAAGATGTGGGAAATGGAATAAGATAATAAATCTCATAAAACTAAAGTCAGTACGAACTTTTTAAGTTTGTACTGACTTTTTTCTTTTCCCGGAATACTTTAAGAGCCTGTCTAATATAATGTAGCATAGACAAGTTGTTTGAAAGGACATAGCATATGCAAAAGGAACTTGAAATGTTGCTTTGTAAACTTCCGTCGGGAATATCCGAGTGCATAAGACAGAGCGAAGCATACAAAATAGGCGGCGGGATAAATGAGATAAGAATGCGTGCAAACCGCCACCTTTCACTAAACTATAAGGGAAAAAATATCATACTTTCGTATCTTGTTTCCGAGGAGATGCTTAGCGAGTGTGTGATGATCTTCTGTAAAAATTCGCTTTACAGCTATATGGATGCAATAAAGGAGGGCTATATTCCGTTTGAGAATTCCATACGTGTGGGAGTGTGCGGAGAGGCGGTGTGCGAAGGCAGTAAGATCGTAAATGTACATAGTATAAAATCCTTGAATATCCGTATTCCTACATCAATATACGGAGTCGGACGAAGTCTTTACAATAAACTTTACGAAGGAGGGTTTAACGATAGCGCCGTTATATTTTCTCCGCCGGGTATAGGAAAAACGACACTCCTGCGAGAGCTTGCGGTGACGCTTTCAAAAGGGAATCCGCCCAAACGTGTCGCACTTATTGATTCAAGATACGAGCTTTGCGACAGTGCGGTTATGAAAGAGGAAAATATAGACGTTTACAGCGGTTACCCGAAAGCAAAAGGAATAGAGCTTGCAACAAGAACAATGTCACCCGAATATATAATCTGCGATGAAATAGGTGCAGAGGAAGCGGACAGTATTCTGTCTGTGCAAAGCGGCGGAGTACCGCTTATAGTCGGCGCACACGCCTATTCGGTGGAAAAGCTGATAGCGTCGGGTTCTTTTTCGAAGCTTCATAAGGCGGGAATATTTGACCTTTACGTGAAAATAAACATAGCTTCGGGCGGGGAGAGAAGACTTGATATAATCCCGCGAAACGAGATACTTTGCAGATGATATGAATATTAAATACATAGGTCTTTTTCTGATATTTATAGTGTGCACCTTTTTCGGAAGCGGACTTGCCGTGGCGGAAAAACGAAGAATAGAACGAAGCGAATCGATCAGAAATCTTATTGCACACATCAGCCGTGAGATCGAATGCTTCAGAACACCGCTTGAAAATATATATTATTCATTTACAAGCGAAATACTTGAAAACTGTGGAATTCTTGAAAAGATACGTTCATCGGGTCTTAAAAACGCGCTTGAAGAAAAGGGAAACTTGTTTTGCTTCAGCGATAAAACCTTCGGTGCGCTGATAAATTTTTCGGATTTTTTAGGTAAAAGCGAATATACCGATCAAATATCGCGCTGCAAATATATCTTGTCACTTATTGATGAAGATATAAAAAAGAGCAGAGAAGCTTATCCGAAAAATAGAAAGATGTACTCTTCGCTCGGAATACTTGCGGGAATTATGATAGTTATACTTCTTTTGTAAAAACATAAATAAAACAGAACAAACGTGAAAGGAAAAATAAAATGGATACAGCACTTATTTTTAAAGTAGTGGGAATAGGACTTCTTGTGAGCGTTTCCTATCAGATACTGAATAAATCGGGACGTGACGAACAAGCTATGCTTGTAACTCTTTCGGGTGTCGTTATAGTTCTTCTTATGATGGTAAATGAAATTTCAGATCTCCTTACCAAAATTCGTGAGCTTTTCGGACTATGAATATCTTTTCGGTGACCTCACTTGCAGTAGCGGCTGTTGTTCTTGTAATACTTGTAAAACAGCTCAAAAGCGAGATAGCGATGCCCGTGTCGGTGTTTGTAACGGTAGCGCTTTCTCTTGTATGTGTTTCGCTTATTGAGCCGATAAGCGATTATATAAACGAAATATCCGATTCTGCGGACTACGGACCGTATATAAAAGTAATGATGAAATCGTTCGGTATTGCGCTCGTTTCATCGGGAAGTGCAGATATATGTAAAGATTGCGGAGAAAGCGCGATAGCGGCAAAGGTGGAGCTTGTAGGGAAATGTGCGATAATGCTTACGGCACTGCCTTTGATACGCTCGCTTCTTTTGCTCGCAGAGGATATAATGTATGCATAAGTCAAAAAAGCAAAAAGTAAAGAAAAAATATGTACGCGCGTTTGTCACGGTAGTGATTTTGTTTTGGATAATATCGGAAAATAATATTTTTACCTGCTGTGCCGTATCGAGTGAAAACTTCGACGAAGCTTACGGTAACTACGACTGTAAAGAAGATTATAGATCTTTTATAGAAAGTCTTCCCGAGGATATTTTACAGTTTTTGCCGGAAGGTACTTACGACGTACTTGATTCTCCCGAAAAAGTTACGGAGCTGTTTAAAGCGGAATATATATTAAATATTTCATCGGGACTTCTCAGAAATGCGCTTTCGGCATCCCTTAAAACCTTTGCGCTCGTAGCGTCTGTTACATTGATAATGGCGGTACTTTCTGCCGTGGGAAAGGCTTTTTCCTCAGACGGTGCGGGAATAAAGGTCTGGAATTTGGCAGGGACACTTTGTATAGGCTTTTCCGCATATTCTCTCGTGTGGTCGCACACGGAAAGCGTGATGAATTTTGCCGAAAATATAAGTGCATTTATAAAATCACTTGCAGTAGTCATAGGAGGCGTCTATCTCAGCGCGGGTGAAGTGGGAAGCGCGGGAATACATAACGTGTGGGTCTTCTCTATAACGTCTGTAACAGAAGAACTGTGCGGAAAACTACTGCTTCCGATAATGCAGATATCATTTTCCGCGACACTTATGTCGGGAATAGTTTCGGGTGTGAATATAAGCCGCCTCGTCCAAATGATAAGAAATATTTTTACCTCACTTCTTGTCTTTCTTATGACGGTAATATCGGTAATACTTTCTTTTCAGACTATTATTGCACATTCTTCGGATACGGTTGCAATGAGAAGCATAAAGTATGCAATATCACATTCGGTCCCTGTGATCGGAGGACTTGTAAGCGATAGTGCGCGTACACTTGCAACGGGATTTACCCTTATGAAAAATTCAATAGGCTTTGTCGGTATAGTTATAATAATTCTGATTTCTCTCGGACCGCTGATAACTCTTGTTGCGTCCAAATATGCTTTGCAGCTTGCATCGGCGTTTTCGTCCGTAATATCAGAGGATATGGCAAATACTTTCCTCGACGAGTCTGTAAAAATGCTGAATTTTCTTATAGCGATAGTTATTATGCTGAGCGTGGTATTTATGTTTTGTATAGCTATATTTGCAATTTTACCCGCAAGCGGTACCTGAAGTTAAGGAAAGGAGAATTTATACTTTGGATGCGATAAAGGGATACGTAATGTGTGCGCTTATGGCGTCCGCAATTTCGGGAATACTTAAAAGTATTTCTTCTGAAATGCGCAGCTTTGAAAAATATATTGGATTTGTGGCTTCTCTTGCGGTAGTTGTAATGCTTGCGGCTCCTTTTGTTTCGATAGTGGGTGAAATAGAAAAAGCACTTGAAGAAAATTCTTTTTCCGAGGAAGAAAACGGAGAAAACAGCGAAGAAAACAGTACAGATGAAACCTACGGCAAAACCGCTTCGGCTTACTATGCAAAAGCTGTGGAAAATTCGCTTGAGTCGATAATTTTGAGTAAATTTTCAATAAAATCAGAGGATTTTGAAGTAAAAGCAAATCTCGAAAAGGATAAAAACGGAAACTTGTCCGTTAAAGAAATAATTATTGTTTTACATAACGATATAAATACCGAAGAAATAGAATATTATACCGAAAAAATACTTTGCTTGAAAACAGAAATACGGAGGTCTGAAAAACAGTGAAATCTACGTTTTTATCAAAACTTAAAGAGATAAAAGGAGTCCGAATAATGCTTTTTTTACTTGTAATCGGCGCTCTGCTGATAATATTCGGAAGCTTTTTTTCGAAAAAGAGTGCGAAATACGACAGCGAATATACGGGAAGCTTTTCGTACAGCGAATATGAAACCGAGATAGAGGAACGAATAGCAAAAATAGTTTCCGAAATAGGCGGAATATCGGACGTCAGCGTTATGGTGACTCTTGAAAGTACGGTAAGCTACTCGTACGCGGAAAACAGCAAGGATAAAAACAGCGAATACGTTACGATACGCGATAAGGACGGAAATGAAAGCGGCGTGCTACTGTCTGAAAATGCGCCCGGAATAAGAGGCGTTGCAGTTGTATGTAACGGAGGAGATATTCCCGAAAAGAAACTCGAAATAATCAAAATGGTGAGCGCACTTCTCGGACTTCCGCAAAACAGAGTGTACGTCGGCGGAAGATTCTGAAAGATTTTTATAAAATATAACGTATAATCGGAATATTTAAGGACATAGCCGAATAAATAATAACAAAACAAAGTTTTGGAGGAGAACTATGAAAATCATAAAAACAGAAAAGCCTGAAAGCACAGAGGTAAGTGAGTACAAAACCTGGAATAAAATAAAGACTGTACTTACAAAAAACGTAAAGCGCAACATCGCGATAGTAAGCACACTCGTGCTTATCGCCGGCGCTGTATATCTAAACTGGATTCTTTTTGCAGACGGCGATGATTATAAGCCCGGTGATTACGTATCCGGCGGTGAAACGGCAAATAAGGGTGAAAATCAGGGTGACGGCACAACGGCGGGAAACGAAAATGCTGACAGCTATTTCGCACTTGCCGTTATTGACAGAAGCGAAGCACGCGCGGAAGCTCTTGAAGTGCTTTCAAAAATAACTACAAGCGAAGAAGCAAATGACGAAGCAAAACAGAATGCTTACGCGGAAATGGCGAAGATAGCCGAAGAAATAGAATGTGAATCCAACATCGAAACACTTATCAAAGCCAAAGGATTTGAAGAGTGCGTTGTCGTTATCGGAAACGGAAAAGCAAATATCATAGTTTCGGGAGAAAATCTTCTTGCATCCGAAGTTGCACAGATAAGAGAAATCGTATATACGCAGGCAAATATTTCTCCCGAGAATATTACTATAATAGAAAAAGCCGTATAATTTAATTTTTTGTTTGAATCTGTACATATTATGTGTTTTAAAACGGAGAAATTTTAATTTCTCCGTTTTTTCTATTGCAAAAAAAAGATATATAATGTATAATATACTAAAATTGCGGTATGAGAATTATAACTGCTTGTACCGTGAAAAACATCAGAAAACGAAAGGATATTTGTTATGAAAAAAAGTGCCCTGTTATTAAAAAGGACAATGTGTGTTTTTCTTACGGTAGTTATGCTCCTTTGTTCTTTTGCCGCGTGTAACAAAAAAGAGGAAAAGCCGAATGAAGTAGATAAGGTAGAAAATATTGTTTTTGCTTCGGCGGGAATCTCGGATTATACAGTTGTGTATGCGGCTGCTGACGGAAGAGTTATAAGACAGATTGCATCTGAAATTTTACTCGAAATGAAAAATATAAGTAAAACTGATGTTGTTTTCACTGACGATAGCTCGGAAGCCGTTGAGTGTGAAATACTTGTAGGTAATACAAACCGTCCCGAAACAGCTACTGCTATCGAAAAGATGGGAGATAGTGAGTACATAATCACTATGATCGGAAAGAAGCTTGTTCTTTATTCCGAAAATGCAGATGCTTATGAAAAGATGTTTAATTATCTTAAAATTGCAGGATTTACAGATACACAGTTCGCCCTTTCTTCAGACTTTTCATATTCAGCAGATATGATAACCAAGTTTGTCGCAGACGAAAAGATCGATGGTAATACAAGAATTGATATTACTTTCAACTATAATCATAGTGATGCGCAGGCAGGTATTTTTATCGGACGTGAAGATGATCTCGGTATATACGGCTACGACGGATACTGCGTACTTGTAAACGACGGTACAATAACGTTTTACAGAATGGGCGCTAAGCTTGCCAAAATGGGAAGCAAAAAGATCGGTGATATAAAGAAGGGTAAGGATTTCTCTATCCGTCTTGAAGTCGAAGGAAAGATAGCAAGAGCGTTCTTCCTTGACGATGCTGAAGGCTTCGAGCCGTGGCCCGAAATCGAGCTTCTCCTTGATAACTGCAGCGGTGCAAGTGTCGGATATATTGAGCTTTCGGGATACGGAACGCAGTATAAGGACTTTTCGGTAAAATCCTTTGATGCGGAAAAGCCTGCAAATACATATACAAATGCTGTATATGAAAACTATGCAGACCCCGAAGTTCTGTTCTATGACGGTAAATACTATCTCTATGGAACAGGCGGATCAGGCGGATATGACGTTCACGTTTCCTCTGACCTTGTAAACTGGAGACAGCAGCCTAAGAAGGCGGTTTCTCCTAACCTTTGGGGAATAAGCAGTAACTACTGGGCACCCGACGTTGAATATATAAACGGAAAGTTCTATATGGTAGTTACATGTAGTGAGAGCATCGGTATAGCAGTAAGTGATTCTCCGCTCGGACCGTTCAAGGAATATCACGATAAAGTTCTTTACAAGAGCGCGATAGACGGACATATATTCGTTGATGATGACGGAAAGATATATCTCTATTACGTTCACTTCAATAACGGTAATAATATTGCAGGCGTTCAGCTTGATGAAAATATGAAGCCTATTGAAAGCACTTGGAAGCAGATCATTACACCCGTAGAAGAGTGGGAAACACGTGACGGTAAGATCACCGAAGGTCCGTATATGCTCAAGCATAACGGAATATATTATCTTACATATTCTGGAAGCCATTATATCAACCCCGAATATGCGGTAGGATATGCTACCTGTGATACACCTCTCGGTAATTTCGATAAGTATGATCTTAACCCGATAATGGTTGGAACATCTCAGGTTTACGGTGCGGGACATCACTGCTTTACTACAACCAAAGACGGCAGTCAGCTTATAATAGTTTACCATACACATAAATCCACAAGCACTATACATTCGAGAAAGGTATGTATAGACCTTGCAAGATTTTCTCCTGTTGAAGGCGATATAGACCGTCTTGAAATCTATGGACCTAATATAACACCTCAGCCCGTTCCCAATAAGTAAATAAAATAAAAACAGGATATCCGAATTTTTCGGATATCCTGTTTCGTTCGTTAATATTTAAGTTACTATTGTAATGGCATTGTGCGCGACTGAAATTTCAGCATCGGTGCAGTCGATTATCTCACCGTCGGCACATAACTGCATAACGTTATCTAATTTCAGAGCTTTGCATCGCTTGTAGATAAGTATTGACTTGTATTTCGGATTTATACTTCCGTCGGGTAAAATATGTAAGCCTTTTTTGTATCCGCCTATGAATTTTGCAAAACGAAGTCGGGATATTTTGCGGACAAGCATTACGTCAATTATTCCGTCGTCAAGCTCGGCGTTCGGCGCACAGCAGAATCCGCCGCCGTAATAGCGTCCGTTTGCGATTACGCAGAGAAGATACTCGCCTTTTTCGTGTTCAACACTTCCGTCTTCGAGCGTGAATTCAATATCGAATTTTTTACCCAGTTTGTGAAAAACTGTTGCAACAACCCCGATAGCATAGGCGATACTTCCGCGTACGAGCTTCATTTTCTTCAGCTTTTCGGTAACCCTTACAACATCACAGTCAAACCCGATGTTTATTATATTAGCACTGTACTTGTCGTTGAATTTTATAAGGTCTATTTTTTTGCGGATTCCCGGTTCTTTGGGAAGCGATTTTACGAAATCGTTTCCCGTACCGAAGGGAACAACAGTAAGCTCGGCAAACTCTCCGGCGTTAGCGTTCATTATCGCGTTTACCGATTCGTATACGCTTCCGTCGCCGCCGTAAACTATAACGTGAGTGTCGGGATTCTCTTTGCATACCTCTTCGATTTTGTGAGTTGCGTCTCCTGCACTTTTGGAGCGATAGCAGATTTCTTCATCTACTTCGAGAGGAGTTTTTTTTGCAGAATTGATTATTGTGAAATCGTTCATATCGACCTCTGTATAGAGTAAAAAATAAATTAACAGCATTATAGCATATTAATGTTAATTTGTCAAATAAAGTATGATAAAAAAAAGTGTTTTTTGTAAGAAAAACAAAATAATTGTTTTATTTCATTTTTGCCTTGACAAAACTGGTCTTTGTGGGTATAATTATAACATTATTATGTTGTTCTTACACTGGAGATTATTATGCAGAGAAAGGATTACTTAAATATGAATAATAACAAGTTTGCCAGAGAAGGTATTACATTTGATGACGTACTGCTCGTTCCTCAGAAAAGTGACGTTTTGCCGAACGCAGTAGATCTTACAACGAAGCTTACTAAAAAAATTACTCTTAATATCCCTCTTATGAGTTCTGCGATGGATACAGTTACAGAGTCTAAGCTTGCGATTGCTATCGCACGTGAGGGCGGTGTTGGTGTTGTTCATAAGAATATGACGATCGATCAGCAGGCAGAAGAAGTAGAGAAGGTAAAGCGTAGCGAGAATGGTGTTATCACCAATCCTTTCTACCTGCATCCCGATAATTACGTATATGAAGCAGAAAATCTTATGCATAAGTATAAGATTTCGGGTGTTCCGATCTGCGACGAAAATATGCGCCTTGTCGGTATAATCACAAACAGAGATATTCGTTTCCTTCAGAGCCACGATATGAAGATAAACGAGGTTATGACAAAGGAAAATCTTATTACTGCTCCTGTTGGTACAAGCCATGAAGAAGCAAAGGCTCTTCTTATCAGCAATAAGATCGAAAAGCTTCCTCTTGTAAACGAAAATTTCGAGCTCAAGGGACTTATCACAATTAAAGATATCGAAAAAGCAACAAAGTATCCCAATTCCGCCAAAGACTCTCGCGGCAGACTTCTCTGCGGCGGTGCTATCGGCGTAACAAACGATATTCTTGACAGAGCAGGTGCACTCGTTGACGTCGGAGTTGACTTCCTCGTTCTTGACTCTGCACACGGCCACTCTATGAATATTCTTAATATGATCCATAAAGTAAAGAATGCTTTCCCGGATTGTGAAGTTATTGCAGGTAATATTGCAACAGCAGAAGCTGCAGAAGACCTCATAAAGGCAGGTGCAGACGCTATTAAGGTTGGTATAGGCCCCGGCTCTATTTGTACTACAAGAATTGTGTCCGGCGTAGGTGTTCCTCAGCTTACAGCAATTAATGACGCTTACGAAGCAGCGGCAAAGTACGGTATCCCCGTAATCGCAGATGGCGGTATTAAATATAGCGGCGATATTCCCAAGGCAATTGCTGCAGGTGCTGACGTCGTTATGATCGGTTCGCTTCTCGCAGGCTGCGAAGAAAGCCCCGGAGAAATCGAAATCTATCAGGGAAGAAACTTCAAGGTTTATCGCGGTATGGGCTCGCTTGCAGCTATGGAAAAGGGCAGTGGCGACAGATACTTCCAGACAGGAACTACAAAGAAGGTTCCCGAAGGTGTTGAAGGTCGTGTTCCTTACAAAGGACTTCTCGCAGACACAGTATTCCAGCTTATCGGTGGACTCCGTTCTTGTATGGGTTACTGCGGCACACGTACTGTCGAGCTTCTTAAGACAAACGGTAAGTTTATCAGAATTACAGGTGCAGGACTTCGTGAATCTCATCCTCACGATATCAATATCACCAAGGAAGCTCCCAACTACAGCACACAGAACTGAATTTAAGACAAAATCCTCCGCTTTTTTCGAAAAACGGAGGATTTTAAGTTGCGGTAAAAAATGTGTGTAATATCTTTTAAAAAGGTTGACAAAATACATCATATTGTGTATAATAATCTTGAAAAATGGTGATTATACACACGATAGGGCGGTTCAAGGTACCGACTTTTCGGGTATCCTGAATAAGGATGCCTTTTGTTTTTATTTGACTTTTGTTTTTGAAAGGAAGAAAAAATGAATCAGTGGAGAAATTTTAAAGAAGGCTTATGGAACAGTGAAATCAACGTAAGCGATTTTATAAAGAGAAACTATACTCCTTATTTTGGTGATTCCGATTTCCTGCAGGGTACAACCGAACGTACCACTTCGGTAAGAAAAAAAGTTGAGGAGCTTCTTATAGAAGAAAATAATAAAGGCGGAGTTCTTAATATAGATACCGACCACGTTTCTTCTATACTTTCTCACAAGCCGGGATACGTGGATAAAGAAAAAGATATAATCGTCGGACTTCAGACAGACGAGCCTCTTAAGAGAGCAGTAAATCCGTTTGCGGGATACAGAAATGCCGTTCAGGCGTGTCAGGCGTACGGATATGAAATAGGCGAAAATATCAATAATGAATTCAAATACCGTACAACACATAATACGGGTGTTTTCAGAGTATATACCGAAACAATGAGAAAAGCAAGACACGCAGGTGTTCTTACGGGACTTCCCGATGCATATGCACGCGGAAGAATTATAGGTGACTATCGACGTATAGCACTTTACGGTATGGATTATCTTGTAAAAGAGCGTGCGCTTGATAAAAAACGTATAAGCGAGCGTGATATGGATGCTTCTACGATTCAGTTGATAGAGGACATCGAAAAACAGCTCGAATTTATGAAACAGCTTGTAGAAATGGCAAAGGAATACGGTTGTGATATTACGCGCCCTGCGGATAATGCTCACGAAGCAATTCAGTGGCTCTACTTCGGTTATCTTGGCGCGGTTAAGGAACAGAACGGCGCGGCTAACAGTATCGGACGTATATCGTCGTTTATAGATATTTATATTCAGCGTGATATTGAAGAGGGCGCGCTTGATGAGCTTCACGCGCAGGAGCTTATTGACGACCTTGTAATAAAAATGCGTCTTGTGCGCCATCTCCGTACACCCGAATATAACAGCCTGTTCGCGGGTGACCCCGTTTGGGTTACTTGCTCGCTTGCGGGAATGTGTGATGATGGTACTACCTTGGTTACAAAGACCTGTTACAGATTCCTTCAGACTCTTTACAATCTCGGACCGAGCGCAGAGCCGAATATTACGGTACTTTGGTCGCAAAATCTGCCCGAACCCTTCAAGAAATTCTGTGCAAAGGTATCAATAGATACAGACTCGATACAGTATGAAAATGACGATGTTATGCGTAAGGATTTCGGCGACGATTATTCTATCGCTTGCTGCGTTTCCGCTATGAAGACAGGAAAACAGATGCAGTTCTTCGGTGCGAGATGTAATCTTGCAAAGGTGCTTCTTATGGCGCTCAACGGCGGTAAGGACGAGATATACGGTGAACAGATAGCTCCCGAGGGTAAAATCTTCGAAGAAGAAGTGCTCGACTATGAACAGGTGCTTGAAGCGTTTAAATATTACGCGGCGTGGATGGCAAAGCTCTACGTAAATACGATGAACGTTATCCACTATATGCACGACAGATATGCGTACGAAAGACTTATGATGTCACTTCACGACGTAGAACCCGAAAGACTTATGGCATTCGGAATAAGCGGTCTGAGCGTTCTTACGGACAGCCTCAGCGCGATCAAGTATGCGAAAGTTAAGGCGATCAAGGACGAGCGCGGAATAATCGTTGACTTTGAAACAGAGGGCGATTTCCCCAAATACGGAAACGATGACGACAGAGTTGACTCGATAGCAAAGTGGATAACAGAATTCTTCTATGCAGAGCTTTGTAAGACAAAGGCATACAGGGGAGCAAAGCACACTCTGTCTATCCTTACAATAACCTCAAACGTTGTTTACGGCTCGAAAACAGGCGCCACACCCGACGGAAGAAAGAAAGGCGAGCCCTTTGCACCCGGCGCTAACCCGATGCACGGACGAGATAAGGAAGGCGCACTTTCATCGCTCAACTCGGTAGCTAAAATATGCTACGATTGCTGTCAGGACGGTATTTCCAATACGTTTTCGATAACTCCCGATACTCTCGGTGACAGCGACGAAACGAGAGTACAGAATCTTGTGGACGTTCTTGACGGATATTTTGTACAGGATGCTCACCATCTGAACGTAAACGTACTCAACCGTCAAAAGCTTATAGATGCTATGAACGATCCGACGCTTTATCCTTCACTTACGATAAGAGTAAGCGGATATGCGGTCAACTTCAATAAGCTTACGAAGGATAAGCAGCTTGAGGTAATTTCGAGAACATTCCACGAAAAAATGTAACTTGATGCGATTATGAACGGATTTATTCACTCTTTTGAAAGCCTTGCCGCAGTTGACGGTGCAGGAATAAGATGTGCTGTGTTTATGGCAGGATGTCCGCTTAGATGTGCATACTGCCATAACCCCGATACTTGGGATATTACAAAAGCGCCCATTCAAATGACGCCGTATGATTTTGTAAAGAAGGTATCAAGATATAAACCTTACTATAAAAAAGACGGCGGCGTTACCTTCAGCGGCGGAGAGCCACTACTTCAGGCGGAGTTTATAAAGGAATGTGTTTCGCATCTCAAAGAGGCAGGCATAGGGTACGTTATCGATACTTCGGGATATATTCCGCTTGACGATACGGTAAAATACGTACTTAAAGGTGCAGATGCAGTACTGCTTGACCTGAAATTCTGGGATGATGAAAGTTATCTCAAATATACGGGAAAAAGTATGGAAAATACGCTGAAAACGCTTGATTTTCTTGAGTCGATAAACAAACCGACCGTTATCAGAACTGTCGTCATTCCCGAAATAAACGATACAAGGGAAATGATAGAAAAGTATCTTACGCACGTCCGCGATAAGAAATGCGTCAGAAAATACGAGCTTCTTGCTTTTCATACAATGGGCTTTTTTAAGTACAGAGAGCTTGGAATAGAAAACAGATTTGCCGATAAAGCTGCGCTTGATAAAAGCACAAAAGAGGAGCTTCAGCACTTTGTTGACTCTTTACTGTAAAAAATAGAAATAACCACCAAACCACCGCAGTAACAAGCGGTGGTTTGCTTTAATATCTGTATATTTTAAATTCAAATGTAAAAATTTTCATCTCAATAAATCCACCACACTTGACAATCTCGCGAACGTGTGATATAATTTCAGCGTAGTTATTTGAAATATACGGAGGTAAATATGACATACACAGTAAATCCGGGACTTATTCCGGGTACGGTACTTAGTAAAAAGGACTTCGGAAATGTAAGCGGTATAGAATTTCTGAATAAGATATTCTTTGTATCAAACGGCGTTATGCTTAATCAGCTCAGGGATATATCGGGTGTGGACGGCTCTACACTTCAGAACTGGGTAAAGCGAGGCTGGATAGGGAATACCGTAAATAAGAGATATTCAAAGGATCAGCTTGCGAGAATACTTATAATCAATATGATGAGAAGCTCGATGATGCTTGAGAAGATCGATTATATTCTTCATTATATCAACGGTAATATCGAAGATACAAGCGACGATATAATACCCGAATCGGAGCTTTACGGATATATATGCGATATATATGATAATTTTACCGATAGCGGACTTCATAAGGTTGAAGATCTTCGCGTACTTATTGATAAAGTAACAACAGATAAATACGTTGAGCCTGTCGCAGGTGCAAAAGAAAGACTTGATAAAGCTCTTGAAATAATACTTGTTGCATATTTCGCATCAAACGCGGCAGCTCTTGCAAATATTCTCTTTAATGCTCTTTAAGATATGTTGGCAGACGAAAACAGTTGCCTTTTCTCGGATGAGTGTAAAACCAAAGATGATTTGGTTTTGGGCAACGGAAATATGCTCGTTTATCTGAAAAATACCGATATTTTGTCGTTTCACGCAGGTGAATATACGACGCCGTCTTTTCTGACTCTTGAATGTGACTTTTACAGTGAAGAATTCAGCTGCCGTTCGGCAAGAAAGAGAGATACCTCTACCTATGTTCATAGGCTGTATGAATACGGCGGTGTAAATAAGGTAAGAAAATTCACCAAAAGCATTGAAGATGCCAGAATCGTTGATGTGATGCACCCGTCATCACAGACGTTTGTAAGATACTGTGAAAATATTATTCCGTTTACGTTTGAGCTTAAAATACCGCCTTATGTAAGTAGAGGACTTTTCGAGCGATATAAGATAGGCGCTAAATATTATCAGACTCTTTCGCTTGTTATGCCCGCGGGCGTGTCTTTTTATAAAAATGAAGTGACGTGCAGCGAAAATAGAATGATGATAGCACTATCGGGTGACGTACGCTTTATATCGGACGGCGATAAAATAGAGTTGCTTCCGGGTCAGTCGAGAATTGTTTTTACAGCGGGTGACGGAAAATCGTGCGTGGATAATCTTCTTTTCGCACTCGGCGACAATTCTTACTTTGAGGAAAATTCCAAAATAGTATCGGAGAGTGAGAGTTTTTGGAAAAGTGAGATCGCGCGCTCAAATATAGCGGACAGGCATAGTGACAGAGAACTGCTTATAGATGCGCTTATAGCACTCGTTTCGAGTCAAAGCGCGGATGGCGGAGTGATTTCCTGTTTCGGTGAAAACGTAATACGAGCCGACTGTGTAAACGATATAGTTACCGCTTTTCTTAAGCTCGGACTTTGCGACAGAGCGAAAAAGACTCTTGAATTTTTCGTAGGCAAATTTAAGCTTTGCGGAAAATTTTATCAGATTTACGGAACGTCGCCCTATCAGTACGAAAGATATTTTTCAAACAGTGCACTCGGTGCGTCGGAACTTGTACGTGCGTTTGTAAATTACTCTGAAAATACCGGAGATATAGAGTTTTTCAAAGAAAATTTCGCGATGCTCAAAAAGGCAGTATATGCACTGATAAGCGAAATTGCGCTCGGAATGATGCCGTTTTCGGGCTGTGAAAGAGAAATATCCGAAGAAATTCTTACACTCGGTGCAGAATATCACGGATCGCTTGAAAGTACGCTTTCCGCATATATTTCTTTTGTAAAGTTCACAGACTTTTGCAGAGAACGTTCTATAAAAATTCAAAACGATAACGGAAATATTCTGCGTAAAGCCGATGAACTTGTACAAAGTATTAAAAAATATTTTGTGATGGGTAATAAAGTCACACTAAACGTTCCGCTTCGCGAAAAGAATATTAAAAAGAAAAGATTTGCGTACGGTGAATGTGATATGTGCAGACGAAGTATTTCGCATATCTACTACGGCGAGCTTGAACTTGCAGGTAACGGTGTCTATATGTGTCCGAAATGCCTTAGTGAAAATCGTTATTCAGAGCGTTTTTCTACTGCCTGTACGTATATGCCGCAGGCAAGCGTGGTTTTGTGCGCAGAGCCGCGCATATTTGACGTTATCCCCGAGAAGAATATTAAGAAAATTCTTGAAAGCGCGATTGCCGAAAGACAAAACGATGTGTTTGTCCGTACGGTGCGCTCCGATATGCTTTTTCTTGAAGCGGTGAAATATTTTGACCTTAAAGAATACGAAATACTCTTTAAAGATTTTATAAGAACAGATCTTGATAGCTCGGTGTATCCGCATACCGTGTGCGGAAGCAGAACAAAAGGGAAGTTTGACACACAGACAATGGCTTGCCTTATTTCAGCATTTATATAACAAAAAAACTCTTGGAAAATGATCTTCCAAGAGTTTCGTTTTTTTACAAAAAGTCCAATATACAGACAAAGTCGTAAGATTAACTGAGGGAAGGGAAAAACCATCTCAAACGCCGAAGTTTTTTCCCTTCCCTCAGACTCCTAACCCTTATCCTTGGCTAAAAGCTTTTTTTTATTCTTTTGTATTCAGTCTAACTCTCTTCAAAACTTACGCCATTTTTTCGCTGAGCTGTGCGCCGCCGAGTATGTGGAAATGCAGATGCTTTACACTCTGACAAGCGTCGGGACCGCAGTTAGAGATAACTCTGTAACCGTTTGTAAGACCTGCTTCTGCGGCAATCTTGGGAATTACCGTAAAAATCTTTGCAACGATGTCTGCGTTTTCGGCAGTAACTCCGTCCATAGAAGGAATGTGAGTCTTGGGAATAACAAGTATGTGAACGGGCGCTTGGGGAGCGATGTCGTAGAAAGCATAGACAGAGTCGTCCTCGTAAACTTTCTTGGAGGGAATATCACCGTTTATTATTTTGCAAAAAAGACAATCCATATTAAAAATCTCCTTGTATGATAAATCTGTTAAATGAATTTTATCATATTTTTAGCCGCAAAACAAGTGGTAAAAGAAAAAATCTACAAAAAATGTAAAAAAATATTTGTTGTACATATAATATTTGACAAATGACAAAATATATGATATACTAATGTCGGTATAGTGTATACCGCACATATTTTGTTTTATATTGAAAGGAGCAAACACAATGAACGGAAAGAAAAAATGTAAGATTCTCAAAGAAATCCGCAGACAGATAGCTATGCAGAATGACATTGAGTATATAACCTCAGAGTGTCAGCATAAAGGCGACTGTAAGGGAACCTGCCCGAAATGCGAAGCAGAAGTACGTTATCTTGAAAAAGAGCTTGAAAAGCGCCAAAATCTCGGACGCACGGTAGCGGTAGCCGGAATTGCGGCTGCTCTTGCAGTGTCGACGATGGGCTGTACACTAGATAAACAGAAAGCACCCGAAACAGAAAATACAGAAAATCTTACATCAGGCCCTGATTTTGAAGAATTGTTCTTTCTTGAACAAGGAGCGCGAAACGAATATATTTCCAAATATTCACGAGAACAAATACACAATGCTTGGGGAGAATATTTAGGCACCACTTTTAATACTGTTGATTCGTTTTTAATCACTTATAACGGAGAACTGTATTATGTTGAAGTACTATATGACAAAGACAGAACACATGAGGACAGAATGCCTATACGTATATCAATAGAAATTGATGGAGTTACACCCGGCGATCCGGCTTATTAATTTAAACTGACAATATAACCTCGAAAGGAGCAAACACAATGAACGGAAAGAAAAAATGTAAGATTCTCAAAGAAATCCGCAGACAGATAGCTATGCAGAATGACATTGAGTATATAACCTCAGAGTGTCAGCATAAAGGCGACTGTAGGGGAACCTGCCCGAAATGCGAAGCAGAAGTACGTTATCTTGAAAAAGAGCTTGAAAAGCGCCAAAAGCTCGGACGCACGGTAGCGGTAGCCGGAATTGCGGTTGCTCTTGCCGTTTCGTCGGTTGGGTGTGATGAGGATACACCATCTAAGTACAATGAGCTTAACGGCAATGTTGTTATTGAGGATGATCAGGGCGAAGCTGTTGTTGACGGAGAAATGCTGCCGCCCTTTATAACCGTGAGCGAGCTGCTTTCTCTTTCAGAAACAGAGCGAAATCAGTATATCTCGGGCTTTTCAAGGAACGATATTCGCTACGAATGGGAAAATGAAGACTCTGTTTTAGGCGACACGCAGGACATTTTCTATACCGAAGACGGTGATTATAAGATAATTGTTGACTACGATGAAAACGGTATGGCAATTTCGATTGAAATAATATTTTGGGGAGTAACTGCGGGAGATCCTGCTCCGTGATGGATATGACAGTTAATAATAAAACTGCACCTATCGTGACATTTTCGAGGCATCGGATTGCAACTGACGGTCAGGGTATAACCTCGCTCGTTATATTTCACGGTTGTCCGCTTCGTTGCAAATGGTGTATAAATCCGTACACCTTCGATCCAAAATCGGAGCGTACCGATATGACACCCGAGGAGCTTTACGATAAGCTGAAAATTGACGAGCTTTATTTCCTGGCGACCGGCGGCGGTGTTACCTTCGGCGGCGGTGAGCCTCTCCTATACGTTGATTTTATAAAGCATTTTCGTGAGATTTGCGGAGAAAAGTGGCATCTTTGCGCGGAAACATCACTTTCTGTGCCGTGGGAAAACGTCGAGAAGGCGGCAGAATGTATAGATATGTTCTATATAGACTGTAAGGACACAAATCCCGAAATATACCGAAGCTACACGGGAAAAGATAACAGTCTTATGCTTGAAAACCTCGAAAAGCTTCTTAAAATTATTCCGAGTGAGCGTATTACAGTCCGTGTGCCGCTTATTCCCGAATATAATACCGACGAGGATAGGCAAAAGAGTAAAAAGCTGCTTAGCAGTATGGGTGTTACACAGTTTGATTTGTTTGAATATAAAATTAAGCAGATTTACAGATGATTTCTTTTCTTTATAAGGGAGGAATATATGAAAAATAAAAAAATATATACAGTTATTGTATCAATTACTTTGATTGTAATTTTAGTAATAGGTTTTTGGTCATTTCCTTTCGGGAAACAGGATTTTTATATTTTTGCTGATATAAGTGAGTGTGAAAACATAGAAGAGCACATTCCCGATAAAAGCAAACTTGAAATATATGATAATCCGGAAAAAGACCCTGCAATAAAGGATCTCGAATACGAGAGCTTTTATGCAGCTAAATACAGCTCACTAAAAATGGACTTTGAGATTTTCGCGTATGAATTCAAGAACAGCGAAGATTTAGACGAGTATTATAAAAACAGAGATGAATATTTTAAGGGATACGGAATGAAAACCCAGGGTGTATTTTACACATATATATGTGTAGGTGATGAAAATAAGATATATTCATTATATACTAAGACATTTGACGAAAACGAAGTTATGGAAGTTCTAAAAGAGTGTTTTTCCATTATAAAATAATATATTTTAACGAGTTCGGTCTTATATCGAACTCGTTATTTTAATATTATGCTTTTTAATATGAATATGATATAAATTTTTTACATAACCTGATATTTATAATACTTGACATAGTATTTTTTGTATGTTATAATACTTTGATGAATATTAATAACTTTGTGATAAGGAGATAAATAAAATGGTAGTAACAAAAGAAACTATAATAGGCGATATCCTTAAGGCTGATATTTCGACAGCAAAATTCTTCCTTGAAATAGGAATGCACTGTCTTGGATGTCCCGCTTCGACAGGTGAATCGGTAGAAATGGCTTGTGCCGTTCACGGTGTAGATGCAGACGAGCTTGTTGATAAGCTTAACGATCATTTCGCAAGCAAATAATATTTGAATATCTGATGGAAAACAAGAAAAGAAGTTTTCCGCTTCCCGATATTTCACCGCGTCTTTTGGAGGTTTCGCGATTTGTGCGTGACGGTTCCTCTGTTGCGGACGTCGGCACAGACCATGCATATCTGCCGATATATCTTCTAAAAAAAGGCGTGGCAAAATATGCGGTAGCGACAGACGTAAGGGAAGGTCCGCTTGTTCATACGCGGGATAACGTTGATTTCTATAAGGTGTCCGAAAAGGTTGCTGTTTACAGAACCGACGGACTTGTAGGAATAGAAAAATATGCTCCCGATGATATTATGATATGCGGAATGGGCGGAGAGCTTATTCTGAGAATAGTTACGGAGTGTGAATATACCCGTAAAACAGGCGTGCGGCTTTTGCTTCAGCCGATGTCTTCGTTTGCAGAGCTCAGAAAGGGTCTTGCGGATAACGGATATTCTATCGAAACAGAGTCGCTTGTGCGTGACGGACATATGATATATCAAGTGCTCGTGTGTGTCTATACGGGTGAAAGCTATACACTTTCTCCCGCACAGCTTCTTCTCGGACCCGAAAATATCAGAGAAAACAGCGATCTTTTCAGAGAGTATGCGCAAATACATCTGCGTAAGCTTGACCGTAAAATAGAGTCCAAGGGCGGCGCGGGTTATGACGTTTTAGAGGACATAGAGCTTGCAAAAGAGATAAGAAATATCTTAAAATCCGAAAAAACGGAGGACGTTAAAAATGGCGACGGTATATGAGCTTTATTCGTATCTTAATAAGATAATATCCCCCGATCTTTCGTGCGAGTGGGATAACGACGGGCTTATGGTGTGTCCGGATAAATTTTCCGATGTTAAAAGAGTGCTTCTCGCGTTGGATATTACATCGGAGGTAGTGGAATATGCGGCATCGGAAGGCTTCGACGTGATAATTTCTCACCATCCGCTGATATTTAAGCCGCTGAAGAACGTAAGCGGCGACGATGCAGCTTCGTCAAAGGTAATATCTCTTATTAAAAACTCTGTTACGGCTATGTCGTTCCATACAAGACTCGACGCGCTTGACGGCGGTGTAAACGATATGCTTGCAGAGCTTCTCGGCGTTGAGGATGTCGAGGTGCTTCCGGGCGATCCCGATATGATAGGACGTATAGGCAATCTTGAAATTCCCGCTGATCCCGAGGAATTTTCGCTTTACGTAAAAGATCAGCTCGGTGCTGAAAACGTGAATCTTGTAAACGCGCAGCTTGAGGTTTCAAGAGTGGCACTTTGCGGAGGCGACGGAAAAGAGCTTCTTAAGGCGGCGTATAAAGCGGGCGCGGATACATATATCACGGGAACGCTGTCTTATAATAATATGATAGACGCTGCACAGTTTCCGATGAACGTAATAGAAGCAGGTCATTTCTATACGGAAAATCACGTTCTTAATCTGCTTGCAGACCTTGTCGAAGAATTCGATGAGCTTATAGAAGTTGAAATTTATAACAGCAATATAATAAAAACAATATAAAAAAGACAATAATAAATCATATATGAGATAAATACGGAGGTCAAATTTGATTATTCAGCTTGAAGAATCACTGCAGAAGCTTCGCTCTATGCGCGAAGATATGAAGGAGCTTGCACAGGCTCTCAGAATATCCCAGCTTGAAGAGACGATAGTTGAGCTTGAAAAGAAAACATTTGAAGAAGGTTTCTGGAACGACCAGGCAAATTCGGGAAAAATACTCCAGCAGCTTAAACAGTCCAAAGATAAAGTAGAACAGTTTAACGATCTTATGGCGAAGATCGACGATACTATGTCGCTTGCAGAGCTTGCAATAGAAGAGGATGACGAATCCTTTACGGATGAAATAGTTTCGGCAACAGAAAACATTTTGGAAGAAATGGAAACAGAACGTATAGCCGCACTTCTTTCGGGCGAATATGATGCTAATAACGCGATTCTTTCATTCCACCCGGGCGCAGGCGGAACAGAGGCTCAGGATTGGGCGCTTATGCTTTACAGAATGTATACGCGATGGGGCGAAAAGCACGGATATAACGTTAAGCTTATCGATATGCTCGACGGAGAAGCAGCGGGTATCAAGAGTGCAACAATTATGATAGAAGGTCTTAACGCTTACGGATATCTTAAGAGCGAAAACGGAGTTCACCGCCTTGTTCGTGTATCACCCTTTGATGCTTCGGGCAGAAGACAGACCTCTTTTGCATCGGTTGAAGTAATGCCCGAATTCACAGACGACGGAACTATCGAAATAAGAGATGAAGATATAGAAATAACCGCACACCGTTCAAGCGGTGCGGGCGGACAGCATATCAATAAGACCGATAGTGCTATACGTATTCTTCATATTCCCACGGGAATCGTAGTCGGATGTCAGACAGAGAGAAGCCAGCTTCAGAATAAAGAAACAGCACTCAAGATGCTCCGCAGTAAGCTTATGGAGATAAAGGAAAGGGAACATCTTGAGCGTATAGAAGATATTCAGGGTAACAAAACCAATATCGAATGGGGCGCACAGATACGTTCATACGTGTTTATGCCCTATACACTCGCAAAAGATACCCGTACAGGATATGAAAGCGGTAATATTCAGGCTGTAATGGACGGCGATATAGACGGATTCATTAACGCTTATCTTAAAATGAATGCAAAATAATATTAAATAAAAATATTTCAGAAAGGTATGGTTACAGCTATGAAAAGCATAATTGAAAAATCAAAATTCACTATCGCACTTGTTCTTCTCATTCAGTCGATATCGTTTCTTATTATGTCGATTGCACAGTGGAGCAAGCGTAAGAGTCTTGCGGGAGCGTTCCTTGCAATTTCCGCAATCGGAGGCTTTATAGGAACTGTTCTTCTCATAAAGAGCGCATCTGCCGAAAATGAACGTCTGACTGTGCTTGATTCACTTTGCGGTGATTTTCTTGATATAGACGATTTCAATGAAGAGTTTGAAGTACCTACAAGCGACGATTTCGACGAAAGCGAATTTGACGAAAACTGATCTGTAAAAAACGAAGGCAGATACGCAAGTATCTGCCTTTGTCAGTATTCAGTTTTCACCCTTTTCAAGAGCGTAACGCTTTATGGCAGCAAACGATTTGTCGCTGATAACGTGTTCGAGTCTGCACGCATCCTCGGAAGCCGTTTCCTCGTCAACTCCGAGAGAGATGAGAAAGTTTGTGAGAAGGGTATGACGCTCGTAAATTTTTTCGGCTACTTCTTTTCCTTCGTCGGTAAGAGTTATAAAACCGTCTTTGTCAACAACGATATATCCGCCGTTTTTGAGAAGTCCTACCGCGCGGCTGATACTCGGCTTTGAATACCCGAGATGCTCGCTTATATCGATCGAACGTACGGCGGGAAGTCTGTTTGATAAAATGTGGATAGCTTCAAGGTACATTTCGCCCGATTCCTGTAAGTGCATATTTTTACCCCCTTCTTAAGATCTTTTTATTTATTTTACCATATAATTGTTAACTTTTCAACAGCTAATAACTATTTTACAGTATTTTATATAAAAAAGCATTTACCGTTTGCAACGGCAAATGCTTTTTTGGAATGGTTTAAACAAATTAAAGCGCAGAAACGATAGTTTCTGTGTCCTTTGCGATTACGAGCTCTTCGTTTGTGGGGATAAGGTAAACGTCAACCTTGGAGTTTTCGGTAGAGAGTTTTACGATATCGGACTGACGAAGTGTCTTTGCGTTGAGTTCCTTGTTGATCTCAACACCGAAGAATTCCATATCGGAGCAAACTACTTCACGGAGTCTGGGGTTGTTTTCGCCAAGACCTGCGGTGAATACGATAGCATCAAGACCGCCCATTGCAGCCGTGTAAGAACCGATATACTTCTTTATCTGGTAGAAGAGGATGCTTGTAGCAAGCTCAGCGCGTTCGTAGTTGGGGTCGGAAGGACCGTTTTCAACTGCGCTTTCAAGGTCACGGGAGTCGGACATACCGGTAATTCCGAGGAATCCGCACTTCTTGTTCATATAGCTTGCAACTTCGCTGCTTGTCCAGTTCTTCTTTTCCATCATATAAGGAACGATCGCAGGGTCGATAGTTCCGCAGCGTGTACCCATTTCAACGCCTTCGAGAGGTGTGAAGCCCATAGATGTGTCGATTACCTTGCCGCCGCGTACAGCAGAGATAGAGGAACCGTTACCGATGTGGCAGGTTACGATCTTTGTGTCGCCTGTAACGCCCTTCTTTGCGAGGATCTCGTTCATGATGCCCGAAACGAAGCGGTGCGATGTACCGTGAGCACCGTAACGACGGATCTTGTAGTCTTCATACATATCGTAAGAGAGGGGATAGAAGTAAGCCTTCTGGGGCATTGTCTGATGGAAAGCTGTGTCGAATACGAGAACCTGCTTTACGTCAGGCATAACAGCGGTACAACCCTCGATACCCATAAGGTGAGCGGGAGTGTGAAGGGGAGCAAAATCATAGCAGAGCTTGAGCTTTTCGATAACTTCGGGAGTTACGAGGCAGCTTTCAAAGAAGTAAGGACCGCCGTGTACGACACGGTGACCGATAGCTTCGATTTCGGAAACGTCCTTGATGCATCCGATCTCAGGATCGCACAGAGTGTCAACAACGATCTTCATAGCAACAGAGTGATTGGGCATATCGTAATTCTTAACGATCTTTTCTCCGTTTATTTTGTGTTCGATAAGGCTTCCTTCGATACCGATTCTTTCGCATATACCTTTGCACTTTACGTCTTCTGTAAGTGTGTCGATGAGCTGGTACTTAAGCGAAGAGCTTCCTGCGTTTACAACGAGTACATTCATTAATTTTCTTCCTCCGATTTGACAAATATAAAATTTTATGATAATATCTTATCGGAACGTGAAAAATCCGATAAAGTTATACATATGTCAAATATTATATACCAAATTTATCCGATTTTCAATAGAAAAAAGCAAAAATACGTCCAAATATTAAAAAATTTACAAAAGTGGGAAAAAACAATGATAAAAGTTGCAATTATTTGTGAATTTAACCCTTTTCATAACGGTCATAAGCTTCTTTTTGAGAGAGTGCGCGCTCATTTTGCCCCTGAAAGCGTGTGTATCGTATGTATTATGAGCGGAAATTTTGTGCAGAGAGGAACGCTTGCCGTTATGTCAAAGTATAAACGTGCCGAAATAGCTGTCGACTCAGGAGCCGATGTAGTGCTTGAGCTGCCTTTTCCGTGGTCTTCGTCTTATGCACAGTCTTTTGCGCGTGCGGGAGTTTATATTGCTGAAAATCTCGGAAATATAGATTATCTTGCATTCGGAAGCGAATCCTTTGACGAAAATTATATTACCGATTGCGCGCAGAAGCTTTCGAGCACAGAATTTGAAAATGAACTTGTAAAAGCTCTTTCGGAATATAAAAACACATCAAAATCGTATGCCGAAGTGCGCTCGGAAACCTTTGAAAAAATGTACGGTACAGAGCTTTCGAGAAGACCTAACGATATCCTTGCACTTGAATATATATCGGCAATAAAATTATTTAAAAGTAATATAAAGCCGCTTTTCATAAAACGGTATAAGGATTTTTCGGCGACCGAGAGCAGAAAATATATTTTCGATCCCGATAATGGAGAACTCGAAAAGTGTATTCCCGAAGAAATTTTTGAAAAAACTGTGGCTGCACCGAAATTCCCCCCAAATCTTTCTGATAAGGCGGGAATACTTTTCCTTGCGTTTGCCGATCCCGAAAAGATTTCAGATGCTCCCGAAATGAGCTTTGATTTAGCATCAAGACTCATAAATGCCGCTAAAAGCGGAAGGTTTAAAACGCTTTCAGAACTTTTTGACGCATCAGCTACAAAAAAATATACGGATGCAAGAATAAGAAGAGCCTTTAATTTCGCTTTTCTGGGTGTAAAAAAGGAAGATCTTACCGATATGCCGCAGTACACCGCAGTGCTTGCAAGCAGCAAAGAAGGACGTATCTCGCTCAGAGAATTTTCAAAAAATGCACGTATAAACGTTATCGCTACCAAAGCCGCGCACAATAAATTTTCAGAGTCGGCTGAAAAGCAGTACGTTTTAATGGAAAAATCCGATCTTGCATATTCTTTTCAGGGTGAAATTTCGGAAAATGAGGGAATAAAACCCTATATGAAGGATTAAAAATAATAAAAAGTATTAAATTTTAATTTATTTACAATATTGTCTTGATTAAAGACAGTATTTGTGATATAATATAATGAAAATAAATTAACTGTATAAAACGGAGGATAAATATATGGCAAACGAAATTGTATTCGAAGGCAAATACCTTATGTATAAAAACCGTCCGCTTGTAAGAGAAAATAATCTTATTTGCTACGGAAGTATGGAAGATAAATACGTCCTTTTCCTTATGGTTCTCGGAAATAAGAAAATAGACACAGAAGACCCTAACATCAAACTTGAAGTACCCGAAAACATCGTGGGACAGATACTCAGTACAGACGCGTCAAAGCCTGTTTCGGAAAGACTTGTGGAGCAGTTTGCTAAAAAGAGCCTTTACGAAGCACTTGATTTCGGTATTATCCGTCTTGACAGACATAACAAGAAATAATCATATAAATGTTTTTTCGGAGGAAAAGATGTTTAAGAGAATTTTGATACTGCTTTTGTCGATACTGCTTGTTACTGTATCCGCTGTCGGATTTGTTTCGTGTGAATCAAAGGACGATTCGGGGCTTACGGTACTCACAGACGTAAAAGGAATACCCGATGCGGCTGACGATGCTTTGGACAAAAACAATAACGGTATAAATGACAGCGGCTCGGAAAATGATTCGGGAAACGGTAATCAGAATAGTGAAGACGGCTCGGGAAATGTGTCGGATGACGATATCATAATCAATAAATCAAGCAAAAAGATACATCTTAGCTATGAGTGCAGATACGCGGGAACGATCAAGGAATCCAATAAACTTGTGAAGCCGCGCAGTGAACTTGAGTCTTATCTCGAAAACGGATATTCCATTTGTTCAAATTGCAATAAAAACTATCAAAATAACGACTAACAAGGCGTTAATACCCCAAAAAATCAAATTATATGTGATTTTTTTTGAAAAACTATTGCAATTTTGAAAAAATATGTTATAATATCAACAGTAAGGATTGTGAGGATTGGAAGAGTGTGAAAGCACTCTTCCGATTTTTATGAATATCGCATTTGCTTAGGAGGTATGTACGTTTTGGCTAAAAATGATAACAAAACCGCTGTTGTCGTAAGAGAACTTCTTGAAGGTCCGATCAATGATCTCGGATATGAGGTATGGGACGTTGAGTTTGTTAAAGAGGGCTCGGAATGGTTTCTTCGAATAACGATAGACAGGGAAGACGGAATTGATATCGATGACTGTGAAAAGGTACACAGAGCGATCGATCCGCTTCTTGATGATGCAGATCCCATAGAAACTGCTTACCATCTTGAAGTTTCTTCTCCCGGTCTTGAGAGAACGATACGTACAAAGGAGCATTTTATAAAGTCGGTTGGCGAAAAGGTGCTTGTTAAGCTTTATGCACCGCGTAACGGACTTCGCCAGTTTGAAGGAATTCTTGACGTTAGCGAAGACGGTGAAAAGATATATATAAGCGTAAACGGTGAAAAATATGAATTTGACCGCGCGGCAATATCCAAAGCCAATACCGTGTTTGATTTTGATTAAGTAAATTAAAAATATAAAAAAGTAAACAGTAAAAAACAGTAAAAATATTTTTTTGTGAAAGGTACGGTCTGAAAAATGAACGCAGAGTTTTTTAAGGCTCTAGAACAGCTTGAAGCTGAAAAGGGAATCCCGAAGGAGTATATGATCGAAAAGATCGAGGCAGCGCTTGTAAGCGCATATAAGCGTGAACAGGGCGGAAACAGTAATGTACGTGTGTTTATCGATCCGCTTAAGAAAGAAGTAAGAGTATTTCAGCTTCGTGAGGTTGTCGATGATGATTTCGAAGAATATAACGAAATAAACCATATATATCTTGAAGAGGCTAAAAAGCTCAGCAGAAGATATACACTCGGAAGTGTCGTTGAAGTAGAACTTAAAACAAAGAATTTCAGACGTCTTTCCGCACAGACTGCTAAACAGGTAATAATACAGGGTATCAGAGAAGCAGAACGCGGAATGATAATAAAAGAATACGAAAACAAGAAGGAAGAGATCATTACCGCAACAGTTCAGAGAATCGATCCTCAGAACGGAAACGTTCTTGTTGATACGGGAACAAGTGTTGCAACTCTTCTTAAGAGCGAACAGATCCCCGGTGAAACCTTCAACGTCGGTGACCATATAAAGGTGTTCGTAACAGAGGTAAGCAAGGATTCTCTTAAGGGTCCGATCGTAACTCTTTCGAGAACACATTCCCATATGGTAAAGAGAATGTTCGAAAACGATATTCCCGAAATTCAGAACGGAACTGTTGTTATTAAGGCTATTACACGTGAAGCAGGCTCAAGAGTAAAGATGGCAGTCTGGTCGAGAGATGAGTCGGTAGATCCTATCGGCGCTTGTATCGGCTCTCACGGCTCGAGAATTATAAATATTATCAACGAACTTAACGGTGAAAAAATCGATATAATTATGTATAGCGAAAACGTTGAAGAGTTTATCGCAAATGCACTTGCACCTGCAGTAGTAAAAGAAGTCGTTGTTGACGGCGAAAAGACCTGTCACGTTCTTGTAGATAACGATCAGCTTTCTCTTGCGATAGGTAAATCGGGACAGAATGCGCGTCTTGCAGCAAGACTTACAGGATACAAAATCGATATAAGACTTGACTAAAAGGTCGAACGGAGCAAAAAGTATGCCGATAAAGACTAAAAAAATTCCGAGCAGAAAATGCCTCGGATGTATGCAGTCTTTTCCGAAAAGGGATCTTATCCGCCTTGTAAGATCACCGGAAGGAGATATTTCTCTTGATTTTACAGGCAAAAAATCGGGAAGAGGCGCATATATTTGTCAAAATACAGCCTGCTTTGTAAAAGCAAAAAAGGCAAAACGCTTTGAAAAGAACCTCGAGTGCGAGATACCCGAAGAGGTATATGCTTCTCTTGAGGAAGAACTGAAAACTAACGAAAATTAATGGATATTTGATGGATAATTACATTACAAGGATACTTGGTCTTGCACGAAGAGCAGGGTATCTTGTGTTCGGCACGGCACTTGTGCGTGACGCGATAAGAGGAAGAAAAAAGCCTTATCTCGTACTGCTTGCGTCGGATGCATCTGAAAATTCACATAAGCGCATACACGACTCTTGTATGTTTTATAATATACCGCTTGCCGTTATCGATATTACGGGTGAAGAACTTGGCAAAATAATAGGTAAAAGCGGAGATGTGGTGTGCGTTGCCTTGACCGATGAGGGTATGGCAAAAGCAATAAATGAGAAAATAGATAAAACAATGTTTATCAGGGCGGATGACGGAGAGTCCGCGGGAGGTAGAGCATAATGGTACAGGGAACTAAAATCAGCGTTCTTGCAAAGGATCTTGGATTAAAAAACAAAGAAATACTTGAGGCATTGGCGGAAAACGGTATTAACGGTAAAACGCATTCCTCGCCTTTGTCGGAAGATGAATTCGCTTTCGTACTCGAATATTTTACGAAGAAGAATCAGATTTCCAATATTAACGACTATCTTAACG
This sequence comes from Oscillospiraceae bacterium, assembly GCA_015064255.1. Taxonomy (GTDB): domain Bacteria; phylum Bacillota; class Clostridia; order Oscillospirales; family CAG-272; genus SIG672. The sequence goes on from SVSP01000004.1 coordinate 68,962, forward strand.
GAAAAATTAAGATAAAGTCACAGGAAACGACAGTTGAAACTGACAAAAAAGCAGCTTCGGAAAATAAGCAGGAAAAGAAAGAAGTGCCCGAGCAGAAAAAGGCAGAGAAAAAAGCTGATGACGCTCAGCCTGCGGATACAAAGAAAGCTCAAGATAAAAAGCAGGAAAAGCCTGTTACAAAGCTTGAAAAGACCGAGAATGCTGTAAAGGCTGAAAAGGCTGAAAAAACTGAAAAAATTGAAAAGGCTGAAAATAAACCCGAACAGGTTAAAGTTGCCGAAGTTAAACCTGCTCCCGAAAAGACCGAAAAGAAGGATAGATTTGCAAATCCCCTTAATCTCGGTAATAATGCTCCCAAAAATCCCAAAAAGGATAAAGAAAAAGATAAGGCAAAGAATGACAGTCAGATAGTTCGTCCTCAGCCCAATACGAATAAGTCCGATAAGGACGAGGCTGTAACAGTTATCCGTTCAGACGATTTCTCCGGACGTCGTGCGGGAACTAAGGTAATAGATACTCGTGCAAATAACGTTGACCTTTCCAAATACGATACACAGCTTGACCGCTATGATAATGACGATAAGTCTTCGCAGTCCTCTTCACAGCGTCAGAAGTTTAATAAAAAACAGAACAATAACCAGGTTCAGAATAACGACGGCAGAGTAAAGCATGTTCAGCCTCAGAAGAATAACAAGAAGCAGGAAAAGCAGGCTCCCGTTAAACAGCAGGTGTCTATTACGGTACCCGATGAAATTACAGTAGGCGAACTTGCTTTGAGACTTAAGGTAACGGCGGCTGAAGTTATAAAGAAGCTCTTCGGACTCGGAATTATGGCAACGGTTAACCAGACAGTTGACTATGATACAGCAGAATACGTTGGCGTTGAACTCGGTGCAATAGTTACTAAAGAGGTTGTAGTTACTATCGAAGAAAGACTCTTTGATGAAACAGAAGATACAGAAGAAAACCTCGTTGAGCGTGCTCCTGTCGTAGTTGTAATGGGTCACGTTGACCATGGTAAGACTTCTATTCTTGACAGAATCAGAAATGCACACGTTACAGCAGGCGAAGCAGGCGGCATTACACAGCATATCGGTGCGTATAAGACTCGCATAAACGATAAGGATATTACATTCCTTGATACCCCCGGACACGAAGCTTTCACATCTATGAGAGCAAGAGGTGCTATGGTTACCGATATTGCTATCCTCGTAGTTGCGGCAGATGACGGAATAATGCCGCAGACAATAGAAGCTATCAACCACGCAAAGGCGGCGGGAGTAGATATTATCGTCGCTATAAATAAGATGGATAAACCCACTGCTAATCCCGATATGATTAAGCAGACGCTTACGCAGTATGAGATCATTCCCGAAGAATGGGGCGGAGATACTATTTGTGTTCCCGTTTCGGCACTTACGGGAATGGGTATCGACGATCTTCTTGAATCTGTTCTTCTCGTTGCAGAAGTAAAGAATCTCCGTGCTAACCCCAACAGAGCAGCAAAGGGTACAATTATCGAAGCCCGTCTTGATAAGGGAAGAGGTCCCGTGGCAACAGTTCTCGTTCAGAACGGTACGCTCAGACTCGGTGATACGGTTATCGCGGGTACGTCGGTAGGACGTGTACGTGCTATGACAGACGACAGAGGCAGAAGCGTTAAGGTAGCAGGTCCTTCGGATTCTGTTGAGATCATCGGTCTTGATGAAGTTCCGAGCGCAGGTGATGAGTTCAACGCGGTTAAAGATGAGCGTATGGCACGTGAGCTTGCTGAACAGAGAAAGACGAAGACAAAAGAAGAGCAGTTTAGAGCTGCATCCAAGGTTAGCCTTGACGATCTCTTTGCACAGATTTCCGAAGGTGCAAAAGAGCTTAATATCGTTGTTAAAGCTGATGTCGGCGGATCGGCAGAAGCTGTAAAGGCATCGCTCCTTAAGCTTACAAACGAAGAGGTTAAGGTAAACGTTATTCATAGCGCAGTCGGCGGAATCACAGAAAGCGACGTTATGTTTGCAGCTGCGTCCAACGCTATTATCGTAGGATTCAACGTTCGTCCCGATAAGGGCGCGATAGACAGTGCGGAAAGACAGAAGGTCGATATCCGTACTTACAGAATCATTTACGATTGCTTAAATGAAATAGAAGCCGCTATGAAGGGTATGCTTGCTCCTAAATTCAAGGAAGAGCTTCTCGGTCATATTGAAGTTCGTCAGACCATTCACGTTCCGGGTGCAGGAACTATCGCAGGTTCTTACGTTCAGGACGGTAAGGTAACAAGAAATGCTCAGATAAGAGTAGTTCGTGACGGTATTGTTATATTTGAAGATAAGATTTCTTCGCTCCGCCGTTTCAAGGACGACGTTAAGGAAGTCGCACAGGGATACGAATGCGGTATAGGACTTGAAAAATTCAACGATATCAAGGTCGGAGATATTCTCGAAGCATTTGAAATAGTTGAAGTAAAGCAGTAATTTTTAAACCGCTGTATCGGGGATTAAAACAGATCTCTGTTACAGCGGTTTTCAGTTAAGACAAAGAAAAGGATTTAAATAGATGAAAAATACCGAAAATATGCCGCGTATAGGAGAGACCTTTCTTCCGGTAACAAAAGAAGAATGTGATGAACTCGGTTGGTCAGCTCCCGACTTTGTTTACGTTACGGGAGATGCGTACGTTGACCATCCCTCGTTCGGAACAGCAATAATATCGAGAGTTCTTGAAGCGGAGGGCTTCAGAGTTGCAATACTTTCACAGCCCGATTATAAAAGCTGTGAAGCTTTTAAGCGTTTTGGCAGACCAAGACTCGGATTTCTCGTAAGTGCGGGAAATATTGACTCTATGGTAGCGCACTATACGGCATCAAAAAAGAAACGCTCGTACGATTATTATTCTCCGGGCGGCAAGATGGGACTTCGCCCGGATAGAGCAACTATCGTTTATTCAAACAGAATACGAGAGGCTTACGGTGATATTCCGATAATACTCGGCGGTCTTGAAGCGTCACTCAGACGTTTTTCGCACTACGATTATTGGGAAAACAGAATAAGACGCTCTGTGCTCGTTGATTCACGCGCCGATATCCTTACCTACGGAATGGGTGAAAATATTCTCGTCCGTATTGCAAAGTTGCTTGATAAGGGCGTGCCAATTAAGAAAATACACGACGTGCGCGGAACAGTATATCTTACCAAGGCGGACGATACCGTTCATTTTGAATCGGTAAGCTGTCCTTCGTTTGATGAAGTGAAAAATGATAAAAAAGCTTATGCAAAAGCCTTCGGAATACAGTACAGAGAGCAGGACAGCGTGCGCGGAAGAGCTGTTACCGAGATGTACGATGATAAAATGCTCGTTCAGAATCCGCCTATGCCGCCGCTTGAAAGAGAAGAACTCGACAGAGTTTACGCGCTTCCTTATACCCGTAAGGTGCATCCTATGTATGCAAAAGACGGCGGTGTTCCCGGAATACAGGAAGTAGAATTTTCGATAACCCATAACAGAGGATGCTTCGGTGCTTGTAATTTCTGCGCACTTGCATTCCATCAGGGAAGAAGCGTGCGCTCACGCAGTATAGAAAGTGTAGTCGGTGAAGCGAAGATAATCACAGAAATGCCCGGATTTAAGGGATATATTCACGATATAGGCGGTCCGACGGCAAATTTCAGATACCCTGCGTGCGACAAACAGCTTACCGAGGGCGTGTGTGCGGGAAGAAAATGTCTTACACCGACTCCCTGTAAAAATCTTAAAGTAGACCATAGCGAATATATCGAGCTTTTAAAGCAGGTAGAATCGCTTTCGAAAATAAAGAAGGTGTTTATAAGATCGGGAATACGCTTTGACTACCTTATTTACGACAACGATGAAAGATTTTTCAAAAAGCTTGTCAAGGATCACGTCAGCGGACAGCTCAAAGTCGCGCCGGAGCATTGCAGCGACAACGTGCTTAAATGTATGGGCAAGCCTGTAATAGATGTGTATGAAAAGTTCAGAAAAAGATTCTTCGAGATCACAAAAGAGGTCGGCAAAGAGCAGTATCTCGTGCCGTATCTTATGTCAAGCCACCCGGGAAGCAGACTTTCGGACGCGGTTGCGCTTGCCGAATATCTGAAAAAGACAGGCTGTTCTCCCGAACAGGTGCAGGACTATTATCCCACACCGGGAACGGCTTCGACCGTAATGTTCTATACGGGATACGATCCGCTTACGATGAAAGAAGTGTTCTGCGAGTCCGATTATCACGGCAAAACTCTGCAAAGAGCGCTTCTGCAGTTTAACCGTCCCGAAAATGCCGATTTAGTGCGCGAAGCACTCAGAAAATGCGGCAGAGAAGATCTTATCGGAAATACGCCGAACTGCCTTGTCCGCCCAAATCAACAATATAGTGACGGTAATTTTAAGAAATCGGTCGAAAATAAAAATTCCCGTCCCGATAGACAAAAGGAAAGCAAAGCAGGGAAATATTCGGGTAAATCTTCTCAAAATCAAGCCAATAACAGAAAAACAGGTGTGCAAGGCAAGAAAAACACACGCGATACACGAAACAAAGGTAAAAAATAATCAAGAAAAAGGTATGGCAGTAGATATGAATACTAATATAACCGTAGATTTTTCTGTAAAAACGGGAAAAATAATTATGCCGCTTCACGGATTTAATTCGGGTCCGATGACAAAGGTCTTCACGTATGATGCACGTCCTCTCTTTGTTGAAGGCGGATTTCCGTACGTACGTCTTCACGACTGTGAATATCCTTACGGATCGGGCGAATTCGTAGATATACCGTGTATTTTTAAAAACTTTGATGCAGATGAAAACGATCCGTCAAGCTATAATTTCGGAAATACGGACGAATATATCCGCCAATCTCTGAATGTGGGTTCAAGGATAATTTACCGCCTCGGCGTTTCGATAGAGCACTCTCCTGTTAAACGCTATACTTATCCTCCGAAGGATTTGGCAAAATGGGCGCGCATATGCGAACACATAATAAGGCATTATAATGAAGGCTGGGCAGATGGACATCATTTTAATATTGAATATTGGGAAATATGGAATGAGCCCGATCTTGATCAGAATACCGATAATAAACGATGCTGGGCGGGAAGCGCGGAGCAGTTCGGAGAACTTTACACTGTTGCCGCAAGACATCTGAAAAAGTGTTTCCCAAATCTTAAAATAGGCGGTTGCGGATTTTCCGCCCCCGAAAATGGTTTCATCGTTTCCTTTTTTGACTATATAACTGCACAAACACCGCGCGTACCTCTTGATTTTTATTCTTGGCACAAATATTCCGCTGATCCGTCAAAATATGTTGAAGGTGCGAAGAAAGCACGTGATATAATCAGGCGTTACGGATACGATAATACAGAGAGTATTCTTGATGAATGGAATCTTATGTACTCGTGGGACTTTAAAAATCAAGCGGAAAGCTACCGTGCTATGAAGGATAACAGAGGCGCGGCATTCTATGCAGGAACGCTTGCCGCCGTGCAAGAGCATACTGACGTTGTTCTTGCCACAAATTTCGAAGCAGACGTCGTAAAGGAGTTTTGCGGAATATTCAATGTAAAGGATATGCACGTAGGAGGACTTTCGGTAGGCGGAAAACTTGCTGTTCTTGAACCTACCAAAGGATTTTATGCCTTCAAGAGCTACAATTCTCTTTACAGACTCGGTAGTCAGGTAAAGCTTGAATGTGAAAGCTCAAAGATATATTCCACAGCTGCTGTAGGAAATGACGGCGTAGGTCTGATCGCGGCAAACTGTACGGACACTCCCGAAGAGGTTACGTTTGATTTGAATGGAATAATCGGACCTCTCGCCGTTCGTCTTACCGATGATATACGTACAAATGAGGTGATAAACGAGATCGCGGCAGGAGAACGAATCAAGCTGAAAATAACCCTTCCTGCAAATTCATTTGTTTATATCGGCACAGATCTTCCCGATCCTGTGTCTCAGTATAGCTATAATTAATATAAACGGGTTCTTACTTCGTATGAGGCAAGAACCCGTTTTTTACTTCAAAAGCTCGGAAACTGTTACAAAGGTATAACCCTCTTCAAGAAGCTTTGGAATTATTATACGAAGTGCATCGGGAGTATTGCTTTTGCCCGAAACAAAATCGTGCATAAGAATTATTTCTCCGCCGTCTGTGTTCTTTAGTACGCTGTTTACAATACTTTCACACGAGCTTGGTACCCAGTCCTTTGTGTCAACCGTCCAAAGAACGAGAGAATAATTCAGATTCTTTGCTACCGTGCGGACTCTGTCGTTGCAAACACCTTCGGGCGGCCGAAAGAGCGTTGTCGAATAACCGTTGTTTTGCATCAGAAGCTGCTCTGTTTTATCTATTTCTCCTGCTATTTCGGAAATATTTGCATCTTTCAGGTGAAGATGTGAATAGGTGTGATTTCCTATCTCGTGCCCCGACGCTATCTCGCGAGCAATTATTTCCGGATATTTTTCAGCACAAACACCGACAACGAAAAACGTTGCTTTTATAGAATATTCGTCAAGGATGTCGAGTATCTCGGCAGTGTATTTTTTGTGCGGGCCGTCATCAAACGTGATAGCGATCATCTTTTCGTTTTCTTCCGTTATATTTTCCGCGTATAAGTTCAAAGCATCTGTGTTTGAGGCTGTAAGAAGAGAAGCAGAAATAAAAACGGCAAGCATAAATTTCAGAAAAAATCTTATTTTGACCATAATTCGCTTAAACATCCGAAACGGAACCCCTCTTTTTCAAGCTCGGTCAGTAAACTGTCAAGAATTTCGGCATTTGTCTGTGACGTGGGATGAAGAAGCATTATTTCTCCGTTGTGCGTGTGGTCAAGTATTTTCTTGAGCGCAGCATCTCCCGACATCTGTTTGTTGTTGTCCCAATCTGCATATGCAAATGACCAAAATACAGTTTTATATCCGAGCTCGTGCGCAAATTTCAGGTTCTGTTCTGAAAACCTTCCTTCGGGCGGACGGTATATTTTTGCCATTTCTTCTCCTGTAAGCTCAAAATAAGCCTTTTCGAGCCTTGAAAGCTGATTTGCAAATAGATTTTTGTCGCATATTTTTGTCATATCGGGATGCTTTGCCGTGTGATTGCATACAAGATGCCCTTCGTTCTTCATTCGTAAAACAAGCTCTGAATTTCTGACTATAAGATTTTCAAGAACAAAAAATGCGCCGTGAGCGTTATGCGCTTTAAGTGTATCGAGAATTTTTTCGATATTTCCGTTTTCATATCCTGCATCAAAAGTAAGATATATTACCTTGTCGTTATTTCCTACGTTAAGATCGGCGTAAAATCCGCCGTACTTATTTATAAATGAAAATTCGCTGTCAAGAGCAGGAACCTCGTGCTTGTCATTGTTTTTGCAGTACCAGTTGTAGGATTTGCCGACATCGGCATAAACGCTTGAAGGACTTAATGCCGAAATAAGTGCAAGCATCAGAGAGATAGTACATATCAAATTTTTTATTGATTTTCTTTTCATTTTGCGCCTCCTTTTTGTATTCATTAAAATTTTTCTCTGAAAAGCGAATTTATATCCTATAAAAATCTTGTAATTATTGTTTTTATATGTTAAAATGCACTTGTATATATTTAAAAATTTTATTTAATGACAAAAGGAAAAATATTATGTCTGAAAAAAACGTGGGTGAAAAATCTCTTGAATTTCATTATAATTGGAAAGGTAAGATAAAGATCACTTCCGACGTCGAGATAAATGACAGATCAGATCTCGCTATGGCATATACACCGGGAGTTGCACAGCCTTGCCTTGAAATACAGAAGGATATAAATAAATCGTATGAGCTTACACGAAGATGGAATACCGTTGCCGTAATAACCGACGGAAGTGCCGTACTCGGACTCGGCGATATCGGACCCGAGGCGGGAATGCCCGTTATGGAAGGAAAATGTCTTCTGTTCAATAAATTCGGAAATATTGATGCAATACCTCTTTGCGTTCGTACAAAGGACGTTGACGAATTTGTAAAAACGGTATCTCTTATTCTCGGTAGCTTTGGCGGTGTAAATCTTGAAGATATTGCCGCACCGAGATGCTTTGAGATCGAAAGAAAGCTCAAGGAAATATCCGACATTCCTATCTTCCACGACGATCAGCACGGTACTGCGATAATCGCAACGGCTGCTCTCAAAAATTCACTGAAGCTTGCGGGAAAGAATATCGAAGACGTCAAGATCGTAATAAACGGTGCAGGTGCGGCAGGAACCGCAATAGGACGTCTTTTTATTGCTTTCGGTGCTAAAAATCTTATATTTGCCGATAGAAACGGTGCGATTTCTTCGGATGACCCTAACAGTTGGCTTACAGATGAGCACAGAAAGCTTGCTTTTGAATCTAATCCCAACTGCGAAAAGGGAAGTCTTGCCGAAATAATTAAGGGTGCAGACGTATTCCTCGGCGTTTCCAGACCGGGACTTCTCACACCCGAAATGATAAAGACTATGGCAGAAAAGCCGATTATTTTTGCGATGGCAAACCCGACTCCCGAAATTATGCCCGACGAGGCAATAAAAGCAGGTGCGTTTATCGTCGGAACGGGACGAAGTGATTTCCCGAATCAGATAAATAATCTGCTTGCATTTCCCGGTGTTTTCCGCGGCGCACTTGACTGCCGCGCTTCCGATATAAACGAGGAAATGAAAATTGCGGCAGCAAACGCGCTTGCATCGGTCATAAGCGACGAAGAGCTTTCAAGGGAATATATTCTCCCCGACGTATTCGATAAAAGAGTTGTGGAAAAAATTTCGCAGGCAGTTATTAAAGCGGCGTATGAAAGCGGCGTAGCAAGAAAATAATATAAATATCGGCAACCATATGGTTGCCGTATTATATTTTATAAAAAAAGCGGACGGATCTGTATTCCGCGTATTGCATATTTAATTGTTTCTTCGATCTTTGAAAAATCCGCGACGAGAGAACTCGGTTTTTTTATCGGATCGTCTTGTACAAGCGGTACGAAATATACGTTTTTCTTTTCAATCAAGGCCGCGATGTTTTTGAAATTCGCCGACATAGCATCATTTGACGCAAGAGCGATCACAAGCGGGTTTCCGTTGCGCATATGGGCTTTTGCCGCCATCGTTACGGGTGTGTCCGTTATACCGTTAGCTATTTTTGCAAGAGTATTTCCCGTGCACGGAGCTATCACCATAGCAGAGAGTATATTTTTCGGTCCTATAGGTTCTGCGTCCTCAATAGTGGATATTATAGCTTTTCCCGTGATGTTTTCAACTTCCGTACGAAAATACTCGGGTGTGCCGAAGCGCGTTACCGTGTTTTGAAGTGAGTAACTGAATATGGGAAGTATTTCCTTGCTTTGAGAAAGTCTTTTCATAGCCGAAATACTGTTTGCCATCGTGCAGAATGATCCGCAAAATCCCCAACCTATCATATTTTTATTCCCTCCTCAGATAACGCGGAAAATATACTGCTGTATATTGCTTTAGCTGCCGATTTAGGTGAATATTTTCCGGGTAATGACTGCGCGTTTACAAGCCTTATTCCGTTTGTAACTGCATCGTGCTTATCAACTCCGCCGGGCGGCGAAGCAAGCTCTATTATTATACTGCTTTTCGGAAAGTTCTTCAAAACCTTTTCATCGATTATTACAGAAGGCACAGTATTTATAAGAATGTCGGTGTCGTATATATTTTCCGAAATATCTTTGATATCAAATGCCTTTGCACCGTCTATTTCAGATGATATTCGGTCAGTATTTTTACGTGCGAATACTTTTACGTCAGCACCGAGATTTTTTAGTGCTCTGACAAGTATTTTTCCTATTCTCCCATATCCTGTAATGGCACATACCGAGCCGTGCAGAGTAGTAGGCATTTCGCGTATTGCGATCGCAATAGCACCCTCGACGGTTGCAAGTGCGTTTTTTAAAGCGAAATCCTCGCGTATGGCGTAGTCTATGAGAAACGATTTGTCTGAAAGTCTGTTTTTACTTTCCGTATCGGGAAGTCCTGCCGCGATATACGGAGTATCCGATAGGTGAGCGTATATATCGCTTAACATTATCGTTTCTGTTGAAAGAGGCGCGTTAAGAGTTGTTTTATCTCTTGAAAAGGGAATCGGCAATATTGCCATAACTGCGTTTTCAGCCGCTTCGCTTAAATTTTTGCTATAGCTTAAGCTGTCGTTTTCATCAAGCCTTTGAATATCTATTCCGTAAACAGTAACGGAGAAACCTTTTTTTGAAAGTTCTTTTGCTAAATAAAGCTGACGGATATCTCCTCCTATTACTGAGATCTTTTTGTTCATAAGGTTAGTTCCTACCTTTCTGAATGATTTTAACTTCTTTTATCTGAAATTGTGTAATCTTACTTACTCTATATAATATGTTAAAAAATATAATATGTCATTATATTTTCAGATCATAGACTTTATAAAAATATTGACTATTTCGGTAAAATCATTTATAATGTACGTAATAAAAAATAAGAGGAGAAAAATATGACTCCCGATAAAATATACAATATAGGCATACTTGCACACGTTGATGCAGGAAAAACAACACTTACCGAACAGCTTCTCTATCTGTCGGGAGCTTTGCGTAAAGCGGGCAGCGTTGACAGCGGAGATACTCATACAGACTGGCTTCCGATCGAAAGAGAAAGAGGAATATCTGTACGCTCGGCACAAACGACATTCTTCTGGAAAGAAAATCAGATAAACCTTATAGATACACCCGGACATATAGATTTTGCAAGCGAGGTAGAACGCTCTCTTGCTATTCTTGATGGGGCTGTGCTCATCATTTCGGCGGTAGAAGGTATTCAGTCATACACAGAAAGTCTTTGGCGTGCACTTCATAAGCTGAAAATTCCGACAATAATTTTTGTAAATAAGGTTGACCGCGCAGGAAGCCGATTTTATGAGCTCTGTGAGGATATAAAAGCTCTGCTTCCGTTTGACGGAAAGAGTATCATTCGTATGTGTGACGTTAAAAATGAGGGTCTGAAGGACTTTGAGGTGTCAAAAGCCGCTTCCGTGTATGAAAATACGGTAGAGGTGCTTGCGGATTATGACGATAATATTGCCGAAGCGTATCTGTTGGGCGAGGATATTGATAAAAATACACTTGAAGATGCTCTCAAAACGGCGGTAGGCGAGCAAAATGTAATTCCCGTTTTCTGCGGATGCGCACAAAAAAGTATAGGTGTATCCGAGCTTCTTGACGCGATAATAACCTTCCTGCCGACTTCGGACAAAAAGCTTGTTGATACTCTTTCGGCAACTGTTTTTAAAATCGAACACGATAAAACGATGGGTAAGATAGCTCACGTGAGAATGTACGGCGGAGAGCTTCGCGCAAGAGATACTGTTGATTCTCCGGCGGGTACTTTGCAGAAAATAACGCAGATCAGAAAGTTCAACGGTCAGAAATATATAGATATTGGCTCGGTCGGAGCAGGGGATATTGCCGCACTCTGCGGACTTTCCTCGGTCAAGGTTATGGATACGATAGGTACAAAAACGGTGTTTGATAACTATAGACTTGCGAATCCGTTTTTGTCGGTAAAGGTTACACCTGTAAACGAAGCTGAGCTTATGCCTCTTCTTACGGCGCTTAAAGAGCTTTCGGATGAAGATCCGCTTCTTGACTGTAAATGGGAAAAATCGGAAAGAGAAATTCTTATCTCGATAACAGGGCAAATGCAAATGGAGATAATATCCTCACTTCTTAAAGACCGTTATAATCTGTCTGCGGTGTTTTCGGAGCCTTCTGTCATATATAAAGAAACACCGAGAGCGTCAGGTTTCGGATATGAGTGCTATACTATGCCTAAACCCTGCTGGGCGGTAGTTAAACTTTATTTCGAGCCCCTTCCGAGAGGCTCTGGCGTTGTATATGATGGCGGAAAGGTGCCGAATAATTCCTGCTTTTACAGATATCAGGAGCATATACGCAGGTCGTTTTTTGCCAATATTGCGCAAGGACCGCTTGGTTGGGAGGTTACCGATTTCAAAGTAACGCTTGCAGACGCAGAGCATCATACTATACATACACATCCGCTTGATTTCTTTGTTGCGACTCCTATGGCAATAATGAACGGACTTACCAACATCGGAACGACACTTCTCGAACCCTTTTTGAAGGTGCGAATATCGGCAGCGTCTGAATATCTCGGTAAGGTTATAGGTGATATTACCTCTATGCGCGGTGAATTTGATACTCCCGTTATGAACGGTGATTCCTTTACGGTCGAAGCCTTTTTGCCTGTTGCGACCTCGCTTGATTATCCCGTTCGTCTTGCAACCCTTACGCACGGAAAAGGACTTTTCTTCTCCTCGTTCGATGGGTATAGAGAATGTCCTCTTGAGCTTGGTAAAACAGCGAAACGCAGAGGTCCCAATCCGCTTGACAGAGCAAAATGGATACTCTACTCAAGAGGCGCGATGACGGACGAAAATTACTCGATAATGTAACTTGAAAATTGCCGAAAAATTTACCCAAACGACCGAATACCGTTTTTCCATTGAAAAACGAAAAGCTTTGTGTATAATGTGAATGTAAACATTCGGAGAAAGGAATGAAATCAGAATGAAGAAAATCATAGAAATCAAAAATCTTTCTAAAAGCTTCGGCGATATTAAAGCGGTAGATGAACTGAGCTTTAGTGTAAGAGAAGGAGAGCTTTTCGCGTTTTTGGGCGTAAACGGGGCAGGGAAATCCACAACGATAAATATTATGTGCGGACAGCTTTCCAAGGATAGCGGAAAAATTACCATAAACGGCTCAGACCTCGATAAAAACATTGACAGTATAAAATCAGAGCTCGGGGTTGTTTTTCAAAATTCCGTGCTTGACTCTGCGCTTAGCGTTTACGATAACCTTGAAAGCCGAGCCGCCCTTTACGGTATATTTGGCAGTGAGTTCAAAGAGAGACTTTCCGAGCTTGCAAAGCTTCTTGAATTTGAGAATATCCTGAAGCAGAGCGTAGGTAAGCTTTCGGGCGGTCAGAGAAGAAGAATAGATATAGCGAGATCACTTCTTCATAAACCGAAGATACTTATTCTCGACGAGCCTACGACAGGACTTGATCCACAGACACGAAAACTGCTTTGGAACGTTATATATGAGCTTCGTCAAAAGGAAAATATGACAGTTTTTCTTACGACACACTATATGGAAGAAGCATCGGATGCCGATTACGTAGTTATACTCGACGGCGGAAAAATATCGGACGAGGGTACTCCGCTTGAACTTAAAAACAAATACACAAGAGATTATATAACCCTCTATTCTGTCACCGAAAATGAAGCTAAAAAACTTGGAGTGGAGTATAGATCAAACCGTGACAGCTTCCTGCTTACGGTAGAAAATACTGCCAAAGCAACAGAACTCATAATTAAAAATCCCGAGATATTTAAGGATTACGAAATAACCAAAGGGAAGATGGACGACGTTTTCCTTGCGGTAACGGGTAAAAAGCTGCTTGGAGGTGACGATAAATGAGAACGTTAAATGCATTGATCAAAAGAAACACCAAGCTTTTCTTTAAAGACAAAGGAATGTTCCTCACATCGCTTATTACCCCCGCAATACTACTCGTACTGTATGCAACCTTCCTCGGCAACGTATACAGAGATAGCTTTCTTATGAATATTCCCGAGGGAATAAAAGTTTCGGAGAATATAATAAACGGACTCGTCGGCGGACAGCTTATATCTTCTATCCTTGCCGTTTCCTGCGTGACGGTAGCATTTTGCTCTAATTTCCTTATGGTTCAGGATAAATCAAACGGAACTGTAAGAGATCTTACTATGTCGCCCGTAAAGACCTATCTTCTTTCGATAAGCTATTATATATCCTCGCTTATATCGACCTTGCTTATATGCTTCGTTTCGGCAGTTGTGTGTCTCGTATATATAGCATTTGTAGGCTGGTATATGTCTGCTGCTGACGTACTGCTGCTGATGCTTGATATCTTTATTCTCGTTATGTTCGGTACGGCGCTTTCCTCAATTATCAATTTCTTTTTGTCAACGCAGGGGCAAATATCTGCGGTAGGAACGATAATCAGCTCTGGGTACGGCTTTGTTTGCGGAGCATATATGCCGATCTCACAGTTCTCGGATGCGCTTCAGAAGATAATATCTTTTCTTCCGGGAACTTACGGCACAGCGCTTGTGCGTAATCACTCGCTCCGCGGCGTATTTTCCGAAATGGAGAATCAGAATATTCCGAGTGAGATCATAGAATCAATGAAAGACGCGATAGATTGTAACCTTTATTTCTTCGGAAATAAAGTTGATGTATCTGCAATGTATATCGTTTTGTGCGGCACCGTCGCTTTGCTTGTCGGAATATACGTTGTAATGAACCTTCTTAAAAAGAAAGTAAAGTAATATAAACATCTGACGTTATTGATATGCACCGTAAAGGCTTTCCGCCTTTGAGGTGCATATCGGATTTTTAAATTTATTTTATAAAACACCCAATGAAATTACGTTTTCAGACACTTTACAGATGAAAGGCAGGTGAGAACGATGGATGCAAGTATTATAGAAAGCTACGTTGAAAAAGTATATGGATATGCGGTAAATCACACCTATTCTCGCGAGGAGGCTGATGATCTTTCGCAGGAAATACTTTTTACAGTAGTACGGGAGTTGCCGAAGCTCAAAGACGAGAATAAATTTGAACCGTGGCTTTGGGGGCTCGCAAGTAACGTAACAAAAAGCTTTCGGCGTAATATGGGAAAACAGCGCGCGATGTATTCCTATGATATTCCCGAAAATTTAATGTACGAAGAAGATTTCGAAGACGACAGTGAAGAGCTTTACGATTCTTTACGTACAAAAATTGCAATGCTTTCTTCTATATACCGCGACATCATCGTTCTTTATTATTACGACAGCCTTTCCACAAAACAGATATCCGAGCAGTTAAATATTCCCGAGGGTACGGTCACGTGGCGTCTTTCGGAAGCTCGGAAAAAACTGAAAAAAATGGAGTGTACTGAAATGAACGAAACAGCTCTTAAACCTATAAAAATGTGGATAGATATATACGGGACCGGAGAATACGACGGTAAAAACGTACCGTTTCCGAGTGAGTATATCAACGATGCGCTTTCTAAAAATATCCTATATTATTCCTATGAAAAACCTGCGACGGTGGAAGAACTCGCCAAGCTTTGCGGCGTTCCCGCATACTACGTTGAAGACAGGATCGACAATCTTTTGAAGCGCGAAGCCGTTATTGAGGTATCGAAAGGAAGATATCAGACCGATTTTATCATTTGGTCTGATAAATACGGTATTTATTGCGAAGAAAACGCCGAAAAAACGCTTTTGCCGATTATGGACAGGCTGATTGATACTCTAAAAGCACTTGCCAAAGAAGCTTCCGCAATTGATTTCTACAAAGCGGGAAGATCCGAAACTGATCTGCTTTATCTGTATGGTATGCTTGCGTTCGATTATCTCAGCAGACATTATTGCAAGTTGCCTTTTCCTGAAATGAAGCAGAAATACGATGGATATTGGTGGAGCTATATAGGCGGCGTAGAAACGGGCAAGCATCCGAGAATAAGAATCGGCAGTCAATATTCTGCTAACCGTGGCAGCCGAGGAAAATGCTCTCACACTACTTGGTTCGGAATGAACGGTATTCACTTCAGAAAGATGATGCTCGATACGTATATCAATGCTTGTGAAGATATTATATTCAGAGGATTTTCAGAGGACAAAATTGCAGTGGCAAATGCTACACAAGACGGATATATAACCAAAAAAGAGGACGGAAGCTTTTTTGTAACCGTTCCGTGCTTTACATCGGAGCAAAAACGAGAGTTTGATGCAATCGTAGAAAAACATTTTGCGGAACTCATGCCCGAATATTCGAAGATTGCAGAAACCTTCATTGCCGACTACAAAAAGTTATTTCCAAAGCATTTAAGTGATGATGCCGACCGTATGTGCCACGCGATGTTCAAAAGTTTATACAGAGTAATAATTGAATACGCACAGAAAACAAATATGATAGAAGTGCCGACGCCCGAGTATTATTGCGACGTTATGATCCAAAGATAAAAATATCCTCCGAAAGAATTGTTCTTTCGGAGGATATTTTGTGTTTTTATGAGAGTAAACCGTAATTAAAGTGTTCCGTGAGGAAGTGTGGGATCCATAGGAGCTTCGCGTGTGAACTTTGTAGTCATATCGTAAGGCATACCTGTTTCAGCGCTCTTCATAATTCCCGTCATTACTTCGAGAACGTGATAGGTCTGACGGTAAGAAGCGCGAGGAGGTCTTCCTTGCTCGATAGCTGCCGCAAGATCGGCAAGTCCGAGGCAACGTGAGTTCTGACTGTAATCAAACTCAAGAGGAAGCTCGGTAAGCTGTCCTGTTTCGCCCGAAAGGAATTTCATTCCGTTTTCACTGCCGAAGCAGTTGGGGTCGGGAACGTAAAGATTACCCTTTGTTCCGTAAAGCTGAATGTTAGCCTGATTTGTATTGTAAAGATCAAATGTTGTAAGGAAAGAAACCGTTGCGCCCGATTCGAAGGTAAGAAGTGTTTCATAGTGAGTCGGAACGTTTACCTTTATTATCTCGCCCTTGTGAGGATCTGCGGTTATAAGTCTTTCTGCAAAAGTTGTGCGTGCTTCAGCATAGACGCGCTTGATACCGCCGAGAATGTTTATAAGTGCTGTGATGTAGTAGGGACCCATATCAAGAACGGGACCGCCGCCGCGCTGATAATAGAAATCGGGGTCGGTGTGCCAGCTTTCAACGCCGTGTGTTACCATAGCGCATCTGCCGCCTATAACATCGCCGATAAGTCCTTCGTCAACGAGCTTGCGGCAGGTCTGAATACCCGCGCCCATAAATGTGTCGGGTGCTCCGCCGATCCAAAGACCTTTTTCTTCGGCGAGCTTTACGAGAGCTGTACCTTCTTCCCAATCTGCACCGAGAGGCTTTTCGGAGTAAACGTGCTTTCCTGCAAGAAGTGCGGCACGCGATACTTCATAGTGCTGATAGGGGCGGGTGATGTTGAGTACGATATCTATTTCGGGATCGGCGAAAAGCTCATCCATAGTATCGTAAAGCTTGGGAATGTTATATTCCTTCTGCGCTTTTTCGGCACGCTCGCGAATAAGGTCACAAACTGCTACGAGCTTTATATTTTTGAATGTTTCTTTGAAATTTTTAAGGTAAATGCCGCTTATGTTTCCGACACCGACCATACCTACGTTAAGCATATATTTTTACCCTCTTTCTTAATGTGAACCAGCTATTAGTACATTTTAGCTGTGTTGAAATATTTCGATGGGTCAAGATTATTCTTCTTGGCATATTCTTTACCATCTGCCGCCCAAAGCATACCGCGTTCCATAAGGATCTGTGCGCTGGGTGAGTTGTCAAAAACGTCATCGTGATGTCCGAGAGAACAGTAGAAAACACGTCCTATTCCCCAATATTTTGTCCATGCTACAGGCATATCTATGGGTTTGTTAGCTGCGTGATAGAAGTTTACAAGCGGGAATCTTGTTGATGCAAGAACTTCTACCGAAGGGTCGATGTGCAGGTAGTAATGTTCGGACGTTACGTCGAAATCTTCGATTCCCTCAACGATAGGGCTTGTTCCTCTGTGTATATTTACCTTGTAGTTTACACCGTCGCCGCCCGGATGGCTTACCCACTGACCGCCAGTTATAAACTGCCATTCTGTTGAATTTCGGAAAGAGTCGCACATTCCGCCGTGGCATCCTGCCATACCGACGCCCTGACCTACTGCGTAAGATACATTCTGCTCATATTCACGGGGTAAAACACCGCCTGTGAAGCAGGGAACGATAAGATCATAGGTTACGAGTTTGTCTTTGTCTGCGAGGCATTCAACACCGGCTTTGCAGTCAACTTCAAATCCGTTCTTTTCAAGTATTGCTTTGAATCTTGTGGATACTTTTTCAGGCTCGTGTCCGTCCCAGCCGCCGTAGAAGATAAGTGCTTTTTTCATAGTTATGTCCATTCCTTTCTTTAGGTTATGAAGTTTTGTGCGCTTTGCCTTGGCAAAAAGTCACCAAACTTTGCACTCCTTTCAAAATATATTACAAAGATATTTTAATATATATTACTTGAAAAATCAATACTTATATGGTAGAATATAAGTCAAAAGTTCAGATTTTGTTTTGTTATTTGGAGAAAATATGGCATTTTATGAAATTGAGCACTCAAAAAACACGTTTACCGAGGCAAGATTTAACATTTCCGAAAATCTTACCTTTCACGCACATATGCACAGAAGCTTCGAGCTTATCGCAGTAAAAACGGGTGAGATCTGCCTTTGGGTCGAAAATGAAAAATATGTATTGAAGCGTAATGATATTGCACTTATAATGCCCAATACCGTTCACAGATATCTTACACCGGATTTCAGCAGGATCGTACTTGCGATATTTCCCGTAAGCTATATTCCCGAGCTTTATGACGATACAAAAAAGGGAATTATGCACGTTCCCTATTTTTCCTCGGAAGAGAGTTTTATAGACGAGCTTTATGAATCCCAAAACGACTCTTTTCTCTTTCGTTCGATAATATATAAGATCGCATATTTTTATAAAAAGAATCCCGAGCTCTGTTCGGATACCGCGCGGGACGGATCTTTTGCATACGCCATAGCATCATATTTTGAAAAAAACTGTTGCAGTGAAATGAATGAAAAAATGCTTGCAAATGAAATGGGATATCATCCGCGATATATGTCTTATCTCATAAATCAGACGTTTGGAGTGTCATTTAAACAGCTTTTGAATGAATACCGAATACGCAAAGCTTCCGAGATGCTTCAGAATGAAGAATTGAATATAACCGAAATATATCTTGCGGCAGGATTTACTTCGCAGAGTACCTTTAACCGCAATTTCAAAAAGATTATCGGTATTACACCAAAAGAATACAGAGGCAGAAATTAAATCTGCCTCTGTTTGATTGTTATTATTATTACTTAACCTCGATCATAGATGCGTCCCACATATCGGGTGCTTCAAATCCGAGCATATTAACTGTTGTAGCAGCTACGTTGGAAAGTCCGTATGCGCCTTCTACAACAGAATATTTGTCAGATGTGAAGTTATCGTAAATGATGCAGGGAACGGGATTGAGCGTGTGGCTTGTCTTTGCCTTGGGATGTCCGTCGGAACCGAACTTTATCTTGCCCGATTTCTTGTCGGTTTCGAACATCTCGTCTGCATTTCCGTGGTCGGCTGTGATGATAGCCGCACCGTGAACTTCATCGATGACGGGAAGAAGTCTTGCGAGCTGGAGATCGAGAGCTTCAACGGAAACCTGAGTTGCATCAATGTTTCCTGTGTGTCCGACCATATCGCCGTTAGGATAGTTTACACGGATGTACTTGTATTTACCGCTCTTAATAAGCTCAATAAGCTTGTCGGTGATCTCTGCACACTTCATCCAGGGACGCTGTTCGAAGGGAATAACGTCGGAAGGAATTTCGATGAATGTTTCAAGCTCTTCGTCGAATTTGCCGCTTCTGTTACCGTTCCAGAAATATGTTACGTGTCCGTACTTCTGTGTTTCGGAGATAGCTGCGGAGTAGATACCGCTACTTACGAGGTATTCGCTCATAGTGTTGGAAATTTCGGGCGGTGCAACGAGGTAATTCTTCGGAATGTGAAGGTCTCCGTCGTATTCAAGCATACCTGCGAACATAACGTCGGGAGTGCGTACTCTGTCGAACTTGTCAAACTCTTCGGAATCGAACGCCTTGGAAATCTCGATAGCACGGTCGCCGCGGAAGTTGTAGAATATAACGCTGTCGCCGTCTTCAACTGTTCCTACTGCCTTGCCGTTTTCTGCGATAACGAAGGGAAGGATGTCCTGGTCGATAGCGCCTGTTTCCTTGCGGAGTGTTGTGATAGCTTCTTCAGCCGATGCGAAGTATCTTCCGTCGCCGAGAACGTGTGTATGCCATCCGCGCTCTACCATAGACCAATCGGATTCGTAACGGTCCATAGTGATGTTCATTCTTCCGCCGCCGGATGCGATCTTTACGTCAAAGTCAACGTCGCGGAGGTCTGCGAGGAATGCTTCAAAGGGAAGAACGTAGTCAAGAGCAGATGTTTCACCTACGTCACGTCCGTCGAGAAGGATATGAA
The DNA here is from genome assembly GCA_015064255.1 of Oscillospiraceae bacterium. Lineage (GTDB taxonomy): Bacteria > Bacillota > Clostridia > Oscillospirales > CAG-272 > SIG672. The sequence goes on from SVSP01000004.1 coordinate 89,127, forward strand.
CTCT
>SVSP01000005.1 GCA_015064255.1 Oscillospiraceae bacterium
GCCGATTAAAGTGGTACGCGAGCTGGGTTCAGAACGTCGTGAGACAGTTCGGTCCCTATCTGTCGTGGGCGTAGGATATTTGAGAGGGGCTGACCTTAGTACGAGAGGACCGGGTCGGACGCACCTCCGGTGCATCGGTTGTTCCGCCAGGAGCACAGCCGGGTAGCCGTGTGCGGTTATGATAAACGCTGAAGGCATCTAAGCGTGAAACATGCCTCAAGATAAGATATCCCACTGTTTAACAGTTAAGGTCACTTGTAGACTACAAGTTTGATAGGTCGAGTGTGTAAGTACAGTAATGTATTTAGCTGATCGATACTAATTGACCGAGGGCTTGTACTAACAGAGTACAAAACTTGCTGTTCGAAAGAGAGATTTATTCGGTTTTTAATGGACATAAAGAAGTGTGTTCATTCATCTTCGGTTTTCCGCGAAAGCGGGAAGCGGGTACGCACCTTTAGCTCAGTTGGTAGAGCAACTGACTCTTAATCAGTGGGTCCCGGGTTCGAATCCCTGAAGGTGCATAAAGAACTTGAAGAAGTTCTTATAATTAAATAGTGTCGGCGGAAGAAATTCGCATAAGACACAAGTAGTTAGTGATTTTAACGCAGAGGGTCCACCTGTTCCCATTCCGAACACAGAAGTTAAGCTCTGCAGTGGCAACAATACTTGACTGGCGACGGTCCGGGAAGATAGCTCATCGCTAACACTAAGAAGCCGCCTAACAACTTAGACGGCTTCTTTTGTTTTCCTCCTTAGCTCAGTTGGCAGAGCGCATGACTGTTAATCATGATGTCGCTGGTTCGAGCCCAGCAGGGGGAGTAAAAAAGTCAGGTACGCATCGCGCACCTGACTTTTTTCTTTTCGTCTTCTTCGCTCTCACCATCGACATCTAAGATCAACAGTCCCGCATGAAGTGCGGAATGTGTGGCTTTATCTTTCTTCATTCGAAGGGCGCAAAAACTCGCGGAGCGAGTTTCTTGCTAAGCGATGCATTGCATCGCTTTTGGTTCAGAGCCCAGCAGGGGGAGTAAAAAACACGAAGTACGCATAGCGCACCTGACTTTTTCTTTTCGTCTTCTTCGCTCTCACCATCGACATCTAATATTAGTCCAAATGAATATAAGCTTTTAAGATCGACGGAAAATTGAATTTCATAATCAGGGCAGGATAATTGCGCGATAATAGTAAAAGTCTTTGAAATATAAACAGAGAAAATATTAATCTGTGTTGACAATATTTGAAATCCGTGTTAGAATAATTTTGCAATTAGGCTGATGGAGGTATAGAAATGAACGAGCATATACTGACTATATCACAACCCGCAAGCAAAATTCCCTCAACAGGTTTGCCGGACGGTGCTATAACGGGAAATGGGGACGTTGTGGCAATTCTCGGAGGAAGCGCCGACAGAGTCAAGATTCATATCGGTAAATCTGATTTTTGGAAGGCTGATTGCAGAGTATATACCGATTATCGGGGAGGCTTGTCACCTTTGGGAATCGTAGAAATACTTTTGCCGCATCTTGCCTACGCCGATTATAAAGTAGAACAGAATATAGATAAGTGTTTTATCAAACTCACGCTCGAATCGGGAAAATTTAATGCAACTGTTAAAGTTACCGTGTGTGCTGAGCAAAATACGATTGTTGTTGAACTTGATCATACTCATCCTGCAGTAGCGTCGTCTGTTTCGCTTCTTTCGGTAGAGGGCTGGGAGACTGTAACGGAGCAAGGCGAAAAAGGCGATGTGAAATATATTGTACGCGGCTTTGATACTCCCGAATGCAGGTTTCCGACGTATGGAATTTGCGCATTGCGACAGATATCCAGAATGGTATGCGACGGCAGAGAGCATATTGTTTGGGCGGTGAACGTTTGCACCAACCACGACACCGCTGCCTACAAGGCACAGGCAATAGAGCGCGTTGGAGTTCTTGATGAAGCTGGATGCCGTAAGCTTCTTGCGGGGCACGGTGAGTGGTGGAAACGTTTTTGGTCAAAAAGCGGAGTAGATATTCCCGACAAGACGCTTGAACTGTATTGGTATATGGGCATCTATGCAAATGCCTGTTGCCTGAGAAATAAGAAATTTCCTCCCGGACTTTACGGGTATTCTACCTCGGACGGGATGGCGTGGTTTGGGGATTATCACCTGAACTATAACTATGAAGCTTCCTTCTACGCACTTGTATCTTCAAATCATACAGAGCTTTTGGAGTGTTATTCTTCACCGCTCAATGATTTTTTGCCGATCGCTAAGCGCTATGCGAAAGAGTATCTTGGCATTAGCGGAGCATATTTCCCCGTAGGACTCGGGCCCCTTGGCATCGAAAGTGATCTTCGTCCCGATACTAAAGAGCACGGGCATCTCTTCCTCGGTCAAAAAAGCAACGGAGCATATGCGGCTGTGATACCTATGATGCATTGGTATTCTACAAGAGATACCGAGTTTGCAAAGAGAGAGTATTATGACTTTCTCCTGTCGGTAACCGAATTTTGGGAAAATTATCTTGTTTTTGAAGAGGGCTCGTATCAAATATACAACGATGCTTTGAACGAGGTGGCGTGGTATGTGGTAGATTGTATGCCCTCGGGTCACGATGATAAAAATCCGGTTGTGTCCTGTGTCCTTGTGAGAATGCTGATGAAGATGATGATAGATCTGTCCGACGCATTGGGAGAAAATCTTGATAAGATTCCGAAATGGCAGCACATTCTTGATAATATGGCACCGCTTGAGACCTTCGAAAAGGATGATAAGATCTATTTGCGCGGTGTTGACGGAAGCGAAGTGGTCAGGGAAATATCTCTTGAGTCAATGTATCCGATAGGAGAAATCGGTAAATATATTACTCCGAAGCTCTTTGAAGCTATTAAAAACAATCACAAGGAACTCAAGCTCTGGGAAAGCCACAATCGCTTCTGCTCGTATTATCCTATGGCGGCAAGACTCGGATACCCGTATGAGGAAATCGTTTCTCATATTTACGATAATATAACTAATCACGGTTTGGCTAACGGAATGTTTTCCTTTGGCGGCGGAGGACTTGAGAACAACGCTGCGATTCCTGCCACGTTAAACGAAATGCTCTTGCAAAGCTATGAAGGGATAATAAGACTGTTTCCTGCGTGGGACAAAAAGAAAGACGCAAAATTCAAAAGCCTGAGAGCTTTCGGTGCATTTTTGGTCAATGGAGCTTTGAAGGATGGCACAATATATGCGGAAATATTCAGCGAACAGGGAATGCCGTTGACACTTGAATCGCCGGGAAGCGGATATGTTTTGATTATGGGAGACGGCAGAAGGCTGCCTGTTTGCGAAGAGTCAATTACAGTCAATACGAAAAAAGGCGAAACTGTTGTATTAACAAAGGAAAATGGCGGAGAAACTTTCTGAAAACCACAGAATACAGGAAATCATTGTTCTGACTTGCTGTGATTTTGTTTTCTGCTTTTATTATTAAACGGAGCACTTTTCATCGTGCTCCGTGTTTTTTTCATCAATCCTTCAAGCCGTATTGACCTGCGTGTTGGAAGTTATTGACAATTTGAGGGATTTGTGATACAATAACGAACAGTATAATAAATCAAAAAATCAAGGAATCAGACCGTACGGCACGTGTCGGGTGGCTGACATCATCAACAAATGACGAAACTATAACTCGTTTATTAGAAATCGGCGGCGAAGAAATTGCTCCCAAGGCAGATTTGATTACCAAAGAACTTATGGAAAAATGGAGAAGCGCAGGACTTGGGGTCAGAGCGTGGGGAGTTTCCAATATATCGCTTATGAAAAAAATGTGTGCGCTTGAAGTTGACGGTATGACCGTAAATTTCCCCGATAGATTGCATCAGTTTTTGGAATTTGTCAAATAAAGTGAGTATATTACAAAATGTATTTGTAAAAGCTGCAATTTTATCCTATGAAAAAAGCACAAACCCGAGCAAAGCTTGGGTACGTGCTTTTTGTTTTTGTCTGCTTTTCTCAATCAATTTACAGTTTAATAATATCACCGACAGATTGGTTGACTAAATTTTTATCGTGTGATATAATGTAAGCAAATAAACGCGGAGGAAATAAAATGCAGCTTCAAATTGCCGAGAACATAAAAAGATTTCGCATAGCGCAGGGCTTTACTCAGGGCGATCTTGCCGTACTTTTGTCTGTTTCTGCGCAGGCGGTGAGCAGATGGGAAAACGGTCAGGCTTTTCCCGATATTACTCTGCTTCCGCTGCTTGCAAAATATCTGAACGTTTCCATAGATGAGCTTATGGGACAGGAGAAACAACAGTATAAACGCCTCGAAAAAGAATTATATCAGCGCAGACAAGCGAAAATCAGCGATGAATCCGAAAATCTTCAAAATGAGCTCCGTATTCTTGACATTATCGAGGAGCTGGGGCAAACCGATGATTTTTACCTGCGCGATTATTTCAGAGAGCTTATGCTTGTCAAAAATAACGAAAAACTAAATATCAAGGGCTTGGATGAGCGAATTGTGAATGCTCGGAAAATGATTCGAAGCCGTATGAAAACACTTGATTTTCGAGGCAGAATATCTATGTTAAGTACGGTGTCATCCTGCGAGGATGAGGACAAGCTGGAACTTTGGGCGGATGAATATGAGTTTCCCGAATATATAAAAGCGAATTTTTGGGATGAGCTGATCATGTCAAGATATATAACGGAGAAAAATATTGAAAAAGCAAATAGCCAAAATCAAAAAATTCTGTATAAACATATTAAAGACACTCTGTTCTGCCTGAACGATAGTCTGCCTCACGATATGAAAGAGCAGGGAAAAGAATTTTACAATTTGGAAAGATACAAAACGGCACTTGATACGCTTTCGCTCTGTTCGACACGTGTGGATGATATTTTTATCTTCGATAGAATTGTGGCAGAGGAGAGATATGCAGAAGCTCTTTTGTATAACGGGCGCGTTGAAGAATGTCTTGATATCTTTTCTCAAGTTAAAGAGCATCTTTTTCTGCTGTATAATATTCCCGAAGAGAGCGTACTTTGCGGCTCCGTTTCGTTTTTGGATAAAGTCCGCTTAGTCATTTGCACGGACGATAAGCTTACAAAATGCTTAATGAATATTGGCGGATATGATAGAAATCCACTTTATGATCAAATTCGCGCCGACAAACGCTTTTCAGAGTTTGCGGAGGCTTTAAAGAATTTTTTTCCGCAGCAGGAATGCAGAAGCTGGGTGAATGAAAAAGGCGAAAATCATATCGATGACAAGTGGGAAATACTTTTAAACAGGGCAAAAAAAGAGATCGCTGATCTTTCGGACGGCGAAGTTGTAGTTATGCTTACTTCGAAAGGAACGGTCATTTCCGTTTTGTTTGAAGATTTGAATTCGGCAATCGATCCTGATGGTATAATGAGATCTTTGCTTGAAATCAAGAAAAACGGAGACGCTAAAATAGAGCGAATGGTTTGCATGTGGCATAACGGCGGTGTTGATCTTCCTTCCTTTGCGTTTAGAGAAGCGCTTCTCACTGTTGACAGCACGAATTTTTCGTCCGAAATGCTTTTGAACGGACTTACGGGATATATCGTTAAAACCGTAATGGTAACGATGCCGAAAGGGTATGAGGCTTAGGTGGCTTTTAGTAAAGCAGGTAAAAACCGCGGAGTACAGATAGTGCTTCGCGGCTTTTTGTTTTGTTTCTCCAAACTTGACATTTTGTATATTAAATGCTATAATTTTTTAAAAGCAAAAGGAGATATTACTGTGGGAAAATTTGATGGTGTGCTGATCTGCACAGATCTTGACGGCACTTTGTATAGAAATGATAAGACGATCTCGAAAGAAAATAGAGATGCAATCGAATATTTTAAGCAAGAAGGCGGATTTTTCACCTTTATTACAGGGCGAATGCCATATTATTCTATGGACGCGTATAATAATGTGAACCCCAATGTTCCGTTTGGATGTATAAACGGTGGCGGTCTTTACGATGGCGAGGCAGATAAATATGTCTGGAACTGCGAAATGTCGCACGATGTTTGCGACGTGATCGAAGCTGTTGATAAAAATGTTCCGTCTGCCGGAATTCAGGTGTGTTTATTCGATAAGACATATTTTTCAAAGGAAAGCGATACAACAGAGGGATTTAGACTTGTGACGGGAATCCCACATCTGGTATGTCCTTATCGCGAGGTTACAGAACCGATCGGAAAGATTATATTTTGCTCGGGAAGCGAAGATACGATATTCTCTGTTGAAAAAACGCTTAAATCTCATCCAAAGGCATATGAATTTGATTTTATAAGATCGGAAAGATCTCTTTTTGAAATTCTCCCCAAGGGTGTAAATAAGGGACTTGCGCTTGAGAAACTTGTCGCATATCTGGGCGTAGATCCCCGAAAGACGGTCGCTGTCGGGGATTATAATAACGATATCGGTATGTTCAAAGTTGCCGCGGTCGGAGTTGCGGTCGCAAACGCCTGCAAGGACGCAAAGGATGCCGCCGATTTTGTTACGGTGAGCAACGAAGAACACGCTATCGCACAGGTCATAGCCGATATTGAAAATAAAAAATACGGTTTTTAGGTTATTCTCATAAGGATGTTTACAATCTGCGGGAGAGCATTCTGTATTATCCCGATTTATGTAACATATAAACATAAACAATTTTCGGCAGAGATATTTTCTCTGCCGATTTTGTGATATAACGGTGTGGGTAATGCAATTGAAAAATCAGACCATCGGCAGAGGCGGGGCTTGCTCCTCCCGAATTTACTCCAAAGTTTCCCGTAAAACCTTGAAAAGGCGAAAAAACTGTGATATAATTTTTTCAGTTGAACCTGCTTGTGGCAGGAAAAAGATTTTTTAGCGAAAGGTTTTTTTATTATGAAAAACGAACTTATTGAAAAAATATTTGCGGATACAGCATATGTACGTACAGGAGGAAGCGCAGACGAACTTCGCGCGGCAGAATATTTGAAGAGCACCTGCGAAGAGCTCGGACTTGACGCGCACCTTGAAAGCTTCGAGGTCGATATGGCAACTATCAAAACTGCTGTTTTGACTGTTGACGGAAGAGAGATTCCATGCAAGGGATATCTTTGTGCAGGCTCGGGCGAGGTTGAAGCCCCGATATATTATCTGACAGACGATGATAAATATTCTATGTCGCTCTGCCGTGGCAAGATCGTTATTTTCGATGGATATCTCGGCGCTTGGAAGTACCGCGATATGCTTGAAAACGGCGCACTCGGATTTATCAGCTACAGCGGAAACGCAAATTATGCCGACAGAGAGATAGACCACCGCGAGCTTCGCTCTTACGTATCGGAAGGAAATAAGATCCCCGGTGTGAATATCAACGCAAAAGATGCTATACAGATAATAAACAGCGATGCGAAGATAGCAAAGATCACTCTTGAACAGGATGAGTACAAGGGAAATTCGCAGAACGTCATAGTTGACGTCAAGGGCGAGCGCGACGAACAGATAATTTTCACAGCACATTACGACACGACATCTCTTTCACAGGGCGCATATGACAATATGTCGGGCTGTATCGGACTTATAAGTATGGCAGAATATTTCTCGAAGAATAAGCCCTCGTACAGTATGCGCTTTATCTTCTGCGGAAGCGAAGAGCGCGGACTTCTCGGCTCGAAGGCATACTGCGCTTCTCACGAGGAAGAGCTTAAAAACGCTGTGCTTCTTATAAATCTTGATATGATAGGCACAATAATGGGTAAATTCATAGCTTGCGCCACAAGTGAGATGCAGCTTGTTCACTATATTTCCTATCTTGGAAACGAGCTTGGATTCCAGGTAAGACCTTACCAGGGCGTTTATTCAAGCGACTCTACGCCTTTTGCCGACAAGGGTGTACCCGCGGTATCATTTGCGCGCGCGGCAAACGGCGACGTTGCGACGATACACAACAGCTACGATACTCTGGCACTTATGAAGACCTCGCATATGCAGAAGGATATCGAATTCATAACGGCATTCGCTTCGCGTATGGCAAACGCGGTAAATTGCCCTGTTTCGCGTGAAATTCCCGACAATATGAAGGAAAGTCTTGACGAATACCTCCTCAGAAAACGCAAAAAAGGCTAAAGTTGTGGTTTCTATGCACGCACGGGAAAATTTGGGCAGAAACCGAATTGAAAACGGGATTTTTCTGTGATATAATTTCAGTAAAACAAAATCCAAACCTGTTTTAAGGAGAAATCAAAATGGAACAGTTAAGCGTACTGAACGACAAAAAACTCATAGCAAAGCGCGACGAATGGTTTGCAAAACTGCAAGACCACTACGACGGAAAATATAACGAACCGAAAGCTTTCGTAATTTACGGAGCTCTTGCACGCGGAATAAGCGATCCGTACAAGGAACCCGAAAAATGGGTGGACGAATGTCTTGAGGATATTGCGAAAAACAAAGCAGAAGCCGGATTAAACGACGACCGATTCGTTCCCGTATGCGTGGAATACGGCATATACGGTGTTCATTATATCGACAAGATACTCGGTGCAAACGTCTATTTCCAGGACGGTCAGTGGTACAACGACTATCTTGACACACCGATAGGAGAGCTTGAAGATCCCGATCTTGATACAAACGAAACGTTTCAGCTCTCGATCCGTGCGGCAAAGAGATTTGCAGAGGTCGGCGGAGAATTCCCCCTCTTCGGTCTTCCGACTATCGCAAGTGCACTCAATATTGCCGTAAACCTTTACGGGCAGGAAATTCTGATGGAAATGCTCGCCGATCCGGAAAACGCGAGAAAGGATCTTGAAACCATCAACCGCACTCTCGTAAAGATCCACAAGGCGTTCAGAGAAATCATACCCGAAAAACAGCTTCAGCCCGTTGTATCCTGGGAAAGAACACAGCCGCCCGCATACGGACAGATCTGCGGATGCACAACACAGCTTGTTTCGGGCAGTCTTTACGAGGAAATGATCCTCGATCTTGACGAGGCTGTACTTAACGTGTACGAAAATGGCGGAATGATCCACCTTTGCGGAAGTCACTCACAGCACATCGAGAATTTCAGAAATATGAAGTCGCTGAGATCGGTACAGCTTCACGACAGAGCAGCCGAAGATATCGAGCTTTACTTCAAGGGACTCCGCGAGGATCAGCTCATATATCTCGTGCCCTGCAAGGGTATGCCTATTGAAAAGGCACTCGAAATAACAGGCGGAAAGCGTCTTGTTATTACTTCGCCTGTAAACGGAGAACTTAAAATATAATAATTTTGTGCATAAAACTTTACCGAAATTAAGAAAAGGAATATAGTTATGAAAATTTGCGAGAGTTTTAAGAATAATATTGTAAATTCACTTAATATCGAAAATGACGGCTATATCGGTATTCCGACAGAGCTTACCGTTCTTTACGACAAATCAAAAGGAAACATAAAAAACGGCTACGTTGAACCTACTCCGATAATAATTTATACAATAGGAACAAAAATCGAGCGTATCGGAACGTTTTCGGACGAAAAAATAATTTCGGGAATGCTTGACAGAGGATACGTCGTATGCCTACTCGACTACCTCGAAAACGAGAAGGCAGTACCTCCCGCACTCGATTGGTCGGTACAGAAATTAAGACAGAAGGTGATTTCGGGCGAAGTATTCGACGGTGCTGAAGGCTTCCCCAAGGGCAGATACTTAGAAACCTTCGTTGTACCAGCGGGATATGACGTATCGCTTGGTAACGTTTATTGGCAGTTCGACAAGCACGGCACGGACGGAACACTTGAAAGGATCGTCGAAATATGGAACAATGACTTCCGCGGAGTTCACGGCAACCGTTTTGTTAAATGGGTTGATAAAAGCGGCGCACGCAAGGAAACACAGCCCGCGCACGACGGAAGCCTGCCCGTTTGGTATGACGAAAAGGGAAACGAGGACGAAAACGGTCAGTATATCAAAATAAAACACACAAAGGCAAACGATGTTTCGGACTGCGCAAAGCCGGACGGCTCTATGATAGACTTGAAGCTCTATATGCACATAATATATCCGACCGCACCTGCCAAAAAGGTTCCCGTAATGTGCCACGCAAGCTCTTTCGAGCATATCGCACAGGGCACTTCAAACGAGGTAAGACCTCACCTCAACGGATTTGTATTTAACGGATACGCAGGTGTCGCTTACGATTACGGATATACCCCTATGGCAAGGCTCGACCACTACGGATATTTTGACGGAAACAGCAGGGAAGGCTGTGTGACCGGAGATAACGTAACCTATTCGATGAAATTTTATAACCACCACATTGACCTCGCGGCGATGAGATATCTCAGATATCTTTCGATGAGCGACAGCACTTTCGCTTTTGATAAGGATGCTATCGGTGTTTACGGAAACTCAAAAGGCGGCTGTCAGACCTATCTCGGCGCAGAAGATCCTTCGCTTTTCCCGCATTCGCGTATATTTACGGGACACCACGGCGAAACGAGATACGAAAACGGCAAGACCGAAACTGTCGGTGATATTTTCGGCGGAGAAGAACAGCCTTGGCTTTCTTATAACGGAGAAAAGATAAGCTCGAGAGCAAACTTCGTATATTCGGGTTGCGGCGCTGTTACGGGCGCGATCAAAGAAGGACATTCTCCGATGTTTGTCGCGTGCAACAGAATGGACAGCAGCTGTTACGGCGTTTCGAACGCTATGGTAAACCTCGGCAGGATTTACGATATTCCTACTATGTGGCTTGAAATTCCCGTAAATCACAACCTTGTTTACGGCGAAGATACTTTGTACGGCGTTGACTCATATAAGGCGTTCTTTGATTTTGCGGGATACTATCTCAAAGACGATGCTGTAAAGGTTGTCGGAGCGAGAACGGCGAAATACACATTCCCCTACGCGGCTATCCTTCTTTTCTCGGGCGGTGTTGACGAAAGCGAGATCGCAAAGATAACTATTAAAAACTCAAAGGGCGAAGATGTAAAATGCTCGGTTGTCGGAAAATTCGGCGGTCTTGAATGGACTTTTACTCCCGAAAATGCAGATTTCAACGAAACTTACACTATAAACGTGCCCGAAACGCTCGTCGGCAAGAACGGCAAGGCTGTTCAGAGCGCATACACCTATACCTTTGAGAGCGTGAAGGGAAAGATCACAGATCTTCACAGTAACGAAAACGCAGATATCATATTCGAGGTCAAAAACGATGCCGTAAATACTGTCGCGGCGTATGCGGCAGACAAAAAGATCGGCAGTACAAACGTCAGCGGCAAGGGCTGGTATAAGATCAATATTAAAGACTATCTTGCAACTCTCGCCGAAGGCGAAAATCACGAGATAACACTCAAAGCCGAAAAAGAAGCGGGAATAACTACCGTAACAGACGAAAAGCTCGCAGATTCTCTCGGTACGGTCAGAGTCGGCGCAAAGGCACACTCGGAATTTGCGCAAGCTCCCGACGGAAAGCCTGCTTTGAAGATCGTCGGATTTGAAACCTATACGGAATACAAATTTGAGGAGTTTTATAACACACAGCTCCAGACAGTAGGATGCAGTGCCCTTGTTAAGAAAGAACCTCTTGACGAATCCGATATGGGCAGACGCTTCCGTATAAGCTTCAAGATGTATGATAGCGCATCAAGATATATATCGTATTATTTTAACCACTGTACGTCAAAGCCCGAAAGCATTTCCGATTTGCGCAGAAGCCTTTATAACGCGGTAACAAAAAAGGACGAGTGGACCGAATACAGCTTTGAATATACGGTTTACGAGCCTATGTACGGCGACTTCGGCAAGATAGGCAAATTCTTCGGTATAGCCTGTGAGGTCTTCGGGGACGTCGAAAAAGCTATTTACATTTCTGACATCAAGAGCGAGGAAATAATCACGGATGTGGAATTCGGAAGAGCTTTCTTTGCTTTGCCGGAATGGGAAGATGTCCTCCCCGAAGGAAAGAGCACGATAGTCTGCCCGAACAATCCGTGGGAAAAGAATCTCGTGCTTGATAAGAACAAGAAATAAACCTGTCTTTTAACGCCGAAAGGAGCTCTCAAAATGGCGGATGATTATTCAAATGAGCTGAATTTTGCGCTTTTTGCAGATCTTCACTATAAAAAAGGAATGTATATCGCGTCGGTTGACGATGTAGAGAGCATACTTGCGCGCGCAAACGAAGCTGAGTCGGATTTCGTTATACACTGTGGAGATATGTGCAACGATTATCTTGGCTCGCGTGAGCTGACCTTGGCTTATCTTGAAAACAGCTACGATCTCCCTGCGTACGGTATCTACGGCAACCACGAGCTTGAAACGAAGGGTAACGATATGAGCGTCGTGACGCCGCTTCTTACAAACCGCGAGGTTGTCTGGGGAACACCCGACGGCAAGATAGGCGACGGCAGTATCGCGTACTATCACTTCGATATAAAGGGTTTCCGCATAATCTGCACGGATACAAACTATTCTTTAAACGGCGAAACGGGATGCTGGGAACATAATCTTCCTGCAAGCTGGGGCGCACCAAGCAAAAACACAAAGGCGAATTCTCTCGGAGGTGCTCAGCTCGTATGGCTCGAAAAAGTGCTTAACGATGCGGCAGATAAAGGTTTGAAATGTATAATTTTTTCGCACGAAAGCTTTTCGGGCGTGTGGAGCCGATCTCCCGACACCGATGCTGTGCGTGAAATATTCAGAAAAGTAAACGAAAAATCCAAAAAGACGGTTATAATGGCAATAAACGGTCATCTTCACACAAACCATCAAAAGGTGATCGACGATATTCTCTATCTTGATGTAAATACGGTCAGAAACGGACTTTGGATACCAAGACGAGAGGATCATTATACCGACGAAACCTTCCTTTTCGTTGACTACGACGAAGAGGGAAGAGAGGTATCGCGAAAAGACCGCCTTGTGAGTGACCTATGGATGAGTGGGCAGACTTGGTACTACAAAGAGCCTCTCAGCGCGATAGTTACGGTGAATTCCGACGGAAAGATAACTATCGAAGGGAAAAAGAGCAATTGGTACGCGGATGTTGATCCGAAAGACGTTCGACAAGGTGTGTCTGACGAGATCACAAGCGGAGAGTACAGTATTTGAAAAAAGGGGTTTCATTATGAATATTGAAAATTTACCGAAAAAAATATACACAGGCAGATTCAGAGGCGGTCATATCCAGGGGATCGCGATTGACAACGAAAGAAAATATATTTACTGCTCGTTCACCACAGAGCTTGTCAAGCTTGATATGGACGGAAATTTCATAGGCTCGGTGAAAGGATTCACAGGACATCTCGGTTGTCTTGCGTTTGATTCGGAAAACAACCGCGTTTATGCCTCGCTTGAATATAAAAACGACGTTATCGGTCAGGGAATACTCAAACGCCTCGGCTACGTGGGTGAGGTCAAGAACGCTTTTTACGTTGCGATATTTGATCCCGAAAAGATCGTCCGTCCCGATATGAGCGCATACGAAAACCGAGTTATGACTACCGTTTGGCTTCGCGACGTCGTTGACGATTATCTTGCCGAGTTCGAGCTTGGCAAAAGAAATCTGAAGCACCGCTACGGCTGCTCGGGTATTGACGGAATCACTTTTGCGCCCTCTTTTGATAAAAAAGGAACCGATCTGCTCGTTTCCTATGGCATTTTCGGCGAAACAGACCGCGAGGATAACGATTATCAGGTTATTGTCGCGTATGATCCGAAGGAGCTTGTAAAATACGAGGATATTCTCTCGCCCGAAAATATTCATTCAAGCGGTCCCGAGTCCTGCAAGGAAAAATATTTTGTATATACGGGCAACACGACCTTCGGTGTGCAGAATATGGAATATGATAGCTATACGGGAGATATTTTCCTGTGCGTTTACTGCGGAAAAAAGGAAAAATTCCCGAATTATCCGCTTTACGTGATAGATATGAAAAAAGCTCCTGCCGAAAAAGAACTTCTCGGACAGGAGGGTGAGATCGGAACGACTCTTTCGATAAAAGAGGCAGGATTTTGCGAAAACGGCATTTACGGCTATACCTTCCCGCACGGCTCGACCGGAATAGCCTCGCTCGGTGACGGATATTTCTACATTTCCGAGCCGGGCGCAGATAACGGCGAATTTTTCTCGAATATTTATCTTTATCGATATACGGGAGAAAATGAGATGACGTTTGTGAGGGTGTGAAAACAAAATGGCAGGACTCCCTTTGGGCAGTCCTGCTGCGTTTTTTACGTGAAGATTTATTTTAAAATATCTTGCAATATCCGCGGTGTCCTTCTGCAATAATGTTTTTTTACATAGGCAATTTATGAACTTTTAGTAAAAAATATATTGACTTCGTTTGATTGACGTGATATAATCACTTTATGGGATAAAAGTGATTTTATGCGATTTAACTCAAATTTGTTTTCTACTTCCCGTTAAAATATCCAAGATGGAGAAATTTTTGTATGAAAGATTTTGTTCTGGAACCAAAATTTTCTGATGAAAACATTATCGTACAGTTTTCGGAAAAAATTATTACCGACAAAAAGATATCTGTTCACGTGCCTAACGGATATCAAGCTATCGTTTTTATTGATGAGAAAATAATTTCTCGAATAGAACCATGTATGAGCAAAAAAATGTCTGACTATGGTAAAGAATATTTGAATCGAAACTGCCGGATCGCATTTGTTCGTTCTAAGGCTATACCGGAGATACTGTGGGGATTTGGAAATATTCAAGTAAACAATGAGCGTCTGAAAGAAGCATATCGTGTTGGTGCAAATGGGACTTATTCGGTAGAAATTGCGGAAATTGCGAAGCTTGTAAACGCACTTGAATTCGGCATGGATATTACAACAGAAAAGATACGTGAAAAGACGGTGGCTATACTTAAAAATATAGGAACCTCTGTGCTCGGTAGTTTTTTTGCCAATACCAAAACATCCATATTTGAGGCAGCATCTTTGACGGGTGAGCTTCGAAAATCAATGATAGACGCACTAAAAGATGAGATTGCTTTTTCTGAACTTGGAATAAAACTCAAGGATCTAACCGTTGACGGTATTCACGCAAATGAAAAAGATCTCGAGCTTATAAGAAACAGAATAAATACATAAGGGGGATAAGATATGTTATTGACGAAAAAATATACGCCTTCGATAAAGGCAAACAACGCACTCAAGCAGGACGTTACCGACGAGTTGAAATCAATAATTTATCGTCTTGAAAAAGGAAAATATGATTCGTCGCTCGAAAAGGATACAGTGGAAATTGTTACCTCAAAATTAAAGAAAGCATCAGATGCTCTTGAAAATGCGATCTGTACAGGAGAAGAAAAGATCGACGGTATAGCGAACGAAGCCAAAGCACAGCTTAAGACGCTTAAAGAGCAGGTAACACAGACAACTACAAACAATCGTTTTGAGAGCGCTGCTGATGATCTTGAATATACTATCGAATTTTGGACAGACGTTATTGACGGCATAGTTACACCGGAAGAAGGCGAAGCACATAAGGTCAGCAGAACCAGACGTAAGCTGAATGAGCGTCTTGACGAACTTAAAGGTATAAAATCTGATTTTATTACCAATGAAAAACGTGTTGAAAACGAACTTGTAAAGCTCGAAAAAGACCTTGAAGAGTACGATAATGCAATGGTTGAGGAAGAAAACGAACGCAAGATCAATGATCTCTACCGCAAAACCGAAGCAACCAGAAGTAAAATCAACACCTTAACGGTTCGTCAGAGCAATTATTCTGCGTGTTATAATCTTCTCGATACGATTTATGTCAATGCCAAAGAAATCGTAGAAGCATCTGATTTTGCAGTTGAAGAAATTGCCAAGGCTAAGGTTCTTCTTAATATGGAAAAGCTTAAAAAGGTTGCGGTAGAGCCTGACAAAGCCATATTAATACTCAAGCATATGGATTCCGATACTCAAAAGATAGCAAACAAGGTAAAAGAAATAGATTCGAAAGTGTTTGGGCTCAATAACGGCGCATCTAATGTAAATCAGGAGGCTCTTAAATACAAAGAAGAGCTTATGCGCAAAAAGCTTGAAAAAGAGAGTTTGAAGAAAATAAATTCTTCTTTGGAAGAAGATGCAAATATTATGACACAAACGGAGGAAAATAAAAATGGGCTTATTTAACTTTGAAACTGCAGAAGAAAAAAGAATACGTGAAGAAATGGAACGCGAAGAACAGCTCTCAGTATTTAATGAGCAAGTAAAAAATCTTGAAGCGAAGCTTGGTGAATATGCGGAAATGGCAGCTCGTGCCGAAATAAACGGTGATGCTGCTACATATGATGCTGCTTGTAACGGTCTTATTGAGCTTCATGAGGTTATCAGTAATCTTAATCAGACAAAGATTAACTTTGACATTATCAATATATCTAACTCTGTTGCAACAACAATGGCAACCGCTATGAGAGCACTTGATGCTATGGCAAGCAATAAGGCAAATTCTATTGATATCAGACAGATTCAAAAAACACAGGTTAAGGTTGCAAAATATATGCGCGGTATAAAGATCAAGAATAAAGCTATGATAAGCGCAATGGGACATTCTAATCCTGCCAACAAAACGAGATCTTCTGAAGAACTCGCGGCTATTCGTCCTATGATCGATGCGGCGAGATCAAAGATGACAAATGTGTCTACTCCCGCAACTGCCGGAATCAATATTGCGGCAGAAATCGAAGCCGAAAAGAACAAAACTATTTGATTTTATCTGATTCGAAATAGCGTAGGACTTGTTTTACAGTTCTGCGCTATTGAAAATTTCAAATTAAGAAAAATCAACTTTTGGAGGATACTTGTCCGATGGAATATCAAAGTATGATATGCGAAGTATGCGGAGGCGCAAGTTTTATCGAAAAGGACGATAAATTGATATGTTTGTATTGTGATACAACATATGAAAAAATTTCCGAAGTAGAAGATGAAGAAGAAAGAGCTGCACGTGAAGCATTTAACAGAGCCGAACAAAAGCTTGACTGCTCACCACCGCGCTTTGATGAAGCTGAAGATGAATTTTCTAATCTGATAAAAAAATATCCGACTTGGAGTGTCGGATATTGGGGACTTGTAAGAGCTAAATACGGTATAAAATATGAAACCGATTTTGACGGCAAGCTTATTCCTTCGTGTTATAAAAGTGAATACTGCGATTTTCGCGAAGATTCAAATTTCAAAAAAGCAGTACAGCATGCCGAAAGCGAAGAGCGCAGAGAAAAATATGTTTCTGAAGGCAACAGAATATCTGAAACCTGTGCGGAATGGACAAACGAAGCCGGCAAATATTCTTATGATATATTCATAAGCTTTAAGGCTTCGGATGACCACGGGAGCGAAACAAAAGATTTATACGAAATGCAAAATCTGTACACTTATCTTACCGATGTTGGTTATAAAGTGTTTTTCAGCCCTGTGTCTATGCGTCTGTATACAGGGAAGAACTATGACGCTTATATTTTCAATGCACTTGACAAAGCTAAAGTTATGATAGTTTACGGAAGTAACTATGAGTACTTTTCCACAACGTGGGTGCAAAATGAGTGGACAAGATATCTTCGTATGATGGCAAGAGGACACAAACAACCGGGATCGCTTATTGTTGCATACGATAAGTTCAATCCGAACGAATTGCCAAGACAACTTCGCAGTTTACAAGCCGTAAATGCGTCGGATAAAATATTCTATATTACACTCTCCGAAACGATAAAGAAAATAATTAATCCTACGGAAAAAACTTCGCAGTCACAAGAAAAGAGCGAAAATGTTTCTGATGCATCCGAACAGGACAAATTTCATACTCATACATACAGTACCAAAATAATAGCGCCTACCTGTGTTGCAAAGGGATATACGCTTCATAAATGTAACTGCGGCCACGAATATAAGGATCAGTATACGGCGCTTACCGACCATCAATATGTAAAGACTGAAGAAATTTCCGCCACGTGTAATACTGAGGGCAAAATAAAATATTCCTGCGATGTTTGCGGCGAGGTTAAAGAAGAAAAACTCGAACCCATTGGACATAATTTTTCCGATTGGACGGAAAGCTCCTCACCTACTTGTATTAAAGAAGGTGTGAAAATTCGCAAATGCGTCAGGTGTGGATATATCGAAACAAAAGTTGTCCCGCCAAGTGGGCACACTTTCGGGGAATGGATTTTTTCGGGTGTTGCTGCATCAAAAGAAAAGCGACGTATATGCTCAAAATGCGGGTATACGGAAATTGTACCGATATCCGACACTCCGGATTCGAATAAAAAAACAAGCGAAAAGTTCAAGCGCAATTGGAAAAAGCTTAATATCTGGCTGTTTTTGTCGTTGGCTTTTCTTACTATAGGCGCTCTGCTTTCAAATAATACTCGTGTGCTTGTAGACGGCGTTCCGTTGTATCCGTTTATGGGTAAAGTGGGTGGTATATCAACCTTGTTTTTTGAAATATTAAGGATAATACGTATTTCTAATGCGAAAAATGTAGATAAATACATACTTTTGTCATGTAAAAAAACAGAAGGCTTTGCTTCTGTTGCGTCTTTTATCGTTTTTCTACTTTTGGCAGCAACCGAAGAATTATATTCGGGATCAGAGATTTATGATTCTATTGCTGGTTTAGGCAGCTTCGCATTCGTTCACGCTGTATTTGCACTGATATGTTCATCTGTCGCGAAGTCTAAAGCAAAAAAAACACAGGTCAATTCCGGAAATAAAAGTCAAAACAACACAGCTTCCAACGTATCCCGAAACACCGCTAACAAATCTTCTGAGTATATCGAATTTTATATAAATACTCTTAAAAATACTGCCGCTAAGCAGGGAAATGAATCAATAACAATAGATTCAAATAAAGTATATACGGTGTTTAACGCGCATACCGAAAAGGCTATTATAGTTGCATCGATGAAAAAAATTATGCGGAATCACGATCGAATAATTTTTGAATCACCTACTTCGATTGTTATACAGTATTTTGTAAAATAACATAACGAAAACAGATAAAAATTCTCCAACTAAAGAGGGTAAGCTAATGAATAATCAACCTAAAATAGAAGCCTTTAAAAGCTTTTATCAACAAGGAAAAGATTTGTATAACGCAGGAGATGTTGTTTCTGCGCGCGATTCATTTATAAAAGCCGCAGAGCTTGCTAACGACATTTCTGTGACTTCCACATCATATGAAGTGAGGATGGAATATCATAAAACAGCGACGAAAATACTTGAATTTGTAAAAAAATCTTGTGTAAAGAATCCTCCCAAACCAATAACGCCCAAAGGTGATGACAGTGAAAAAACGCCCGAAATAAAGGCGGAACCCAAAAGCACTATTTCTTTTGCTGATGTTGCGGGGCTTGAAGATGTAAAAGATCAGATACGGTTTAAGGTCATAGAGCCTATGAACAATCCCGAGCTTGCGGAGATATATCAGATAGAGCCGGGCGCAAAAATTTTGCTTTACGGTCCTCCCGGAACCGGAAAAACTTTTATTGCCCGTGCGATCGCGGGAGAAGTTGACGCTGCTTTTTATGCAATAAACTGTCAAGATCTGATTTCAAAATATATGGGTGACAGTTCAAAAAAACTCGATGAGCTTTTTGATGCTGCACAGCAAAACGAGCGTGCAATAATATTCTTTGATGAATTTGATTCGGTTGCAAGTAAACGCGGAGATGGGTCTGACGGAGTGGATGCTGAAATGGCGCGTTTTGTTGCTACCTTTTTGACTAAAGTAGATGGATTCAAAAAGAGTGAAACAAACAAAATGCTGCTTCTTATTGCGGCTACTAACCGTCCGTGGACAATTGATTCCGCAATGCTTCGCGGAGGACGATTTGATACTCATATTTACGTTGGTGTACCGGACCAAGAAGCAAGAGAGTTTCTTGTTAACAAAGTTCTTGCTAAGTTGCCGCTTGAAGAAGATGTAAATCTCTCGAGACTTGCAAGTGTTCTTGAAGGCTATGGCGGCGGAGATATTACAGCTATATGCAATAAAATAAAAACAAATGCATATATGCGTTCTATTAAGTCGGGGAAAGTGCAAAATATTACCAGAGAAGATTGCAACCTCGTACTTGTTTCTTCGCACAATATGATATCAAGCGAAGATCTTGAAAAATTCGAAAAATTCCGTATGAACGGAAGCATAGACTGATTTTAATCTAACAAATAAAAATCAGTCAAGACTAAAAAACAGAACTTTTATCATACATTGTAGGGGCGATTCGTGAATTGCCCCTACGAGTTTGTGAAAACAATAAATAATTTCTTTTCAGTAAAGTTTTTTGGCAGATTCCAAAAGCAGAGCCTTTGACAGAATTACTCTTTTATTCTTCCGAGATATTTCATAAGCGGAACAGGGTCGTTGCAGGTTATCTGATCTGCACCGCGCTCTATGCAAAGACGGACATCTTCTTCGGTGTCGGCACAGTACATTGAAACGTGTAATCCCTTTGAAACGTAGAACTCGCAAAGCTCGGATTTTACGAACATCATAGAAAGTCCGAGCGCGTCGTAATAACTGTAGGAATCGCTTTCAAATTCTTTCATCTGAATGTCGGGATAGCCGAGTGCGCGGGCGTTGTATTTTGTCTTTAAATATTTTACTATGCGTGCATTGAAAACATAGAAGATCGACTGCTCAAAAACGCCGTATTTTTTTAAAAGAGCAACGGTAAGATCGGCGGTTTCTTCGGTGTATTCCTTGATCTCAACACCGAACATTATGTCGGGACGTTTTCTGAGAGCGAGTTGAATAGTTTCCTCAAGCGTGGGGACGGTCACTCCCTGACCTTTGAATTTGTCACCGAACTTTGCTTCGTAGCAGGCGTCGAGCTCTCTGACCTCTGCGAAAGTCATATCGCGAAGATGCTTGTCAACTCCGCAGGTGCGAAGTGCGTTGCCGTCGTGCATAAGAACGGGAACCTTGTCGGATGTAAGCCATACGTCGAATTCGAACGAGTCAACGCCGAGGTCCATAGCTGCTTCGTACGAAATAAGTGTGTTTTCGGGATATTTGCTGCAATATCCGCGGTGTCCTTCTACAATAATGTTTTTCATAGCTTTTAATTCCTTTTTGTGAGAATTTTACTTGCTTTTATGGTAGCACAGAAATGGATTTTTTTCAATAACAAAAGTTAAAATTTTAAAAAATTCCGAGCCAAAAACAAAGTTGGCGATGCGAAATTTGGAAGAAAAGCAAAATATAAAATTAAGGCTTTGAGATCGACGGCGATGCTGACATCGGCACAGCGAAAATCCGTGTACTAACAATAAAAAAGTGATAAGGAGAATAACAAAATGAATATTCTGTTTCTCGGTAACAGCTTGATGTTTTTTAACGATATGCCTGCGATTTTTGATAATATTGCAAAATCGTTTGGCAAAGACCTGTTTGTACGCTCTATAACCAAGGGCGGCGCTACGATGACCGACTTTACGCTAAAGGAGTCAAGAGTCGGACAGGAATTTGCCAAGGCGATTTCCGAGCAGGCGTGGGATTATATTATAATCGAGCCCTCGCGCCGCATAACACCCTACGAAAACAGCGTTCTTGAAGTGGAACGCGCTTCTGCAAAGATACTTTACGATGCAGCCAAGGCTAACGGTGCTGAAATTTTGCTTTACTGCGTATGGGGAAATAATTCGGGCGACCTCAAATTGTTTAAGGCAGACTCACCGACGCATATGACTTCGGGAGAAATGCTGCCCATAACACGAGAAGAACACGCCCGCTTTATGCACGGTATTTCTCTGCGTGTTTCGAATGATCTTGGCGGTGTACGTATCATAGAAGCAGGCTCTGCGTTCGAAAATCTGATAACCGAGCATCCCGAGATAAATCTTTATCACGAGGACAAAAAACATCCGTCTCCCGAAGGCTCGTATCTTGCGGCGTGTGCGGTTTATTCAACGATTTTCGGTGAAAAGACCGAGGGCGCGTCATACACCTTCGGGCTTGAAACAGCGGAAAAGCTGCAAAAAGCCTCCGACGCGGCAGTAATAGATAAGAAAACGCTTTAAAATACCCTTTTCAGCGGACTCCGTCCAAAGGCTCTGCCTCCGGAATCCGCTTAGAATCTCAAAAACTTTACTGAAAGCAAGTGATAGGAGCAGATTATGTCAAAAGAAAATGCGCTTGCCGCGCTTAATTTGGAAGCACCGAAAAAGATCCCGCGCACAGAATATTCCGCAGATTCTCATTGGGAGCTTATCAAGGCGGTCACGGGAATAGACGTTTCGCCCGAGAGCAGCCACGAGATCAGAACAAAAGCGTCTGCCGCCTTTATGAAGGCTTGGGACTACGGTTTTATATGGAATGTCTGGGCAACCAGCCATACCTGCCTGCAAGGCCACCACACAAAAATGGGACACGCCAAGTATGCCGCAGGCGGAGTGGACTTTTCAGATGAAATTTCCTGCCCTTTTGAAACGCCCGAAGACGTGCTTGAGTTCCGTCCCGACGAATTTTATACCGTTCCCGACAAAAAATCCGTATTGGAACAGATAAACGGTCAATATCATTATCTCGAAAACACCTTTCCCGACTGCGTCAATATGACGGGAAGCTATATAAGCTGCTTCAGCGGTCTTATTGATATGTTCGGTTGGGAAATGCTTCTTACCGCCGCAGGAACCGATCCCGAAGAATTCGGACAGGTTGTAGAAAGCTACGGCAGATTTATTACAAAATATTTCGAGATACTTGCCGAAAGCGATGCCGACGTCGTTATGATACACGATGATCTTTGCTGGACAAGCGGTCCGGTTATAGCTCCGCAATGGTATCGCGATTACGTTTTCCCCGTACTGAAAAAAGAGACTTCTATACTCAAGGATTGCAACAAAAAGGTTCTCTTCACAAGCGACGGAAATTTCACCGAATTTATTGACGATATTGCAAAATGCGGTGTTGACGGCTTCGTTCTTGAACCTACCACCGATATGAAATATATGGCTGAAAAATACGGCAAGACCCACGTTATCGTAGGAAATGCCGATACACGAATTCTGCTTGGAGGAACAAAGGACGACATAGAAGCAGAGGTAAGACGCTGTATGGACATAGGCAGAGATTGTCCCGGATTCTTTATGGCGGTAGGAAATCACATTCCGTCCAACACTCCCGTTGAGAATGCACTCTATTACAACGAGATGTACGAAAAATATGCTGTTCGAAAGTAAATAAAGCAGAACTTTTCTAAAAAATTAAAAGACGAAGAATTTTTAAATTCTTCGTCTTTTTTCTTTATAATTACCATTTCTGTGAACACAGATGTTGTTTTTTATGATATTTTATTTCACCAAGGACTTTATTTCTAATTACTCCCACATTCCGAGGTTTTCCTTGGGTTTTGAGAAAACCGAGATAGGTTTGTTTTCAAAAATCTCGTTTGCGTTGTTCACAAAGTCCTCGCAGGTGAGTCTGCGCTCTCTGTATATCGTCTTCGGACAGCCGAATCCGACCTCGTACAGCCAAACGCCACTGTAATTTATCTCCTTGAATGCGCCGAGCACAGCCTGCCAATCAAGCTTTCCCTCTCCGGGGAGCCAATGGCGCTCGTTTATAAAATCGTAATCGGAAATGTGCGTTGTGATTATCTTGCCGCCGAGCGCGCGGATGAAATCGCACGGGTCTTCGGTCAGCATATGGTTTGTGTCAAAGCAGACACGCAGGTCGGGGTGTGCCGAAATAAGCTCGAGCATTTCGTCCGAATTTTTGCCAAGACAGGTGCGCGGAAGATCTTCTACTGCGATGACCGCACCGCACGTCTTCGCAAAATCGGCAAGCTTTGCAAGATTTCCCTTTGAGCGTGACATTCTGTCCTTACGTTCATCGTCCGAAATTGGCTCTCCGCTCGGATGGATAACGAATTTGTCGATTCCGATAGCCGAAGCTTTTCTTATTAGCTCGCTGTGATATGCGACCGTTTCGTCTGCCATAGATGCGCTCGAAATATCGTATTTCCAGAAAGGAAGATGGAACGACCAAAGCTTTACGCCGTATTTTTCGGCAAGTCGGGATATTTCGGCGTAATCGAGCGTGTCGTATTTGTCAAGGCTAACGCTTATCTCCATAGCTTCGATTCCTGACTTCTGGTATGCGAAAAAAAGCTCTTCTGTGATATTGCTTCCGCTTGAAAGACCAATTTTATACATAGTTTTTCTCCGTTTGTAATAATTTTATAATAAAATCAAAGTATTTGTATCTTTAAAAGTGCTGTGTGTTGAATGACATTACTTTCATAGCTACTCTTATACCTTTCTTTAATTATCGCTGATTTTCTCTCCGTCACATTTTTTCCACAGATAGCGGTAAATAGCCAAAACACCGGCAAAGTATATTGCAAAATATACTGCGTAGCACGCGGTGTATGCGGCGTAATCGGCAAAAATCAGCTCAACATCCTGACGCACCGCATCCATTCGTCCCGAATAAGTGAGATATGTAAGCTCGAACCAGTCGGTAGGCGTAAGAGAAAATATGCCATATCTTGTTGAAAGTCCGCACTCACCCGTAGAGTAGAGAAAACGGACAAGCTCGGGTATCCAAAAGAGCTTTATCGCGCTTTTCAGCCAAGCTTTTTTATCATCGGTAAAAGTGTGACGTTCTTTGATCGTATTTTTAAGAAAAAAGGACATCGCCGCCCACGCGATAAGAAAAGACGATACCCACATAGGCAGGGACATTACAAGAAAAAGCAAGACTTTGTTCTCCTCGGAAAAGATAGCTCTGCCGACACCGAGAAAGAGTGCGCCTATAAAACGTCCGCCATATGATGACACAATACCGACAAGAAGCACGGTGAAGATACATTTGATCGTTTCGCCCACACCTGCTGCTTTCTTTTTTCCTGTTACCATAACTTAAAACTCCTTTGGCTTCATGTTTTTAAAAAGATTCAAAACCTTAGCGCATTATTATAATTTGTCGGAAGTCCTTCTCTGTAAAGATGCGAATCGGAAGAAAGGGTGAGCACCTTGGGGATAGAATATCCTTCCTTGCCGTCAAATTCAATAACGGTCATACCCGTGTGACCCATATCAAAATGAGTTGAGAACATCGGATACGGAATATCAAGCAAACAGCTCAGGAAAGCAAGTCCGAAGCCCTGATGGGCAAAAAGCGCAATACGTTTGTCGTTTGCCTCTCTTATTTTGTATCTGCCCGTATATCTGTCGTGCTCGTAGCCGAGCTCGCCGAGCAGGGTATCCACGCCGTCATAAATGCGCTCGATCCCTTTTTTGTAGTTGTAGCCTTCGAATGCCGGATGCTCGTACCAGCGGTCGCCAAGATCTCTTATTGACTTTTCGTTGAAAAGCTGTCTTGTCCATTCCTCGTGGAATAGCCATCTTACGCCCTTTCCGTCCTCTCTTTTGACGGTGAGATCCTTCCAAGCGTGATTTTCGTGTGCAAAGTCGAGAAGAATGGGCTCTTTTTTGAGTATTTCACAGGTAGGCTTCGAGGTGAGCATAGCTCTGTTCGAGGTTGAAGAATAAATTTTATCTATACCGTAAAGCGCAAGTCTTTTTGCAACGGCTTCTGCCTGACGCTCTCCGAGAGGAGTGAGCGAGTCCGGATCGTATATCGGATCGCCGTGACGTACGTAGAATAATAACATAATACAGATCTCCTTTTTAAAGTGATTTAAGAATATATTCAAGCATTTTATCGTCGTTTATAAGATATTTGTACTTATGCACGTAGCGTTTCAGCGCCTCTTTGTTTATAGGCTTCGGAGTGCTTCCTGCCGCTTTTTCGAAATTTTTATAAAATATCTTGTCAATCGTTTCGTCGGGAAGGGATATTCCTTTGCAGGAGTTGTCTATCACCGTTACGTCGTTATCTGTTGTCAGAAAATCCCTCACGTTCTTTCCGCGGTGCTTCAGATGGTCAAGTCCCGCGCCCGAATAAGATGTGTCCGAGCCGAACATTATACGGTCTGCATATTTAATGAAGAATTCGCGGTAAAAATCTCTTCTTTTGTCGAACGAGCCGTACATTTCCGCGCCGGGTGTAATATCTACACCAACATTCGGATAACTTTCAAAGAGTGCCTCGAGCTTTTCGGGATGCTCCGACATAAAGAAAAAGTGCGCAAAATTCACCGAAAGCTTCGGATGCTTCTTTAAAATATTGAAAACGAGATTATACACACGCTCGTACGACATATACGTTCCGTCGCCGTAGTACCAACCTCTGTCGAGAAAACGCTTCGGGATTCTGTTTATATCCCAGAAGGTCTCGGGGTCGGCTACGTGCCAGATCATATGAGTATTATCTCTTTCGCAGGCTTCAAAAAAGCTGTCAAAATAATCGTCATCGATACAAACAGAGTAATCTCTCTGCTCGTACGGCTTGGTTTCGAGCATTTTTATACCGTCAAATCCGATCTCCATAAGCTCTCGGTACTGCGAAAGCGGATCCATATTCTCGGGCATAGGATTTTTAAAAGGCTTTTGCGGATAAACGAGTCCGCCGTAAGCGTACACCTTGGGGTTATGAAGCTTATATATCGCGGCAAGCATATTCTGTGCAGGTCCGAGGTCTCTATATATCGGAATTGAGCAAATATTTACTCCGTCAAGGTTGTTTTCCGCTTGGAAAGCATCAAGAACCTCGCAAAAATCTCTTCCGTCACGGTCTGTGTGCGTGTACAGATGCCAATGGCTGTCAATGATCTTTCTCTTCATTGTATCTAATTTCCTTTGACTTTCAGTTTCGGTTTCGATTAAATAGTATCACAGCCGTCGGGATTTGTCAAGCTTGACAAAAAAATCATTGACTTAAAGTAGTCAAAGTGTTATAATTATGACATAAACTTTTAGTTTTGGAGGCATTTACAATGAAAATAAAGGACAAAGTCAAGCTTGATATTAACGGGCTGTACGAATACGGTCCAATCACGATAGTCGCTTTCGGTGACAGCGTAACACACGGTTGTTTTGAAATCGGAAAAATGGACTACGTAAGTGTTTATCACAGAGTTCTTGCAAACAAAATAAACGAAAAATACGACTATATTCCCGTAAACGTCATAAATGCGGGAATCGGCGGCACTACCGCAAAGGCATCGCTTGCACGAATGGAAAGTCAGGTATTTTCACACTCGCCCGACCTCGTTATAATTGCATTCGGACTCAACGACGTAAACGGTACGCTTGAAGACTATCTGAACTCGCTTAAAACAATCTTCGAAAGCTGCAAGGCGCACGGAACAGAGGCGATATTTATGACACCGAATATGCTCAACACTTACGTTTCTGAAAGAGCACCCGAACAGTATAAGGATTACGCATGCGTTACTGCCGAGTATCAGACGAGCGGACGAATGGATAAATATATGAACGCGGCGGTTGCCCTTGCAAACGAGATGGATATCAAGGTCGCCGACTGCTATGCGAAGTGGAAAAAGCTTGCCGAAAGTGAAGACACGACCGCCCTTCTGTCAAATGCGATCAATCACCCGACGCGAGAAATGCACAAGCTCTTCGCCGACACACTTTACGATGTGATCTTTGAAGAATAAAACAAACTTTAAATCAAAAACGGATGCGAGGCATCCGTTTTTTGATTTCAAAGACTCTTTGCTCTTTCGTGAACGGCGCGGCGGAAGTCGGGAAGGTCGTGCGAATATTCGCTGTCCATATAAGGACTTGTGATTATAAAATCGGCGGTCGCGCGGTTGTTTGCGATCGGAATATCGTAAACCTGCGCAATTCGAAGAAGTGCTTTTACGTCGGGATCGTGAGGCTGCGCGGTCAGCGGGTCGGAGAAGAATATCACAATATCTATCTTTCCGTCAACAATACGCGCACCTATCTGTTGGTCGCCGCCGAGAGGACCGCTGTTGTAGCCTCTTACGGGCAGTCCTGTGTGCTCTGCGACCATTTTTGCGGTAGTTCCCGTACCGCAGAGAAAATGATGCTCAAGAATTTCCTTGTTTTTCTTGCACCAAGCTATAAGGTCGTGCTTTTTGTTGTCGTGAGCGATAAGGGCGATATTCTTTTGAGGTTCCATAGTAAGATTTATGTTTTCGTTCATTGTAAATTCTCCGTGTTTGAAATATTTGATCTTTCTTTACTCTATTATACTACATAATCTTTTCTAAATCAAGAATTTAGGCGAAATTTAGCGTTGATTTTACAAGTTGCGTGTGTTATAATGTGCGTGTAATTAAATTTTCTTTGCAAGGAGATAGCTATGAACAACGATATTTTTGATTTTTCCGAAAAAAGCTTTTTAAATGTGGCAGATATCATTCCGCGCGACGGTTCAAGGGATGTAGCCGACGATATTCAGAATATCATTGACGCAAATCCCAACCGCACGATCTATTTTCCCGACGGAACGTATATCCTTTCGAAGCCGATATGCACTCCTGCCGATCCGAAAAAGAGCGTTTCGCTTCAGCTTTCAAAATACGCGATCATAAAAGCCTCCGATGATTGGAACAGCGAAGAAGCACTCGTGCGCCTTGGAGGGAAAGACGCTTTTAATGACATCTATACAGACGGAAGCAACTATTCATTTGTCGGCGGTATAGTTGACGGCAACGAAAGAGCGAACGGAATATCTATCGACAGCGGAAGAGAAACTCTTATACGCGATGTATCGATAAAGCATACGGTTATAGGAATTCATATAAAACGAGGAGCAAACTCCGGCTCGTCGGACGCTGATATTATGAACGTAAATATCGTCGGAAGGGGCGACACTTCTTCAAAGGGCGTTCTTATCGAGGGATGGGACAACACGTTTACGAATATGAGAATCGCGAAGGTCTTTACAGGCGTTGAGATACGTTCAGCAGGAAACTTCCTGAGAAATATCCATCCGCTTTACGTTTCAAACTACGAGGACTATGAAAACAGCTGTGCCTTCCGCGACGTTGAGGGCGGAAACTTCTATAATAACTGTTACAGCGACCAGTTCGGAATAGGCTTCTATACAGCCGAAAGCAGACTCAGCACCTTTGACAGCTGCTTCTGCTTCTGGTACTCCCCGAAAATGGGACGACACACGGCATTTAAGGCAGAAAAGAAATTCTGCTCGGTCGTTGCGAATTTTAAATCGGGCTTCAGAAACGATACGGAAAACATTTTGCTCAGCGTAGGCGAAAGCGGAGGAAACGGTATTTTAAGTAATCCTATCGTCAATCCGAATATTCTCGCAGACGACACTTACAAAGAATATCTCCGCGGAGAAGTAATAGGATAAAATCCCTTTGGGTGTGTTTTCGCACAGAAAAGAAAGGTATATAAATGTCTGAATATATAAACAGTACCGCAATTTTGATTTGCGGTACTGTTTTTTAATATTTATTGGAGGTTTTGAATTTTACAAGGCTATTTTAAACGTTCTCAGTCATCATAGTCACGTTCTGCTTTTACGATCTCGCCGCTTACTGCATCAATCTTATATTCGAATTCGTATCTGCCTGACTCGAAATCAATCTCGTAAACTGCTTTGCCGTGCTCTACGTCAAATTCGCAGTCGTCAAATCTTACTTCGGATGCCGAAAGTCCTGAGTCTTTGAGGGCGATCTCTTTTGCTTTTTCTGCGGTGATATAGGTTACGGGAGTCGTTTCACTCGGATTTGAAGGACTTTCTGGGGTCACGGGAGTTTCGGGCTTGGTTTCCGAGGGCTTTTTGCCGTCTGTCTTTTTGCGGAGGATCTCGCCGCTTACTGCGTCAACGTCGTATTCGTACTCAACGCCGTTTGCGTAGAATTCAAGCTCGTAAACTGCTTTGCCGTGCTCGAAATCGAATTCGCGGTCGTCGAAGATCGCTTCGGTTTCGCTTACGCCTGCGTCCTTGAGAACTATTGCTTTTGCCTCTTCAAGAGTAATATAGGTCGGCTGTGCGGGCTCTGCGGGAGTTTCGGGTGTTGTAGGATCTTCGGGGTTCACGGGAGTGTCGGGAACGTTGTCAAGATGCGTTGCATTTCCTGTGGGAGCAACGTTATTGCCGTTTTCCTTGCTTTGGTTATTTTCTACCGTATTTTTGTCGGAATTTGTTTTGTCGGGAGCTTTTTTGATTTCCCATTCGTGCTTTACAACTTCACCTGTAGTTGCATCGATCTCGTAATCGTATTCCGAACCGTTTGCGTAGAATTCAAGCTCGTAAACTGCTCTTCCGCGCTCAAAATCGAATTCGCGGTCGTCGAAGAACGCATCGGATGCGCTGATACCTGCGTGCGCGAGAGCAATCTCTTTTGCTTTTTCAAGAGAGATATACTGTGACGGGGAGAGTGAGTTTGTGTACTTTGGGTCATAGTCGTCGTGTCCGATTGTGATAACTTGCGGGTCAACGTTGAGCGATTTTACCGTGTTTGTGATCTCGCTTTCGAGCTTATCTGCAAAATTCTTTTCGGGGAGTACGGAGCCGGGCTCTACGCGTACAACGATGTTTCTTCTTTCGCCGTCAATATCTACTGCAAAGTATCCTGCGTTGTATATTTCTTTTACGAGAGCCTTCACAGCATCAATATAGCTGAGACCCACGAAGGAATCAAGTTCGCTTAAAAGATCTTTGCCGTCTTTGTTGTTGCCCTTGACCGAAGTAACTTTTCCGTCTTTATCGTAATCTATGCGGATCTCGGGGTTTACGCTCAGAATGATCGTTCCCGAATCGCCCGACATAAAAGGGCTTTTTTTCAGGATAAGCAATCCTGCTGTGAGTACAGTTGCTATAACGAGGAGTACTGCGATGGTTATTGTAGCTGTTTTGAGAGTCTTTTTCATATTTAAAAAGTCCTTTCTTGATTTTATTTTGTTTTACATTTGCAGATTACGGATAAAGTTTTCAAATATCGGGGTAAAGAAAGGATTTTTTGAAAAAATATAATATTTTTTTAGCAACTTGACAACAGAGATGCCTGCTGATATAATCAAAGCAGAAAAACACGCTTGAAGGAGTACGTATGCTATGAAGATAACAGCTAATGAGTTTGTCCTGCCCATTATCGAAGGTAAGGAATGTCACGCAAGCCACTTTGTTCTGCTCGGCGGAGGAGAGGTGTTTTGCGTTTACTTCTATGGCAGCCGGGAGGGTCAAAACGACGTGCGCATTTTCGGCTCGAGGCGTTTTCCTGACGGATCGTGGAGCGCGCCGACAGCGATAAGCGAGGATGACGGTCAGCCGCACTGGAACCCCGTCCTTTTCAGACGCAGCGACGGCACTGTGATACTCTTTTACAAGGTTGGAAAGCCGATCGCCGATTGGAAAACGGTGTGCAAAATTTCGTACGACAACTGCGAAAGCTGGAGCGAGTCCTTTGAAATGATCGAGGGCGACGAAAGCGGCGGACGCGGTCCCGTGCGAAACAAGGCGATATATCTGTCGAACGGATCAATAATTGCGGGCGGATCGACCGAAAAGGGCGAATGGAAATGCTTCTTTGACCGTTCGGACGACGGCGCAAAGAGCTGGCAAAGAAGCCGCGATCTGCGGATTTTCGAAGGAAACAGCGAGGATTTCAATAAAAGAGGAATAATTCAGCCGACTCTCTGGGAAAGCTCGGACGGAGTACACGCGCTTATGCGTTCAAGCGAGGGTGTCGTTTACCGCACGGACTCTCCCGACGGCAACGCTTGGTGTGATCCATACCCGATCGATATGCCGAACAACAACAGCGGAATAGATCTTGCTAGCCTCGAGGACGGCAGAATAATACTTTGCTGCAATCCCGTTTCGGACAACTGGGGAAAGCGCTCACCGATATCGCTTTTCGAGTCTTTGGACGACGGAAAAAGCTTTAAATTTCTCACCCACCTTACGACAATGCAGGGCGAGTATTCTTACCCCGCACTGCGCTATGAAGACGGACGTTTGCATATCAGCTACACGTGGAATCGCAAAACGGTGCAGTATTTTTGTCTTGAGGGGATATAAAAAGAATATAAAACAGCCAAGCGATGAATTTCTCATCGCTTGGCAATTTCGTTTGTAAATGATGTGCGCAGTTTGCTGACGCGAAAAGGGCAAACCGCACCCTTCGAATACAGAAATATTTTTCATTATCGAACGGTGTGTGTGGTGAAATTCGGTTTTTTCGGTAAAGTTTTTGGAAAGAAAAGCGTTTTCCAAAAAACGATATCACACAGCATTTATCTTGTGCCCGTTTTTATTTCACCGTGCTTTTTCTCATATTCTTCAATGCAATCACGAATAAGTATAAGTATCTGACTGTTTGCGCTTCTGCCTTCATAATCGGCTATAACATGTAATTTGTCGAGCATTTCGTCATCAATTCTGACAGATAAACTTTTTGTGGCCATAATAACTCCAAATTTAATATATTTTATGTTTACTTTATATCTATTTTGTGTTATTATGTTACGAATAGACATAAAATATGTTCAAAATATATCTAAAAGGAGATAATTATGAAGCTTGCAATTATAGGATCAAGAAATCTGACAGTAGAAAATATCGGTGATTACCTGCCAAACGGGGTAACGGAGATCGTATCGGGCGGCGCGAGGGGAATAGACAGTCAGGCGGCTGAATACGCAAAGGAAAAAAATATTCCACTGACCGAATTTCTCCCCGATTATGCAAGATACGGAAGAGGTGCGCCGATCGTGCGAAACAAGCAGATAGCAGAATATGCCGATCTGGTTTTGGCGTTTTGGGACGGAAAATCAAAAGGAACACTTTCGGTGATAAAATATTGCGAAAAAACAGGGAAAAAGTGTACGGTTGTAGAAATTTAGCGCGGTGCGAACATACCGCGTATTTGCGTTTTTCTCATCACAATAAGGCTTTTTGAAAAGGACGCAAAATAAAAGATTGACACGGACGGCTGTGAGTGATATAATAAATTGGAATAGTTTTTGATGAGCCGAGCGGCAGAAAGGTTTATTTATTATGATTGCAAATTATCATACACATACAGCAAGATGCGGACACGCAGACGGATCCGACAGAGAATATATCGAAGAGGCTATAAAGGGCGGTCTTAAGATCCTCGGATTTGCCGACCACGCGCCGTTTGTCTATAAAAACGGCTTTGTTTCGGATATGAGAATGAAGCTCGCTGACGTTGACGGATATTTTTCCTCTTTGACAGCACTTCGCGAGGAATATAAAAATGATATAAAAATATATATCGGATTTGAGTCCGAGTATATCCCCGAGCTTATGGAAGCACAGGACGCTCTTCTTCGCGAATATCCGCTTGACTATATGATAATGGGTGAGCATTTTTACGAGCCCGAGGACAGAGGAGTACACTGTCACGCGCGCCCGATGGATAACGCCGCACTTACAAAATATATCGACGTGGTGATAGAGGGAATGAAAAGCGGAAGATATAAATATCTCGCGCATCCCGATATGACGAGAGTTGCCGAAAAGGACGAGCATTTTACAAAAGAATTTACCCGTCTTTGCAAATTTATGAAAGAGGCGGGATTGCCTGTCGAAGTGAATATGCTCGGATATGTTACGAAAAGGATATATCCGTGCGATGAATTTATGAAAATTGCGGCGTCGGTCGGAACAAAGGCAATAATCGGCTGTGACGCACACAGTCCCGATTTCCTCTCGGATAAGGAGAAGCACAGGGCAGTAAATGAATATGCGAGGAGCTTCGGACTTGAGATAATCGAAACTTTACCCGGGCTCGATTAAAAAGTCTTGACAAGGCATTTTATACGTGATATAATATCCTTTCAGGAATTAATAATAAATCAGCATAAAAATCGGACGTTTTATATAAAAAAGATTGTTTTGGCAGACGCGTTCTGCTGAAAATGAGAAAGGTAAAGTTTATGATATTATCAGGAGCAGATATAATTGTCAGAACTCTGATCGAACAGGGGTGTGAGACCGTTTTCGGTTATCCGGGCGGTCAGATAATAAACGTTTATGATTCGCTCTATAAATATTCGGGAGAAATAAAGCACGTTCTTGCCGCACACGAGCAGGGCGCCGCACACGCGGCGGACGGATATGCCCGCGCAACAGGCAAGGTCGGTGTCGTAATTGCGACGTCCGGTCCCGGCGCGACCAATCTTGTCACGGGTATTGCGACAGCACAGCTTGACTCTGTTCCCGTAGTGGCAATTACGGGAAACGTACCCACGTATCAGATAGGCACGGACAGCTTTCAGGAAATAGATATCACGGGTGTGACTCTCCCCATAACAAAGCAAAATTACTGTGTAGGCTCGGTTGAAGAGCTTGCAGATACGATACGCGAGGCATTCAAAATAGCGTCGTCGGGCAGACCGGGTCCCGTACTCGTTGACGTGCCCAAGGACGTTCAGATAGCAAAATGTGAATACGAGCCGATGCCTCCCGTACAGCCTTACGAAAAAAGTGCCGCAAAGGATATACGCATAAAGGAAGCGGCGGAGTGCATAAACGCTTGTGAAAGACCGTTTATTTACTACGGCGGCGGAGTTGTTTCAAGCGAAGCGCAGGACGAGCTTTTCGCCCTCGCAGAGCTTATAGACGCTCCTATCGGCTGTTCGATGATGGGAATATCGGGCGTACCGACAGATCATCCGAGATTTCTCGGAATGCAGGGTATGCACGGACATTTTGCTTCGTCGATGGCTATGCACAGCGCAGACTGTATAATCTCGCTCGGCGTAAGATTTAACGACAGAGTTACGGGCAACCGCGCAAAATTCGCAACGAAGGCGAAGATTGTTCATATAGACGTTGACGGCTCCGAGCTTTCGAAGACGGTAAACGCGGCTCACGGTCTGCGAGCAGACGTGAAGCTCACGCTTCAGAAGCTTCTTCCGCTGATAAACAAGGTAGAACGCCCCGAATGGCAGAAAAAGATAACAGAGCTTCGCGCAGAAGAGGAAAATTATCTCGATAACAGAGAAGGACTCACTCCGCGCGCGGCGATACTGACGCTCAATAAGCACCTCGGAGAAAACACTCCCGTGGCAACGGACGTCGGACAGCATCAGATGTGGTCGGCACAGAATCTTAATTTCAAAAAGAGCAGAAGATTCGTTTCAAGCGGCGGACTCGGCACGATGGGATTCGGACTCGGCGCGGCTATCGGCGCTCAGGTCGGTACAAAAGAGCACGCCGTTCTCGTGACGGGCGACGGAAGCTTCGGTATGTGTCTGAACGAGCTTGCTACCGCGGTTTCGTACAATATTCCCGTGGTAATTCTGCTTATGAACAACGGTGTTCTCGGTATGGTGCGTCAGTGGCAGACACTTTTCTTTGATAAGCACTATTCCAATACCGTACTCGACAGAAAGACCGATTTCGTTAAGCTCGCAGAAGCGTTTGGCGCAAAGGGCGAGGCTGTTTCGAGCGTGGAAGCGCTTGACGAAGCTCTCGGACGGGCTTTCAAGGAAAACGGACCTTACGTTATCGACTGCAAGATAGATAAAGATGAATTCGTTCTCCCGATGCTTCCTCCCGGCGGCTCTATGGACGATATCATAGTAAAGGTTGGTGAATGAGAATGAACAGATATACAGTAGCCGTTCTCGTACAGAACAAATTCGGTGTACTTAACCGCGTTACGAGTATGTTCCGCCGCCGCAGATTCAATATCGATGCACTTACGGTAAGTGAGACCGAATCTCCCGATTATTCGCGTATAACCGTGATATTCGACGGCGACTCGGCAAGTAAAAAACAGCTTGTTGAACAGCTTTATAAGCTCCCCGAGGTCTGCTCGATAAAAGAGCTTGACAATGAAAATTCGGTAAGCAGCGAGCTTCTCCTTATAAAGATGGAAAACAGCGCGGAAACAAGAGAAGAGATTCGCTCGGCAGCCGATGCGTTTGATGCAAAGATCGTCGATTACACGAGAGAAGCGGTAATGATGCAGGTTACGGGCGACAGCCGCCGCATTGACGATTTTATAAATCTTATGCGCGACTATAAAATACTTGAGATCTGCCGCACCGGTATAGTTTCGCTTGAACGCGGAAACAAAACCATTCGCGAAGAATTGAATTGATTTTAAAATAAACTAATATATATTTGAGAGGAAAAATTATTATGGCAAGAATTTTTTATCAGCAGGACTGCGATCTTCAGAAGCTTTCGGGCAAAACGGTCGCTATTATCGGATACGGCTCACAGGGACACGCACACGCGCTCAACCTTAAGGACAGCGGAGTAAACGTTATTGTCGGTCTTTACGAAGGCTCGAAGAGCTGGGCAAAGGCAGAAGCACAGGGACTCAAGGTTATGACCTCTGCAGAAGCTGCAAAGAATGCAGATATCATTATGATACTTATCAACGACGAAAAGCAGGCAAAGCTTTACAAGGAATCTATCGAGCCCAACCTCACAGAAGGCAAGACTCTCGCATTTGCTCACGGATTTAACATCCATTTCGGCTGCATCAAGCCTCCGAAGAACGTAAACGTTATTATGGTAGCTCCCAAGGGACCCGGTCATACGGTAAGAAGCGAATACCTTGTAGGTAAGGGCGTTCCCTGTCTTGTGGCAGTTGAACAGGATGCAACAGGCGATGCACTTGAGATCGGTCTTGCATACGCTCTCGGAATCGGCGGCGCACGCGCAGGCGTTCTTGAAACAAACTTCCGTACAGAAACCGAAACAGACCTCTTCGGTGAGCAGGCTGTTCTTTGCGGCGGTCTTTGCGCACTTATGCAGGCAGGCTACGAAACTCTCGTTGAAGCAGGCTACGACCCGAGAAATGCTTACTTTGAATGTATCCACGAGGTTAAGCTTATAGTTGACCTTATTTATCAGAGTGGCTTCGCGGGAATGAGATATTCTATCTCCAACACCGCTGAATACGGCGACTACGTAACAGGTCCGAAGATCATTACGGAAGAAACAAAGAAGACAATGAAGAAGATCCTTAAGGATATTCAGGACGGAACATTTGCAAAGGATTTCCTTCTCGATATGTCCGACGCAGGCGCACAGGTTCACTTTAATGCTATGCGTAAGCTCGCTTCCGAGCATCCCTCCGAAATCGTTGGCGAGGACATCCGCAAGCTTTACAGCTGGGCAGACGAAGAAAAGTTTATCAATAACTAACAAACACTATTCCGGAGGGCGTATTATGCGTTCCTCCGGACTTTGCTTGATAATTAAGTAATCTTCGAGAAAGCGAAGGCGACGCGGGACGCCCGGGAGGTCGTCCCCTACAAGAAGCAGACGATTCCTTTTTTCAAAAAGGGTTTTCGGAAAAGCGAAAGGAAAACGGACAGTCGGGGACGCCTGTCCCTACGGGGATGAAATTTTCCCTTTTTAGTAAAGTTTTTGGGAAAGTTTGAAAACCTTTTTTACAAAAAAGGTTTTCAAGAAAGTTTTTGAAAGGTATGGAAAACTTTTCTCAAAAGTTTTCCGAATATAATATGGAAAAGATAGTAAAAGGTGTGGGAAATGCTCCGCACAGATCACTTTATCACGCTCTCGGAATGACAAACGAAGAGATGGACAGACCGATGATAGGAATAGTCAGCTCGTATAACGAGATCGTTCCCGGTCATATGAATCTTGATAAAATAGTTGAAGCGGTAAGACTCGGAGTTGCGATGGCAGGCGGAACGCCCGTGGTGTTTCCTGCGATTGCAGTATGCGACGGTATAGCGATGGGACACGAGGGTATGAAATATTCTCTCGTTACACGTGACCTTATCGCCGATTCGACCGAGGCTATGACGATTGCACACGGATTTGATGCGCTCGTTATGGTGCCTAACTGCGATAAAAACGTGCCGGGACTGCTTATGGCGGCGGCGAGAATGAATATTCCTACCGTATTCGTAAGCGGCGGCCCGATGCTTGCGGGACATGTCGGCGGCAAGAAGAGAAGTCTTTCAAGTATGTTCGAAGCGGTCGGACAGTATAACGCAGGCAAGATAGGCGACTCGGAGCTTGAAGAATTCGAGTGCAAGGTGTGTCCTACCTGCGGTTCTTGCTCGGGAATGTACACTGCCAACTCGATGAACTGCCTTACAGAGGTTCTCGGAATGGGACTTCGCGGCAACGGAACTATCCCGGCGGTATATTCTTCAAGAATTGAACTTGCAAAGCACGCAGGAATGGCAATAATGGAAATGCTCAGAAAGAATATTCGTCCGCGCGATATTATGACAAAGGATGCGTTTATGAACGCGCTGACAGTTGATATGGCACTTGGATGCTCAACAAACAGTATGCTCCATCTTCCCGCTATCGCACACGAATGCGGAATTGATATAAATCTCGATATTGCAAACGAAATAAGCTCGAAAACACCGAATCTTTGTCACCTTGCCCCCGCAGGTCCGACCTATATGGAAGACCTTGATGAAGCGGGCGGAGTTTATGCGGTTATGAACGAGCTTGCAAAGCGCGGACTTATAAATGAAAACTGTATAACGGTTACAGGCAAAACCGTGGGCGAAAATATCAAAAACTGTGTAAATACTGATCCGTCGGTAATCCGTCCTGTCGAAAATCCGTATAGTCGGACGGGCGGAATTGCCGTGCTAAAAGGAAATCTCGCTCCCGAGGGAAGCGTTGTAAAGCGTTCGGCGGTTTCCGAAAAGATGCTCGTCCACGAAGGACCCGCAAAGGTGTTCGACTGCGAGGAAGACGCTCAGGCGGCGATAAACGCAGGAAAGATAGTTGCGGGTGACGTTGTTGTTATTCGTTACGAAGGACCGAAAGGCGGTCCCGGAATGCGCGAAATGCTCAATCCCACATCGGCAATTATGGGAATGGGACTCGGCGACAGCGTTGCGCTTATTACAGACGGACGCTTCAGCGGTGCAACGAGAGGTGCGTGCGTCGGTCATATCACTCCCGAGGCGGCAAGCGGCGGACTTATCGGAATTGTTGAAGACGGCGATATCATAAGCATAAATATCCCCGAAAACAAGATCGAACTGAAGGTCGATGAAGCAGTTATCGCAGAAAGACTTAAGAATTTCACACCTAAAACAAAGGAACTTACAGGATATCTGAAGCGTTATGCAAAGCTCGTGTCGGGCGGCGCTTACGGAGCTATCCTTGAATAAAATTATGGAAAATAAAAAGCTTAAAACACTCGGACTTCGGCTGCGCTCGCTGACACTTTTCAGAGAGCTTCTTGCCGATCCGATAATAAACGCGCTTGGCAAGTGCGTTGACACTCTCGCCGAGGGCGATAACAGCGAAAAAATATCGGCATACTGCGAATTTGTTTCGCTTCTTTATAAAAAAGGCGGAAATCTGTCGAAATATCTGCGCGAAGCGGTAAGAGATAGCGAAAACGTGTATATCCGAACTGTCGGAAAAGGCGAAAAGCCTGCCGATTTTCTTGAAAACGCGCTGAAAGCGGAGCTTAATATACTCGAAGAGATCGCAACGCTTGCCTCGAAAGAGCTTTCAAAAATTATTGAAGGCGAAATTTTCCTTCCCGAATATCAGACGGAAAATTTCTCACTCTCCGATTTTTATAGAGAGCATATCGCGAGCATAGGCAAAAAGGGATACGGCGTTTACGCGAGATACCGTATGTTCTATCTCGGTGCCGATAACAAGATCGTGCCCGTTCACAGCCCCGACG
Source organism: Oscillospiraceae bacterium (assembly GCA_015064255.1). Classification (GTDB taxonomy): domain Bacteria; phylum Bacillota; class Clostridia; order Oscillospirales; family CAG-272; genus SIG672. The sequence goes on from SVSP01000005.1 coordinate 39,481, forward strand.
AAACAAAGCTTTCTTCGCTTGTCGATTACGAAAGGGAACAGAAGATCATTCTCGACAATACGAGAGCGCTTCTTGCGGGTAAGCCTGCGGCGAATATTCTTCTCACGGGTGACGCAGGTACGGGAAAATCCTCGACGGTAAAGGCAATAGTAAACGAGCTTTATACCGAGGGACTTCGCATTATCGAGGTCAGAAAGGATCAGCTTCACAGTATTGCGGGGCTTCTCGACACGCTGAGCGAAAATCCGCTGAAATTTATTCTATTCGTTGACGACCTCTCTTTCCAGAAGGATGACGATAATTACAGCGCACTCAAAGCAGTGCTTGAAGGCTCGGTTTCGGCGAAATCGCAGAACGTTGTAATTTATGCGACAAGTAACAGAAGACATATCGTTAAAGAAAAATTCTCGGACAGAGAAGGAGACGATATTCACAGAAACGATACGATGCAGGAGATGGTATCCCTTTCCGAGCGCTTCGGAATACACGTTACCTTCAAGCGTCCCGACAAGCAGACATATCTTGATATCGTAAGACATCTTGCCATTGAGGCGGGAATAAACGATATGGCAGAGGACGAGATAGACCTTCTTGCAGAGCAGTATGCACTCGGCAGAGGCGGACGCTCGGCAAGAGCCGCAAAACAGTTCGTTGACGGACTTATAGCATCGGTCAAGGAAGCAAAAGATCAGTAAAAGCGTATGAAGAAAGGAACTTTCTGATGGAAAAGATAATAAATTATGAAAATTTGCGCTATTTTACCTACTCAAACGATAAGCTTTGTACGGGTGAGATAAAAGGAATTGTAATATCATTTTTCGGACTCGGAAATGCATCGATGTTTTGGGAAGACACGGACGAAGGAATTATGTTCGCAAAAGAAAATATAATTCTTCTTGTGCCCTATAACAATCCTTGGGCGTGGATGAACCGCCAATCTATCGACTATACCGACGAAATAGTTGACGTTATTATTGAAAAATATTCGCTTTCCGATAATATTCCGATCGTTTCAAGCGGCGGAAGTATGGGCGGACTTGCATCTCTCGTTTATACGAGATATGCAAAGCGCACTCCGGTTGCCTGTGTTTCGAACTGCCCCGTTTGCGACCTGCCGTATCACTACACGGAGCGCCCCGACCTTCCGAGAACGCTTTACAGCGCGCTTGCAAACGAGGAAGGCACTCTCGCCGATGCGCTTGAAAGATATTCGCCTCTTCATCTTGCCGACACTATGCCCGACGTGGATTATTATATCTTCCATTGTACGGCAGACCTCGCGGTGAATAAGGAAAAACACAGCGACGTTTTCGTGGAAGCTATGAAAGAGTCGCACAAGGTGACTTATAATATAGTTCCCGACAGAGGTCACTGCGACCTGACTCCCGAAATGCGTGAGCTTTACGATAAGTACAGAATTTCGGCTGTTACCGAAAATAAATAATAAAAATCCGCAGAGATTAAACTCTCTGCGGATTTTTTAATTCCGTGTAAGATAATCCATAAAATTGTTCCAATCCTCGCGGCTCAAATACATACTTGGAACAATAGGTGTCATTTTTGTTCCCTCCTTTTTTGCTGAATCAACTGTAATTTTATCACGCTGTACGGAAATTGTGAATCTTTTCGCCGCGGATTTTAGGAGAAAATAAAAAAGCAGTCGGGTATTTTCCGCCTGCTTTTGTATTTTAATACGTAAGCTTTATTTCGTGACCTGCCTTGGAAGACTCGTATATGCCCATAAGCATAGCCTGAAGCTGTACAGCCTGATCAATGCTCGAAGAGGGTGTCTTGTCGTTTCTGATGCAGTCGATGAAATGGTCGATCTCGTTTTCGAAAATGTCGCCTGCGAAATCGCCCTCGATGTTTTCTTCAACAAGCTTTTCGCCGTCAGCCTTGTAAAGCTTGAAGGGTTCAAGTGTGATTCCCGCTTTTTCGCCCGCCACCTGAGTGGAGTTGTTGATGGGTCCGTTGAACGACCAAGCTGTTTCGAAAATAAGCTGTGCGCCGTTTTCAAAACGGAATACTCCGCAAGCAGAGTCTTCAACGTCAAACTTGTAATCGGGAACCTGCGCGCCCGACCAGGAGTTTGTAGCCGAAACCTTGCCTGTTACAGGGTCGACCTTGGGCTCTTCACGGTAGTCGCCGATCTTGTAGGACGCCGTTGCCGAAACAGAAACAGGCTTCGGGCAACCCATCATATACCAAGCGAGGTCGATTCTGTGTACGCCGATGTCGATGATCGGACCGCCGCCTGCGTATTTTGTGCAGGAGAACCAACCGCCGGGGATACCTCTCTGACGTACGTATGCTGTCTTTCCGTAATAAACGTCGCCGAGAACGCCCTCGTCAACGAGCTTTCTTGCGTGTACCGCCGCTTTTCCGTAACGAAGCGGAACGGCAAGCATAAACTTAACGCCGTTTCTTTCAACAGCTTCCTTGAGTGCGAGAGCATCTTCGAGATTGTGGCATATCGGTTTTTCGCACATTACGTGGCAGCCTGCATTTGCCGCTGCGATAGATACGGGGCCGTGAGCTGCGGGCCAGGTACAAACGTCGACGTAATCGGGCTTGCAGTTTGCAAGAAGCTCTTCGACAGAGCTGTAAGCTGCGGGGATTCCGAATTTTTCAGCAAAAGCCTTTGCTTTTTCGAAGTCGATATCTGCGCACGCGATAACTTCAACATCATCTCTCTTCATATAAACAGGCATATGAGCGCTTCTGCAAATATTACCGGTACCAACTACCGCTATTTTGATCTTTTCCATTTTAATACCTCCGTATATCCGTAAAACAAGGATATTTAGTGTAACTTTATTATAAATCCTTTGAACTTTAATGTCAAGGCTTTTATGAAAAGTTTTGCGCGGGATGCTTTACCGAGCGATTTGAGTTCAGTGTTTATAGCTTATATCGCCCGATAGATCTTGTATTATATTCGGCGAAAGTGCTGTTACGGGCCAACCGTTCTCGCTCCAGACGATAGTACTTATGTGAATAGATATGTTGTTTTCGAGATCGGAGTCCTCTGTCCACATTTCGCTCACCATATACCACTGACCGTTGCTGTCAAGGAAGGGTTGCGCGTGAGCAACTCCTTCTGTGTGCCTCTTGTTTTCGGTAAGCGCGGTTGAATTTCCTTCAAGCATAGGCTTGCCGTCACGATCAAGATACGGCCCGAAAAGGCTTTCACTTCTTCCGACAGCCCAGTGATAACTACCATCCTGTCCGAGGACGCCTCTTGCCACGAAAAGATAATAATAATCACCGCGTTTTACAATATACGGAGCTTCAAGACCGCCGCTTCCCTTGGCGAGATGCCAAAGCGTGGTTTCTTTCTCGTTGAGCAGACCGGTACTCGGGTCAATGCTCCGCATAAAGATGCCATCCCAATACGATCCAAAAATGAGATAAGTTTTTCCGTTGTCGTCAACAAAAATATTAGGATCGATGCAGTTGTACGGATCTCCCGCCTTGGATTCAATTACGATACCCATGTCTGTGTATGGTCCCGTTGGCGAATCGGCATAGACAAGTCCTATAAGGGAGTTTTGAGAACCGAGGGTAGATGCGCAGTAATATATACAAAGCTTGTCGCCGACGGTGTAGAATCCAGGCGCCCATATTGACGCCGAGTTTCCGAGTTTTTCGGTTATGTAGGATGGGAACGTGTCGAAAACCCAGTTGCAATTTTGCCAGGTTTTAAGATTTGGCGAGCGTTTTACCATCATTCCTGCGGTCATGTTGATGCTGTAATACGCGCCTTTGTATTCTATTATTTCAGGACAGCTTGTCGGAGCGCCTGTCGCGCCCGACAGTGAAAGCACAGACGGAAGCTCGTCGTCCTTGTCAAAGACCTTGGATATTTCCCATACAGGTGCGCCTTCTGCCTTTTCAAACAGGATGGCGTCGCATTCTTCTGAATTTGATTTTCCCGAAAGATATCTTTCTTCGCTTGCAAGGGTTATAAAATATCCGCCGTCGGTCTCTGTAATGCTCCAGCTTTGCAGTAGTTTAGAGTCTTTTTTGCTGAGGGTGAGCGGTTTGTCCTGATCGCTTGCATCTTTTGAAAGATACAAGCCCGAAACGGCGTTTATAATGTTGTAGCTTTCGTCATCAAGCTTTGAAAGACGCCATATTTCATCAAGATCTCCGCGATATTTTGCAAGTGTTGCCATCTCGCCCTTTACCGTTCCGAAAGAGCTTCCGCCGATAGAAAAACCGTTTTTGGCTTTTATAACGTACGCGGCGCCGTTTTCTAGTTTTGAAGTGTTTTCGGGTGTGGGGTCGGTGTCGTCTTGCGGCAGGTCGGAATCGTTTTGCGGAGGGAAGGGAATATCGGGTGTAGTTGGCGGTGTCTCAATATTACCGCACGCGGAAATAATTGACAAAACAAGAACAAGAGATAAGACAAATGCCGTTTTCTTCATTTTTTGCTCCTATTATAATATACTTGTAGTATTATATTAGCATAGCGCAGAGAAAAAGTCAACATAATTTGATTACTGCACCCCCCCCGCGCCACCGCGCGGGGATTTTTTTGCAAAAAAACAGCCCTACTTTTGTAAGGCTGTTTTCTCTTTATAAAAATTTATTCTGCAAAAGCCTTCTGCACATCGGTGGTCGGTCCGTGGATAACGAGAATATCGTCGCCGCCGTTGGGGTCCTTTACAAACTCTGCGCGGTCGATGCAGGTCTCTCTCGGGCAATTTGTTATTCTGCCGGGGCGGGAGTGATATACGCAAACAAGCTCTTTTCCGTCCTTGGAGGTCGTGAAGCTGTGGTGTCCTGTTCCGTTTACCTTGTCGTTCTTCTTCAGAATGGGGTTGTAGTCAACCTTCTTGAACGGTCCCATCGGAGAATCGGAAATAGCACATCCGATAGCGTAATCTTCGCATCTTGTGTGGTTTGCCGAATATGTGAGGTAGTATTTTCCGTTGTGCTTGAGAACGAAAGGTCCTTCAACAACGCTGCAATCCTTAAGCTCCCATTCGTCTTCTGCTCTGAAGAGGAACTTTGCTGTGGACTCGTCGTAGGAAAGGAGGTCGTCGTTCATCTTTGCAACCCAGAGTACGTTTCCGCCGTCGAAACGAACGAAATAGAGGTAGGTCGTTCCGTCATCGTCAACAAAGAAATGTCCGTCGATCTCGTTTACTTCGTTGAGCCACTTTTTCTCTTCCTGCTTGAACGGCCCGAGAGGGTTGTCAGCAACTGCGATTCCGAGATGCTCGTTTGCGATGTAAACCATATAGAATTTTCCGTCGCGTACGGTGATCTCGGGAGCCCAGAAGCCTCTGTCACCCTTTACGTCTTCTGCTTTAAGGCAGTAGCCTCTGTCTGTCCACGTGCCCATATCGTCAGACGTGAAAACTCTGTAACCGTCACGGGAATTTGTGGAGTAGAGATAGTAGGTTCCGTCGTGAAGAAGGATAAAGGGATCCGCGCCTTCGCATACGGGGTTTTTGTAGGTGTTGTTCATAATAATATCTCCTTTTTATTAAAGTCGGTATTTATTTGACGCGCCGGAATTTAGACGCGTAATATTTAATGTTTTATTTAATTGATTTCTTTTCGGACATCAGCTTGTCAAGGAAGCATACCCATTTTACGCACATTCTTTCATCGGGCTGCGGGTAAACGTATATCAGCTTGCCGTGATAATAGACATCGAAATGCTCGCCTGCGGTTATCGGGAATGCGCCAATCTTTTCGGGCGACAGGGAAAATTCGATCTTTTCGCCGTGCATCGTTCCCGAAAGTCTGAATATATCCTTGTCGAGATAGGCTTCGCCCTCGCCCGCAAACTCGTCCATAAATCCGTCGTCCTTACAGCATCCGAGTCTGACTTTCGATGAGAGTATTTCATTTTCCGTGTCGATCTCGCTCTGTTGCCATTCAAACCACTCGTTTACACGCTCAAAGGGTGCGTTGTGAAGTCTGTAAAAATTATCAAGAGTCGTGTCAAGACCGCACACGCAGCGTATGTGACCGTCTTTTGCGGTGATAGAGCCCTCTTTTAAGCATTTCGGGCATTTGAAAAGGATCTTGTCAACGCCGAGCGCAATATCGTTGCACTTGTACTCGATTCCCTGCATAGCAAGCTCGTCGTCGTGCAAAATGGCTTTTTCGGCGATCTCCTTGATCTCGGAAACGTCTTTCTCTGCCACCTCGTCCGCCGACAGAAGAAGCTTGACCGAAGCTTTTATCTTGCCACGTCTGTCGCTTCCCTTTTCACGCCATTTCGGAAATGAGAGATACGCGCCCTCGCCCTTCCAGATATAGAGATCGACACCGAGCTTTTTGATAAGCTCAGCCGTGCCCTCTGCAACCGGAAGAGAATGACCGTAGCAGGAAAGTCTGCCCTCCGGGAAGATAACGATGACCGCGCCCTCGCGCTTTGCGCGCATAATATTAACGATAGTCGAAGCATCGGGCGTGAACATCTTCTTTGTTATGACGTGCATAAGCTTCAGAAGTCTTGCGGTTGACGGCTTGCGCGTGAAATGCTCGCTGACTATGTAAGTCGGACGCACGGGATAGAGTGTGAGCGCCGAGAGAATATGGTCAACGTCCGAGGTGTGCGTCGCGATGACTATCGCGGGACCTTTGAGATCTTTTACGGCTTCTTTGTCGAACTCGATCGAATATTTTTTAGTATATTTCGGCTTAAGTGCCGCATATACAGCGGCATATAAAAGAGGATTTACCTTGCCGATACTCTTTTTGCCCTTCGATTTTTTACTCTTTTCAGCCATATCTTACTCCGATACCTGTGTGCAGATCTTTTTCTACATTATATCATTTATTTGTTCTGTTTGTCAATATATTTTGTGTTTTTACCGAGCCATCGCACGGTGATAAAGGCGGTAAAAGACTCGGATTATTTCCAGCCGAGCTTTGCGGCTTCCTCGTTGATGGCTCCCCATACGATATCTTCGCACCACCAATGGTTTTTGGGAGTTTCGACAAGACGGCAATTTCCCTCGGCACCATTTGCTTTGTAAATTTCGCGCACGGTTTCAAAGCCTCTGCGCACACCGTGGATAGGGAAGATGTCGTCTTCTTTTCCTGCGATAGCGATGAAATTTCTCGGAGCGATCAGACAGGAAAGATCCTGCATATCGAAATATCTGTATGCGGACGGGATATAGTTGCAAACACAGTGGAAAAGGTCGAGGATCGATTCGGGATACGGACAGAAAGCGCAGCTCGGCGCGCAGATCTTGATACGTTCATCACAGCAGGCTGCGTAGAATGATGCCGTGCCGCCGCCCGAATTCCCTGTTATGAGAATTTTGTCGGTGTCCGCTTCCTTGAAATTCACAAGCATATCAATAGCCTTTGAAATATCCCAAATTCTTTCTGCAAGGAGCGTTCTGCCGAGCATAAGCGCAACGTGTCCGTCAAAACGGCAGTTGTCGTTCTTGCTTCTGTCAGGACGGGTAGGCTTTCTCTCTCCCATTGAACGCTGCTCAATCGCAAGAGCGATATATCCGTTTTTTGCCGCTTGAAGAGCAAACTGTCCGCGCGGATGATAATTTTCGTCTGCGGGATATTTTTTTATTCCTATCGAGTTGTGGAATCCGGTGGAATGACCTTGCAGAGTTATCGCAACCGGATATTTCTTTTTGCCGAGCTTAGGAATAACGAGATAGCAGGGAACTGTCGCACCGATCTCGCTTTCGAAGGTGAAGCGTATTATCCTGCAGTCGTCGCGGTCTTCCTCGGATACGATCTGCATATTGGGCGGGCAGGTGTTTTGTGCGACGAGATCAAGACCGGTCAGAGCGACAAGCTTTTCTTTTACAGCCTCTCTCCACTCGCTGTAGTTTACATCTTTGTTATATGAAAGAAGCGGAGTCGTGTTTTTTACAAGTGTTTCGTGACAAAAATCCGAATTGATCATAATAATATCCTGCCTTTTGAAAATAAAAATAGCTTTCTTTTTTAGTCCATTATAGCATCGGCAAAGAGTCTTGTCAATTATTTTGCAAATAATCAGGTAATTTCCGAAAGAATTTTCACAGAAGTTTTTGCCGTTTCTATTGACAACGTGTAGTATAACTGTTAAAATATGATTGAAATATGAAAAAATGTTGGAGGAACAATATGAAAAATCCGCTTTTTTTAGGTGCAGACCCGTTCATTCTGTATTGGGAGGGTAAGTACTATGTTTATCCGACCGCACAGGTACACGGCAGTGAAAACACACTTGCCGATATGGGGTATCAGGTTTACGTGTCGGAAGATCTTGAAAACTGGGAAAACAAGGGATTTGCGCTCTCTCGCGACGACGTGAAGGGCGAAAAATGCTTCTGGGCACCCGAAATTATTCGATACAGAGATAAATTCTATATGGTCTATACGTCGGAAGAGCATCTCGGCGTTGCTGTTTCCGATTCTCCCCTCGGTCCGTTCAGACAGGAAGAGAAAAAGTGGCTTAGCGAAAACAGAGCGATAGACGGACATTTCTTTATTGATGACGACGGACAGGCTTATCTTTACTACGTTCGTCTCGGCGGCGGAAATAAGATCTGCGTAACGAAAATGTCTGACGATCTTATGTCGATAGACGAAGAAAACGAGAAGATCATAATTACAGCCGAAGAGCCATGGGAAACTGTCGATGCGCGCGTTACCGAAGGACCTTTTGTGCTAAAGCACAAGGGACTTTATTACCTCACTTATTCGGCAAACCACACGAGAAGTCAGGATTATGCGGTAGGGTATGCGACTTCTTCCTCGCCTTTCGGGCCTTTTGAAAAGTACGAAGGCAATCCTATACTGCACAAAAATGACAAGATCGTCGGTGTCGGACATCACAGCTTCACGAAGGTTGGCGAAAACAAGTGGATCTGCGCTTATCACAGCCATTTTTCGACAAATCAGTTCAGACCGAGAGTTACTCGCCTTGACTATGCCGAGTTCGTTGAAGATGAAAACGGCGGAAAGGATATTCTCAGAGTAAACGGACCTACAGGCGAGGCTACGCTTTAAAATATAACATAAGGAGAAAAAATTATGAATTACTGGACACAAAGCCCCGAAAACATTTACGTTGCCGCACACAGAGGCTGGTCGGCTGTATATCCCGAAAATACAATGATCGCTATCAGAAAAGCGGCAGAGCTTGGCGTTGACCAGATCGAGATCGACGTTCGTCAGACCAAGGACGGCGAGCTTGTCATTATACACGACGCGACGGTTGACCGCACTACAGACGGAAGCGGAAACGTCTGCGACCTCACTCTCGAAGAAATAAAAAAGCTTGATGCCGGCGTGAAAAAGTCTGCCGAGTTTGCGGGCGAGAGAATTCCGACCTTCACCGAATTTATGGATTATATCAAGGACTTCGATATGATGACACTTGATATTGAACTCAAGCTTTATCCCGAAGATTTCGGCGATACAGCATACGAGGTCTGCGACAGAGTTCTTAAACAGCTTGTTGAATACGGCTTCAAGGACCGATGCGTTATCAACTCGTTCAGCAGTTCGCTCAACGAATACATTTGCAACAAAAACGAAGGCTGGAAGCAGCACGTTTACTATCCTATCCAGTTTTTGCGCTCGTACGATAAGTGCAAGGATCCCTATTCTTACGCTTACTGCTGCTGTATGTTCGGCGCGCCGGAGGGCGAATTTACGGGAACAGCCGAAAGCTACGTTGATATGAAGGCAAAGGGCGTTCAGCCTTGGGCAGGCGCTTCTATCAAGGATCAGACAGGCGTTGACGAAGCTATCGCAAAGAAAGCCGAGCTTATCACTTGTAACAATCCCGACGTTGTTCTCGAATGCCTCAGAAAAAGAGGAGCGCATAAGTAAGATTACTGTTTTACTCATAAAACAAATATCCCGTGCAGAACTGCACGGGATATTTGCTATTTTGGGGAGGATTTATAATGAAATTATCGATTTTACGTAATTTGCAAAAGTAACTTAATCTATAGACATATCGAGCTTGAATCTCATAATTTTTCTGAGAGTGTTCTTCGGGAACTCTTCGTCGCGGATCTTCAGCACGCCGATCTTCTTGTAAGGAACTGTGTTTCTGTTGTACTCATCGATAAAAGGCTTGAGATGTGCTCTGTAATCGGTGATATTGTTCTTTTCCATATATTCCTTGTCGGGATATACTTCTGCAACGATCGCGTTATGCTCCATTCCGCGGCGGCTCTGCCCCTCGTAAACTATAATGTCGAGGATGCCGGGAGTTGCGACAAGCTCGTTTTCTATCTCTTCGGGGTAAACGTTCTTTCCGTTTGAAAGAATTATAAGATTCTTCTTTCGTCCCGTGATGTAGAGAACTCCGTTTTCGTCAAGCTTTCCGTAGTCGCCCGTCTTGAAGTATCTGTCCTCGGTGATAGCGTCCATAGTGGCTTCTCCGTCCTTGTAATATCCGAGCATTACGTTGGGTCCCTTTACCCATATCTCGCCCTCGCCGTCTTCGTTGGGTTGGTCGATCTTTACGGTATCTATGTTAAGTACGTTTCCTACGCTTCCGGGAACGATATTTCTCGTTCTGTTCACGGCGATAATGGGCGCACATTCGGTGATTCCGTATCCGTTGAGGGTGGAAATTCCGACTGCGTCAAAGAAAGCGAGGATGTCGGGGTTGATGGGAGCGCCGCCCGAAATTATCATTTTTACTTCGCCGCCGAATGCTGCGCGTACAGCGCCGAAGAGCTTCTTGCGCATATCTATTCCTACTTTGCGCAGACCGTTGCTGACCTTTATCATATTTGCAATCAGCTTTTCCTTGCCCTGTTCCTTTACGTTTGCCATTATCTTGCGGTAGAATGTTTCAAGGTAGAGAGGAACAAGCACGAGGTGACCCGGCTTCTGCTCTTTAAGCTCCTTCTGAACGTAGCGAAGCCCTGCCGAAATATATACCTCACAGCCTATCATAACGTGTCCGATAAGCATTACGGAAGATCCGTACGTATGATGCGGAGGAAGGACACCTACCGTTTTGTCCGAGAAATCTACGTATTGAATTACGTCCGAAAGGTCTGAAAGGATCGCGTTCTGCGAGAGCATAACGCCCTTTCCTTTGCCGGTCGTGCCCGATGTGAATACAAGAAGGGACATTTTGTACGGATCGATCTCTGCGCCGAAATATTCTTCTGACGAGCTTTCGAATTTTTCTCTTCCTATTTCGACAAGCGAAAGGAGGGAGTTTTCTTCCTTCTTTGCGTTAAGAAAGACGGGCTGAGCGGAAAGCTCCGCCTTTTCTGCGATAACAGCCGCTTTTTCTGCAATATCTTCGTCACAGATCAGATAGCTGATGTCAGCTCTGATAGCCGTGTCGGCAAGGTCCTGCGCAAGCCAGTCGCGGTCAAGCGGAACGAGAACTGCACCGATGCAGAGGGCTGCGTAGTAGGTGAGAGCCCATTCATACGAGAATTTTCCGATAACGACGCAGTGCTTCCCTGCGCAACCCATAGAGAGCATTTCGGTAGCGAGTGCGCGCACGTCATTTCTGAATTTTATAAAGCTGACCTTTACGGTCTCGGGCTTCGTGGGAACAGGGCGGTAGGAGTACGCTGCTTTTTCGCCGTATTCCTGCGCTGCCCATTCGATAAGCTCGCGGACGTTGGCGAATTCTTTCTTTTCGTGCAAAATGTGATTTTTCATATCCGAAAAATTCCTTTCATAAGTAGACGTAATTGTTATTTTATAGTAAAGTTTTTTTCAAGGGGCGTCGCCCCTTGGGAAACCCGCGAGCTTTTGGAAAAGCTAGATCAAAGAACCTTTTTTCAAAAAGGTTCTTTGCGGGTTCTTAGGGCAGAGCCCTAAGCAAAGTTCCGTTGGCGTTACTTCTTCAGACCTTCAAGCAGAAAAGCGAAGCTGTAGCGGAAGTTTTTGATAGCTTCTTCGCGGGGGAGATTTCTTCCGACGGCATCGGCGTTGTAGCCGCGGCAGAAGCACCAGATTGAATAGCTCATTATATCGGAGTCAACGTCCTTGATGTATTCTTTTTCTTTAGCGTAGTCGATAAGCTTTTTTATTTCGGCAGTCCACCACTCGTAGTTGCTTTGAGAGAGAGAATCGTTTTCAAAGATGTACTGATTGAATTTCATTTTCGTATCGTACGAAACGGTAAGAGAGGCTGTTACTATGTCGGTAACGTACTCGAAGAAATCCTTTTGGCTGTCCGGCTTGACGAAAACGCTTTCTCGGATCTTGAGCGCGGTGGCGAGATAAACTTTTTTCAAAACCTCGTCGATGTTGCGGAATCGGTTGTAAAAAACTCTGTTCGTAATTCCGAGCTCGCACAGTATTTTTCGTACGGTGACAGTATTTGCGCCGTCGGTGGTCGCAATTCTTTCGGCAGTTTCTATTATCTTTTCGGACATTTCATCCGAAATCAGCTTGCTTTTTTCGTTTGTCACGGTTTTTCCTCCCGCTTTTTTGAAATTCAGAACAGATATACATCTCAGCACACTGTGTGCTGAGATGTATTGTAGCACATACTTGTTGATTTGTCAAGAGGTTTTTGCAAAATAATAAAACACCGACAGATAAAAGAGCTCCCGCAAACCGAATGGTATCGGATTTGCGGGAGGATACGTGTTATTTTCCTGTACCGTATTTTACGGTTTCGTCGAGGAGGGCGTAAAGATTTTCGGGAGGGAAGTCAGGTGTTGCTTCGTTTCCGAGGGTCATAATAAGCCGGCCTTCGCTTCTTGAATAGGTGTCTATGAGGTGTCGCACCTCTTTTCGTACTTCATCGGGAGTGCCGTTAGGTATTATCTGCTGTACGTCAAAGCCTGCAAGAATGGTGATCCTGTCGCCGTACTTGTTTGCGACCTCGACTTCGTCCATAGAATATTTCTGAATGGGATGTAAAACGTCGAAGCCTATGTCGATAAACTCCTCAATAAAGCTCGTGACGTTTCCGCAGGTGTGGAACCATACGTGCATTCCGGCTTCGTGCGCGGCTTTTACAAGCTGTGAATAATAAGGCTTGTAAAATTCACGGAATATTTGCAGGGAGAAGAAGGGATATTTCTGTGTACCGATATCGTCTGTTATAAATACGGCATCAAGATCGAAATATTTTTTGCAGTTTAATATGTACTTTATATAAAAATCGGTGAGCGCCTGATAAAGCTTGTGCGTTTCGTCGGGGTACTCGTAATAATCTGTCAGAGCGTTTTCCATTCCGCGAAGCCACCAATGACGCTCAAAAAGCCAATGCCACCAATATCCGACGCGGTATTTTGTCTTTTCGCCAAGATGGCGTTCCCACGTTTTGTGATAGTCGGGGTTGGGAAAATCTGCGAGAAAATCGTCGATCTCTTCCATTTGCAGAGCAGTCTGCGCATCGAGTGCCTTGCTGCATCCTTCGGATTCCTTTGGATCGCGGTGCATAAAGCGGTAGGAAGGATCGTCGGCAGGCGCTTTGTATTTGTCGGGCATCCAAAGTATTATCTTTTCAAAATCGAAGGGATAGCTGTTAAGATAACTTTTTGCAAGCTCTTTGTTTTCTCCGAATACGTCGGGATTTATCCAGCCGTGATAATACATAGGAACACGGCTTGCACGGCCCTTTCCTTCAATGACCGAAATTATCTCTTCGCGAGAGAGCGCATTGTGTTTGTCCATAAAAGCTCCTTTAAATATCTGAAAAAAGTCAGTTTTATTTTTCTTCTGCTTTTACAGCGGGCTTGTTGTCAGAAAGACCGACAACGTCGGTAACCGGCATAGCGAATGCGATGCCCTGACCGGGAGTTTTGAGTCCGACTGCGCGGTAAAGCGCGTGAAGGATGTCGTTTTTAATATCCGAGGGAACGAGGATCATAACGATCTCTTTCTCGGGCTGGATCGTTATGCCGAACATTTTCTCGGCTTCGCTGTTTGCAGTTCCTCTTGCGTGTATTACCGTGCCACCGCGAGCTCCGAATTCTTTAGCCGCATCCATAACGGCGTCGGAAAATCCGGCGTTTACTATACAAAATATAACTTCGTGTTCAAATTTCATATCACATTATATCCTTTCGTTTGATCTTGCCTGTAAGTCAGTTAGGCATATTTGCAAGGAACTGATAAATAGCAACGCCGATAGTGCCTGTCATAGGTACGGTATAAGCTATGCCCTTGCCGTTTTTGATCGTGCTGAATTTTTCTTCGAGCGCGCTGAGTATTGCTTGAGCTTTTTCTTCTTTTATAACGCTGATTATAACGCTTTTTTCGGAATCGGAAAGGCCGAGAAGGCTGAGCGTTTCGGTGCTTGCCGTTCCGCTTGCCGCGAGCGTGAGCTGCATATTTACCTCAAAGGATTGGAGGAAATCGGCATAAAACTCTGCTTTTTTTCTGTTTACGATCGTAAACAGCAGTTGGAGCTTCTTGGGTGCCATAGATTCCTCGGGCTGTGCCTGTTTTGATATTGGATTTTTTATAGCCATAGCGATTTCCTTTCTGTTTTACATAAAGGTGATTATCTGCTCGTCGTCCGCTTCGAGGATTCGCTTCATAGCGATACGCTGACGCATATGCTGTGTAAATACTGCTCTGAAGCCGAGTATCTGAATGGTGATAAGAGGAGTCATAGCAACCATAGCAACGATACCGAATGCACAGCTCATAATTTCGGATTCGCCCTGAAGCACGTAGCACGCGCCGATAGAGAGTGGAAGAATGAATCCCGAGGTGAGAGGGCCGCTTGCAACTCCGCCCGAGTCAAACGCGATCGCCGTGTAAAGACCGGGAACGAAGAACGAAAGTCCGAGAGAAATGAAGTAACCGGGAATTACGTAGTAAAGAATGTTAAAATCAAGTATAATTCTCAGCATCGAAAGTCCGATGGAAATTCCGACACCTATCGAGAGCGCGATCATCATAGCTCTCTTGCTGACAGTACCGTCCGTAATGTCGTCAACCTGCTTGTTAAGTACGTGGACGGCGGGCTCTGCGAGTACGACTACCATTCCGAGAATGAAGCCGAAGCCTGTAAGTATAGCGGGATGCTTTGATGCAAGCTCCGTGCCGAGCTTGTAGCCTATCGGCATAAATCCGATATTTACTGCCGCAAGGAAGATAACAAGACCGAGGAAGGTATAAATAATTCCGACGGTTATACGCAGAAGCGTCTTTTTCGGAAGCTTCAAGCAGAATATCTGAAGAATAACGAAAAATGCAACTATAAGTCCAAGCGCAAGAAGCACTTCGGTCACGGTGTGGTAGATCGTTTCAAAGATCGCTCCGCCGAGCTTTGATTCTATGTTAAAATCGGGAATAGTATATCCGATGTCGCCGCTTATCGTCGCACCGAGGATCATAACGGCGAGGATAGGACCGACCGAACACATAGCGATAAGACCGAAGCTGTTTTCGCCTACGTTTTTACCGCCGAGAGTCATTGCAATACCGACGCCGAGTGCCATTATAAAAGGTACGGTTATAGGACCTGTGGTAACTCCGCCCGAATCAAAAGCTAGGGGGAGGAAGGACTCGTTGCCGTTCAGAATTACGATAGCGGCAACGGCAAAGAGTAACATATAGAAGAAAAGGAGCATAGAAGAAAGTGACTTCTTGAACACTATTTTAAGTACCGAAAGAAGCAGGAAAATCCCAACGCCGATTCCTACAAAAAGGATGAGTGTCGTGCCGTTAATTACCTCTGCGACCTGTGTTGCAAGAACGGTAAGGTCGGGTTCTGCGACGGTAATGAGAAGTCCCATAAGGAAGCAGACCGAAAGGAGGAGCTTTAAGCTCTTTCTTTTTGTGAGTCCCGCGCCGATATGCTCGCCCATAGGAGTCATAGCAAGGTCTGCGCCAAGGCTGAACATACCGATTCCGAGTATAAGAAAGAACGCGGAAATGAGAAAAACGATAAGCTCTTTGGCAGACATATTTACCAGCGGTGTTAAGTTAAGAATGAAGACAATGGCAGTAACGGGAAGGACCGACGTCATAGCTTCCTTGATTTTTTTCATAAGGATATTATTCAATGTCCTGCACACACTCCTTCTGTTTGATTTATTACGCGAATGCGCTACGGCAATAATTTTATCATACTAAATTATATTCGTCAATCGAAAATCAAAAATTAATTTGTAAACAAATATTTCCTGAGACTACTTTTAAAAAAGTTTTGCTCGAGCTTTTTCAAAAGCTCGCAGGGTTTCTTAAGGGACGGAGTCCCTTAAGTCGCGCGGGTATCAATGCGCGAAACACACTCGTGCATCTTTCCAAGGGTTCTGCCCTTGGAATCCGGTTAAGAAACTTTTTGAAAAAAGTTTCTTAACAATCTTCAAAAACTTTACTTAAATAAATCTTGCAAAAATAAAAACGGCGGAATTTTCCGCCGTTTCAATGTGTAGACAAAGTCATTAAAATTAACTGAGGAAAGGGGAAAACCATCTCAAACGCCGAAGTTTTTTTCTTTTCCTCAGACTCCTATCCCTTTTCCTTGGCTAAAAACTTTTCTCTTATTATTTTGCCTTCAGTCTGAAACGGCGGATTTTTCCGCCGTTTTGTGTGAATATATCATTTTTCACCATAAAATTCCGTATTATATCGACTTTGCATTGAGAAGCCCGTCGTATTCGTCTAGGAATGCTTCGGCAACCTTATAGAAACGCGCGGTGAGTCGGTTTTCATCTGTAAATCCGAATATCATAGCGAGGTTTCCGAAGTACTTGTCGATTATCTGAACTCTGAGACGGAGCTTCTTTTCCTCCTGCCAATCGGCGCTGCAAGCGCAGTCGTACATATGACCCGGCTCGGGATATGTCGCTATAATGTCAGAGTAGTTTTCCTGCGGGAATTTTTCAAATTCATTGTGCCCGAAGCCGAATTTGAGAGCCTTTACACCCTGCGCATTTTCGTAGTGAAGAGTTCCGCAGTCCTTTTCAAATTCAAATCTCAGCCACTTGAAGCCCATACGGTTGGGATCGCAGACGAAGGTCTTTTTGTTGATTTCAGAAGCAAAAGCACTTTCTTTTTCGCCGTCGAGGAAGAAAAGCTCTTTTTTTGCAAGCTCTTCCTTGAGTTTGCCGTAGGCTTCCTTGTTTTCGGGCAGGGGAGAATCTTCGAGGTTTTCGATAATAGAGCCGTAAAGAGCTTCGAACATAGGCTCGTATTCGCGAGGATCGCCCTGATTGTCAGAGTTGATGGCGAAAACAAAATCGTGCTCGGGGTCACAGAGTGCGACCTGAACGCCCATTCCGAGCATAGCAAAACAGCCGTTGGGTGCGCCCCAGATCTGATAGCCGTAGCCGTGACCGTTGCAAACTCCGAAACCGTAGGGATTGTTTGCGGCGCTCATTGTGGTCGCTTCGGTAATATATTCTTCGCTGAGATAGCGTTTGCCGTTCCAGGTACCCTTGTTAAGAACGAATCTCGCGAAAAGGAGAAGGTCTTTTGTCGTACACATTACGCCCGAATCTCCGAAGGAATGTCCGCCGGGGGCTTCAAGGCAGTAAGCGTCCTTGGAAAATCCTATATCGTCAAGCACTTTTTCCTGAAGATATTTGAGGAATTTCTTTCCGGTTACCTTTTCAACGATGACTCCGAGCATAAACGAGCCGGGGCTGTCATAGCGGAAGATCGTTCCGGGATATTTGTCGCCGTTTGTGCGGAAATAACATTCCACTCTATCCTTGGTTTTTGAACCGAACCACCAGCAACCTTCAAATTCAAGCGCCGTCTCCATTTTCAGCATATCGCGGATCGTTACCGTGCATACTTTTTTGTCCGGGCTTTCCTCTACGTATTCGGGAAAGTATTTTATCATTTTGTCGTCAAGAGATATAAGTCCGTCCTGGACGCAAAATCCGATAGCAATAGATACAAATGTTTTTGAAACAGAATACATTCTGTGCTTGAAATCCTTGTTGAAGGGTTTGTAGTAGCCTTCTGCGAAGATGTCATTTCCCCTCGCCATAACAACGCTGTGTGTGGAAAGCTTTTTCGCATCGAGGCGGGCAAAAAATTCAAGCACCTTTTCGGAAGGTATTCCGACTTTTTCGGGTGAACAGTAGTTCATAGTATATTCCTCCTGGTAGTACGTGTGTAAAAACTATTCGTTCATACTTTCGAGCAGCTTCTGATTGAACTCTTCGGCTGTATTATAGCCCATCTTCTTCTGTCTTTGGTTCATTGCGGCAATTTCAAGAATAACCGCGAGATTTCGTCCGGGGCTTACGGGAATCGTGTATTTCGGAAGAGTTACGCCCATTATGTCTATAGTTTCGGTTTCAAGTCCGAAGCGGTCATACGTTGTGTTTTCATTCCATATTTCAAAGCTTACGACGAGGTCTATCTGCTGATCGACCTTGACAGCACTCATACCGAAAAGACGTCTTATATCTACGATGCCTATTCCGCGAAGCTCGATATAGTGGCGGATTATGTCAGGCGCTGTGCCGATAAGAGTAGAGTCGGATACTTTTTTGATCTCTACGGCATCGTCGGCGATAAGACGGTGTCCTCTTTTTACGATTTCAATAGCGGTCTCGCTTTTACCGATACCGCTGTCACCAAGCATAAGCACGCCCTCACCGTATATTTCAACGAGAACGCCGTGGCGTGTTATTCTGGGGGCAAGGCTTGTATGCAGGTAAGATATGAGAGCTGCCATAAATTCAGAGGTCGGGCGAGAGGTGCGCAGAAGCGGCACGTCGAATTCTTTTGCATACTGAATGGTGTGCTCAAACGCGCTGAGTGAGGTCGAGAAAATGAGAGCAACGGGCTTTTTGGAGATAAAGTCGTAGATCTGCTTGTTTCTTGTTTCTTCGTCAAGACTTTCGAGATAAAGGTGCTCAACCTTACCGATTATCTGAATACGCTGAGTTTCGAAATGATCAAAGAATCCCGCAAGCGGAAGTCCGGGACGGTTTACGTCGCGGCAGGTGACCTTGACCGCGGAATTTTCGGGCATATGCATAATTTCCAGATTGAATGCCTTGATAATATCTGAAAGAGGAACGCTGTAAAGAGGCTCGTTCAGTTTGCCCTCTTTTTCAAGCTGAAGCTTCAAATAAGAATCTGTCCAGTCGGAGCTGTTGTCAGTACTCTGAAGAAGGTTATCGATGTTTTCTCTTTTCATATTTGAATATCCTTTCTGTCAAGCACGCGTAGCGCACAGAAATATTTACACACTTATTTTAATAACATTTTCCCGATTTGTCAACATATATGCCGATAATTTTGAGTGTGCGGACTATGTTTTTTTGCTTTGCCGTTATTGACAGCACTTTTTTTATGTGATATACTTGTAAAAACACTCAGGACAATAATGCATCTGCAAGAGAAATGTGCGGGTGCGAAAGGACGGAATAACATGGAAAACAGCTTTTTTGCTCTGCTTTTCAGACAGAAATACATAAAGCGTTGGGGACTTATGAGAAACACGACCGACGAAAATCTTTCCGAACATAGTGCGGAAACTGCGTTTATCGCTCACGCACTCGCGCTCATAGGGAACAAAAAATTCGGAAAGAGCTATGACGCAGATGCTATTGCCGTTGCCGCTCTCTATCACGATGCGGCGGAAATATACACGGGGGACCTTCCCACGCCTGTAAAATATTATTCCGAGGAAATGAGAAAAAATTATAAGCAGATAGAAGCCGCCGCCGAAAAAATACTCGTTTCGCATCTCCCCGAAGAGTTCAGAGAAGTGTATTCTGACATTATTTCGGGCGTTTCGGGCGAAGAAAAGGTGCTTGTAAAAGCGGCGGATAAAATCTGTGCGCTCATAAAGTGCATCGAAGAGGGGAAAAGCGGAAACAGCGAATTTGCAAGTGCGGAAAAAGCAACGAGAATATCTCTTGATGAGATGAATTCTCCCGAGGCGAATTATTTTATAAAGGAATTTCTCCCCGCGTTTCTTGAGACTATTGATGAAAATTCGCTGTAAGCGTGGTATAATAAAAAATCACAGAGTGAACTTTTGACGGTTTACTCTGTGTGTTTTTTTGTTTTTAGTAAAGTTTTTGGGAAACCAAAACCCTTTTTTCAAAAAGGCTTTGTACAATACAAACATACCAAAAACGCAGTTGCGAGTTTTTTCGTTCATTTCTGTGTCGACAGAAATGAACCAAAGAGCGACTTCCGGGAAGGGAGGTATCCCTTCCCCAAGAGACCCCAACCCTCTTTCGCAAAACCTCCCGACGTCTATGGTCGGTTTTGCTCGCGCCGCGTTTTTCCGCGGCGAATGATACCGTTAATATTTAATATGATACTTTATAAAGTGCCAACATACAGGAATGTGAAGTTCTTGTTTTTTCTTTTCAGTAAAGTTTTTTGGAATCCAAAACCCTTTTTACAAAAAGGGTTTTGTCGGGTTCTTAGGGCAGAGCCCTAAGCAGAGGCCCTTTGGCTAAATAAAAAACTTTTTGTGGAGGGATTCGCGGAGAGGGCGGCAGATGGCGATAGTCAGGAGCATAGCGCCGAGGAGCGCGAAAACTATCATAGGATAGAGCGACCAAATGAAATAATTTCGCGGTTTGAAGGTGATATTTATGAAAAACTCGATAAATACCATCATAGCGGCAACGGCGAGGGAAGCGCCGCCGAAAATGTAGAGATAGCCGCGCTTCAAGGTTACGCAAAGAATGGTAACGGTCGAACATATCGCGCCTATCATAGTTACAACAGGGAATGCGAGAGAAAGGAACCAGTCTCCGCCGAGCGTGTCGTTTATATAGCAGAGATAAATTCCTATACATCCGAAATCGATAGGTGTGAAGATTATCGGGTGCGGATGCTTGAACCACGAGGGGAGAATTATTATCACGTAAGTTATAAGGACGGCAAGCATACAGTATCCCGACCAGGTTATAGCGTGGTTGAGACTTATGTCGCAGATGGGCGTCAGTATAAACGGTATCGCGAAGAGCATAGTTACGATGAAGAGAATACCCGTGCGGTTGAATTCTTCCTTGGGGATGTTGTTTTTAGGATAGGTCGGCTCTGCTTTTTCGCGTATGATGTCGGGGTGATAGGCTACCGTGCCGCAGAGAGGACAGCTTTTTTCGGTGTCGGCGAGTTCAACGCCGCATTTTACACAGTACATATTATTATTTGTTTCCTTTCGTTTCTCTTTGGTTGCTTTCGACCTTGACTTTCACGCCGAGAGAACGGAGTACGGCGTGGAAATGACGTTCAAAAATAGGTTCTTTTATATTTCGGATGATGTTGAAGGCGAGGGTGTCGCCGTAGGTTATCATTCCGCAGTTGTAGTGGCGGGTTGACTGTATGCCGAGGACGAAATCCATACGCTCAATGTATGGCGACATTTCTTTCGGCACCTTGACAAGTCCGAGGTTTGAAAGCGAAAGACAGGACTTCTTTTCTCCGACCGCGCTGAATACAGCCTTCATTATCGGATTTTTTATAAAAAGAGGGAGTATTTTTACGGCGAAAATGCGCTCGCTTCGGATATTTGTGGTGATCTTCGTCATCATATGCTTAGGGTTTATCGTAAATCCCATCTGATGGTGTACCGATTTGCATATTTCTTCAAACGAATATTCTCCGAGGCGCGGGTCGATCTCGGGTGTGACGTAAAGAACGAAATTGCGGAGCGTTTTCGAGTTAAACATTCCGCGCAGATTTACGGGCAGAAGAACCTTTGACGGCTTCATTTTGCTCTGCTTGATGCCGAGCTCTTTTTGAATGTTTATGATAGCCATAAGTGCCGCAGATGCGATAAAAGCGGTGGCAGTCACTCCGTATTCCTTGGATTTTTCCTTAACCTGAGATGCACTCATAAGAAATGCGGTGTCGGTAAGGAAGCTGTCACTTTCTTTCGTTCCTTTTATTTTATATGCGGTGCTTTCATTTCTGCTTGCGCCGACAGGACCACACGAGCGCTGGAAGCTGTCTTCAAATTCTTCTTCGGACGGCTCTTCAAGGCGGTCAAGCACGCCGTCGGTGGGCGAAACGGTTATGTTGTATCTCTGCTGGAGATACTCGGCAAGCAAGGTCTTGAGGAATATAAGACCGCCGTTTCCGTCGGTTACAGAATGGAAAAATTCGACGGCTACCCGTTTTTTGTAAACAAGAACGCGGAAAGCACATTTTCTTATGTCATCGAAGGGCATACGGGACAGCGGAAAACTGCGCTCGTCCATAATTTCGGGCGCTTCGGGTATTTCTTCGAGATAATACCAGAAAAATCCGCGGCGAAGACGCACGGCTATCGAGGGAAACCTTCTTACGGTAACGTCAAGCGCGGTTTTGAGTACCTCGCGGTCAATGTTTTCGTTAAGCGTTGCTGAAAGACGGAAAATGTTTACCCAAGTACGGCTGCGTGCCGCAGGATAGATCTTTGCCGCGTTGTCGAGCCGCATCCAGCGGAGCTTTTCGGGCGGGGGAAGCGCAGTACGCAGAAAGGCGTTTATGCGGTCAAAGTCGTTTCTGTGTTCCTTAAGGCAGTAGAGTGGGTAAACGTGCCACATTTTCGGCGTGACTATGAGCTGACTTCTCGCACCGACGGATACAAGCTTTTCGTGAAGAAGACGCGAGTCGTCGAGGAGGATCTCATCTCCGCCGACGAAAATTATTGACGGCGGAAATCCTGTCACATCTCCGAAGATAGGAGAAACAAAGGGGTTTGATTTGCGGATCTTATCAGCGCCCGTATCGGACTCGGGGTTTTCCGAGCCGTATATATAGCAGTTTGCGTAAAATTCGAGTTTTTCTTTTTCAAGAGAGGGATCTGCGTGCTTGTTATGCTCGTGGCTTTGTCCCGAGAGAGTGAGATCGCTCCACGGGGAGATCGCGATAATGCCCGCGGGAAGCCGCTCACCCGTTTGCTTGAGCTTTAAGCAAAGCGAATATACAAGACCGCCGCCCGCGCTTTCTCCGCAAAGGATAATGTCGGACGGGAGATATCCCGAGCGAAGCAAATATCTGTATGCTTCAAGCGCATCGTCGAGAGCCGCGGGAAAGGGGTTTTCGGGAGCAAGACGGTATGCGGGTGCGAAAACCTTTACCGAGCATTTTGCGGCAAGAACGGTCGCAAATCCGCGCGCGTATTTAAGGTCACCGCAGGTGTAACCGCCGCCGTGAAGATAGAGAATGATACTTTTTGACGTTATATCGGACGGGGTAACTATCGCGCCCTCAAAATTTTCAAGCTGCACACTCTCGTAGCTTGAATCGTCTTTGTAGGAAGACGCCATAAGCGCACCGAGTCTGTCCTGACCGTCGCGTGTGTGTTCGAGCGAGCAGGATGATACGAACGGCTTGAAAAGAAGAAGCTGTGTGCGAATGAAATCGGATGAAAATTCCATATTTGTTATCTCATTTCGAAGTATTACTTGGGTATATATTATGCCTTTCGTGCAGGCTGTTCTAAACACGGAAGTAAGGTCGGCTGAAAAATATATACGTTATTATAACATATTTTAAAATATAATCAAGTTTTTTTGAAATTATCTTGACACAATTATTTGAATATGTTATCATTTCTATGAAAATCCCTATAAAGAAAGGTGATAAAGCTATGAAAGAAAGATGGACAAAAGAACAGGCGTGGGAGTGGTGGAATTCACACGATTGGCTCGTAGGATGCAACTACGTTCCGTCACAGTCTCCCGTGCTTTCGGTATGGAAGGAAGACACACTTGAAGAAATAATGCCTTCTCTCAAGAGCGAGCTTGAGCTTGCGGCAAGCATAGGATTTAATACCGTGCGTATGTGGTTTCCCTTTAATCATTGGTACCACGAAAGAGAAGTCGCTCTTGACAGAATTGACAGAGTGCTTGGAATAGTTGCAAGCTACGGCATATCGGTTATGCCCGTGCTTTATAACGACTGCGTATCCTTCGGACGTCCAGAAAAGGTTGTTATACATAAACCGATGCCCGGACACGGACACTACGACGTCGGATATCACGGCGGTCACAAGAACAGTCCGCATATCGTTGTTCCCAAGGATGCAAAGGGCTGGATACTTTGGGACGAGCCCGAATACCGCGAGATCTGCGAAGAATATCTCCGCGATATATTCAACCGCTTCGGCAAGGACGAGCGCATAATTATGTGGGATATGTGGAACGAACCGGGCAACAGCAAGAGAGACGATATGAGTATTCCTTACCTCAAGAGAGCTTTTGAGGTTGCAAGAGAATGCGATCCCATTCAGCCGCTTACCGCAGGTCCTTGGAGATACCCCAAGAATTACGGTATAGACGAAACTCTCGACGTTTCTCCTATCGAGCGCGTTGCACTTGACCTCTCGGATATCGTAACCTTCCATTGTTACGAGAATTTCGATATGATACAGAGAATAGTCAAACAGCTTGAAAAAGAGGGCAGACCTATGGCTAACACCGAATGGCTGCACAGAATCCTTGACAACAATATCGAGGAACAGATCCCCTTCTATCACGAAAAGAAGATCGGAAGCTACAGCTGGGGCCTTGTTGCGGGCTTTGCACAGCATTATCTGCCTTGGGAATGGCTCAAGGCGGCACGTCCCGAGCTTGACTACACAAAGTGGCAGCACGACCTTTTCAACGGAGATCACACGCCGTATAATCCCGTTGAGATCGAAATTATCAAAAAACACGCAGGAAAAATTTAAATTGCTTTAACCAAAAACGCCTACGGATTTAATCCGTGGGCGTTTTAGAATGAAAGTAAGAAATAAAAGAAAAATTTTCAGCCAAGGAAAAGGGTTGGGAGTTTGAGGGAAGGAAAAAAACTTCGGCGTTTGAGATGGTTTTTCCCTTCCCTCAGTTAATTTTATATATGTTGAAATGCCTACGGAAATTAATCCGTGGGCGTTTTTATACGTGCGGAATAAATTTCCGCCGAGAAGTCATCTGATTTTTTGCGAAAACTATTGAATTATTAAATAAAAAGGTTTATAATATTAAGTTGCCGGAAAATCTTTTTCGAAATAAACCGGGAACTGATCCCGTACAAAGCTGCTGCGAAAAAAATTGCGGCTCGTTTACGTAAGATATAAGCAATAAAACTTCGTTTAAACGAAGAAAAATACGGCAAAAATCGCTTCGTTTAAACGAAGCAGAATAAGAGTTGTATAATGTATAGAATAACAGTAAAAGAAGCAGCGGAGCGTTGGGGCGTTACGGTGCGCCGCGTGCAGGATCTCTGTAAACGCGGAGAAATACAGGGCGCACTGCGTTGGGGCAGGACCTGGATGATACCGTCGGACGCAACCTATCCCTCGGGAAGGAACATAAATACAGACGGGCCGAATTTGCCGATGCCGAGGAAAAGTCCTTTTCTTGATATGACAGATTTGTATAATACTCCGGGAAGTGCCGAAGACGCCGTAAGAGCGCTTGAAAGCAACCCCGAAGCACAGGCGCTTTTCGCCGCAGAGATCGCATACAGCCGCGGAGAGATCGATACCGTGTATGAATACGCGCAATACTTTCTGTCATCTCACTCGGGATTTTACGCAATACTCGGAGGAGGATTGCTCCTGTCACTCGTGGCGATGTGGAGAGGCGATGCCGAGCTTTGGAAAAAAGCAAAGAAGCATCTGCTTGAAGCACCTTGCAAGGATGACAGGGACAGAGATATCGTTCTTTTGACACTCGCTTCGGCGGACAGCGCGATAAGAAATACCGAAGATTTTCCCGATTGGTTTGCAAGAGGAAGCTTCAACGAGCTTCCCGCGGACGCGCATCCCGCCGCGAGAGTATATTACGTGAAATATCTTTTGATAATTGCGCAAAATACGGCGATGAAAAGGCAGGAAACCTCGGACGGCTTCGGATTTATGAAGGCAATACCCTACATAACAGAGCCGCTTATATCGCAGGCTTGCGTTGAAAAGACTGTGATATCCGAGATATATTTAAGACTTCTTTGCGCGATAGCTTATTATGACACGGGAGAGATAGAAAGGGCAACGGAGCATATAGACAGAGCGATAGGGCTTGCGCTTCCCGATGATTTTATCGGAATTCTTGCAGAGCACCGCAGACAGCTCGGCTCTCTGCTTGACGAAAGAGTGGGTGCTGAATCTCCCGAAGCGCTTAAAAAACTCAAGGACCTGCATAAGCAGCTTTCCGAAGGCTGGACAAAGCTTCACAATCAGGTGCTTGAAAGAAGAGTATCTGCCGACCTTTCTCAAAGAGAGCGCGAGGTTGCGCGTCTTGTTGCTTTCGGACTTTCAAACACGGAGATATCCGAAAGACTTGGTATTTCAAAGGAATCGGTCAAGTCACTTATCACTACAATTCGTAATAAAACGGGTATAGTAAAACGTGTCGAATTTTCCGATTACGTGTAAAAAAATGTTTTTTTGGGTGATGTTTTTTGAAGGAAATCGATTTATAATCTATGATGTAGGTTAGTATGAAAATTTATCATTACTACATTATAACAATATCCTATAAATGGGAGGAATTACATCGATGGATTCAGAATTATTAGTTCCCAAAGAAGGAATGATCTATAAGATCATTGATATTGGAAATCACAAATTTGAGCTTAGATACGGATATAATGAGGATTTTGAAAGAGAACAGGGATGCCCCGTTGTTGTTTTCCCGAATCTGAAAAAAGATCCGAAATATACAGATGAAGGATTTCTGATAGTTACATCTCTTCAAGAACCGTGTGAGCACTACAAGCCGCTTGATAGCGACCAGTTCGAGGATTGGTGTGCTGACTGCGTATACTATCCGAATGTGCACGCGGAGATCGGAGTTTGCGGGTGCAAGAAAAATATACTGAAAAAATAGAAGTTCAGATAAAATTAATTTGAGTTTGTAGTCTTTCGTTTTATATATAGGAGGTTTATAAGAAATGGCTAAACACAAAATATCGGTAAAGTTTGTAAGTGTTTTGCTTCTTATAGCTATGCTTGTTTCATATATGCCCATAATAATGACAGCAAGTGCGGCTGAAAGAGGAGTAACAAACCGCGTTACCGACTCATCAACAATGAATGCTTGGGAGGATTTCTTCCTTGCAGATATTCTTTCCACTAAAAATTCGGGTGCAATATGGACCGATAAATCGGTATTCCTTGATTCGCAGGCATTTGCGGGTACAGGAATAACTCTTGATGATAAGGATGCCTTCCTTGTGGCTCTTTCTCTTATGGGTTCTAACTCGGTTATTACAGGTATGTCACATCTTCCTACCGACACAATGCTCGTGCTTGACGTGTCGGGTTCGATGAATGATAATAATAACGATGTTGCTCAAGAACTTGTACAGGCGGCTAATGCAACCGTTCACGCACTTCTCTCGGGCAATAAGTATAACCGTGTGGGTGTTGTACTTTATTCGGATTCTGCTTCTGTTATGCTTCCGCTTAACAGATATACAACAGCTTCCGACGGAAATTACTTTACATATACGTCAAACTACGGTGGTGAAAATATCAGCATAGATTCTGACGTATATATTGAAGGAACGAACACAAAACCTACCGCGATAACGCGCGCTGTTTCGGGGGGAACATATATTCAGACGGGTATAGATCTTGCAAAGGACCAGTTTATTGAATCTACCGATACAACGGTTGTAGATCCTTCCTTCGGTACGATTAACCGTATGCCCATTATGGTGCTTATGACAGACGGTGCTCCTACCTATGGCTCGACAGATTTTCAGAATCTCAGTGACCGCAATCTTGGCAACGGAAGCCAGACAACCGCTGCGCTCGGATTTGTTAACCAGCTTACAGCAGCTTATGCTAAAGCACTTATCGAAGAAAAATATGACTGCGAAGCGTTCTTCTATACTCTCGGACTTGGTGTTGATGATGAAGACACTGCTTTGAGTGTTCTTGATCCTAATAACGCAAACGCATCTGTTGCAGTAAACGACTTTTGGACTCTTTATAACAACGCTAATATCGGCGGAACTGTTACAGTTCATACAGAAACGACACAGGGTAGTTGGGAACGTGTGAACGGCAGTTGGCAATGGGTTCCCGGTGAAACCGTATTCCACAACGTAACAAAGATAGAAACACCTCTTAATAAAAACTATGTAAATGAGTATTTCGAAGTAACAAACTCAAGCGATCTTGCACAGGGACTTATAGATGCGTTTGAAGATATCGTAAACGCAATTCAGCTTAAGTCGCGTTACTATCCCACACTTACAGAGTCGAATCCCGACGTTTCGGGTAACGTATCCTTCGTAGATAAGATCGGTAAATATATGACAGTTACCGACGTAAAGGGAATTCTTATCCACAACACGCTCTTCTCGGGCGCAGACCTCGCAAAGAACTTTGCTGCAAACGCTAACGGCGGTGTTCTCGGAACACCCTCGAACCCGACCGCGCTCGGCAACGAAATGGTATGGTCTGTTCAGCAGCGTCTTGGACTTTCTTCCGCTGACGAAGCAAGAACCCTTATAGAGCTCGCATATCAGAACGGTCAGCTTTCTTATACAAGCGAAACAGAATTTTCGAACTATATCGGTTGGTATGCAAATGCGGCAGGTGAAATCCTCGGCTTCTGGCACGAAGGAATAACAACAATGCCCGATCCCGCTGATCCGACGCTTACAGATGCTACAAGACCTGCTTTTATAGTTAAGTCTTACGGCTATCTCGGAGAGGTTGACGAGGAGCACGGCGTTGACGAGTCCGACCTTATGTATGCGACCGTTCAGGTTCGTAAAAGCATCGCAACAGGCGAAGAGCTCGTTACATTCTCTGTTCCCGCGGCTCTTATACCGATCATTACATATAATATTACTCTCGACGAAGACGGAGATCTTACAAAGCTTGAAGCAACAGGCGCAGATCATCCAATCAGACTTGTGTATGAGGTTGCTCTTAAGGAAGATATCAACGAAGTAAATATTACAGAAAAGGTTTCTGCAGATTATATCGCAAAGAATACAAATCCGGATGGTTCTATAAACTTCTATACAAACCAGTATGAGGTTGATAACACCACAGGATACGGTAAAGTAAATACCTACTCCTATTTCAACCCGTCAAAGCAAAACGAAAGATACTATTATACGGAAAATTCTCCGATATATACAAATACAAACGGAACACTTTACACGAGTGACTCGTCACCTTTGGTAAATGGAACATACTACCGTTCGTATAAGGTTTACGAAAAGAACGGAGATA
The DNA here is from genome assembly GCA_015064255.1 of Oscillospiraceae bacterium. Classification (GTDB taxonomy): domain Bacteria; phylum Bacillota; class Clostridia; order Oscillospirales; family CAG-272; genus SIG672. Next base: position 68,537 of record SVSP01000005.1, read on the forward strand.
CACTTACAACAAAGACAGTTTATCGTCAGATATCCTCGCTGGTTCTCGCTACCGCTAAAAAGGCAGGCGATAATACGTGGTATATCCCCGCAGGTGACATTCATGTAAATATGTCAGGTATGACCGTATATAAGGGCGGCGTTTCCGAGGAAATCCCTGCAAACAACAAGACAGGTACACTCAAATATACCAAAGAAACGGAACTTTCGCATTTGAAGCTATAACCTATACAGCGGCAGGAACATATTACTACGTTGTTATGGAAAAGGCTGTCGGCGGAGCCGAAGGCATTAAGTTTGACGAAACAAAATTCGTTGTGGCAGTTACTGTTAAGGATCCACGGTATCACATACAGCTCGACAGTATATCAGATAACCGTTAAGGTTGAAGATAACGGCGTCGGCGGTATCAAGACAACTGTCAGCGTAAACAACGGCGCGACAGCTTCCACACTTAACTTCACAAACACGTATGAAGTTTCCGGTGATGCTTACGAAACAGTAGTCCTTGGAGGACATAAGACTCTTACGGGCAAGGATCTTGTTGACGGCGCATTCAGATTTGAGCTTTATGCGGCAGATACGAGCTTCACAGCAGGCGAACTTCTCCTTGCTACGAGAAACGTAAACGGCAGATATGCGTTTGCTCTTGAATATACCGACACAGATATAGGCAAGACCTTCTACTACGTAGTTAAGGAAGAAAACGCAGGCAAGACAATAAACGGTATCACATACAGCTCGACAGTATATCAGGTGACCGTTAAGGTTGAGGATAACGGACAGGGCGGTATCAAGACGACCGTTACGGTAAACAATAACGTAGGTGCGACAGCTCTTGATTTCACAAACGTTTATAAGATAGCTGACGATGCTGCTACAAGCATTGAACTCAGAGGACATAAGTATCTTATGGGTCAGACACTCGTTGACGGAGCATTCACATTCGAGCTTTACAGCACAGATGCAAGCTTCGCGGCAAACGGTACACCCAAGACAGCGAAAAACGAGCACGGCAGATATACGTTTACACTCAACTATACCGCAGCAGATGCAGGCAAGACCTTCTACTACGTAGTTAAGGAAGCAAACGCAGGTAAGACCATTAACGGTATTGCGTACAGCTCTACTGTTTATCAGATAACCGTTAAGGTTGAAGATGACGGACACGGCGGAATCAAAGCGACAGCTACCGTAAACAACGGTGCTACAAATATAACACTTGATTTCACAAACACATATGCTATAAACAATGACGCGAGCGCAGACGTAGTACTCAGCGGTAATAAGACTCTCACAGGTAAAGACCTCGTTGACGGAGCGTTCACATTCGAGCTTTACAGCACAGATGCAAAATTCACAGTAAACGGCACGCCCAAGACAGCAACCAACGTAAACGGCAAGTTCTCCTTTACACTTAACTACACAGCAGCGGATGCAGGTAAGACATTCTACTACGTGGTTAAGGAAGCAAATGGCAGCCAGACGGTAAACGGTGTTACATACAGCTCGGCTGTATATCAGATCACCGTTAAGGTTGAAGATAACGGCGTCGGCGGTATCAAGACAACTGTTACGGTAAGTAACGGTGCAAGCGCTTCGGCTCTCAACTTTACAAACGCTTATGCAATCGATCCCGATGCAAAGGCGAGCGTAACCATCAGCGGTAACAAGACACTTCTCGGCAAGGATCTTGTTGACGGAGCGTTCACGTTCGAGCTCTACAAGACAGCTGACAAAGACTTTGTTATAGGCGATTATCCGAGCACAGCAACCAACGTAAACGGAAAATATTCCTTCACACTCAACTATACCGCAGCAGATGCAGGCAAGACCTTCTACTACGCAGTTAAGGAGGCAAATGCAGGTCAGACTATCGACGGCATCACATACAGCTCGACAATATATCACGTAACAGTTAAGGTTGAAGACAACGGACAGGGCGGTATCAAGGCAACAGCAAGCGTAAATAACGATGCTACGATCTCGACACTCAACTTCACAAACGTTTATGCACTTTCTTCGGGAGCAAGCGCAAACGTAATACTCAGCGGTAATAAGACTCTCACAGGCAAGGACCTCATTGACGGTGAATTCGCATTCCAGCTTTATGCAACAGGAGCAGACTTCGTTGCAAGCGGCGAGCATAAGACCACAAACAACATAAACGGTAAGTTTGCATTCGCACTTAACTATACCTCTGCAGACGCAGGCAAGACCTTCTACTACGTAGTTAAGGAAGCAAATGCAGGTCAGACTATCGACGGTATCACATACAGCTCGACAGTATATCAGGTGACCGTTAAGGTTGAAGACAACGGACAGGGCGGTATCAAGGTTACTGCAACCGCAGACGGCGGTGTGGCACTTGACGCACTTAACTTTGTAAACGAATACAAGACGGCAGACGATGCCAAGGCGATTACGGCAATACGCGGTAATAAGACACTTGTAGGCAGAGAACTTGTCGAATATGAATTTGCATTCCTTCTTTACTCGGCAAACAGCGACTTTACAGTTGGCTCGGGCACTGCACCTGTAAGAGTACAGAACAGTGCGGACGGATCGTTTATGTTTGAAGATCTTACATTCACAAAGGCAGGAACATACTACTTCGTAATTGTCGAAGATATTACTGTTGATGCTGAATACGTAACATTCGATGCAAGCGAGTATCACGTTACTATCGAGGTTAAGGACGACGGCAAGGGCGGCCTTATAGCAGGCGATCCCGTTATCACAAAGGGTACGGAAACGGTAGTTGAGGTTTCGTTCACGAACGTATACAGCGTTCCGACTCCTCCCGACAACCCCGAAACAGGCGACAATACACTCTGGATGTGGCTCATTATGATCCTTCTCAGCGGATGCGCTGTTGTTGGAGCTTCTGTTTACACACAGAAGAGAAGACGTATTGAAGACTGATTAATTAAACAATAAAAAATCGGTGGCAGTTTAGAGCGTCACTCTAAAGGACAGTTTTACAAAAATACGGCATATCTCTTTCGAGATATGCCGTATTTTGCGTTTGTGGATACAAATGCAGTGCTTGTCAGGAAAAATGACAACGATTACATTATCGTATGCGGGCGAACACAGTTCGCCCCTACAGTGTTCCATGCGAACAATTGTGGGTCAAATGCACCTTTCCAAAAATAATTTTTTCTGTTTTCGGTACATATCGTAATGAAATATGCCCCCGGAGAGCTATAATCATATTGCTTTAATCATATTTCTTTTCTTTTTTGTAATTCTTTTTCCATCTTATTCTTCTCAGTATCAAATGTTATAACTGTTATAACCGTCCATTTTTTGTTAAATGAATTTTTTCCAATTCATCGTCGTTAATAATATTTAACTCAACATTTTCGTTTTTTATAGCATTTGTTAAATCGCTTACATCTTTATTCGAAATAGCAAGTGTCAATACGGCAGGATTTTTTGATTTACAAAATTCGTCTATGAATCCAACGATAGCGCCGATGCAATCTTCTTTGTTATATTCGATATACCAACAACCAAGGAAATTATAACTTTCTCTACTGTTAAAATAGGAACATATCGCATCTGCAACTTCTTTGCGGCGCATTGATATAATATTGATTTTCATTTGATACACCTCTCTCAAACTATAATTTGTTCTTCAAAGATATTATGATATCTCGAAAAAACAAATTCTAATTTATCATTTATATTCCCATTATAACACAAAAACCGCAGAAAATCAATCTGCGGTTTCTGTTTTTTTTCTGTCGGTAGGTAATGTACTCCAAAAACTGTCCTTAAGAGTACAGCCCTTTTACTGTCACCGATTTTTTTGGTGTAAAATGGTTTTGGGGTTTTACCCCAAACCCCACCAAAGAACTTTTTGAAAAAAGTTCTTTGGAATCTCAAAAACTTTTCTGAAAATTGGTTAAGAAAGCACATTAGAGTCCATAACGATGGTTACAGGACCGTTGTTTATAAATTCACATTCCATATGTGCGCCGAATACTCCGCGTCCGACCTTGCCCGGAATAAGCTTTTCAAACCCTTCGCAGAAATACTCGTAGAGAGCATTTGCCTCGTCGGGCGGTGCGGCATTAAAATAGTCGGGGCGGTTGCCTTTAGCGTAATTTGCGAGAAGCGTGAACTGTGAAATAACGAGCGCAGAGCCTCCGATATCATTAACAGAGAGGTTCATTTTGTCGTTTTCATCGCAGAAAATGCGAAGCTTTGATATTTTTGCCATAAGCTTGTTTGCATCTGCTTCGGTGTCACCGCGCGCAACTCCGAGTAAAATCGCGAGTCCGTGACCGCATTCTCCGACGGTTTCGCCGTCAACCTTTACCGAAGCGCGCAAAACTCTTTGAATAACTGCTATCATTACCGATGTTCTCCTGTGTCAGATTACTGTATTGTATAATCGCCCGCGGTCAGCTCGAAAACGGCGGAGTTTCCGTGCTTTTTGTAGGCTGTTTCGACCGAGTTTACAAGAACTGTATCACTTTCACCGATAAGAGGGAAGATTACGGTCGCGCTCGTGCCTTCGGGAACTGTGGCGTTAAGGGTGAACTTGCCGTTTGTGATGTCCCACGCGCTCTTGATAAGTCCGCTTGCGGAGTTGTAGGAAGCCTTTACAAATGTGATACGCTCCTGTCCTTCGGGAAGCTCACCGTATGTACGAAGATCGGGTCTGGGTGAGAGGAAGAAGTGCCTGAACGCCGGAATTGCGGGATCTTTTGCGATACCTGCCATACTTTCAAACATCCATTCGGAAACAGCACCGTAAGCGTAGTGGTTGTAAGAGTTCATATTAACGTCGCCGAAGCCGGTTTCGAGAGTGTAAGAATTCCAGCGCTCCCAAACTGTGGTCGCACCCTGACGGAGGCTGTAAATCCAAGAGGGATTTTCGCTCTGAAGAAGGAGAGAATATGCAAGAGAGTCTTCGCCGACCTCGCTGAGAGTCTGGCTGAGCATTCCCGTGCCGACAAATCCGGTGGAAAGCTTGTATCCGTTTGATTTTATTTTGCCTACAAGAGCCTTTATGCAGTTTTCGCGAACTTCGCCGTCAACGAGTCCGAAGCGGAGAGCGATGAGATAAGTGCACTGTGTGCGCTCGGTGAGGTCGCCGTCCTTTACGTAGCGTTCGTTGAACTTTTCTTTGGCATCGGCAAAAATATTTGCATATTTCTTCGCATCGAGGTCGTAGCGGTCGCCCTCTTTTTCGGAGAGCTCTGCAGCGATCTTCGACATAAGGTCGGCATCATTTGCATAGGTCGTGAAGGAAATATATTCTCTCGAGGTGGGCTCGTAGCTCAGCCAGTCGGCATATGCGTTCGGACGTCCGCCGAGAGGATATGTCGAGAGCTTTTCCATATATTTTATCATAGAGTCATAATGGTCCTCAAGAAGTGATCTGTCGCCGAAGAAGAGGTATATCTTGTAAGGAACGATGAGTGTTGCATCACCCCAAGAAGCGTTGTTCATACTTGCGTCGCCGTTAAGAACGGAGGGGATAACGTCGCCGACAGAGCCGTCATCTCGCTGGGTGTCGCGTACGTCGCGCGCCCACTTGCGGAAGAATCCGTTTACGTTTGCATTGTATGCCGCGGCACCGCAGAAAACCTGAGTATCGCCCGTCCAGCCAAGACGTTCGTCGCGCTGAGGACAGTCTGTGGGTACTGACAGGTAGTTTCCTCTCTGACCCCAGATGATGTTGGAGAAGAGCTTGTTGACTTCTTCGTTTGAGCATTCGAAGGTGGAGATCTCTTCTGTTTCGGAACCGATTATCTCCGCCTTGACGAAATCTATTTCAACGTCACCGTCGCAGGTTACTTCGAGGTATCTGAAGCCGTAGAATACGTGAGTCGGGAAGAATTCTTCTCCGTTTTCGTCACCTTTTGTGATATATACCATTCTTGCAAGCGCAGAACGGTAGTTTTCAATATACGCGCTGCCCTTAGGACCGTCGTTGGCTCTTGATCTGAGTCCGCTGTCGTTGAGGAATTCCGCGCAGTATATCTCGGTCATAACACCTGCGGGAGCTTTGATGGAAATGTGAGGTCTTCCGACGAGGTTTTGACGGTAATCGAGCACGAGGGTCTGACCTTTGCGGAGAGTGAGCTTTTCGCAGTTTGCACCGACCCTTGTGAGTACGGTGTTTATTTCTCCGAAATCGCTTCCGTTCTCCTTTGTTCCTTCATATACTACCGCGCTGAAGGGTCTTCTTTCAAGATGCTCTCTTACACGGATAAACGGAGCTTCGGCAGGAGAAACTTCACCGTCAAATCCGTCGAATATCTCGCAGTTTTCCCACTTAGAAAATTCGGGATGAACAACGGGAGATTCTATACGTGCGTCGAAATATTCTCCGTCATATATATCGGCAAATCTGATAGGTCCGCCGAGGGTGGACTGCCAGCTTTCATCTGTGTTTACAGAGATCTTTTCCCCGTCTGCGAACTCTATTTCAAAAGCGGCGATAGCAGCCATCTTTTTGTAGCAGTAAGTTCCGAAGGATATTCTTCCACTCCACCAACCGCGGGTGACAACAATGCCGAGAATGTTTTCACCTTTTTTTAGGAGTGAAGAGATGTCGTAGGTGAATGAAAGCACACGCTTTCTGTATTCTGTCCAACCGGGCTTGAGTTCGTCGTAAACGGTTTTTCCGTCCGATATATTTCCGACACGCACGCCGTTTACGAAAAGCTCGAAAATTCCGAGACCCGAAACCGTAACTGCCGCGTTTTCGGGAGCAGAATTCAGTACGATATCCTTTTTGAAGTAAACTGTACTGTCATCGGGCTCAATGTGAATGTTGCGGTTGTTTTTTATCGGACGCCACTGATTTCCGAAGTCTGTTGTTACCTGCTTTTTGCAGGATATCCAACTCGCAAGATTTAAAGATAAAGCTTTCATAATAATTCTCCTGTTTATATATTAGAATTTCTTAAAATTCATATTTCTGAGTGGTATAGACTGCTTTTTTCCAGCGGTCGGTGAGAAGTTTGCCATCTTCGGGCGAAATAAGAGGGGTGAACTCCTTTTCTGTTTCGCGCAGAGAAGCGAGACTGTCCTCGGAGATTATACCCGCGCCGAGAGATGCCATCATAGCCGCACCGAGGGCGGTTGTTTCAACGTTTGCGGGTCGGTTGACCTTTATTCCGAGGATATCAGACTGAAACTGCATCATAAAATTACTTACAGATGCGCCGCCGTCAACGTAGAGAGAGGTTATTTTGTTGCCCGAATCCTTCTCCATCTCGGAGATGAGGTCATACACCTGAAAGGCTATTCCTTCAAGGACTGCGCGGCAGATATGCGCGCGGGAGCTTCCGCGCGTGAGACCGAGAATACTTCCGCGTGCGTACATATCCCAGTAGGGAGAACCGAGTCCCGTGAAAGCGGGTACGCAGGTAACTCCGCCGCAGTCGGGTACGCTTTCGGCAAGAATGTCGGCTTCGCGTGCCGAGGATATCATTTTAAGCTCGTCACGAAGCCACTGTATTGCGCTTCCCGCGTTGAAAACGCTTCCTTCGAGGGCATAGACGGTCTTTCCGCCATAGCTCCAACCGACTGTCGTTATAAGATTTTGCGATCTTACGGGAACAGAACCCGTGTTCATAAGAGTAAAACAGCCTGTTCCGTAGGTGTTTTTCACGTCCCCCGGAGAATAGCAGGTCTGTCCGAAAAGTGCCGCGTGCTGATCGCCCGCAGAAGCACAGACGGGAATTCCCACAAGCTCGTCGGGCACCTTGCTTGAAGCAACGACAGTTCCGAAATCGGCTATATTTTCCGCAACCTCGGGGAGAATGTTCATGGGAATACCGAGAACATCGCAAAGCTTTTTATCCCAGCATTTCTTGTGAATATTGAAGAGCATCGTGCGCGATGCGTTGGTTATATCTGTCATATGCTTGCCTGTCAGATTCCAGATAAGCCACGAATCGACCGTTCCGCAGAGAATGTCACCCCTGAGCGCGGCTTCACGTACACCGTCCACGTTTTCGAGTATCCAGCTTATCTTGGTGCCTGAAAAATAGGCATCTATGGGGAGTCCGGTGACCTCTTTTATGTAGGGTGCGTGTCCCTCGGCTTTAAGACGCTCGCAGATATTGGCGGTGCGTCTGCACTGCCACACGATAGCGTGGAAGACAGGCTTGCCCGTGTGCTTGTTCCAAAGTATTACCGTTTCGCGCTGATTCGTTATGCCGATACAGCTTGGCTTCTTGCCGAGCTTTTCCATACACATACGCGCCGTTTTAAGCTGAGCGCAGAGGATCTCTTCTCCGTCGTGCTCAACGTATCCGGGCTGCGGATAATACTGCTTAAGAGGAAGCTGCGCGACGGCAAGAGCGTTTCCGGATTTATCAAAAATTATAGAACGCGACGACGTCGTTCCCTGGTCGAAAGCGAGAATATACATAACTGCCACAATTCCTTTCGCAAATAAAATATTTGTGGTCTTTCTTTACTATATTGTAGCAAATTATAACATTCTTGTCAACCTAAATATGAAGTTTTGTTTGCGGTGAAGGGCTTTGCTTGTAGGGACTGTGCATCCAAACCGACGCTTTTCGTTGCTTGGCGTGCCGTACCCACACATATATACACACTCGTAGGGGCGATTCACGAATCGCCCGCACAAAAACCACGCAATAGCAAGACGGGCGATTCGTGAATCGCCCCTACAAGATATATTTCTCCATATCAGCAAAGTTTTTGGAAAGGTGTGAAAAACCTTTTTACAAAAAGGTTTTCCACAAAAGTTTCCTTTGTAAAAATATTGACTAAACGCCATAAAAATGCTATAATATAATGAATTATTATGTTTAGAGCTAAGAAGCTTTTTATCGAAAGGAAAAAATCACAGTGGAGATTATAGCAAGACTCGCAAAAGAATTTAAAATAAGCGAAAAAAGAGTAGAGGACACCGTCGCACTTATTGACGAAGGAAACACCATTCCTTTTATCGCACGTTACCGTAAAGAGGTCACAGGCGCACTTGACGACCAAGTGCTCCGTAACCTCGACGAAAGACTCAAATACCTTCGCAACCTCGAAGAGCAGAGAGAAAAGGTGCGTGCGTCGATAGAAACGCTTGGATTTATGACAGAAGAGATATCGAAATCGCTCGACGAAGCCGAAACTCTCACCGAAATAGACGATATTTACCGTCCTTTCCGCCCGAAGCGTAAAACACGCGCGTCGGTTGCTCGCGAAAAAGGACTCGGACCTCTCGCAGAGGCAATATATGCACAGGAAAAGGACTCGAAAACGCCCGAGGAAATGGCTCCCGAATATATAAACGAGGAGCTTGGAGTGAATACGCCCGAAGAGGCTCTCGCGGGTGCGTCAGACATAATTGCCGAAATGATATCCGACGATGCGGAGCTTCGTAAGCGCCTCAGATACGTTTGCTTTATGCAGGGCAAGATATCTGCGTGTGCGGCAAAGGTTCCCGAAGAAGGGCAGGAAAAGGCAGACCTCGGCGTTTACGCTATGTATGAGAACTTCTCGGAAGCACTCAACAAGATCGCAGGACATCGCGTGCTTGCACTCAATCGCGGTGAAAACGAGGAAATACTTAAGGTCAGCGTTGAATTTGACCGCGCAAAGGCTATGAATATAGTTAAAATGCTTCACGTTACAGGAAATAACGCTTGCTCACAGTTTGTGGAAAGCGCCGCGGACGATTCGTATGACAGACTTATCTTCCCGTCGCTTGAAAGAGAAATGCGTACCGCGCTCACAGACGAGGCAAACGAGTCTGCAATAAAGGTCTTTGCGCTCAATTTGAATCAGCTTCTTATGCAGCCGCCCGTAAAAAATAAGGTTACCCTCGGTCTTGACCCCGGATACAGAATGGGATGTAAGGTCGCTGTCGTTGACGGAATAGGCAAGGTTCTCGATACAGCCGTAATTTACCCCGTTCCGCCATTTAATAAGATAGAAGAAGCTAAAAAGAAGATAAAAGCGCTTATAGCAAAGCATTCGGTAGAAATAATCGCTATAGGCAACGGAACTGCATCTCACGAAACTGAGGTCTTTGCCGCAGAAGTAATAAAGGAGATCGGCGGAGGAGTTGCTTATATGGTAGTAAGCGAGGCGGGCGCGTCGGTATATTCGGCGTCCAAGCTTGCCGCAGAGGAATTCCCCGATTACGACGTAAACCTTCGTTCTGCCGTTTCTATCGCAAGAAGACTTCAGGATCCGCTTGCAGAGCTTGTTAAGATAGACCCCAAGGCGATCGGTGTCGGACAGTATCAGCACGATATGCCTCAGAACAGACTCTCCGAGGCTCTTGACGGAGTTGTTGAATCGGCAGTAAACCGTGTCGGCGTAGATCTTAATACCGCATCCGTGCCGCTTCTTTCAAGAGTTGCGGGCGTAAACTCGACTGTTGCTAAAAATATCGTTGCATACCGCGAAGAAAACGGCGAATTTTCATCACGCGCCGAGCTTAAAAAGGTTCCCAAGCTCGGACCGAAGGCTTTCGAGCAGTGCGCGGGATTCCTTAGAGTTCACGGCGGTCGAAATTTCCTTGATAATACCGCAGTTCACCCCGAAAGCTATGCGGCGGCAAAGGAACTGCTTGAAAAGCTCGGATATACCCCCGATGACGTTAAAAAGAACCGTATTTCCGGTGATATAAACGAAAAAATTGCGGCTCTCGGAAAAAACAAGCTTGCCGAAGAGCTTGGAATAGGTGTTCCCACCCTTGACGATATCGTCGCAGAGCTTTGCCGTCCGGGAAGAGACCCGCGTGACGAGCTTCCCGCGCCTATGCTCCGCACGGACGTGCTCGGCATTGAGAGCCTTAAAGAGGGAATGGAGCTTACGGGAACGGTTAGAAACGTAACCGACTTCGGTGCTTTTGTCGATATCGGCGTTCATCAGGACGGACTCGTTCATATCTCGCAGTTCGGTAAGTTTGTAAAGCATCCGCTTGAAGCTGTCAGCGTAGGTGATATTGTTACCGTTTGGGTGCTGTCTGTTGACGTGAAGAAGGGCAGAATTTCGCTCACAATGAGAAAAAACAAGTGAAAAACTTAATCGGGGGAACTTTTTGAAAAAAGCTTCCCCCGTACCCCCTCAAAAACTTTGACAAAACAAATAATTTTATTTTTTAATAAAAGTTTTTGGGAAGGTTTGGAAACCCTTTTTTCAAAAAGGGTTTCCAAGAAAAAAACGGAGATAAAAAATGATAGATATTCTTGCGCTGTGTCAGCGCATTGTACTTATGTTCGCCATGATGGCGATAGGATTTGTTATGAGAAAAGCGAAATTCGGAGGAGAGAAGCTTCCGGGTGAGCTTTCAAATTTAATACTGTATTTTGCACAGCCTGCGCTGATCATATATACGTATATGATGGACTACGATGAGAGCATACTTGTGGGGGCGATGTGGGTGTTTATCGTGTCGATCGTCTATCACGGTATCGTATTCGGGATATCGCTCTGCTTTTTCAAAAACGCTCCGGAAGCAAAGCGTAAGGTTTACAGATACGGAATGCTCTTTTCAAATGCGTCTTTTCTCGGAATACCGCTTGTGCAGTCGGTGGTGGGCGATACGGCAATAATTTATATTTGTATATTCGTAATAGCGTTCAATATATACGCGTGGTCGGTCGGATGTTATATCTATACGGGTGATAAAAAATATATGTCGGTAAAAAAGATGTTTATAAATCCCGCGACCGTGCCTACGTATATAGGACTCGTTTTCTTCTTTACACCGCTTAATAATTACGTGCCGGGCGTTGTAAACGAGCTTCTTGTGTATATAAAGGACCTCGTTGTTCCCGTGTCGATGATAATTGTCGGACTAAGATTTGCCGACCTTGAAATAAAAAGCGCGTTCAAGGATAAATATTTGCCCCTCGCGCTTGTGCTTCGTCTGTTTGTAGGACCGCTTGTGTCATTTGCCTTAGTAAAAATACTGACTCTTTGCGGAGTGATTCTTTCAAACGATGTTGCGGTAACGCTTATGATATGCTCGTCAACGCCGGTTGCGGTCTATGCGAGTATGATGGCTGAAAAATATAACGGAGATGCGGTCACGGCAGGAAAATACGTTGCGGTGTCCACACTCTTCTCTCTCTTTACAATACCGATAGTATCACTTCTTCTTTATTTTTAATACAATAATCGAAAGGCTGTAAAAATGAAACTTATACTTAACGGAGATATTAATCCGTACTATGTTCAGACACTGTGTCTTATATTCTTTCCGGGATCAAAATTTTCGGAAAATGAGGAGATAACAGACGACGTGCCCGTTGTGACTGTCAGCTTTAATGAAACCGAAGAGGCTTTTTCGGCGTGGGCACAGATAAAAATGGGTGACTCGGTCGCAACAGGCGAGTGTACCGAACTCAAAAAGAAGAAAAAGACCTTTGTTGATCTTTCAAAGGTCGTACTCGGAAAGGCTATGTTTGAGGCAGGAACAAAATTCTTCGCGCATACTCCGCCGTGGGGAATACTTACGGGAATACGCCCTTCGAAAATTGCAAGAAAGATGTACGATGAGGGCTATGACCCTGCGCAGATAAGAAAGGTTCTCAGAAACGAATACCTGATGAGCACAAAAAAAGCGGCTCTTCTTGCAAATATCACGGTAAACGAGGCAAAAATCATTGATGCTCTGTCAAAGGATAGCTGCAGCCTTTATATTTCCATTCCGTTTTGTCCGACAAGATGCGCTTACTGCTCGTTTATTTCGTTTGCGACAAAAAGGCTCCTTTCGATGATCCCCGAATATCTCGACAGACTTCTTCTCGATCTTGACGGAGTTTTTGAGGTGATAAGAGAAAGAGGACTCAGACTTTCGACGGTTTATATCGGCGGCGGTACACCGACAACGCTGAGCGCACAGCAGCTTGACGTGCTTCTCTCGAAAATCGAAGAAAATACAGACGTTTCTCTGCTTGAAGAATACACGGTCGAGGCAGGCCGCCCCGATACGATAGACGCCGAAAAAATAAGAGTAATAAAAGAACACGGCGTTACAAGAATAAGCATAAATCCGCAGACTCTCAACGATACCGTGCTTGAAGGAATAGGCAGAAGACATACCGCCGCAGATTTCTTCAAAGCGTACGAAATTGCGCGCGAGGGCGGAATAAAATACATAAATACAGACCTTATCGCAGGACTTCCCGGTGAGGGCTACAGAAGCTTCTCGCGCTCGGTCGATGAGGTACTGGCTCTTCGCCCCGAGAACTTTACCGTGCATACCTTCTGCGTTAAGAAGGCGGCGGACGTTGCGAAGATCGGCGCGGACGTTTATTCGGCACCGGGCGGCGACGTAAGAAAGAGTGTCGATTATTCACAGCTTAAGGCGAAAAGCGCGGGATATCTGCCATATTATCTGTATAAGCAGAAGAATACGGTCGGAAATCTCGAAAACGTAGGCTTTGCGCTCCCCGAATGTGAGGGTAAATATAATATCTATATTATGGAAGAGCTTCACACGATATTTGCGGTCGGTGCAGGCTCGGTTACAAAGATGGTTGACCGTGAGCATAATATGATAGAACGCTATTTTATGCCGAAATATCCGTATGAATATCTCTCGCCCGAAAACAGCGAAACGATGCGCAGAGAATATTTTGATAAGATACGCGATTTTTATGCCCGTCTTGATGCGGTCAGAGCAGCCGAGGGTAATAAATAAGGCATATATCCGAATATAAATAGCTGTATAAATATATTTCACACGGAAAAATAAAACACAGGACGTCATTTTCTGATTACAAAGCAAAAAGAAAGTGAGGAACTGTCAGTTTTGAACTATACGAAGAAAAACACACTGCTTTCGGGCGCGCTCGTGCTTGCGCTTGCGGGAGCTCTTGTAAAGATAATCGGACTTGTATATAAAATACCGCTTACCAACCTCATAAAAAGCGAGGGAATGGGCTATTTTAACTCGGCATATACGATATATACTCTCTTTTATATGCTCTCGACGGCGGGACTTCCGGTTGCGATATCTATGCTCGTTTCGCAGGCGAGGACACTCGGTAACCGCGCGAGAGTCAAAAAGATATTTTCAACGGCGGCGATTATGTTTTTCGCCGTAGGAACACTCGGAAGCCTTGCGATGTTCTTTTTCTCGGGTTTTTTTGCGGAAATTTTGGGAAATCCTTCGGCGGCGCTTTCGATAAAGGCAATATCTCCGACACTTTTTTTCGTGAGCGCGATAAGCGTTTTCAGAGGATATTTTCAAGGCCATCAGTATATGCTTCCGACTGCAATTTCGCAGATAGCCGAGGCGGCGGGAAAGCTCGGATTTGGAATATTTCTCGCGTCTGCGGCAATAAAAAAGGGTTATGGCTACGAAAAAGCCGCGGCAGGTGCGGCAATCGGACTCTCGATAGGTATGGCAGTTGCCTTTCTTTACCTCGCTGTTACGGCGGTGTTTTTTAAAGGCGAAAAATATTACGAAACTCTGTATGACACGCTCCCGTCGGGAAATAGGCGCACTATACTGAAATCTCTTATAAAAGCGGCGCTTCCGATAACATTCTCCGCGTCGGTGCTGAGTATGTCGAACACCCTCGATCTTGTGACAGTTATGCACGCGCTTGTAAAATCGGGGCTAAGCTCGGCGGCGGCAAATGCGGCTTACGGAAATTATACGGCTCTTGCAGTCCCCCTCTTTAATCTGCCGATAGTTCTGATAACCCCGATAGCAAACACGGTCGTTCCGTATATCGCGGGAGCAATTTCGGCGGGGGACACGGGGAAAGTATCCTCGTCGGTGTCGATCTCACTTCGCACTACCGCGCTGATAGCATTTCCGTGCGCTCTCGGACTCTGCGCTCTTGCAGGACCGATACTCACTCTGCTTTTTGATGACTCTCTTGCGCAGGCGGCGGCTCCTCTTCTTGCACTTCTCGCTCCGTCGGTGGTATTTCTGTCATTTGCAACCGTTACAAACGCGCTTCTGCAATCGCTCGGAAGACCTCTTGTGCCCGTGTTTTCTATGTTCGCGGGCGCGGCTGTCAAAATAATATCCTGTCCGATATTTATCGAGCGTTTTTCGGTAAAAGGCACTCCGATGAGCACTTTTCTTTGCTATTTTACCGTTTGCATAATAAATTTCATCTTTATTTACCGCGGGATGAAGGAAAAACCGAGATTTTTTAAAATGTTTATGCGACCGCTTTTTGCATCTGCCTGTTCCGCCTTCGGCTCATCCTATGCTAACGTGAAAATAGCGGAATATCTGGGAGAAAATATGGCGTGCCTTGCTTCGATAGCACTTGCGGCTCTGATATATTTTACAATTATTGTACTTACAAGGTATATTTCGCGCGACGAAATTCTGATGCTTCCGCGCGGAGAAAAGATACTTAAAATATTTGAAAAACTAAAACTTGTTAAAAATGCTGAAAACAGCCAAACGAATTTGTTTGAAAGCGAAAGGAAAGTATTTGAAAATGAACGAAATCGAAATGTTAAAAGCCAAAAGCGAACACAAAATTGATGACCTTGTTGAAATAATGCGCATACTCCGCGCGCCCGGCGGCTGCCCCTGGGATATTGAGCAGACACATAAATCAATAAGAAAAAATCTTATTGAGGAGACCTACGAGGTGGTTGAGGCGATAGATAACGAGGATATGCCCCTTATGCGCGAGGAGCTTGGCGATCTGCTTCTGCAAGTTGTTTTCCACGCACAAATAGCAAAAGAAAACGGATATTTTGACTTCGATGACGTATGTAATGACGTTTGCAAAAAGCTGATAATCCGTCATCCGCACATTTTTGCCGACGTTGAGGCAGACACCTCCGAAAAGGTGCTCGAAAACTGGGATAAGATCAAGATGAAGGAAAAACAGCAGAAAACTCCGGTTGAAACTATGGATAGCGTTTCACGTGCGCTTCCTTCGCTTATGCGCGCCGAAAAGCTTGCAGGTAAAGCGGCGAAAGCGGGTCTTGATAAGAGTACGCTTGAAGAAAAGGTCGGTCAGCTTCTTCTTCTCACCGCGTCGATATGCAAGGAGTGCGATATTGACGGCGAAAAAGCTCTTTACGATGCCTGCGAAAAGATGATAGACGAAAAAAGATAAAAGGAAAGATCAGAGAAATGAGAATAGATAAATTTTTGAAGGTTTCGCGCATAATCAAGCGCAGAACGGTCGCAAACGATGCCTGCGACGGCGAACACGTTGTTGTCAACGGCAAAAGAGTCAAGGCTTCGTATAACGTCAAGGAAGGCGATATCGTCGAGATAATTTTCGGAGCAAAAACTCTGAAATTCAAGGTGCGTGACGTGCGCGATAACGTGCCGAAAAACGAAGCCGACACGATGTACGAGATAATTACCGAGTAAATAGCCTTTTGCGCAGATAAACGGCATAAATCCGAATATATCCGAATAAAATTAAGCATATAACAATGCTTTTTCAAATTCGGAGGTAACGCCATGAACAGGGAAGACAGCGAAAAGATCTCATACGGCAACGCCGTTATAGAAAACAGAAAAACGCTTACCGTTACGGGAGTCAACAATATAATCAGCTTTGACGAAAACTCGGCGCTTCTTGACTCGCAGTCAGCCGTTATAAGCGTGGACGGCGGAGGTCTTCAGATAATGAAAATGGACGTTGACAGCGGAGAGGTCGTTATTGTCGGAAGGATAGATGCACTTGCATATTCGGACAAAAAACAGGGCGTAAAGCGTCTTGGAGGCTTTTTCAGAGGCGGTAAGTAAAGGTGATCGGAGAGCTTTCCCATATAGCGCTTGCACAGCTTCTCTTTCTGTCGGTGATCTTCGGATTTTGTGCGGGTGCGATATACGATATTTTCCGCATAAGGCGAATAGCTCTGAAAATACCGATAATCGAGCATTTTGAGGATTTTTTCTTTATGATATTTTGCTCGGTCGTTTACGCACTTCTTTTCTATGCACTGAACAACGGGCGTGTGCGCGGATTTGCCTTCGCCGGCGGTGCCGTCGGCTTTTATACGTACAGAAAAACACTCGGACGGCTGGTTATGTCACTCTCCGAGAAAATAATAAATTTTGTCAGATATATTTTAAGAAAGATCATACTGCCGCCGATAAAATTTGTTATCGGAATGATAAAGCGGGTGCTTAAGTGGATTTTTGCCGTTATTTCTATGATATTCGGAAAGATATATCTGAAATTTGCAAGAGCGAAAATGAAAAAATATCTGAAGGAGTTTGCTGAAAGCGCTTCTTACGGATTTATGAAAAAATAAAATGTGAAAAAATTAAAGAAATCGGAGATTAGTCTGGAAAAGGTGTCATTTTCAGACCGAGGTTTTGTGACTTTTTGCAAAGGCAAGACGCACAAAGCTTCGTAACTTCAAGAAAGGAATGGTCGTAAAAATGAAAAGAGGAAACTTTTTTGTTATAATGCTGTTTGTTTTTCTTATAGTGGGTTCGGTGGCGACTATCGTCGGGCTTCAAAGCAAGCTTAACGAACTGCGTAACGATTACGCAGAGCTTGAGCAGCTTGCGATCGATTACAAGGACGAGGTCGATGAACTAAAACACGAGCTTGAAAGCGAAATAAATGATGAATACGTTGCTAAAATAGCGCGCGAACGCCTCGGATATCATATGCCGGGCGAGAAAATATTCTATTTCGGGGGATACGGAAAATAAAGCAACATAAAATGTTGTGAACTTTTTGTAAACTTCAAAAAGATTGCGATGGGAAATGCAAAAAACGTCGTCTATATAGATAGAAGAAAATTTTACTTTCTTTGAATCTTAAAATTAAGGAGAACGAAAAATGAAAAAACTTGTTGCTTTAATACTACTGATGGCGATCGCCGGCAATATTGTCGGCTGCTCGATGCAGGTACGCGCAGAAAATCTGATGGACGGTATAACCCCGAACGAGGTAAGCGCCTTGGACGATCTTGGTGCATATAACGCGGACGTTACCGACTTTGCGGTGCGCCTTTTCAAAGCAAGTGAGGAATGCGGTGAAAATACGCTTATTTCGCCTCTTTCGGTGCTTTATGCGCTCGCTATGACGGCAAACGGCGCTAAAGGCGAAACTCTCGCGCAGATGGAGAGCGTTCTCGGTATGACTGTCGAAGAGCTTAATCTTTACCTTTACAGCTATATGAAAAATCTTCCGCAGGGCGAAAAATACAAGCTCAGCCTTGCCAACTCGATATGGTTTACAGACGACGAGCGCTTTACTGTAAATCAGAACTTTTTGCAGACAAACGCCGACTATTACGGGTCGGACGTTTACAAATCTCCCTTTGACAGTAAAACCTGCAAGGAAATAAACAACTGGGTAAAAGAAAAGACCGACGGAATGGTTCCCGAAATCCTCGACGAGATATCTTCGGAAGCGGTTATGTACCTTGTGAACGCACTCGCGTTTGAAGCGGAATGGGCGAAGATATATGAAGAAGGTACAATACGCGACGGAAAATTCACAAAAGAAGACGGTACAGAGCAAAACGTAGAGTTTATGTATAATACCGAGTACAGATATCTTGAAGATGAAAACGCGACGGGCTTTATGAAATACTATAAGGGCGGAAAGTACGCTTTCGTCGCTCTTCTTCCGAATGAGGGCATGAGTGTTTCCGAGTACATTTCTTCTCTTGACGGCGAGGCACTCATTAAAATGCTCAGTAACCCTAAAAGCACTACCGTTCGTACGTCTATTCCGAAATTTGAAACCGAATATGACGTGGAGATGTCCAAAATTCTCAAGAATATGGGTATGACAGATGCCTTCAACGACGTTAAGGCTGATTTTACAGATCTCGGAACTTCCACAGCGGGCAATATATTTATAAGCCGTGTGCTTCACAAGACTTTTATATCAGTCGGAGAAAGAGGCACAAAGGCGGGCGCGGCAACCGTTGTCGAGATGAAAGATGGAGTATCAGATATTATGGAAGAGATAAAATCGGTTTATCTCAACAGACCGTTTGTATATATGCTCGTTGACTGCGAGAATAATATTCCTTTCTTTATCGGAACGATGATGGACGTTAACGGATAAACTTAAAAAAAGAGCACGGCAGTTCAAGCGAACTGCCGTGTTTGGGTTTCGTTAGTCTTTAAATTTTATTTCTTTACACATACCGTCCGCACCGCATACGCTGTTTGGGAAAATGCTCGTCGCAACAGAAATATAGTTGTACGGGTCGGGAAGAGAAGGGCTGAAATGCGTGAGCCAAAGCTCGTCGGGCGAAGCTTCTTTCGCAAGTCTTGCCGCTTCCGCGAAGGTCATATGCTTCGTTTCCTCGGCACGGCAGACTTTTGCATCCTCGGCAAACATTCCCTCGCATATCATAAGGTCTGCGCCCGACGCCATATCGGATATCACCTTAAGAGGTCGGGTGTCTGTGCAGAAGAGAACCTTTATTCCGCGCCGCGCCTCTTCAAACGCCATAGCGCGCGTGTAGGTCTTGCCTTCGAATTCAACCGTTTCGTCCTTTTGGAGAAGCCCCCAGACGCGCATAGGCACGTTATTTTCGGACGCCTTTGAGGGTGAGAATTTTCCCACGCGGTCGATTTCAAGCGTGTAACCGTAACAGCTTACAGAGTGGTCAACGCGGAAAGCGGTTAAACGGCAACCGTCTATATTAAAGACCTCGGTGCTGTGTTTTAATTCAATAATATTCAGCTCAAAAGGAAGCTCGCGCGCGATTATGAGAAGCGAGTGCAAAATTCGCGAGAAACCTGCCGGCCCGATAAGCGTGACAGGCTCGGTGCGCATATCGTTGCCCATAGAGAGGAGCAGTCCTGGAAGTCCGCTGACGTGGTCTGCGTGACAGTGGGTGATGCAGATCGTGTTTATGCGGCTGAGAGATATTTTCTGACGGCGCAGAGAAATCTGAGTGCCTTCTCCGCAGTCAAAGAGAAAATTCGCGCCACTGTATTTCATTAAGCAGGACGACAGGAATCTGTCCTTAAGAGGAAGCGCGCCGCCCGTTCCGATGAGTGTTATGTCAAGCATGATATTCTCCATATAAAAATAAATACAAGTACATTATAACAAATACTGCTTGAAATTTCAACGAAAATAACAATTAAAAATAAAAAATAAATAAAAAAATATGTGTGAACACTTGACATAGTGCCTTTGTTGTGGTATTATAATAGCGTTGCGAAGACAGAAGCCTTGTGCAAAACAAACTTAATACGGAAGGATATCGAAGCGGTCATAACGAGGCGGTCTTGAAAACCGTTTGGGTTCACGCCCACGTGGGTTCGAATCCCACTCCTTCCGCCATCAAAGGGCAATGAAAAAGATATTGCCCAAGAAACCCCCGATTTTATCGGGGGTTTCGCCGTTTCTACGGTCGAAATTTTTACAAGC